>JBCCDU010000090.1:0-16116 GCA_039030715.1 Pseudomonadota bacterium
GAGGGCGATGTGATCACCATGCAGGAAATCTTCAAATTCGACCGCCAGGGCACGGATGGCAGCGGGAAGATCCGTGGCCGTTACGTGGCGACCGGAATTCGGTCACAATATACCGACAAGTTCACCCAATGGGGTTACGAGTTGCCCGCAAGCCTGTTCCGGCCGGATCTGTGATCTGCTGAGGAAGGACGAGAAAACCGATGCTGTTCCAGCCGCTGATTTACGCCCTGATCTTCATCGGTCTCCTCGCGATGGTCGAGGGGGCCTATCTGATCGCCTTTGGCAAGACGCTGAAGCGCGAGAAGAAGGTCAACCGCCGTCTTGCCCTGCTTCAGGAGGGCCGCGATACCGAAGAAGTGCTCTCGATCCTGCGTCAGGAGCGCGATGGGACGAAACAGGCCATCAAGATCCCCGTGATCGGGCCGTTGCTGGAGCAGGCGCGGCTCGCAAATATCGACATCAAACCGGTGATGATGGTCGTCGCACTGATCGCGCTGATTTTCGTGTCCTTCGTTCTGCTGACGCTGTTCACCGGTGCGGCGGCCCCGATCCGCGTGGTCGTGGCCATCGTCGTCGCTTATGGCGCGCTCTATTTGCGGCTGCGCAGCAAGGCCAAGAAGCGCATCGCGACGTTCGAGGAACAATTGCCGGATGCCCTGGACCTGATGGTTCGGAGCCTGAAAGTCGGCCACCCGATCAACGCGGCGGTCGGCATCGTCGCACGCGAAATGGCCGATCCGCTGGGGACCGAGTTCGGAATGATCTCGGACGAAGCGACATACGGCATGGCCCTGGGCGAGGCGTTGGACCGATTGGTCAACCGCATCCCGGTGCCCGATCTCAAATTCTTCGCGATCGCTATCAACATTCAGGCCACATCAGGTGGTAATCTGGCGGAGGTTCTGGACGGCCTCTCCAAGGTGATCCGGGCAAGGTTCAAGCTGTTCCGAAAGGTGAAGGCGATCACCGCCGAGGCCCGCTGGTCCGGCTGGTTCCTGTCGATCTTCCCGATCGTTGCGCTGCTGCTCGTTCAGGTCGTGTCGCCGAACTACTATAACGATGTGGCCGACCATCACCTGTTCATTCCAGGCGCAATCGCGACTTTCGTCCTGCTGATCATTAACATCTTTTTCATGCGCGCGCTGGTCAACATCAAGGTGTGAGGGATGGCTGAGGGTTCTTTCAATCAGGTAACGGCCGATATCGCATCCGAGGTTGCGGAGCAGGGGCTGCTGGGCCGATTCTGGGCGTCGCTGATCGAATCCTACGGACCCGCCGGTCCCTTCTATGCCATCGCGCTGGTCGGGGTTCTGCTGGCCATCGTGGCCATTCCGATTGTCTTCAAAAAGCGCAAGGACCCGCTGGAGCGGTTCTCGTTCAAGGAAGCACGGCTGGATGCCGATCTGGTCACGCTGCGCCAGGAAAACGATGACGGCAAACTGAAGGGCCTGGGCGAATATCTGCAACCCTCCAGCGAGGGGGAACTGAGCGAGACGCGCAAACTTCTGCGCTCGGCCGGGTACAAGGACGCCTCCGCCGTCCGGGTCTACTATTTCGCGCGTGCGGCGCTGGGACTGGGCTTCCTGTTCTTCGGCGTTCTGATCTTCATCATCCGGCCGGAAAACCCCGACTTCACGGTCGGCATGGCCATCACAGCCATGATGGGCCTCTTCGGCTATTTCTTCCCGATCTACTGGGTGCGCCGTCAGATCGAGACCCGGCGTGAGCTGATCGAGAACGCTTTCCCCGATGCGATGGACATGATGCTGGTCTGTATGGAGGGCGGTCAGTCCCTCGACCAAGCCATGGCCCGTGTCGGCCTCGAGATGGCGAGCTCGTCCACGCCGCTGTCCGAGGAGTTGAACATCGTCTCCGACGAATTCCGTGCGGGCAAGGATCGCGTCAGCGTGCTCCGCGATTTTGCAGCGCGTTGCGCTGTGAACGATATCAGCTCCTTCGTGACCGTCCTTATTCAGAGCCAGGCCTTCGGGACCTCGGTCAGCCAGGCGCTGCGCGTCTATGCCGCCGAGATGCGCGACAAGCGCCTGATGCGGGCGGAGGAAAAGGCCAACGTCCTGCCAACCAAACTGACGCTGGGCACCATGGCCTTCACGGTGCCACCGCTGATCCTGATCCTGGTCGGGCCATCCTTCATTCAGATCATCCGCGCGCTGAGCGGGTTCTGATCCGCGTCGTGCGGCAGATGGAAAAGCCTCACACCCCTCCGATGGCCCACCGCATCCGGCGTTCTCTGACAGTTGCCCTGTTCGGCGTCCTCGCCGCTTGCGATGCACGAGAGAACCCTTTTGCAGCACTGCAGGCCCCCGACCGTGTCGAGGCCGCTAACGGCCAGGCCGCCCTGGAGCAGGGCCGCACCTTCCTCCGCTTGGGCGAATATGGCGAAGCGAAGAAGCAATTCATCTCGGCAATCAATCTCGGCGGTGTCACGGCCGAGGCACTGACAGGTGTCGGCCTGGCGGAAGAAGGTCAAGGACATCTGAACGTCGCACAGTCTTTTTTCGAACGTGCTTTAAAACTTGCTCCTAACTCTGTGATGGCGCATAATAATCTTGGTGTCATACTATTTCGGCGCGCACGCTACCACGAGGCGAAGCAGGCGTTTCAGTCGGCTTACGCGATTTCCTCGGGGTCCAGCGAAATCGCGCAGCACAATCTGCGGCTGGCCAATCTGACAGTCGCCGAGATCGACGCCAACGAGGCCGGTATCGTGCAAAGCCACAGGCTTGTGCGTATCGGCACGGACGAATACAGCTTGAGCCAGACTGCCGTTTCGGCACAAGATCTGGGTCAGGAACCCGAACCGACGGAGTGAAACGGATGAGAACGCAGAAACCGGTACTGGTCCTGATGGCCGCGCTGGTCGCCCTGGGCGCCTGCACCCGGAACTTCGACGAGGTGAAAGACCCACTCGGCCAGAACGTGATCGACGATGCGGGTCTGAATGACCTGCTGTTGACCGCGGGCGATCCGGAATACAGCGTGAACTACTTCCAGTCCTCGCTTGCGCGCGAGCCGGAGCGCGCGGACCTGCGCCGCGGCCTGGCGATCTCGCTCAACCGCGCCAAGCGTTACCCGGAATCCGCGCGGGTCTATCAGGAGATGATCGCTCTCAACCAGGCCGAACCCGCGGACCGTCTGGCCTATGGTTTCGTGGCCGTGCGGCTCGGGAAGTGGGAAGAGGTGAAGTCCGTCAACACCAGCCTGCCGCCGGGCCTCAACACCTCGCGCCGGCATCTGCTGAGTGCGATGGTGGCGGACAATGACCAGCAGTGGGACACGGCCGACGCGGCCTATGCGAGGGCCGAGACACTGGCGACCAACCCGGCGGATGTGTTGAACAACTGGGGTGTCAGCCATATGTCGCGCGGCGATCTGGACAAGGCCGGTCAGGTGTTCGAGCGCGCGCTGTCCTATAACTCACGGCTGTTCAGCGCCAAGAACAACCTGGCGATCACGCGCGGACTGCAGGGAGATTACAACCTGCCGCTGGTGCCGATGACCGAGACCGAGCGCGCGACCCTGCTGAACAATCTGGGCCTGATCGCAACCCGCCAGGGCGACCTGCGCCAGGCGCGGGGGCTCTTCGCCGCTGCGGTCGACACTCACCCGCAGCATTACGCCGCCGCCGCCGACCGGCTGGCAGCGCTGGATGGCAAGGTCGAGAATTAATGTTCGAAACCCCTGCGCTGATCGCGGCGACAGCGGCGCTGATCCCACTGATGCTGGCTGCGTGCTATATCGATGTTCGCTCGCTAAGGATCCCTAACTGGATCGTTCTTGGTGTCTTCGCCACCTTCATCGTGACCGGGCTCTGGGGCCTGCCGCTCGAGACATTCTTCTGGCGCCTCGGCTACTCGGCCATCGCCTTGGTCGTGGGCTTCGTCCTGTTCTCTCTCAGCAACGGAACCGTGGGCGGTGGCGATATGAAGCTGACTGCAGCGCTGGTGCCGTTCGTGGCGCCACAGGATGTAGCGCATGTGCTGCTTCTTTGGGTGGCACTGGCGATTGTCGGGCTCATCGTCCACTGGATGATCTATCGCTATAATCGCGGGCGCAGTACGGGCTGGGCGGCGTTGGATCAACGCATCTACTTCCCGGTGGGTCTGCTGATCGGCCTGACCATGTGCTTCTATCTAGTTGCTGTGCTGATTGTCCGCCTCGGCTGGGTCTGATCGCTCAACGCCGGATCAGGGACACCAGCTTCTCCACCGCGCTGAGCAACAAGAACGCGCCCACGGCCCAGAGTACAAGTTCGAACGGTGCAAAGGGCGTACCGCGCAGCCACGACGCGGTCAGGCTGCCCCGGGGCGGCAATGCCTCCCATCCCAGAAGCCCCTCGCGCGGCCATAGATCCAGGAACCAGAACCGCGAGAGATAGAACAGGATCGCCGCCAGAACGGCGGCCAGGGCAACGCCCAGAATGCGGCCCATGATACTGCCGAACATCAGAACACCTTCACACTGTCAGGATCGGCGCGAAACACCAGCAGATCGCCGCGGCGCTCGACCTCGCCCTCGATCTCGATGAAGGCCCCGACATGATCGTAGAGCGGATCGGGCATGGCCCCGCCATCCGGCCCCGCAACCAGCAGGAACTCCGACCCGTCGATCGGCTGGGTCGAGACAAGGACCGGCGGGATCCCCCCAACGATGCAGAGATTGGCGCAAGCCTTGTGCGCCAGCCCGCGCCCGGGGCGCATTGCGCCGACCAGGCATTTGCCGTCGCAGATCTCACCCGCGATCCGCCAACGCCCCAAGGGCTCGGTCTCGACCTCCGGCGCTTCGCCCTCCGCCGGTTTCAACCCGTTGGTACCGCCGCGCAATTGCAGCATGTCCAGATCGCCCCGCGACAGGATCACGCCCGACGCCACCGCAAGCTGTCCGTCCAGAGGCGCCGCCCGCGGCATCAACCCACGCTTGCCCCCGGCCGAGAGCATGATGGTGTGGCCGGTGGGGATGTGCTCGGACCCCTCTGTCACGCGCATCAGGGGATAAGGCATCAACTCCACCACCCCCGTGATCGTCTGACGGCCATAGTCAAAGCGAAATGCACCTGGGCCCGGATCGTCCTGGGTCGCGCCAATCAGCCAGCTCACGCCGGCGAAAATCGCCACGATGACCAATGCGCAGGCCAGCAGGAACCCGCGCAGCGCCCTCGGCGCAGGAAGAAAGCCAATGAAGTAGGGACCGTCGCGATCGTCTGGCATCAGGTCACCTCCACAGGTTCGACATAGGTGCCCGGCGCATTCGCATTCGGATCGACCGACACGATGCCGTTCTGCAGGCGCACGCGATAGGTCGGCACCTTTTCCGTGAACGGCGCGGGCGAGCGCCCGTTGGTCACGTCATACTGGAAGCCGTGCCACGGGCAGGTGACCAGGCAGTCAACGATGCGCCCCTCGCCCAGTGGACCGTTCTGATGCGCACAGGCGTTCGAGATGGCGGACAGCGTGCCCCTGTTCAGAAAGACCGCCACGCGCTGCCCGTTCGAGAGCCGAGCAACCTTGGCAAACCCCTCGCGAAGATCGTTCAGATGACAGACCCCTTCCCAATTCGCCGCATCGGCGAGCGGGTCGCCGTGCATACGCTCGTGCCATGCGGCAGCCAGATGCAGGCCGACGACCAGCAGAACCGACACGGCGACGACATAGGCAAAAGTCTGGTTCTGCAGATCCTGAACCACCCCCAGCGAGACATGCGCGACGACCGCGATATAGGCGGCATAGATCATGTAATGCAGCCCCTTCCAGACACGCGGGGTCAGGAACTTCATCCAGAAATCGTGACTGGTGGCCGCCAGGATGGCGAGACAAAGCAGGGCGAAAATCCCAAACGCCTCGAACGGGAAACCCAGCAACTGCCCGTAGGCGGTGTTCGAGAACAGCAACGCCTCGTACTTGTCGGACTTCGAAAAGGCGAAATACCAATCGACGATGTATCCCGCATGGGTGATGGCGACGAAAACCGTCAACACCCCGAAATGGCGCCGATTATAGAGCAACGGCAGAAATCGCCGATCCAGCCGCGCCAGTGGCCCGATACAGAGGATCACAGTCATCATAAGAAAAGCGCAGGAGCCGAAGGCTCGCGCATTATGAACCTGCGGATTGATCGAACGTTCATGGCCGAGCGCGTCCGGCGTCCAGTGAATGAAGGCCCAGAGATAAAGCCCCACCGCCAGCAGCAAAATGGCGTCATAGAACCACTTGTTTTGGTTCCACTGAACGGGGATGTATTTGACGCTCATGGCCGTGCCTCCGGCGGAGCGAGCTGGGTCGGCGTGTAGTCGGCGGGCCAGGTCTGGCGGATTACCAGTGCTGCGATGAAAATCGCCGGTGCCAGAACAGCCATCGCCAAGGCCGCCTTCATATGGGCGCGGCGCGGCGGCGCATGGCGCTTCAGCCAGTTGTCGCGGCCCGTCTCCAGTAACAGCCACCGCCAGAGGACGAGCGGCCAGATCAGCAGAATGCCCGGGATGAGCAGGGGACGAAAGACATAGGCACCACGTGCGTCCTCGTCGATCCGGTCGATCCCGATGGTCAGAAACAGCAACGCGACCACGGCCCCCGCGCCGCCCCACAGGCTGACAAATCCAAGTATGGCCTCGGCGGTATCCATGTCGTCCCTGGCTCAGTTCTTATTTTGTTACTTGTCTCAAACCCGCCCACGGAACGCAAATCACACTGAAGCCCGAAAGAGGTGTTCCGGCGTGCGGGAATCGCGGCATAGTGCGCGCTTACGACTGAACAAGCGAGGGTTTCCATGAGCGCCAATTCCGACCGGGTTTCGCGGCTGATCTTCATCCTCTCAGCCGTGGGTCTGCTGCTGGGCTATGGCGCGGCCTCGGCGATCTATGGCTGGTTTCCGGGTGCGCAGATCGGCAAGGCGCTAAAAGTGGCCGAACGGACCTACAAGGACCTCACCCGGCCGCAGCCCGAGGTGAACATCCCCGGCGATGGCCCAAGATTCCAGGTTTACGACGCGGGCCGGATGCAGCCCGGCGCGACACTGGTCGTCTCGGTTGGCGAGGATCTGTTGAACACCGCACGGATCCACGCCCCAGATGGCAGCGTTCTGCACCAATGGCGCACCGATTGGTTCGAGATCTGGCCCGATGGCAGCGGCTTCCCAAAGGGACGCCAACCCAAACGCCAGCCGGGAACCACGATGCACGGGGTACGCGTGCTGCCCGATGCCAGCCTGGTGTTCAACTTCGAGCATCTGTCGACCGTCCGCGTCGATGCCTGCAGCACTGTGATGTGGAAGCACGCCAATCTGGGGCACCACTTCGTAAATATCGACAATGACGGTGACATCTGGGTCGGCGCGGAAACCTTTCACAGCCAGGCCTTCCGGACCCGCCATCCGAATTTCGGCGGCCGGTTGAACGAGGACACCTATCAGCAGATCGCCCCCGATGGCACGATCCGGCGCACGCTTTCCGTGCTGGACCTGCTGCTCGAAAACGACCTGATGGGCCTTGCCTTCATGGGAACGCTGGCGAACAAGTCGACCCGGGTCGTCGGAGACATCACACATCTGAACGATGTGGATTTCTTCCCGGCGGATATGGAACCCGGCTACTTCAAGCCCGGCGACATGATCGTTTCGATGCGCAACATCAACACGGTGGTTGTGGTGGATCCGGAGACGATGGAGCTGAAACACCGCGCCACGGGCATGTTCCTGCGCCAGCACGACCCGGATTTCACTTCCGGAAACTCCTACGTCGTCTTCGACAACCGGAACATGGAAACGGGCGAGGAGCCCCAGCGCAGCCGCGTGCTGGAGATGACAGTCACGGACCAAGGCGATCTCGCCTCCTATCGCGAGCTTTACCGGGGCGAGGGGGACGCGGCCTATTTCACCAATGTTATGGGCTCGCAGCAGATCCTGCCAAACGGCAACGCGCTGGTGATCTCCTCCTTCGAGGGCCGCGTGCTGGAACTGACGCCAGCGGGCGATCTGGTGTGGGAGCACCGCAACGCCATCGGCGACGGCAAGCGCGGCGTGGTGACGGAGGCCGAACGCCTGCCCCCCGCGATGGACGCTGCATTCTTCGAGGAGAAACGTGCGGCCTGCGGCTAGGGCGCGCCCCAGCCGCCCCCACCGGGGGTTTGCATCACAAAGACATCGCCCGGCTCCACCTCGCAGCGGTCATTGCCCTGCAGGCGGGTTTTCGTGCCATCGGCGCGGATCACCCATTCGCGACCCACATCGCCCGGCGCACCGCCATCGCCGCCAAAGGGCGGCACCCGGCGGTGAGAGCAGAGCGTGGTCGTCGTCATCGCCTCCAGGAACCGCAGGCGCCTCGTGATCCCATCCCCGCCATGCCAGCGCCCTGCCCCGCCCGAACCTCGGCGGATCGAAAACTCCTCCAACCGAACCGGGAAACGATGCTCCAGCACCTCCGGGTCGGTCATCAGCGTGTTTGTCATATGGGTCTGCACGGCCGAGCATCCGTCAAAGCCCGGTCCTGCGCCGGTCCCGCCGCAAATCGTCTCGTAATTCTGCAGGCGATCATTGCCCCAGATGAAGTTGTTCATGGTCGACTGGCTGCCAGCCATAACGCCCAGCGCGCCCATCAACGCATTGCAGGTAAGCTGGCTGACCTCGGTATTCCCGGCGATAACGGCGGAGGGGTATTGCGCATTCAACATCGAGCCCTTGGGCGCAATGATCCTTAGCGGCTTGAAACACCCCTCGTTCAACGGGATCTCGGCTCCCACCAATGTGCGGAAGACATAGAGCACGACGGCATGGCAAACCGCCAAAGGCGCATTGTAATTCAGCGGATTGCCGGGCGTGCCGGTGAAGTCCAACACCGCCTCGCGCGCATCGCGGTCCACGCTGACCTGCACCCGAATGCGATCGCCGTTGTCCAGCTCGTAGGCGATGGAGCCGTCCTTCAGTGCGCCGATCACCCGGCGCACGCTCTCCTCCGCATTGTCCTGGACGTGGCGCATATAGGCCTGGACGGCGTCGAGGCCGAACTGCGCCACCATCTTGCGCACCTCGCGCGCGCCGGTCTCGTTGGCCGCCACCTGGGCCGCCAGATCGGCCATGTTCTCCTCGATATTGCGGCAGGGATAGGGGCCGAAGGCCAGAAGCGCCCGCGTCTCCGCCTCGAGAAATCTGCCCCGGTCGACCATCTTGAAATTGTCGATCAGCACGCCTTCCTCGTCGATATGACGGCTGTCCGGAGGGGCGGAACCGGGAGTACGCCCACCGATATCCGCATGATGCCCGCGCGAGCCGACATAGAAGAGAACCTGGCCCCCAGCCTCGTCCCAAACCGGCGTGATCACGGTGACATCCGGCAGATGAGTGCCGCCGTTGAAGGGCGCGTTCAGGACATAGACATCGCCCGGTGCCATATCCGGGTTCAGCCGAATGATCGTGCGCACGGCCTCGGACATGCTGCCCAGATGCACCGGCACATGGGGCGCATTGGCCACCAGACCGCCCGAGGGGTCAAACAGTGCGCAGGAGAAATCCAGCCGTTCCTTGATATTCACGCTGTAGGCGGTGTTCTGGAGCGTCGCGCCCATCTGCTCGGCAATCGACATGAATAGGTTGTTGAACACCTCCAGCAGGATAGGATCCGCACTGGTGCCCACGGCCTCGCGCTTCTCGCGCGGTGTGGCGCGGGTCAGGATCAGATGACCCCATTGGTTGAGCTCGGCCCGCCAGCCGGGCTCGACAATCGTGGTCGCCGTCCGCTCCTTGATGATCGCCGGGCCATCCAGCACCTGTCCCGGCGCCATCTGATCCCGGTCATAGAGAGGGGTCTGATGCGAGGTGCCCTCGACCGTCATGTCAACCAGGTCGATCTCGCCCGCCTCGGCGCAACCCGGCATCTCGGCGTCCGAGACATCTTCAGCTCCGCCGATGGCCTCCGCAGCCAGTGCCTCGATCAGCAGAACGCGGTCGCCCGCGGCAAAGCCAAAGCGCGCCTTGTGGGCCGCATCGAATCGCGCACGCATCTCGGCTTCGGTCCCGAAATCGACCTCCAAAGCCTGATGCGAGCCCTTGTAGCGGATATGCGCCCGGCGCTCGAGACGGATGGCACCGGGATCTACGCCTTGGCCTTCGACTTCGGCCCGCGCTTCGGCGGCCAGCGCGTCCAGCACGTCACCCGCCTTGGCGGTCTCCTCTACCGGCGCTTCGAACTGGCGCTCCCGCAACGCGCGGATATCGGCGAGCCCCATGCCATAGGCTGAAAGCACTCCCGCATAGGGGTGCAGGAACACCCGCTCCATCCCCAGCGCATCGGCAACCAGGCAGGCATGCTGCCCCCCCGCCCCGCCAAAGCAATTGAGGGTATAGCGGGTGATGTCATAGCCGCGCTCGACACTGATCTTTTTGATCGCGTTGGCCATGTTCTCGACCGCGATGCGCAGGAACCCCTCGGCAACCGCCTCGACCGCCATGGGCGGCTCGCCAGTTGCCTCGGCAATTTCGGCTGACAACGCGGCAAACTTCTCGCCGACCACATCGGTATCCAGCGGCTGATCGCCATCGGGGCCGAAAACCGCGGGGAAATGCGCGGGCTGCAACTTGCCCAGCATGACATTGCAATCCGTCACGGTAAGCGGTCCGCCATTGCGATAGCAGGCGGGGCCAGGATCGGCCCCGGCACTCTCCGGTCCGACCTGAAAGCGCCCATCGCGAAACGTCAGGATCGAACCACCGCCAGCCGCCACAGTGTGGATGTTCATCATCGGCGCGCGCATCCTCACGCCCGCGACCTCGGTTTCGAAGCTGCGCTCATAGGCGCCGGCATAGTGGCAGACATCCGTCGATGTGCCGCCCATATCGAAGCCGATCAGCTTCTCAAACCCCGCCTGCCCCGCGGTCTTGGCCATGCCGACCACACCGCCCGCAGGTCCGGACAGGATTGCATCCTTGCCCTGGAACAAGCCCGCATCGGTCAGCCCACCATTCGACTGCATGAACATCAGCCGCGTCTCGCCGCCCAAGGCGCCGCGCACCTGGGCGACATAGCGGCGTAGAATCGGGCTTAGATAGGCATCGACCACCGTCGTGTCCCCCCGGCTGACAAGCTTCATCAGGGGAGAGGTCTGGTGGCTGGTAGAGATCTGGGTAAACCCGATCTCAGCCGCAATTTTGGCCACGCGTGCCTCGTGATCGGGGTTGATATAGCCGTGCAGGAATGCGATGGCGACCGAACGGATGCCCCGGTCGAACGCCTCTTGCAGCGCGGTGCGGGCGCCGGCCTCCTCTAACGGCGTGACTACGGCGCCGGTCGCATCCAGCCGCTCCACGACCTCCGCCACATCCTGGTACAGCAACTCCGGCAAAACGATCTTCAGATCGAACAGGCGCGGGCGGTTCTGGTAGCCGATGCGCAGCAGGTCACGGAACCCCTGCGTGATCAGCAGCAGCGTGCGGTCGCCCTTGCGCTCCAGCAACGCATTGGTGGCAACGGTCGTGCCCATCTTGACCGCATCGATGGTCCCGGCGGGGATCGCATCCTGCGCATTCAGGCCCAGCAGATCGCGCACGCCCTGGACGGCGGCATCGGCATAGCGCCCGGGGTTTTCGCTCAGCAGCTTGTGGGTGCGGATCGTGCCATCCGGCGCGCGCCCGACGATATCGGTGAAGGTGCCGCCGCGATCAACCCAGAACTGCCACATGGTCTGCCTCTCAATACCGGGCGCGACAGGGACCGCGCGCGTGTCCCCTGTTGCCAGACCCGGGCGGTCTCAGGCAAGAGCGGCCTTCTCGCCGATCCTGCGGATCAGCGCTCTACAAGATCGAGGCTCGAACGCGAGAGCCGTTCCGCCCCGCGCTCCGTCACCAGGACCGAATGCCCCCAGCACATCGCCAGCCCCGCTTCGCTGTCCATCAGGATCATATGCAGAAAGAAAACCTGATCAGCCTGCATCAGGGTCGGATTGCCCTGATAGAACATCGGGAAGTCGACCCAGATCGGGTTGTAAACCGCGCCCATGCCATAGCCGCAGGCCTGCAGCCGGGCGTGGCCCAGCCCATGGGCATCGAAGATCCGCGCATGGGCGTCGAAGACAGTCCCCATGGGCTCGCCCGGGCGGATCGCGTCCTCGCAGGCCTGCAATGCCTCAACCGTCGCTGCGTGCATCCGGCGCTGGGCTTCATTGGCGCGGCCGACCACCAGCGTGCGCATCATCGCAGCGTGATAGCGCGCATAGGCGCCGGACCATTCCAGCGTTAGTTGATCCTGTGGGTCCAGATGTCTGCGGCCCGAGTAATAACGGCAGAGCAGCGCGCCCTGGCCCGAGCCGATGATGAACTCGTTCCCCGCATAATCCCCGCCGCCACGAAACACCGCGCCCTGCATCTCCGCCAGGATATCACCCTCGAACGCGCCGGCCCGCGTGCCGGAAATCGCCGCATCGAGCGCGTTATCCGAAAGGGCGGCGGCGCGGCGATGGCAGGCAATCTCGGCCGGCGATTTCACCCGCCGCAGCGTCCGGACCAGGTCGGAGGCCTCGACCAGCCCCTCCCCCAGGGCCGCGATCACCCGCTGGTAGTTGCGCGCCGTCAGACCCGCCGTATCGGTTTCGATCCCGACGCGCTTGCCCGCGAGGCCCAGCGCGTTCAATAGATCGCTCAGATTATCGGCCGGATTGGCACCCTCGACCTCGGTCCAGATATGGATCTGATCTTCCGCCAGGATGGAGGTATGGCGCGCCTGGCGCAGATCCGGCATACGGGTCAACAGGTGGGTCTCGCCCGCCGCCGTCAGCACCAGGCATTGAAACATCGCAAAGCCGAAAGTGTCATAACCCGTCAGCCAATATTGGCTTTCCGGCGCGAAAAGCAGGACGGCGTCGAGGCCCTGTTGCGCCAGCGCCTGCTCGGCCCGGGCGCGGCGCCGGTCGTATTCCGCACGGTCGAAATGGGCCATCCGCGCGGCCTAATCGAGTCCACCGCGGGGCAGCAGCAGCATGTCGGATGGGGACCAGTCGCACCAGATCGGGGTGTTCTCCTCCGCCGCCGAAAGGGCCGCGGTCTGCGCGTCATCGGCATAGGCGGTGAGGCCGACGCCATCCTGCAGGCGCACCTCGACAATCGAATGATCGCCCTGGAAAGCAACGTCGCCCAGCCGCCCCTGCAATTGCGTTCCGCGAGATGCAGGCTCGGACAAGGACACACGGATCTTCTCGGGCCGGATGGCCAGGCGCAGATCGGCAGGAGCGGCGCCGGGTGGAGCGGCCTGCGGCAGATCGATGGTGCCGAGCTCGGACGTCATCACGGTCGTTCCCCGCTCACCCGGGCTGACGCCGATGGGGGCGAACATGTTCACCCGCCCGATGAAATCGGCAACAAACGCATCCGCCGGGTTCGAGTAGAGCTCGGACGGGCTGGCCATCTGCACCAGGCGACCCTTGTCGAGCACCGCGATGCGGTCGGCCACCGCCATCGCTTCGTCCTGATCGTGCGTAACCATCACGAAGCTGACGCCGATGGTCTGTTGAAGCTTCACCAATTCCAGGCGCATCGCGTCGCGCAGTTTCGCGTCGAGGGCGGAGAGGGGTTCATCCAGCAGAAGCACACGGGGTTTCTTGACCAGCGCCCGGGCCAGCGCCACGCGCTGGCGTTGCCCCCCGGAGAGCTGGTCGGGCTTGCGCTTGGCAAACGGGCTGAGCTGGACGAGGCCCAGCGCCTCCTCCACGCGGGTCGCAATCTCGGCCCGCGCCACGCCATCGATCTTCAGCCCATAGGCGACATTGTCGGCCACCGTCATATGGGGAAAGACGGCATAGGACTGAAAGACCATGTTGATCGGGCGCTTGTTCGGCGGCGTCTCGGTCATGTCCTCGCCATCCAGCAGGATATCGCCCTCGCTGGGCGTCTCGAAGCCTGCGATCATGCGCAGGAGCGTGGTCTTGCCGCAGCCCGAGGGGCCGAGGAGGCAGAAGAACTCGCCCGGCTCGATGTCGACCGAGACGTCCTCGACCGCCGTGAAACTGCCGAAGAACTTTGAGACATTCCGGATGGAAACGATGGGGGTCATGGGCACTGTCCCGGCAGTCTGGCTAAACGGAATGCGGCCAGGGCCGCATGCACGATCATCGCGACCCCCTCCCCGACCCTCCCCCCTGGGGAGGGAGCGCGTGTGGCGACGATCTCGCTCATGTGGTGTCCTCGATCTTTTGGAAGCGGATCGCCACGGCGGTCAGGATCAGGGTCATCACGATCAGAATGGTGGAGGCGGCGTTGATCTCGGGCGTTACCGAGAAGCGCACCATCGAGTAGACCTTGACCGGGAAGGTCACCGTCGAGGGACCGGAGGTGAAGAAAGTAATCACGAAATCGTCCAGCGAGAGCGTGAAAGCCAGGAGCCCCCCCGCCACAAGGCCCGGCATCATGAAGGGCAGGATGATGTCTCGAAAGACCTCGTACTCCGTAGCACCCAGGTCGCGCGCCGCCTCCGCCATTTCCATATTGAAGTTCTGCAGCCGCGCCCGGATCACCATCGCCGCGAAGGGGAAGGAGAAGGTGATATGCGCGATGATGATGTTGCCGAGGCTGAACGGCCAGGGGGTTTCCGCGGGCACGGTCAAACCGGTCGTGGCGAAGAAGACCGCCAGGCTGACGCCCATGCAGATCTCGGGTATCACGATGGGGAGGGCGATCATCCCCTCGTAGACCGGCTTCAGCGGAAAGCGGAACCGCCAGAGGACCACGGCCGTTAGCGCCCCCAGCAACACGGCGAAGATCGTGCTGATCACCGCGATGGTGAGTGAGTTGGTGAACGCCTCCACCAGGCTGTCATTGTTAAAGGCCTTCTCGTAATACTTCGTCGTGAAACCCTTCCAGATCACGTTCCCGCCCCGGCGCGAGTCGTTGAACGAAAACACGATCAGCACGATGATCGGCGCGTAGAGGAAGATCGTCGTAAGCACGAAGACCGTGCGCATCGAAAGCTTGCGGCAATACTGAAACGGCCCAGGACGGTCCTTGCGTCTGGTGTTGCTTGGGCGTCTAGCCATGGCGCGCGCCCGATCGTTGCATCTCGAACAGTGCCTTCAGCGCCAGGATGATGAAGGTGACGTAAAGCAGGAACAGCGACATCGCCGAACCGAACGGCCAGTCATTGGCCGATTTGAACTGGCGTTCGATCACATTGGCGATCATGTCGACCTGGCCCCGGCCCAACAGATCCGGGGTGAGGAACGAGCCCAGCATCGGAATGAAGGTGATCAATATCAATGTCCTCGCGAATGACAGCTTCGACTCTGATAGCGTGACGATCACTGCGGTTTCCGAAGCCGCTTCGGGAGCGACGGTGACAATTGTGGATGGGGCATCCGGCTCCGCACTGCCGATTGATTCCTTCGATGATATTTCGGTGAGTGACGACAACGTGATTGAGTCAATCACTCTCACAATCGACGGTAATGAAGTGGTGCTCACGCCCGCCGAATTGGCTGGAGTGACGGTCACCGACTTGGCGGTCACTGCTGACGGTAACTCTCGTCTCTTCCTCGACGAGCAAGACACTACTGGCGACACCCTTCCAGACACCAATCGTCAGGTTCTGCTTGAAGACGACAAGTTGGACACGTCGATCATTAATCCGACGTTCATCGACTTCGATTTTGATACGATAGTGAGTTCGGCGGTGCTACTGGATTTTGGTGACGGAGATGCAATTACCATCGAAGCCCTCGACGGAGCAGGTAACGTCATCGGAAGCGCTTCTTACGACGATCCTGATTTCACTGAGAACTTCGGAAACATCAATCCGAGTATTTCGGGTCTGAATACTGCGATCAACAGTCTCGCTGATCTCGATACGGCGGACTTTCCGGCGCCCAACCGGAACCAGTCGGCGGGAGTCGTTGGTCTTGTGATCAACGCTGCCGACTTTGGTCTTACGGAGTTTCAATCTATCCGAATCAATACGGATGATGCGAGTAATGCGATTGATGTGCTCTACCTCGCGGGGATTGCGAACTCAGCAACGCAGACAGTCAGCTATGATCCCGATTCCACGGACTTCTTCGAAAACCTCGCCGTTGGCGAATCGGCTACTGACACCTTTACCTACACGGTAACGGACGACGAGGGCTTGTCCTCGAC
>JBCCDU010000091.1:0-15650 GCA_039030715.1 Pseudomonadota bacterium
AGCGAAGGCCGCAGCGAGTTCTCGGCCCACGCCCCGCGGATCGAGACCATGCAGATCAACCCCGACAAGATCCGCGAAGTGATCGGCTCGGGCGGCAAGGTGATCCGCGGTATCGTCGAAGAGTCGGGCGCAAAGGTCGATATCAACGACGACGGCATCATCAAGATCGCCTCGGCCGATGGCGCCGCGATCGAGAAGGCCTATGCCCTGATCAACGAGATCGTAGCCGAGCCCGAAATCGGCAAGATCTATGACGGCAAGGTGGTCAAGATCATGGACTTCGGCGCTTTCGTGAACTTCTTCGGCAAGCGCGACGGCTTGGTTCATATTTCCGAGATGACTTGGGAACGCGGGGCCAGCCCCAAGGACCTGGTCAAGGAGGGCCAGCAGGTCAAGGTCAAGCTCAAGGGCATCGACGACCGGGGCAAGGTGCGCCTGTCGATGAAAGTCGTCGATCAGGAAAC
The DNA here is from genome assembly GCA_039030715.1 of Pseudomonadota bacterium. Taxonomy (GTDB): domain Bacteria; phylum Pseudomonadota; class Alphaproteobacteria; order Rhodobacterales; family Rhodobacteraceae; genus Thermohalobaculum. The sequence goes on from JBCCDU010000091.1 coordinate 465, forward strand.
CGGCGAAGAGATCAAGCGCGAGAAAGAAGACAGCTGATCGCCGGCTCAACCAACTGCGAAACCCGGCGGCACCCCCGCCGGGTTTTTTCGTGCTGCGCGGAAATGCAATGCACCGCACTCCCATCCGCACGGCCCGACCCGCTGAACGTGCCACGCTCATCGAGGTTGGAGGCCGTTTGCCCGACAGTGACGCAAGTGGCTGCGCGCGGGCGGGTGGGCTGCACCGCCAGTCGACGCTTGCGCAATGCCATCATGGGAGCGTGCAGCCACGTCTGTGCCGCCATGTCAACAAATCTCACAGCGATTTCCAGCGACATGGGCACACCCGATGGACCGCAAACCGCGGCAATCAAGACCTTAGAAAGCACGGTCTGATTCAACCATGTCCGAATGCGCTCTGGTATTCGCTTCAGAAGGCCTTCTGCCCGCCCAGTGCCTTGGCGAAGGTTTCAGGCGGCATAAGGCCCAGATCTTCATAGAGCCTGATGAAGTCGAAATGGTTATAGGCCTCGACAATCACCCCATCGCCGATCCGCGCCAGGATCTGTCCGGTCATGGACACCGGCTGGCCGCCATCGCGGGCGGTGGCGCGAAAGGTGCAGAGCAGATGGATCCAGTCGCCCTCCTCCATGCAGCGCTCGATGTGGATAGAGATATCCTCCATCAATGCCAGCATCGTCTGGTGAAAGCCCTTGAATTCCTCCGGCCCCAGCGGCGCTTCGGTGCCCAGGCCGCGCGCCTCGCCATCCTGGATGAACAGCTCGTCGACCGCGCTCTGGTCGCGCTCGGCCCAGACCCGGCGGAACCAGGCTTCGGCAATCTGGCGGTTGGGGCTGGTCATCTGGCATCTCCTGCGGCGTGATCGAAATGACAGCAGGTTAGCAGCCTTGGACCCGCCCGCAAACCGCCCCTTGCTCCGCCCCCGCTTTGGCGTACCATCGGGGTTGGAGGCGCCCGCATGACCCATTTCGACTGGCACAGCGACCCGATCACGGCCGAAACGCCGGTGGTCGCCGGTTTTCGTACCACCCAGAATGTGCGCCGGTTCTTCGTGGCGGTCTGCGGGCCCGATTTCCGCATCGACCGCGGCTTCCGCGCCTGGCTGACCGACGGGCGGCCGAAGACGATGGGGCAGGCCGCCGCCGAATGGGCGCGGCGGCAGGGGCGCGAATGACCGTCCATATCGGCTGTGCCGCGGGTTTTGCGGGCGACCGGCACGATGCGTCCCCCCCGGTGATCGCGGCACTGGCCCGCCATGACGGCCCGAAATACCTGATGTTCGAAGTGCTGGCGGAGCGTACTCTGGCGCTCGCGCAGAAGGACCGCCTGGCCGACCCATCGCGGGGCTACTCCCCCTATCTCGATCCCTATCTCCGCCTCGCGCTTGCGCCCGCGCTGGCCGCCGGGGTTCGGATCGTGAGCAATATGGGCGCGGCCAATCCGCTGGCGGCGGGCCACCAGGTCCGCGCGCTGGCTGCCGAACTGGGCCTCGCGCCCCCGCGTGTCGCTGTCGTCCTTGGCGATGACCTGCTGCAGGAGATGACCGAGGCCGAGATCCGCGCCGCCTCGACCATGGAGGGGATCGCGCTCGGCCCCCGCCCGCTCGTCGCCGCCAATGCCTATCTGGGTGCCCGCCCGATTGCCGAGGCCCTGGCGACCGGGGCCGATATCGTGCTGGTGGGCCGCTCGACCGACAGCGCCCTGGCGCTGGGTCCGCTGGTCCACGAATTCGGCTGGGGCGAGCAGGACTGGGACCGCCTCGCCGCCGGCACCATCGCGGGGCATCTGCTGGAATGCGGCGCGCAGGTCACGGGCGCCTATTTCGCCGATCCGGGTTTCAAGGACGTGCCCGACCTCGCCCGCGTCGGCTTCCCGATTGCCGAGGTGGCCGCGGACGGTACGATGGTGATCACCAAACCCCGGGGCACCGGGGGCTGCGTGACCCGCGCGACGGTGACCGAACAACTGCTCTACGAGATGCACGACCCCGCAGCATATCTGACTGCCGATTGTACGGCGGATATCACCGCGCTGCACCTGGCGGAGGACGGCCCCGACCGGGTGCGGGTGACAGATGTGCGCGGCCATCCCGCACCCCAGACCCTCAAGGCCACGGTGTCTGTCGAAGACGGCTGGCATGCGGAGGCGGAACTGAGCTACGCCGGGCCCAACGCGCTGGCCCGCGCCCGGCTGGCGGGCGGGGTGCTGGTCGAGCGTCTGGCGATCCGCGGTCACAACCAACGCCCCAGGGTCGAGGTCATCGGCGCGGGCTCCGTCCTCACAGGCGGCCATGCCGTGGACGCCCCCGCCGATGGCGACTACCGCCTACGGGCCGCGATGCAGGCCGAAACCCGCGAGGTGGTGGAGGTCCTGGCGGACGAGATGCTGACCCTCTATTGCTCCGGCCCCGCTGGCGGCGGCGGCTGGCGGCGCCATGTGACCGCCCAGATCGCGACCGCCTCGATCCTGGTCCCCCGCGAACGGGTCGAACCGAATGTCCGGGTGGAGGTTCTGGAATGACCCGCCTCCACGACATCGCCCACGGGCGGGCCGGAGACAAGGGCAACACCTCCAACATCTCGGTCATCGCCTATGACCCCACACACTGGCCCCTGCTGGTCGAGCAGGTGACTGTGGAGAAGGTGCTGGAGATCTTCCGTCCCCTCGGCGCAACGGCGGTGGACCGCTTCGAACTCCCCAACCTCCTCGCCCTCAACTTCGTCATCCACGACACCCTGGGCGGCGGCGTGAACAGCTCGCTCAGCCTCGACCGCCACGGCAAATGCCTGTCCTTCAAGCTGTTGGGGGAAATCACGCTTGACGATGCTTTGGGCAGCGCTCAGGCGGCTGGCCGATGAATTCGCGGCTCGAACCAGTTTGCCAGTTCGTCATATGAAAGTTGACCATCAGCCACCGAAACAATCAACTCGACGATTACCAAGTCGTCTTCGACGAGGGTGTACCCACTTCGCGTTATCAACAGTTCCACGAGATAGAGCGCAGTGCGCTTGTTGGCGTCGGCGAAGCCGTGGTTCCTGACGATTCCCTCTAAAAGTGCTGCCGATTTCTGATGAATACGCCTGTGATAGCCGTGATATGGTCGCGCGATCGCCGAGTGGATGGCATGCTCGTTGACGATACCCGCGCGCCCACCATCTTCGAGCGCCTCATCATGTCCGCGCAGGGCGTCAGCCCAGGTCACGCGGTAATGGCGCCTACCGATTTGCCAGCGCCTTCATTGCCTCTCGGCGTTTTTCAGAGGTTCCCTTGATCACACGCTCTGACGTGCGCGACACCGAAGTCGTCTTGCCGCCCTTCGAGGTTTCAGCAGATTGGCGAACAGAAAAACTGCGAGCAGTGGTCTTGCCTTTGTTCGCTGGTTTCAATCTCGAGGTGCCGGTGCTCTTCGCCATTACGATATCCTTTCAACTCAATACACATGCCCTCGCGCGATCAGTATATCAAGGCGAAGCTTCAGCTTACCTAAATTGCCGCGTGCAACCCGATGGAGAGTCGCCTCCGCGCTGATTATGCCGAACAGAACTGCGGCGGGTTCTCTGAAAGTGGTTGCATCCTTCATAATCTGAGTTCAGCGGGACGGCGATCAAGTGGTCTCGGTCTGGGCGCCGCGCAGAAAATTAAGCCTGCCGGACACACCCGCTCCAGCAGGCATGGCCGGGTCAGTTCTGCCGCAGAACGGGGCGCGTTTCGCCCTCTTTGATCACCAACGTGTCACCGTCGTTCGCGATAGTATCGTGGCCGCCGAAGCGCACGCCGCAATTGGTTGGGCAAGCTTCCTCGACCTTCGCGTCGGGCTCGAGCTCGTGCTTGATCTCCTCGGCGCCCAGGTCGAAGGTGACGGTGTGGGTCTGATCCGTTTCGTTGACCACGGTCACAGCGGCCAGTGCCGGCGCTGTCATGAGCATCATCGCGCCAACGCCCAGTCCCAGTGTTTTCATCGTTTTCATATCTTGCCTCCCTGTTCGATAACTTGACGTAACGGCATATGGCATCGGCTTTTCCGTGTTCCAGGGGGGGAATCCCGCACTTTCAATCGGCTTTTCCTATCAACCCCGGGCGGTCCGCATGTGCTGGCCAAGCAACGGAAACCGCCACATACTGCATCCCGCCTTTGCAGCCTTGGAGGACATGCCATGACCGTCGCACTCGAAACCTATCGCAATCTGGTCGCGGGCCGGCGGATCGAGGCGGCGGAGTGGATCGAGAGCTATGATCCCTATCGCGGCCAACCCTGGGCGCGGATCCCGCGCAATGGCGCGGCCGAGGTGGACCATGCCGTAGCCGCCGCCAAGGCCGCCTTGCCCGTCTGGCGCGACACCACGCCGACCGAGCGGGGCAAATGCCTCAACCGCCTCGCCGATCTGATCACGGCCCGGGCCGAGGAGTTCGGCGCGCTCGAGACCCGCGACAACGGCAAGCTGGTGGCGGAGATGGTCGCGCAGTGCCGCTATCTGGGCGAATGGTACCGCTATTTCGGCGGGCTGGCGGACAAGGTCGAGGGGCGGGTCCTGCCGATGGACAAACCTTCGAAATTCGCCTTCACGCGGCGCGAACCCCTGGGCGTGATTGCCTGCATCACCGCCTGGAATTCGCCCCTGATGCTCATGACTTGGAAGCTGGCACCGCTTTTGGCCGCAGGCAACACGGCGGTGGTGAAGCCCTCCGAACATGCCTCGGTCTCGACGCTCGCCTTCATGGACCTGATTGCAGAGGCCGGGATCCCCGACGGGGTGGTCAACACGGTCACAGGATATGGCCACGAGGCGGGGGCGGCCCTCTGCGCCCATCCCGATGTGGCGAAAGTGGCGTTCACCGGAGGCGACGCGACAGGCGCCAAGATCTACGAGGCCTGTGCCCCCACGATGAAGCACGTCACGCTGGAGCTTGGCGGCAAGTCCCCGAACATCATCTTTGCCGATGCGAATATGGAGGCAGCGGTGATGGGCGCTGTCTCGGGCATCTTCGCCGCAACCGGCCAGACCTGCATCGCGGGCTCGCGCTTGTTGGTCGAACGCAAGGCGGTTGGTGAAGTCACCGAACGCCTGGTCGAGGTCGCGAAAGCCGCCCGCATGGGCGATCCGGCCCGCATGGAGACCCAGGTCGGCCCCGTAACCACCCGACCCCAGCGCGAGCATATCCTGAAGATGATCGAGGCCGGGCGCAGCGACGGTGCCCGCTGCCTGCTGGGGGGCGGCGAGCCCGAGGCCCCCGAATTCGCCGATGGCTGGTTCGTGGAGCCGACGATCTTCGACGGGGTCGACAACTCCATGACCATCGCGCGGACCGAGGTCTTCGGCCCCGTCCTATCGATCATCCCCTTCGATAACGACGCCGAGGCTTTGCAGATCGCCAACGATACGCCTTACGGCCTGGCGGCGGGCATCTGGACCCAGGACATGAGCCGCGCCATCAAACTCTCCGCCCGGATCGAGGCCGGCACGGTCTGGGTCAACACCTACCGCGCCGTGGGCTTCATGGCCCCGTTCGGCGGCTTCAAACGATCAGGATTGGGACGCGAAAGCGGGCAAGAGGCCATAGACGCCTATCTGCAAACCAAAACGGTCTGGATCGAGACAGAGGAAAGCGTGGCGAATCCATTCATCATTCGGTGAACGGTTCCAGTGCCGTATACTCGCAAAGTCTTCCGTGACTTCCGCAAGGAACTGCATCAGGCCGTGGTCAGCGATCCAAAGGCGGCTCAATTGGATATGGTTGGAATTTACAATCACTACCGAACGCGCGCCAAGCCGTCGGACTTGAAAGAACTCTATGCCATCTTCCTTGCCATACGGGAAGAGTCTCTGTTTCTTGCAAAGGCACCCGCTCTGAACTTCTGGCTGCTCTTCCTCGAACGGTTTAGCCAATCTTTCTACTCTGCCGACGATAAATTGTATCTTTTCTGTTGCCTCCGGGAACATGCGGTCGAACTGAGTGAACTCTCCAACTACGAATTCGTGCTGAATGAAATCGAGCAGCTTCACGAAAGCACACGCGACGCCCTCTCGGCGCACGCTTTCGCCGAACAGAGCGCGGCGCTGGACGGGATGCGAGCGGTCTGCCCATGACCGACACCTTCGACTACATCATCGTCGGCGCCGGCTCCGCCGGATGTGTCATCGCCTCGCGCCTTTCAGAGGATCCCGACAGCACCGTCTGTGTGCTGGAGGCTGGCCCTCCCGACCGCCATCCGATGATCCATATTCCTGTCGGCTGGATGAAGCTGATGACCAATCCGCGGCTCAACTGGATGTACCAGACCGAGCCCAGTGAGTGGACCGGCGGGCGGGCCGTTGCGGTGCCGCGGGGCAAGACGCTTGGCGGCTCCTCCTCGATCAACGGGAACATCTTCAACCGGGGCACGCCGGGAGATTTCGACCATTGGGCGCAGCTTGGCAATTCGGGCTGGGGCTATGGCGATGTGCTGCCGCTCTTCAAGCGGCTCGAGGATTGGACGGGACCGGATGCCGATGGGCGCCGCGGCCGGGGCGGGCGCCTGAAAGTGACCGAGAGCCCCTGGACCCATCCGCTCTGCGAGGCCTTCATGGATGGCTGCGAGAGCCTCGGCATTCCGCGCAATCCCGATTATAACGGCGCGCGGCAGGAGGGGGTGAGTTACACCCAGCGCACGATCCATCGCGGGCGCCGGCAGAGCGCGGCGCGCGCCTTCCTGCGCCCGGCCATGCAGCGGCCCAATCTGGAAATACGAACCGGCGCCCATGCTGCTGAAATTCTGTTCGATGGGCGGCGCGCCACCGGCATCCGGTATGCGCAAGGCAGGCAGATGTGCGCGGTTCGCGCCCGGCGCGAGGTCATCCTGTCCGGCGGGGTGATCAACTCGCCGCAACTCCTGCAGCTCTCCGGCATCGGCGATCCGGAGCATCTGCGGGGCATCGGGGTGGAGGTCCGCCATGCCTTGCCCGGTGTGGGCGAGAACCTGCGCGATCACTACACGCCCCGCTTCACCGCGCGGGTGAAGAACGCCGAGACGTTCAACGAGCGGGCAAGGGGCCTGGCTTTCGGGATGGAGATCGCGAAATGGCTGGCCGGGCGCCCCTCGATCCTCAGCCTGCCGGCGACGGCATGCTATGCCTTTGCACGCTCGGACCCGGCGCTGGACGTCAACGATCTGCAGGTCACCTTCATGCCCGCGAGCTACAAGGAGGGGCACCAGTCGACCCTGGACGACCGGCCGGGCATGACGATCGCCGCCTGGCAGCAGCGGCCGGACAGTCTGGGATATGTGCGCGCCCGCTCCTCCGACCCGTTCGAGAAACCGCAGATCCAGCCGAATTATCTCAGCACTGAGAGCGACCGGCGCGTCCTGCTTGCGGGTCTGCGCCTGGCCCGCGCGATCCTGCGAACCGAGGCGATGGAGCCTTTCTTCGCGGGAGAGCTTTATCCGGGCGACGCCGTGGTCAGCGATGAGGATCTGCTGGCCACCGCCCGCGAGCGTGGGACAACCACCTTCCACATGATGGGCACCTGCCGGATGGGCCCCGAGGGCGATGCAACGGCGGTTGTGGATGCCGAGTTGCGGATCCGCGGCATCGAGGCCCTCAGGGTCGCCGATGCCTCGATCATGCCGTCGATGCCCTCGGCCAATACCAATGCGTCGACGCTGATGATCGGCGAGAAGGCTGCCGATCTGATCCGCGCGTCGCACTAGGCGCCCTGGAACGCCGGCCCAAAGCGCGACCGTCGGGACGGGCACCGGGCGGCCATATGCACGGAACGCGCATCAGCGGGGGTCCCCCGCTGGCCCGTCTTCAGACGGGCATGGCCGCCCGGTGCCCGGTGGCGGACCACTCGCCCAGCTTCCCCTGCGGAGCGCTTTTGCCAACGCCTCGAGGTCGGCGCTTGTGGTCGGGTCGCCCTCGCCGAAGAGGGCGCGCTCCAGTGCTTTGAACTCTGGCGGTGCCGGCGCATCGTTTCGGTCGATCAGAATTCGCGCATGCCGGTAGGCGCTGAGTGCATCGCCGGCAGCCACGGCTTCGCGCAAGGCGCGTTCGGGAGTTCTCCGAAACATCCGTTGCCAGCGCGAGCGCAGTGCGGGCCAAGCGGGTAGCCGGACCGCGGCCCCGAGGCTGCGGAGGCCCAGGGCGAGCCCGGCCAGCAGCCCAGCCGGTGCCGCCCATCGCAGCAAGCGGAAACCCGCATCACCGTCTGCGGCCGAAGCCCCCGCCGCTTTAGCACTCGGCTCGGCACCGGTTGGCGAGTCACCTCCGTCGCTGCCTGCCGGCGGATCCTCTGCGCCGGCATAGGCGACCCGCTGGGCGGTGAGGGTGATCTCGCGCGCCTCGCGCGCCTCGGCGTCGAAATAGGCGATGGTCACCGGGTTCAGATATCCCGCCGTCTCGCCCTTGGGCCGCACGGTCCAGCGCCAGAAGGCCCGGGTGATCGGGCCGTTCGGGCCCAGTGTCACGATCCGCTTTTCCGGATGGGGAAACACAAACGCCCCGGCGGAGGTCATCTCCGGCATCGGGGGCAGCAACTCCGGTTCGACCCCCTGGGCGGTCAGCGTTACGATCCGCAGCGCACCGCCGCCCGGCGCGAGGCGTTCCGGCGGGTTCGACCAATTGTCCGTCACCTCGATCAGGCGCGCTGGGAACCACCAGTCCGAGTCCGGGCGTGGAACCACCTCGACCGTCAGGGTGTTCGAGACCGCCTCATGCTCGAAGCGTTTGCCGCTGGGCGACAGCAGCGTGAGCTGATGGGTGAACGCGCCGATCTCGATCGGCCCCGGCGCCTGGGGGAACAGCGCCATCCGCCGCTCCAGATTGGTCACTGTCAGCCCGTCTTCCTGGGTGTTGTACCAGTGATCCTCGCCAAGCTGCATCCAGTCGAAACCCGCCAGATCCGGCTGGCGCAGCTTCTCCAGCGTGATCGGTAGGCGGTAAGCGCCGTGGATCGTGATCAGCACCATCTCGCCGTCGAAAGGGGCGTGGGCGCGCTCCTCGACCTTCAGCGTCAGGCGCACATCGTCCGGCCCCGCGGTGATCTGTGCCCCCGCCGCGAGGGCGGAAAGGAGCAGCGCGAGCATTGCCAGCAGATGCCTCATCGCGGATCCTCCGGCGGTTCCAGCGCCTCGCCCCTTGCGGCGCGGGCTTTGCGCTCGGCCCCGATCAGCGCCTTGAGGTAGAGGCCGGGCTCGTCGGCCAGGGTCTCCAGCCAGCGCTCGCTGGCCGCCAGGTATTGCGCATCGAAGACATTCGGCACTTCGCGCAGCCCGCTGGACGACAGCTCCGGCATCGCGAACCCCGCCTGGGTGTTGGTCGCCTCCGCCCCGGTGGAGGAGGCGCGTGCCGTCCCCTCTCCTGTTTCCGCGGCCATCTCTGGCCCCTCCCGCGGCTCGGCCTGCGGGACCGCGACGGGGTCGAATTCGAGTCCGGCGAAGAGCTCGGTCACCAGCGCGTAATTGGCCTCGGCTTGCCGGTCGCCTGGATGGTCGGCGAGGTGCCGCTCCCACGCGGCCAAAGCCGCGGCGTAATCATGCGACCATGCGGCGGCGAGCCCCTGGTTATACGCATCCTCTGCCGCGTCGAACGACTTTGCCGCCGCGCTGAACTCGCCAGCGCGGAACTGGGCCATGCCGCGCAGGCCTGGATCGTCGAGGAAGGGCAAGGCCAGACCGGGCAGGCCCAGCGACAGGAAGGCACGTCCGAACGCGTCCCCGCCCCCGGCCAGCAGGGCGGTCGTACCGGCCACCAGAGAGGCGGCGAGGAGGAAAGCTGGGCGCTTCACGCCGTCCTCCGCCCCGGCAGCAGGATCAGCGCGGGCAGCAGGGCCAGCAGCAGCAGATAGCGGCCGCGATCCTGCAGCACCAGCAGCGCATAGTCGGTGGCCGCCAGCCGCGATGCGGGGCGGGTGGAGATCGCCTCCGCCACGCCAAACGGATCCGTCAGAGTGCCCGCGACGCCCCCGCCCAGCCGGGCCAATTCGGCCATCGCGGCGGGGTCGGCGTGATCCGCCGCGCCCGAGGGCACGTGCAGGGTCGAAAGCGTGATGCCATCCGCCGCCAGTCGCGCGGCCTCCGCCAGCGCAGGCGCGCCGATGCCGCCGCCATCGCTGAGCAGCACGACATCGCCCAGTATGATCTCGGCCTCTCGCAGCACCCGACCCGCCATGGCCAGCGCGCGTTCGGGCCGCGTTCCCGCATCGGGCATGGTATCGGCGGTCAGGAGCGAGATCGTCCCTCCCATCGCCCGGGCGTCGGAGGTCAGCGCGCTCGCCAGATAGGCATCTCCGCCATAGACGACCAGCGCCACCTGCCGCGTCCCCGCCGCCTCGGCCACCAGCCGCGCGGTTGTCAGCATGTCCAACAGGCGCTGCGGTTCGGTCATGGAGGGGGAGAGATCGATCGCGATCACCACACCGTCGAGATTGCGAAAGGCGGGCGTGTCGCGCCGCTCCACCGCCGGGCCGGCCAGGGCCACGGCGATCAGCGCCAGCAGGATCGCGGGCAGCCAGTTGCGGCTGCGCGGCCCGGCACTGACCTTGCCCAGACGGCGCATCGCCGCCATCAGGGCCGGGTCCATCGCCCGTTCCCACCCGCCCAGATGTCCGGCCTGGCGCATCAGGAAGAACCCGGCAAGGGCCGCCAAGGGCAGTGCTACCAGCCAGAACGGGCGCAGCCACAGATGATCCAGCATCTCGATCATCGCCGCGCGCCCGCCATCGCAGGTCCGACCACCAACCCCAGGGTCAGCAGGAACCCCAGCATCGCTGGCCAGGTCCAGAGCTGTCTGCGGACGATGGCCGAGGGGCCGTCGGCGGGCGTCGCCTCCAGCGCGTTGATCGCCTCGCCGACCGCCAGCAGATCCTGGGTGGTCCGGACGCGAAAGGATGCTCCACCGGACAGATCGGCAATCGCCTGCAGGGTTTCCGCATCCACCGCGTCGCGCTCGCCCTCGGCATTGCTCAGGTCGCGCGGACCCATGGCGATGGTGTGGACCCGCACGCCCTGGCGGGCCGCGAGCTGTGCGGCCTCGCGCGGTTTCACCGGGCCCGAATTGTTGACCCCGTCGGAGAGGAGGACGACCACCTTGCTTGCCGCCTGCGACGCAGCCAGCCGTTTCAGCGCCAGGCCCAGCCCCTCGCTGATACCGGTGGCCCGGCCCGAGATGCCGATGCTGGCGCCCTCGACCGCCCGGGCCACGGCCTCCACATCGAAAGTTTGGGGTGTCGCGAAATAGGCGCGGCTGGCGAAGATCACCAGGGCGACCCGGTCCCCCGCACGGGCGCGCACGAACTGGGTGGCGGCGTGTTTCACCGCATCCAGCCGCTGGATCTGTCGACCATCCAGCTCGAAATCCTCGCGGATCATCGAGCCGGAAAGATCCAGCGCCAGCACCAGATCGCGCCCGCTGACCGGCAGGGCCGGGTTGGCCACGGCCAGACGCGGACCTGCGAGCGCAGTGACCAGGCAAATCCAGATCAGGATCGGCAACATCCGTTGACCCATCCCTGCGCCGCCGCGCGCCGATGCCAGGCCGAGGCGCGCGCCCACCCCCTCCGGCACCGCCAGCGCGGCCCCGGCCAGCCGCGCGCGCCGCCGCAGATAAAGCACCAGCAGCGGCACCGGCAGCAGCAAAAGGAAAAGCGGATCGGCAAAGTCCAACATGGCTCAGCCCTTCACCCGCCGCGCGGCATTTGCGAGCGCGGTGTCGAGCGCTTCCAACGCCGAGGCGTCGGTTGCAGGGGTGGGCCTGTAGAGCCCATCCTTCAGCAGCGCCGCGGCTTTCGGGGGCAGGCCGAACTGCCGGGTCGCGCGGGTCAGCCAGCTCTCGCCCTTGTCGGCGGTCTCGGTCGTCGTCAACTCGCGCAGCAGATGGGCCTTGGCCAACAGACGCTCGTCATCGGGCAGACCTCGCGCGGCTTCCAACTGGGCAAGCACTCTCTGACGCCGGGTCGGCTGTCGCTGGACTTGGCCGGAGATCAGCACCAGCGCCAATCCGGCCAGAGCCGCCAGGGCAAGGCCGATGGCAAGCGCCGCCGCGACCTCCGCTACGATGCCCAGCCCTTCGGCAGCGGGCACCCTCAGGCCATATAGCCCCTCCAGGATCGCCCGGTCCGCCTCGCGGCTCATCCGGGCAGATCCCTGCCGATATCCTCCACCGCCCGCGAACTGTCGCAGAGCGTCATGAGCAGAGAAAGATCCTCGATTGCGAGATCGCCCTGTAGCGCCATCGGATCGGTGGAAACCGACCCGATGGCGGGGCTGTCCTCGGCACCGATGATATAGCGATAGGTGCCAGCGGGCGGCGCGAGTTCGAACGGATCGGCGATGCGCAGGATCGCCAGGCTCGCCCGGCGGCCCAAGGCACGCGCTGCGGCTGCGAAATCCGTACCCGGCCGGTCCATCCCGCTCGCCAGCAGAACATCGGCGCCCCGCGGTGCCAGGCGCTCCGCCATTCCCAGTGCATGGGCCAGGGGCGGCCCCTCGGTGCCGCCGCCTACCTCCGCCGCAATCGCTGCTTCATGGGCGCGAACCATGCCACCGATGACGCCGATCATGCCCCGGTCGCGTCCGCGCGGGGGCACGTAGACCGGCTCGACCGCATTGAGGGCAATCACGCTCACGCGCCCGCCCTCCGCCACCGCGCGCCACCCGGCGAGGCAGAGCTGCTCCGCCGCTGCGATCGAGCGCAGCACCCTGCGCGTGCCCCACAGCATGGAGGGTCGGAAATCCGCGATCAGCAATGTGGTCCGGTCCCGCTCCGCATGAAAGGTGCGCACTTGCGGGTGGCCCGTGCGGGCGGTCGCGTTCCGGTCGATATGGCGCGGGTCGTCACCGATCTCGAAGGGGCGCAGGTCGGCGGTTTCCAGCCCGCGTCCCCGGCGCCGGGTCACCAGGCCGCCAGGCAGGGCGGTCGTCCCGCGCTGGCCTGCGTCGCGGCCCAGCAGATGGCGCAGGCGCAACAGGTAATCGGCATCCAGACGATCCGGGGCCATGGTCAGAGCGGCTCCACCCGGTCGAGTAGCCTGGCGATCAGACCGCGTGCGGTCTCGCCGTCCGCCTCTGCCCGCCAGGTCAGGACCATCCGGTGCGCCAGCGCGTCGCCCGCTAGGGCGGCCACATCGTCGGGTGTCGCATAATCGCGACCTGCCAGATAGGCCCGCGCCCGCGCGCCCGCCGCCAGCGCCAGCGAACCGCGGGGCGAGACGGCGTGCTCCACCTCCGGCATCGCCTCGCTGTCGCGGGTCGCGGTGACCAGCCGCACGATGTAATCCTTGAGCGCGGGCGAGAGATGGACCTGCGCCACACCCTCGCGCGCCTGATCCAGCGCCGACATATCCAGACGGTCGAGGCTGGGGTCCGCCTCGCCCGCATCCTGCATCAGGTCCAGGATGCGCCGTTCCTCCGCCGCGTCGGGTTGATCGACCATCACATGCAGCATGAACCGGTCGAGCTGCGCTTCGGGCAGGGGAAACGTGCCTTCGTGTTCGATTGGGTTCTGGGTGGCGACGACCATGAAGGGATCGGGCAGCTTGTGCGTCTCGCCGCCCGCGGTCACCTGACCCTCGGCCATCGCCTCCAGCAGGGCGGATTGCACTTTGGGTGGCGCGCGATTGACTTCGTCTACCAGCACCAGATTGGCGAAAACCGGGCCGGGCACAAATTCGAAACTGGCCTTGTCGGGGCGGAAAACCGGCGTGCCAGTCAGATCGGAAGGCATCAGATCCGGCGTGCATTGCACCCGCTGAAAACTCGCTTCCAACCCCGCCGCCAGCAGACGGGCGGAGCGGGTCTTGGCCAAGCCGGGCGCCCCCTCGACCAGCAGATGCCCGCCGGTCAGGAGACCGATCAGCAAACGTTCGATCAGCGGGGTGCGGCCGATCAGATGCGCCTCGATCTGCTCGGCCAGACGGGTCAGCGCGTGGCTGTTGGGGACATCCTTGCTCACGGTCACTCCTGCGGCCCTCGGATCTACCCTATCGCTACCACGGATGGCGCCCGGTCTGAATGGCGCGCGCGAGGTGTGTTCTCAGAAACTTAGAAGACGCGGTATTCTGGTGGTCTTTCGCTGAGGATCGGTATGGGTTGCTTTCGTGTCTCGGTACCCCGATAGCGTGCCCCATACGATCCGAACTTCGAAACATCGCTCGCCTTGGCAGACCTTGGCACGGCGCAAACCGCGAGGGACGGCGTCGACGTGCCGAGTGCCGCGCCGGATTTGCCCCGAACCGCTTCTTCGGGCCGCTCACCAAAGGTCCCGGATCAAGTCCGGGACACCCCGTTGCACGTCGCGGAATCGACATAGATCCGAGTTAACGGACAAATCTGTCGCACGAATCGCATAAGCGGTCTCGCCCGGTCGCGCGACAAATCCAGTCACGTGTCGCGTTTGTTAACGTGACAAATCCAGCCGTCAGCCGCCCAGGAACAGGCGGCCCACATCCGGGTTTTCCAGCAGATCGTCGCCCTTTCCCGCGATGGCCACTTCGCCGGAGACCAGGACATAGCCGATATCGGCGAATTCCAGCCCCTTCTTGGCGTTCTGTTCGACCATGATGATGGTCTTGCCCTCGCTGTGCTGCAGGTCGTGCAGGATGTCGAAAACCATATCGATGAAGCGCGGCTCCAGCCCGATGGAAGGTTCGTCAACCAGCAGAACCTCCGGGTCCATGACCAGGGCGCGGCTGATTTCCAGCAGCCGCCGTTCGCCCCCCGAGAGCACCTTGGCCTGGTGTTTGCGGCGTTCGGCCAGGCGCGGATATTTCTCGAAGACCTGTTCGGCGGCCTCCTTGGCCTCCTTCGGGTCGGGCTTCAGGAAGCCGCCCATCCACAGGTTCTCCTCGACCGTCATGCCGGGGAAAACCGATTTGTCCTGAAGGATATAGGCGATGCCCGCCTCGCTGAGCTTCTGGTTGGGCGAGAGCTTGGTTATGTCGCGCTTCCCGGCCCCGTCGCCGACCTTGATCGTGCCCGAGAAGATGTTGTTGAAGCCGAATATGGCATGCAGGATCGTGGATTTGCCCGCCCCGTTCGGCCCGATGAGGCAGAGCGACTGCTTGCGCGCAACCCGCAGGTTGATGTCGTGCAGAATCTCCATCTTGCCATAGCCGGCGCGCAGGTTCTCGATGGTCAGGAACGGGTCGTTGCCGGCCAGATTCTCGAGATCGTTGACCGAGACGTTCTGGGCAATTGCGGCGGCCTGGGCGGTG
>JBCCDU010000092.1:0-15563 GCA_039030715.1 Pseudomonadota bacterium
CGACCGCCCATGCGGCGAGCAGCATCCCTTCCAGGAAAAGATGGGGCACCCGCTCCAGATAGTACCGGTCCTTGAAGGTGCCTGGCTCGCCCTCGTCGCCGTTGACGGCGAGGTACTTGGTCCCCTCCGCCCCGCGCACGAAGGACCATTTGCGTCCGGAGGGAAACCCAGCACCGCCAAGGCCCCGCAGTCCGGAGGCCAGAACCTCCTCCTGCACCTGATCCGGTGTCTTCGCCCCACCGCGCAGGGATTTCAGCGCCTCATAGCCGCCCTCTGCCACATAGGCGTCGAACCGCTGATAGTCGGGGATATGCGCATGGGTGTCGTCGGCGCCGATCGCCTCCGCCACCTTCTCCAGCGTCGCGTGGTCGATATGGTTGTGTCCCAGCTCCAGCGTCGGTGCCGTGTCGCAGCGGCCCATGCAGGGCGCACGCAGCACGCGGACATCGTTGCCGCCATTGTACTGCGCGGCCAATTTCGCCATCAGGTCCTGCGCGCCGGCCAACTCGCAGGACAGGCTGTCGCAGACCCGGATCGTCAGGGCGGGGGGCATCTCCTCGCCTTCCTTCACCACGTCGAAATGGGCGTAGAACGTCGCGACTTCGTAGACTTCGGCCTGGGCCAGGCGCATCTCCTCGGCCAGGGCGCGCAGATGGGCGGCGGAGAGGCCGCGATAGCGGTCCTGGATCAGATGCATGAACTCGATCAGAAGGTCGCGGCGTCGCGGCCGGTCACCCAGCAGCGCCTGCACTTCGCTCAGCGCGGTGTCGTCATATTGCCGGCCCTTTGGGGTGCGCCGGCCCTTGCCCTTGCCGGATTTCCAGACCCCGGGCTTGTTGTCGAGCGGGCTCATGCGATTCTCCTGATCCTCTACCGATTTCGACGTAGCACTAAAGATTGCGTGCGTCGATGGATCGGATGAGCCCGGGACGCGTTGCGGCGCTCGGATCTATTTCGGAAGCCGCATGGACTTAGCGTGGTCCGCCGCGATGGGCTGCGCCAGCGGATGGAGCGGATCGGTCTTCCAACGCCCCTTGGTGCCCTTGCGGAAGAAACGCTCCTGATCTTCGATGCGCGCGATCTTCGACGGCGTCAAAAGGTCGTGCTGGGATGATCCGGCATGTCTTCGTCGGGCGGCACTCGGGCCGGGAATCCTTGGACACCCGACCACGAGCGGACATGCATCGTGCGAATGCCCAGGGACCGAGCGGCGTGGTTTTGGCCGCCGCCCGCGCTGTTGGTGGGCTCAGCCCGTCTCCGCCCGGCGCAGCACCAGCCGTGTGACCGTGTCGATCACCAGAACATCGCGGCCCACGCGGATATAGCTCTCGCGCGCCGCGGGCTCCGGCAGGTCGTATTTGCGCCAGTCCAGCGCCACATGAGGCTGGCCGAAGGGCAGGGGGCCTCCGATCACGATTTCCGGCTGCTCCGCCGCGATACCACGGGCCGGGGCAAAGCGTGGCCCGCGCGGGTCCGGCGGGGTCTGCGGGTCCAGTTCCGCCTCGTCCGGCAGGTTTTGCGGCGGCGGCGGGACGACCGGGCGTTGGGCGCGGCGGCGATCCCAGTCGCTCAGATAGGGCTGAGTGGAGTACCCGATGAAGGGCACGAACGGCTTGTGACCGTAGCCATAGGGAAAGCCCGGCCTGCCGAAATGCCGCCCGCGGTAGCGGTCGTAGCGCCCGCCGGAGCGATAGGTGAACTTGCCGCGAAAGCCCCCGACCTTGCCGCCAGCGGTCACACTCACGCCGTTGCCCCCGCCTACGGCGACACGCACGCCAGCACCATCCGCCGCAGCGGGCGAGGCGATGACAGCGCCGATCGGAACGGCGAGCAGGGCAGATAGCAAGATCGGGACGAGCGGTTTCATGGGAACCTCCAACACGCCTATTATAATATGCTTGCGGCCCTGGCGCAATCTGACGGGCAGGATCAGCGGATTGTGATGGTGGCATGGGCCCGTTGCGTTACACTCGCGCAATCCCGGCGACACACGCTGCGGTGATGCCCACGGCCGAGACGCCGATGACCCCGGTGGAGGACAAGGATGCGCAGGCTTCCGCCCCTACTCGTTGCCCTGATCCTGGCCGGAGGACCCGCCATGGCAGCCGATCCCCCTGCCGTCACCCGCCCCGTCGCGCTGGGCGCGCAACTGGAGGCGGCCTATACCGCCATGGGCCCGGATTATATTCCGCGCACGCAATTGCTGGAGCAGGGCCGCGCGAAATACGTGAACCGGCTGATCCTGGAAGCCTCGCCCTATCTGTTGCAGCACGCCCATAACCCGGTGGATTGGCAAGGCTGGGGGCCGGAGGCGCTGGCCGAGGCCCGGGCGACTGGCAAGCCGATCTTCCTCAGCATCGGCTACGCGACCTGCCACTGGTGCCATGTGATGGAGGAGGAGAGCTTCGACAACGAGGAGGTCGCGGCGCTGCTGAACGCCAATTTCATACCCATCAAGATCGACCGCGAGGAACGGCCCGACCTGGACAGTGTCTACATCACCGCGACCCAGTTGCAGCAGGGCCATGCGGGCTGGCCGAATTCGTTGTTCCTGCGCCCGGATGGCAAACCCTTCCACACCGGCACCTATTTCCCGCGCCCGGAGTTCATACAGCTTCTCACTGCGGTGGCCGAAGCCTGGGCGACACCCGCGGCGCGTGGAGAGATCGATCAGGTGGCCGAACAACTCTCCGCCGCGATCAAGCGTCTGCAGACTGCGCGGATGGTGTCGGCACCGCCGCCCGGGCCGCAGGATTTCTCCGCCGCCGTGGCGCGGTTGCAGGACTTGCATAACGAATTGCAGGGCGGCTTTTCCGGCGCGCAGCAATTTCCGCAGGAGGGATATCTGCTGTTTCTGCTGGACCAGTGGCGGCGCACCGGCGACGGCCCGGCGTTGCAGATGGCGATCCGCACCCTGGATGCCATCGCGGCGGGCGGCATCCACGACCATGTGGGCGGCGGCTTTCACCGTTATGCCGTCGATCCCAACTGGCGCACCCCGCATTTCGAGAAGATGCTCTACAACCAGGGCCAGCTCGCCCGTGCCTTTATCGAGGGGTGGGAGGCGACGGGAGAGCCCGCCTATGCCCGCGCCGCACATCGGGTCTTTGCCTATATCCGCCGCGACATGACCGATGCCCAGGGCGCCTTTTATGCCGCCGAGGATGCCGATAGCCGCGATCCCCGGGGCGTATTGGAGGAGGGCGCGTTCTATCTCCTGCCCCCGGAGGATGCGCGCGCGGCGCTCGGCCAGGATGGCGCTTTCGCGGTGGAGGCTCTTGGTCTCGACCAGCCTGCGACATTGGATGGCGGCCCGGTGGCGCATCTCGATCCGCTGAGGACGACCGATTTCGCAAAACTCGACCCGATGCTGGAGGCATTGCGCAAATATCGCGATGCCCGGCCCCGTCCGTTGCGAGATGACAAGGTGATCGCGGGCTGGAACGGGCTGATGATCCGCGCCCTGGCGGCGGGGGCCGTGGCATTCGACCGGCCGGATTACGCCGAGCGTGCCGCGCGCGCAGGCGATGCGCTCTGGTCCCGGCTATGGACGGGCGAGCGCCTCGCGCGGCTCTGGGTCGGTGGCGCAGCTGTGGGCGATGGGACGCTGGCGGACTATGCGTGGTTGGGGCTCGGCTATCTGGCGCTTGATCAGGCGAGCGGCGATCCGAAATGGCGCCGAAGGGCGGTGAAGCTGGCGCAGGCCATGACCACCCGCTTCGCCGACGGCACCGGCAGGCTGAAGATGGCCGCGCTGGATGGACCTCTCGGTCCGATCTACGACACTTCAGACGGGGCGACACCGGCGGGCGAAAGCTCGGCCTTGGAATTCCTGGCCCGGCTGGGCGAAAGCGCCCGGAAGGCCGAACTCAGCATCCGGGCGGAGGAACTGCGCGCGGCGATTGCAGCACAAATGACCGAGATCCCACTCTATCGGGTCGAAGGCATGATCGCCAGCCGCGTGCTGGACGCGGGCGTCTCGACCCTGCGCCGCACGGTTGCGCAAGGCACCCTGCGCCTGCATCTGCCGGTCGAGGGGGATCGCCTGCACCTTCAGATTGCCGAGGGCTGGCACCTGAACGCCGCCGAACCCGGACCCGACTGGCTGATCGGCGCCCGCGTAGAGGGGGCGGAGGCCGCATGGCCCGAAGGCAAGGCCCTGGCGCTGGATTTCGCCGAGACCGATGTCCGCGTCTATGAAGGCGACCTCGCGATCCCGCTGACCGGGGCGGAGGGCACGGTGACCTTCCATCTCCAGGCCTGTTCGGACCAGTTCTGCCTCGAGCCCGTCGAAGCCACATTCCGGTTGCCCTGACCTGACACAGAAGGCAATGATTAACGCATGAGATATGTCCTCGCCGCCGCCGCCATCCTGCTCGCCCTGCCTGCCGGGGCCGAACAGCCGATCACGCCCAAGGAATTCCGCGAATATGCCGAGGGCTACACCCTCTATTTCGAGGAGGGGGGACAGCCCTTCGGGTCGGAAAGCTTCGAGCCCGGCGGGGCCACTAAATGGCGCTACAATGACGGCTCCTGCATCGAGGGGATCTGGAAACCGCACGGCGCGCAGATCTGTTTCTACTACGGCGATGCGCAGGGCGTGCTCTGCTGGCGGATGCTGCGCGATGGCGACGATATCATCGCCCGGCTTCTGGGCACGGCCGAGAATGCGGGGATGGAGCTGCGCATCACGCGGCGCGACCGCAAGCCGCTGATCTGTGGCGCGCCGGGCACCGAACTCTGACATGAAAGCCGCCGTCGCGGGGTGTGGCCGTATGGGCCTGCCCATGGCCCGCGCCATGCAGGCGGCGGGCCACCAGGTGACGGGGTTCGACATCCGGCCGTCATCCCAGTTCGGCGATTTTGCAGCGCACATGACCGACGATCCTGCAGCGGTCGCGGCCCATCCCGTGGTGTTCTCGGTCGTGCGCGACATCCCACAGACCGAGGCACTGTTGTTCCACGACCAGGCCCTGCTGCACCAACCGCAATTGCCGGCGCTGCTGGTGATCAGCTCGACCCTCTCGCCCCGCTACATCGCCGACCTGGCGGGTCGAATGCCCGCGGGGACCCGCCTGGTGGATGCGCCGATGTCCGGCGCCCCGGTAGCGGCGGAGGAGGCGCGGCTGTCCTTCATGCTGGGCGGCGAGACGGCGGATCTGGACCGGCTGCAACCGTTGCTCGACGCCATGGGCACCGCGTTCCACCGGATGGGAGCGGTGGGCGCTGGAATGACGGCGAAGGTGCTGAACAACTTCCTCGCGGCGACCAGCACGGCGGCGGTGCGCCGGGTGCTGGACTGGGCCGATCATCTGGGGGTGGAGGAGCGCGCGCTGCTGGATGTCATGCATGACAGTTCCGGCCAGACCTGGTTCGGCAGCCACTTCGACCGGATCGAATTCGCCCGCCACGGCAATGCGCCGGACAACACCATCGCGATCCTGCAAAAGGATGTCGAAAGCCTGTTGGACGCCCTGCCGCGGGATGCGCGCGACGGGCTGGCGCCAGTGGTGATCGAGGCGCTCGCGGCACTGAAACCGCGCCCCTGAATGCAGGCCAAAGCCCCGTGGCCTCGCATCGGGCGGCACCCGCAAATCGACATAGATCCGAGTTAACGGACATCTGACGCGACAAAGTCGCGCCGAATGTCGCGTGCGCAGCCATCTCGGGATCGTGGAATGCGTCGCGACCCATGTCGCGCCCGATCGCGCATTAAATAGCGCAGTAAATCGCGCCTCAAATCGCGGTATTTGTCGCGCTCAGGCGAACCTGCCGTGGCAGTGCTTGTATTTCTTGCCAGAGCCGCAGGGGCAGGGCTCGTTTCGGCCTACCTTGCCCCAGGTCGCCGGGTTGTTCGGATCCCGCTCGCCCGGCGCGACTTCGACCTCGCGATCCGCCAGCTGAACCTCCGCCGGTTCGGACATGGCCTCCAACGAAGCCTCCGCGGCGCGGCGCTCCATCTCCTGTTGCATGGCTTGCATTTGCGCTTCCTGTTGGCGGCGCATCTCGGCAGCCTCTTCCTCGCTCATCGGACGGATCGCACCGAGATAGCCGGTGACGCCCTGGCGCAGATTGGCTAGCAGCCCTTCGAACATGGTGAACGCTTCAGACTTGTACTCGTTCAGCGGGTCGCGCTGGGCATATCCGCGGAACCCGATGACCGAGCGCAGATGCTCCAACTGGATCAGATGCTCGCGCCAGTTCTGGTCAAGCACTTGAAGCAGAACCTGTTTTTCGACTAGGCGCATGTTTTCCGCGCCGATCTTCTCTTCCTTCTCGGCCTGCAGTCTCTCGGTCTCTTCAAGCAGGCGGTCGCGGATGGTCTCATCATCCACGCCTTCCTCGTCCGCCCAGTCTGCAATCGGGAAATCATAGCCGAGATTGCGCCGGACAGCTTCGGTCAGCCCCTCCACATCCCACTGATCGGCATAGGCGCGCTTGGGGATATGGGCGTCGACGGTTTCCTCGATCACGGTCTCGCGCATCTCGACAATTGTTTCGCCCAGATCGTCGGACTGCATGATGTCGCGGCGCTGCTCGAATACGTTCTTGCGCTGGTCGTTCATCACGTCGTCGTATTTGAGGATGTTCTTGCGGATGTCGAAGTTCCGCGCTTCGACCTTGGATTGCGCCTTCTCGATGGCCTTGTTGACCCAGGAATGGACGATTGCCTCGCCTTCCTCCAAACCCAGCTTCTGCAGCATGGTATCGATACGCTCCGATCCGAAGATGCGCATCAGATCATCTTGTAAAGACAGGTAAAAAGTGGATCGGCCCGGATCGCCCTGGCGGCCCGAACGGCCGCGCAACTGGTTGTCGATGCGCCGGCTTTCGTGGCGTTCGGTGGCCAGAACCCACAGACCACCCGCCTCCAGCGCTTTGGCGCGACCCGCCTCGCATTCGGTCTGGATCGCGGTCGCTTTGGCGATGTCGATCTCGCCATCGGTGGTGGCTTCCTGCGAGATGCGCATTTCGGCATTGCCGCCCAGTTTGATATCGGTGCCGCGCCCGGCCATGTTGGTCGCGATGGTCACAGCGCCGGGGATGCCGGCCTGGGCGACGATCTGGGCTTCCTGCTCGTGAAAGCGGGCGTTCAGGACCTGATGCGGAATTTTGCCCTGATGGGTGCATTTTAGAACGTTGCGCGCCTCGCCCAGCACGAATTCGGCGATTTCCCTGGGTTCGCTCTTCAGTTTGGGCAGCAGATCCTCGACCCAGTGCATCAGCTTTTCTGTGCCGCGCGGGTCGGTCAGCGCCTTCTCCAGCTCCTCGGCGTTGCCGATTTTCAGGCCGCCGATATCCAGCTTCTCGCCGGCCTTTTCGGCCTTGCGCAGATCGGGCGCCACGAAGCGGCGCAGGCCGCGCCCCGCGGCCAGGCTGAGATGGGCCTTGTCCGAGAGGATCTTAGACAGCAGCTCCGATTTCTCGATCGACGTGGTGCCCACCAGGATCGGCTGGCCACGCAGATGGGCATCTGCGATTGCGCGGACGATGGCATCGTATTTTTCGCCGACTGTGCGGAAAACCTGATCGTCCTCGTCGATCCGGGCAATCGGCTCGTTGGTCGGGATCTCGACCACGTCGAGACCGTAGATGTCCAGGAATTCATCGGCCTCGGTCAGCGCCGTTCCGGTCATCCCCGCCAGCTTGCCATAGAGCCGGAAATAGTTCTGGAAAGTGACGGAAGCCATCGTCACATTTTCCGGCAGGATCTTGACTTTCTCTTTCGCTTCAATGGCTTGGTGCAGGCCGTCGCCAAAGCGACGCCCCTCCATCATGCGGCCGGTGAACTCGTCGATGATCACCACCTGGCCGTTCTTGACGATGTAATCCTTGTCCTTCGTGAACAGCCTGTGCGCACGCAGCGCCTGGTTCACATGGTGGACCTGGCTGACCGAGGCCGGGTCGTACATCGACTGGCCCTCCGGCAGGATGCCCTGCTCCTGCAACTGTTCCTCGATGAAGTCGTTGCCCTCGTCGGTGAGGGTGATGGACTTCTGCTTTTCGTCGATTTCATAGTGCTCGGGCATCAGCGCGGGGATAACGGCGTCGATCGACATGTAAAGCTCGGTTTGATCCTCCACCGGGCCGGAGATGATCAGGGGCGTCCGCGCCTCGTCGATCAGGATGCTGTCGACCTCGTCCACGATGGCGAAGTGATGGCCGCGCTGGTACATCTCGGCCACCGACATCTTCATGTTGTCGCGCAGATAATCGAAGCCGTATTCATTGTTGGTGCCATAGGTGATGTCGGCTTCGTAGGCCGCGTGTTTTTCCTCGTCGCCCTGCTGGGGGACGACGACGCCCACGCTCATGCCCAGGAAGTTATAGACCTTGCCCATCCACTCCGCATCGCGGCGCGCCAGATAGTCGTTGACCGTGACCACGTGCGCACCCTTGCCGGTGAGCGCGTTTAGATAGACGGGCAGGGTGGCGACCAGGGTCTTGCCCTCGCCGGTTTTCATCTCGGCGATATTGCCCTGGTGCAGGACCAGACCGCCCAGGATCTGCACGTCGAAGGGGCGCAAACCCAGGGCGCGCTTGGCGGCTTCGCGCACATTGGCGAAGGCTTCGGGCAGGATATCGTCCAGGCTTTCGCCATCCGCCACGCGCTTCTTGAACTCTTCGGTTTTGCCGCGGATCTGCTCGTCGCTGAGCGCTTCGAATTCCGGCTCAAGCGCGTTCACCGCCTGCACGACGGCTTGGGCCGCCTTGATCTTGCGATCATTGGTGGTGCCGAACACCTTTTTGGCCAGGCTGCCTAATCCGAGCATGAGGACCCTTTTCCGTGGCGCCGGGTCGCTCCCCCGGCCAAATTGACGTGATGGCGCTTGCCCGCTCTGGGTCAAGGGCATAAGTCTGGCGCACGAGGCCCGAGGGCCCCGTCCCGGCTTTCATCTATTGAGGGGGGTCGGACGTGTCAATGATCTGAGCCGGCGCGAGGCCTGGCGATCCCGTGAGGAGACATCTATGCCCCAACTCAACCTTCTGACCGGGCGTCTGACCGGCCCGCTTGCGGCGTTGCTGCTGGCCTTTGCCGTTCAACCCGCCCTGGCCCAGACCACGACCGAGGAGGGAGCAGCCGAAGCTGAGGCACCGGCGGCAGCCGAGGAGGCGCCGGAGATCGAAGTGCTGAGCGAATACGATGCCAGCACCGTCGTGGCCACGGCGAACGGTGTGCCGATCACCCTGGGCGAACTGATCGCCGTGCGCCAGACCATCCCCGAACAGTACCAGCAACTGCCGGGCGAAGTGCTGTTCGAGGCGCTGAGCGAGCAGCTCACAACACAGGTGCTGATGGCGAAAGCCGCCCGCGAGGCCGGCCTGGCCGATCAGCCCGGCGTCCAGATTGCCTTGCAGATTCAGACCATTGGCATCCTGGCCGACCGATATATGCGCGAGGAGGTGGCCAAGCTGACCACCGAGGACAAGATCGTCGAAGCCTATGCCGCCCGTTATGCCAATGCCGAACCTCAGGAGGAGGTCCGCGCCGGACATATTCTGGTCGAAAGCCCAGAGAAGGCGGCCGAATTGAAGGCCCAGATCGATGGTGGGGCGGAGTTCGCGGCCCTGGCCGCCGAGCACGGCACCGATGGGACCGCCCAGCGCGGCGGCGATCTCGGCTGGTTCGTGCATTCGGACATGGTGCCGGAGTTTGCCGACGCGGCCTTCGCGATGGAGCCCGGCCAGGTGAGCGACCCGGTCGAGAGCCCGTTCGGCTGGCATCTGATCAAGCTGGAGGAGCGCCGCGAGCGTGCCGCCCCGCCGTTGGAACAGGTCTATGGCGAGATCCAGGCGGAACTGGCACAACAGGCCCAGAACACCGTGATCGCAGAGATCATGAGGGATGTGGAGATCGTGAAGCCCGAGGTGAACGTGCCCGGCGAAGCGATCAAGCAGGACGACCTGTTGCAACCCGCCGAATAGGCACGGGCCACGCGGTCGTCCGGGGGAGGCTACTTTGGCTGCGAAGAAACAGAAAAAGGGGGCGTCCAAATCCGGGCGCCCCGGCAAGATCGAAAAGAAACTGGCCAAACGGCGCAAGAAGCTGGCGGAGCTGTCGGCGGAAATCGCCGGGCTCGAACGGGAGTTGGGCCAGGGTCCATCGGTGTCGCCCCTGGCGCCGGCCTCCGACCCCGAGGTCGCGCCCGTCTTGGGGGTCCGGTTGGCATCGGCTGCGGCCGGCGTGAAATACAAGGGCCGCGCCGACGTGATGCTAGCGGAACTGGCACCCGGATCGGTCATCGCGGGTACGTTCACGAAATCCGAGACACGGGCGGCACCGGTCCTCTGGTGCGAGGAGCGGCTGGCGGCGCTGGCGGCGAAACCGAACCGCCGTAAGATCGGCATCGTCGTTAATTCCGGCAATGCCAACGCTTTCACCGGGACCAGCGGGATCGAGAGTGTCGGGGCCGTCATGAACGCCGCCGGCAAGGCGCTGGGGACGCCCAAGGGCAACGTCTTCATGGCCTCCACCGGCGTGATAGGCGAGCCGCTGCCCCAGAAGAAGATCGTGGCCAAGCTGGCGGGTCTGGCCAAGGCTCTGACGCCGGACGCGATGCTGCAGGCCGCAGCCGCGATCCGCACCACCGATACCTACACAAAGGGTGTGAGTCAGGTGGTGGAACTGGACGGCACGCCGGTGACCCTCAGCGGGATCGCCAAGGGGTCTGGTATGATCGCGCCGGATATGGCGACGATGCTGGTCTTCATCTTCACTGATTGCGCCATCGCGCAGCCTCTGCTGCAAACGATGGTCTCGAAGTTCACGCAGACGACCTTCAACGCGATCACGGTGGACAGCGATACGTCGACCTCGGACACGCTGCTGGTGGGGGCGACGGGCAAGGCTGCGATGGCCCCGATCCTCAGCCGTCGCGACCGGCGTTTTGCTGCGTTCGAGACAGCGCTGCATGACGTCATGCGCCATCTGGCGCTGCTGGTGGTACGCGATGGCGAGGGGGCGACCAAACAGGTGGCGATCACCGTGACCGGGGCAAAAACCGACCGTGCCGCGCACCGCATCGCGCTTTCGGTGGCGAACTCTCCCCTGGTGAAAACCGCAATCGCGGGCGAGGATCCCAACTGGGGCCGCATTGTCATGGCCGTTGGCAAGGCAGGCGAGGCGGCAGACCGCGACCGCATGGCGATCACCTTCGGCGACATCCAGGTGGCGGAAGGCGGTTGGGTCGCCAAGGGCTACCGCGAGGCAGATGGAGCCGCCTATATGCGCCGTGAGGAACTCGAGATCGGCATCGATGTCGGCATCGGTACGGGCAGCGCGACGGTTTGGACCTGCGACCTCACCAAGCGCTATATCGAGATCAACGCGGATTATCGCTCGTGAAGCTGATCCTTGTAGCGGCTGTTGCTCTGATCGATGCCGACGGTCGCATCCTGCTGGCCGAACGCCCCGAGGGCAAATCCATGGCCGGTCTATGGGAGTTCCCCGGGGGCAAGGTCGAGCAAGGCGAGACCCCCGAAGCCTGTCTGATCCGCGAATTGCAGGAGGAACTTGGCATCGACACCTGGGAGAGCTGCCTGGCACCCCTGACCTTTGCCAGCCATGGCTACGAGGACTTCCACCTGCTGATGCCGCTCTTTGCTTGCCGAAAATGGGAGGGGATCGCGCAGGGCCGCGAGGGCCAACGGTTGGCCTGGGTTGCTTCCAACAAACTGTCAAAATACCCCATGCCGCCAGCGGATTTACCACTTTTGGCCATTCTTCGGGACTGGCTTTAACAGTTCGTAAGTGTTCAAATCGTGAAAAGAGGGTCGGGAACTATTTGAACTGGATCTGGAGTTGCCGTAAAGGTAACTTCGCCATTGAGCAGGTACCCGCGTTTCT
Organism: Pseudomonadota bacterium; assembly: GCA_039030715.1. Lineage (GTDB taxonomy): Bacteria > Pseudomonadota > Alphaproteobacteria > Rhodobacterales > Rhodobacteraceae > Thermohalobaculum. The sequence goes on from JBCCDU010000092.1 coordinate 11,849, forward strand.
ATTTGTCTAGAACTCTTGGATAAAAGCGCAAATGGGCGAGGTAGACCGTAAAACGTGACCGATAGAACAGCGCTTCAGGGCCTGAGCATGCCCGTGGAAGCGGCAAAAGCAGACCACCTTGATGCCTTTGCCGAGCAATCGCTCAGCTATCTGGCCCTGCGCGGCGCAATGGCGACCGCGATCACTGCGGTTATGCTGTTTTCGAATATGGTCACGACGGGTCTGATCTGGGGCTTCATGGTTCTGGCTGCCGAGTTTCTGTGGACTTCGCGCTCGAAACGCATCCTGGCGCGGCGGCACGCGCTGACGAAGCTGGATTACTACACCACTGTTTTCGTCAACCTGGTGCTGGTGATCGTCTATCTGACACTCTCGGTCTTTCTGGTTGTGGAGCAATCGCCACTGATGGTTCTTGCGGCGGTGATCTGGGTCGCCGGCGGGTTCTTCGCGGCCGTGCTGGTTCTGGTGCCGGACCGGCTCTTGATGGCGACCACCTATGGTCCTTCGGTTGCGGCGATGGTGGCGGTGGCTAACCTGATCGACTGGTCCTGGCGAGATGGGGCGGTGACGCCGGACGCCGTGCTGACCTTCGCGATCTCTCTCTTCTTCGCGATGTTCATCGTGCGGGCCTTCCTGATGGCTGGCGAATTCCAGCGCCGCGCCTATGCCGACAAGCAGGCGCTGGAGTTGCGACGCGCGGCGGCGGAGCGTGCTTCGGTTAACAAGACGGCGTTCCTGGCCCGGATGAGCCACGAAATCCGCACGCCCCTGAACGGGGTGCTTGGCTGCGCGAGCCTGCTGTCCGAAACCCGGCTGGAGCCGCGCCAACGTCATCTGGCCGAACAGATCATCCATTCCGGCGACACGCTGCTGTCGGTGCTGAATGATGTTCTGGATATTTCGAAAATCGAAGTGGGTGGTCTGGATCTGGACACCGGTCCGATCGAGATCGAGCGGATGTTCAACGATTGCGTCAACCTGATGATGCCAGAGGCTGAGCACAACAACGTGGTGATGCGCGCGCACGTGGACAACCGCCTGCCGCAGGAGATTCTGGGTGATGCTCCGCGGCTCCGGCAGATCATGCTCAACCTGCTATCGAATGCGATCAAGTTCAACGAGGCGGGCGAGGTCATGGCCGGGGTCTGGCTTGGCAACCCGCGCGCCGATGGCTCGCCCGAATTGCGCATCGAGATTACCGAGGCGGGCGCCGGCATGGCGCCGCTGATGCGCTATGGCCCGTACAATCCCTTTGCCGATGGACAGGATGACCGCAAGAAATTCGAGAAGTCGGCAGGTCTGGGTCTGATCATCTCGCGCGACCTCGCCGAGCAGATGGGTGGTGTCATGACGCTGGAGGAGATGGACGGGGGCGGCTTCTGCCTGGCTGTGGGTTTGCCGCTTGTCGCAGCGCCTGGCAGCCCGCAGATCGGTGCGGCCTGGCGTGCTGCGCTCAGCGGGCATAAGCTGCTGCTGCTCTCGGAAGACGCGCTCTGCTGTGATTGGGCGATCGAGTCGCTGACAGCCATAGGGCTGGAGGTGGTGCGGGTCACAAACGCTGCCGAAGCACGCGGTGCGGCGGCGGCGGCTTCTTCATCGGGTCGGGTCTTCGATTTCGCCTGCCTCTCGCATTCCCTGCTAGGCGACGAGGTGCTGGAGGTCGTGCAGTCCCTGCGCCGGGAGTCCGCCTTCCGCGCTACCAGCTTCGTACTGGATTGCGGGGCGCCGCCACCCGATCACATCAAGAATAGCACCCTGCTGGATGCGGTGGTCATCCATGGGGTGCTGCCCAAGGGCCTGCCGGCGGTTCTTGATCAGATCAAGCGCCGGAATATGCCGTTTTCGCAGGTCGCGGGACCGGACACTGATATTCCCGATCTTTCGGGCCGCCGCGTGATCCTGGCCGAGGACGACATCACCAACCGCATGCTGCTGCAGGCCTTGCTGGAGCCGACGGGGGCCAAGGTCGCGGTGGCCAATGACGGGCACGAGGTTCTGCGCCTGATCGACGAAGAGCCGACCGATCTGGTCTTCATGGACATCCGGATGCCGCGTATGGATGGGATCGAAGCTGCAAGGCAGATCCGGGCCTTGAACGCGGAAAAGACCAGACAGCAGGGCGATGTCCGGATTATCGCTGTGACTGCGAATGCGAAGGAAGAGGACAAGGCTCTTTACCTGTCCGCCGGGATGGACGACTACCTCGCCAAGCCGGTTCTGGTGGACGACATCTACGACCTTCTGCGCACGCATTTGCTAGAACCGGCTGCGCGCAGCGCCTGATCTCCGCTTAAACACGGCTTAACGGTTTTCCTTCACCCTCTTGCAAGTTTTGCGAGACAGGTCATATTGACCAACGTGTGGAGGAAACAACAAAATGATAAGAACTATCGAGTTGAGCCCTTACATCTCGGTGCAAGGGCTGCTGATCTCGAATCTGCCGAGTGGCGATGTCGAGATAGCATTGAACGGCAGACACTATGTCGGACGGCCCGTTAATGCCGCCCAGATCGGCACTGAAAGCACGCCGAGGCAGGACGTAGACGCCATCGACATCTGACAGGCGCTGGACGTTAGAGCGCCAGTCTGGTTAGGGGCAATCCGGCGCCGCATCCTGCGGCGACATTTTGGTTTTGTGTGCGACGATCCTCTTCAGATCGTTCTTTCCGCCATCTTCCAGGCGCACCGCAACAAGGCGCTGCCATGCCAGATCGGGCAGAAACAGCTCGGCAATTCCGTCACAGATTCGCACGTCACTGGTGATGAAACCTTCACCAATCCGGTGGTTCGAGAATCCAGGTAAGGGCTCGGCTATTTCGACCAGTTCGCCATCCCGCAAGGTCCAGAACCGAAGGATGCCTGCGAGATGCGGCGTCACCACCTCGGCGATATCACTCTGCCCGTCCCCATCGAAATCGGCAATTCCTGCGACAGCACGCCAACGGAATGGGCGCCCTACATGCGGGGTTGAGGCGATCTTCTCGATTCTGCCCGCGACGATCCCGTAAACCGACAGCGCTGCTCCTGCGCTCCGGCTCGCCTCGACCACGGCGATGTGGTCGATGGGCCTCCCGTTGTCGTCGACGTCTCGGCTGAGATTGGCGATACGCGCCTCAACGTCCTCGAACACGCGATCGTCTGGAAGCGAGATGGTCTGGAGTTGCACGAGATCGCCCGCCGCGAGGAACTGCACGCGCATGGCGGCGAATTCGTTGCCGTCCAGAACGTCATGCCCGTACCGATCCGTGCGCTGCTGCAGATCAGCAGCCCGGATACCCCATTGCGCGAATGCGGCCCAGGCAATGCCAGCGGTCAGGGCAAGCGCGCAGGCGCTGCCGACAAGCCTCAAATTTGCTTCTCGGGCATTTGGACGACCAGACCGTCCAGATCGGCGGTCACCTTGAGTTGGCAGGTCAGGCGCGACCGGGCCTCGTCCGGCTCGAAGGCGAAGTCGAGCATGTCGACTTCCATATCCTCCTTGGCGGGCAGTTTATCCGCCCAGGCGGGGTCGACATAGACATGGCAGGTCGAGCAGGCGCAGGCCCCACCACAATCCGCATCGATGCCGGGAATATTGTTCGAAACCGCGCCCTCCATCACGGTCAGCCCTTCGGCCACATCGACCGTGTGCTGGGTTCCACCATGCTCGATATAGGTGATTTTGGGCATCTTCGGCGTCCTCGCATTGTGTTCCGCGGGTTATCTAGCGATTCTC
>JBCCDU010000093.1:0-15500 GCA_039030715.1 Pseudomonadota bacterium
GCAGCATAGCCAGGACTACGCGGCCTGGTATGCGCATATTCCGGGTCTCAAAGTGGTCATACCTTACTCCGCCGCCGACGCCAAAGGGTTGCTGAAGTCTGCAATCCGCGATCCGAACCCTGTGATCTTCCTCGAAAACGAGATCCTCTATGGCAAGAGCTTCGAGGTGCCGGATACCGATGATCTGACCGTGCCCATCGGCAAGGCGCGGATCTGGCGCGAGGGGGCGGATGTCACCCTGGTCAGCTTCGGCATTGGCATGACCTACACGCTGGAGGCCGCCGACCGTCTGGCCGCCGACGGGATCATGGCGGAGGTGATCGACCTGCGCAGCCTGCGCCCGATGGATACCGAGGCGATTGTGCGCTCGGTCCAGAAGACCAATCGCTGCGTGACGGTGGAGGAAGGCTGGCCCGTCGGCGCCATCGGCAATCATATCTCGGCGGTTCTGATGCGCGAAGCGTTCGACTACCTCGACGCGCCGGTGGTCAACCTCACCGGCAAGGATGTGCCGATGCCCTATGCCGCCAATCTGGAAAAGCTGGCGCTGGTCACGACTGACGAGGTGGTCGAGGCCGCCCGTTCCGTCTGCTATCGTTGAAGGGGCCGTCCATGCCGATCAACATATTGATGCCCGCGCTGTCGCCGACGATGGAGGAAGGCAAGCTCGCCAAATGGTTGAAGGCCGAGGGGGATACTGTCACCTCCGGCGACCTGATTGCCGAGATCGAGACCGACAAGGCGACGATGGAAGTCGAGGCGGTGGACGAGGGCGTGCTTGGCAAGATCCTGATCCCGGAAGGCACCGATGCGGTGAAGGTGAACGAAGTCATCGCCCTGCTGCTGGAAGAGGGCGAGGATGCCGCCGAGCTGCAAACCGCGCCAGCGGCGTCAAAGGCGCTGGCACCGGTGGAGGACGCGCCTGCCCCGACGATCCAGGACCCCCCAAAGGCAGCAACCCCAGCGCCCATGCAACAGAATGGCGCGCGGGTTTTCGCCTCGCCCCTGGCACGGCGGATCGCTGCGGAGAAGGGGCTGGATCTGGCGCGTATCACCGGCAGCGGCCCGCGCGGCCGCATCGTCAAGGCGGATGTTCTCTCGGCAGAAGCCGCGCCGTCCGCCCATGCGCCCGCTACCGCTGTCCCGCCGCCTGCCGCAATGCGTACCGGACCCGACGCGGCCAGTGTTCAAGCGCTCTATGAGGGCCGGAGCTTCGAGGAGATCCCCCTCGACGGCATGCGCAAGACCATCGCCGCCCGCCTGACCGAGGCGAAGCAGACTATCCCGCACTTCTACCTCCGCCGGGACATCGAGCTCGACGCCCTGCTCGCGCTGCGCAAACAGCTCAATGTCAGCGGCGAGGCGCGCGGCGTGAAGCTCTCGGTCAATGATTTCATCATCAAGGCCTGCGCGCTGGCGCTGCAGGATGTGCCGGATTGCAATGCAGTCTGGGCGAGCGACCGCTTGCTGCGCTTCGCCGCCTCGGATGTCGCCGTGGCGGTGGCGATCGAAGGCGGTCTCTTCACCCCCGTGATCCGCGATGCGGAGGGGTTGTCGCTCTCGGCCATCTCGGCCGCTATGAAAGATTTGGCGGGGCGGGCGCGCGAGAAGAAGCTGGCGCCCCAGGAATATCAGGGCGGCAGCTTCGCCATCTCCAATCTCGGCATGTTCGGGGTGGAGAATTTCGACGCGGTAATCAACCCGCCCCATGGCTCGATCCTGGCGGTCGGTGCGGGTGTTCAGAAACCTGTCGTGAAGGACGGCGCGCTGGCCACCGCAACGGTTATGTCCGTGACACTAAGCTGCGATCACCGGGTGATCGATGGGGCGCTGGGCGCGCGGTTCCTGGATGCGATCAAGCGGGGGCTGGAAGACCCCCTCTCGATGCTTATGTAGCGCTCAACAGAGCCTCGGCCGCCGCAACTGCCGCTTCGGCTTTATCTGGCTCGGGCCCGCCGCCCTGAGCCAGATCGGGGCGACCGCCACCGCCTTTGCCACCGACTGCGGCAACGGCGGCCTGTACCAGATCGACCGCCGAGACGCGATTGGTCAGATCCTCGGTCACCCCGGCAGCAATCGCGGCCTTGCCGCCGCTGTCAGCAACCAGCAAAACGACGCCCGAACCGATGCGCCCCTTGTGCGCATCGATCAGGCCGCGCAGGTCCTTGGGGTTCACACCGCTCAGCACCTGGCCGACAAACGGGATGCCCGCGATCTCGCGCGCCTCTGGCTCCGCAGCACCGCCGCCGCCCAGCGCCACCTGCTTGCGCAGATCGGCGATCTCGGCCTCCATCTTCTTGTGTTCGTCCAGCAGGCTGCGCACGCGCTCCGCCACATCCTCGGGCCGCGATTTCAGCGCGGTCGCCGCCTCGGCCAGCCGGTGGTCCTGGGCCGAAAGATAGCCGAACGCCGCCTCGCCGGTGAGTGCCTCGACCCGGCGCACCCCGGCGGAGGAAGCGCTCTCGCCGGTCAGAACCAGCAACCCGATCTCACCTGTGTGCGCCACATGGGTGCCGCCGCAAAGCTCCAGCGAATAGGTGGCACCGGCCGGTCCCGTCTGCCCCTCGGGCCGGGTGCCCATCGACACGACGCGGACCTCGTCGCCGTATTTCTCGCCGAAGAGCGCGCGCGCGCCCATCTCTTGCGCTTCATCCGGCGTCATGATCCGCGTCGAAACCTCGGCATTCTGGCGGATATAGGCGTTCACCTCGCGCTCCACCCCGGCGATTTCCTCCAGGCTCATGCCCTTCTGATGGGTGAAATCGAAGCGCAACCGGTCCGGAGCCACCAGCGAGCCACGCTGTGCGACGTGATCGCCAAGCGCCCCGCGCAGCGCCTCGTGCAGCAGGTGAGTGGCGGAGTGGTTTGCACGGATCGCCCCGCGACGCCCGGTATCTATAGTCAAAACCGCCGCATCGCCCTCGTTCAAAGTACCCTGCGCAACCTGCCCGTAATGAACGTGCAAGTCGCCGGCATGTTTTCTGGTGTCGCTGATCTCGACCCGCGCAACCTTGGTTGTGAGAGCGCCGCAATCCCCGACCTGGCCACCGCTTTCCGCATAGAACGGCGTCTGGTTGGTCAGGATCTGCACTGCATTGCCAGCCTCCGCTATCGATGCGCGCGCGCCGTCAGAGACGATCGCCAGGATTTGACCCTCGGCCTGCTCGGCCTCATAGCCCAGGAATTCGGTCGCGCCCATTTCGTCGCGCAGACCCAGCCAGACGGTGTCTTCAGCCGCCTCGCCCGATCCGGACCAGGCCGCACGCGCCTTGGCTTTCTGCGCTGCCATCGCAGCGTCGAAGCCCGCAACATCGACCTCGCGACCCTTCTCGCGCAGAGCGTCCTGCGTGAGATCCAGCGGAAAACCAAATGTGTCGTATAGTTTGAAGGCAACTTCACCCGGCAGCGGGCGGTCATCGCTGAGGGTTTCAAGCTCGGCCTCCAGCAGCCCCAGGCCGCGATCCAGTGTGCGGCGGAAGCGGTTTTCCTCCAGTTCCAGCGTCTCCTCGATCAGGGGCTGTGCGCGGACAAGTTCGGGAAAGGCCTGACCCATTTGGCGCACCAATTCCGGCACCAGCCGATGCATCAGCGGATCCTTGGCCCCCAGAAGATGCGCATGCCGCATGGCGCGTCGCATGATGCGCCGAAGCACATACCCGCGCCCCTCGTTCGAGGGCAACACGCCGTCTGCGATCAGGAACGAGGTCGAGCGCAGATGATCCGCAACCACCCGGTGATGGATCCGCTGATCTCCATCGGGATCAACACTGGTTGCATGGGCAGAGGCCTCAATCAGCGCGCGCGTCAGATCGTTATCATAAACGTCCGTCTTGCCCTGCAGTACGGCGCCGATCCGTTCCAGCCCCATGCCGGTGTCGATCGAGGGCTTGGGCAGGTTCTCGCGCCGACCATCCGCGAACTGTTCGAACTGCATGAAGACCAGGTTCCAGATCTCGACAAACCGATCGCCATCCTCATCCGGGCTGCCCGGTGGGCCGCCCCAGATGTGATCGCCATAGTCATAAAAGATCTCGGAACATGGGCCGCAAGGTCCAGTCGGTCCCGCCGACCAGAAGTTGTCATCTGTCGCGATCCGGATGATACGGTCATCGGAGAGGCCTGCATGTTTTTTCCAGATCTCCGCCGCTTCGTCGTCATCGTGGTAGATCGTCACCAGCAAGCGGTCTTTCGGAAGACCGAACTCCTTCGTCACCAAATCCCAGGCGAGCGGTATAGCGGTGTCCTTGAAGTAGTCGCCGAAGGAGAAATTGCCCAACATCTCGAAGAAGGTATGGTGGCGTGCGGTATAACCCACATTGTCGAGATCGTTATGCTTGCCGCCTGCGCGGACGCATTTCTGGCTGGTGACGGCACGGGTGTACTCTCGGGTCTCGACCCCGGTGAACAGGTTCTTGAACTGCACCATCCCGGCTGCCGTGAACATCAGCGTTGGATCGTTGCGTGGAACCAGCGGCGAGGAGGGCACCGCCGTATGACCGTTTTTCTGGAAGTAATCGAGAAAACCGGTACGGATATCGTTGAGAGAAGCCATGGTACCCTGCCCGCCTAGAGGTCATTGTCTGGGCAGTCTCTTAGCCGCCGCAGCACAGGCTGTCCACAAAGGCCATGGTTGCAGGCGGCGGACCAGCCGCCGCCTGTCGAAAGGGATGGTCAAGCCTCGATGACCTCGTTGCTTTCCCCGTCGTCGTCGCCGGCAGCCATGAAGTCGAACTCCAACCCATGCGCGGCGCGGATCTTGTCCTCGATCTCCAGCGCCACATCCTCGTTGTCGCGCAGGAATTGTTTGGCGTTTTCGCGGCCCTGGCCAATCCTCGTGTCGCCATACGAGAACCACGAACCCGACTTCTCGACCACCCCGGCACGGACGCCCAGATCGATCAACTCGCCGGTTTTCGAGATCCCCTCGCCATACATGATGTCGAATTCGACCTGGCGGAACGGAGGGGCGACCTTGTTCTTCACCACTTTCACGCGGGTCTGGTTGCCGGTGGTCTCGTCGCGGTCCTTGACCGAGCCGATGCGGCGAATATCGAGCCTCACGGAGGAGTAGAATTTCAGCGCATTGCCGCCGGTCGTCGTCTCCGGGCTGCCGAACATGACACCGATCTTCATGCGAATCTGGTTGATGAAGATCACCATGCAGTTCGAGCGGCTGATCGAGCCTGTCAGCTTGCGCATCGCCTGGCTCATCAGGCGTGCCTGCAGACCCATCTGCGCATCGCCCATATCGCCTTCCAGTTCTGCCTTGGGCGTCAGCGCCGCAACCGAGTCGACCACAACGACCGAGACAGCGCCCGAGCGGATCAGGGTATCGGTGATTTCGAGCGCCTGCTCGCCCGCATCGGGCTGCGAGATCAGCAACTCGTCCACATCCACGCCCAGCTTGCGCGCATAGACTGGATCGAGGGCGTGCTCCGCGTCGACGAAGGCGCACACACCGCCGTGTTTGTTTTTATGCACGGCAAACACAATGAGGGCGAGTGTGGTCTTGCCCGAGCTTTCGGGGCCGTAGATCTCGATAATCCGGCCCTTCGGCAACCCGCCGATCCCCAGCGCGATATCTAAGCTGAGCGAGCCGGTCGAGACCGCTTCAATGTCCATGCTGGGCTTCTGGCCCAGCTTCATGATCGATCCCTTGCCGAAATTGCGCTCGATCTGAGAGAGCGCCGATTCCAATGCTTTTTCCTTGTCCATCCCACGCCTCTCGTCGAGTTTCAGCAGATTATTTTTCATCTTCCCGTTCCTTATTCCACATCGCCCAGGGTGCCGCAATCGCCTGCGTGTTCCTGTAGTGTTCTCATAAAATTCGAAACAAATAAAGAACAAATTAACGCTGTGCAGCTTTAGATTGCATAGGACTTTCTTTACATTTGATTAACCGCACGGACGGGATCGAAGTTTTGCCGGTTGACCAGCCAAACCTACGCCAGATCTTTCGCACCGCCGCCAATCATGCCAAATAGGCACCATGATCGTCAGCATGCAGCATCGCCTCGTTATCCTGTCCATGCCGAAATGCGCGACCCACTCGCTGATCGATGCGCTCGGCATGCGCGCGGACATGGTGATCCGCCATCCTCAGGGCGCAAAACACTGCAACTATCGCAAATTTCACCGCCACCTGCGCCCGTTTCTTGAGAAGTTTTCCGATCAGCCGCTGGAGACAGTATGCCTGTTTCGCGAGCCGGTGGACTGGTTGCATTCCTGGTGGCGCTATCGCCAGCGCGACGCGCTGCGGGGGCATCGCAACTCCACCGTTGGGCTCAGCTTCGATACTTTTGTGAATCGGTATTTCGACAAAGTCTCGCCCGGCGATACGCTGGGGCGCCAGTCGCGCTTCGTTGCCGATGCCGAGGGCGGGATCGGTGTCGACCACCTATATCGCTATGATCATCTGGCGGACATGGTGGCCTGGATCGGCGGACGAACCGGCTGGGAGATCGAACTTGGGCGGCTGAATGTCTCGCCCCAGCATGGCTCACGCGATCTCGCGTCGTCGACCCGGCAGCGGGTGAGTGCCGAACTGGCTCGTGATTTCGAAATCTACGAGAGCATGGCGCGCTAGGCTCAGACCGTTTCCTCCAGTGCTTCCTTCACCTTCGAGGTCAACTCGTTGATCGAGAACGGTTTTGGCAGGAATAGGAAATCCTCACCCAGATCGGCGTTGCGGAAGTTGTCCTCCGCATAGCCGGAGACGAAGATCAGCCGCAATCCGGGGCGCAGCTCTCGCGCTTTGACGGCGAATGTCGGGCCGTCCATACCCGGCATCACGACATCCGAGACCAGGACATCGACCTTGATTCCATCCTCGGACAACAGCCGCATGGCATCCTCGGCCGACGCTGCCTCATGCACCCGGTACCCGCGCAGCTTGAGCGCGCGCGAGCCGACGGATCGGATCGAGTCCTCGTCCTCCACCAACAGTACGCTGGCCTGACCGGTCAGATCGCGCTTGATCTCTGCCGGGCGCTCCATCGGCACCCGCGGAGTGGCCGGGCTGGTGCAGGGCAGCAGCATGCGGAAACAGGCCCCGCTGTCCGGCAGGTTCTCGGCAAAGATGAACCCACCCGACTGCTTCACGATGCCATAGACGGTGGAGAGACCCAGGCCCGTGCCCTGCCCCTGCGGCTTGGTGGTGAAGAACGGGTCGAACACCCGGCCACGCACATCTTCCGGTATCCCCGTTCCGTCATCGGTCACGCTGATCTCGACATATTCGTCGGGCGGCACCGCCACGCCCTGGATCATCTCCTCGCTCGACTGGCTGACATTGCGGGTGGCGATGGTGACGGTTCCGCGCTCCTCCATCGCGTCCCGGGCGTTGACGACAAGGTTCATCAGCACCTGCTCCAACTGGTGCTGGTCGGCCATCACAGGCCAAAGCTCTCGCTCGTGGTCGATATGCAGGGTCACCCGTTCGCCGATCACGCTGTTGAGAAACACATGAGCGTCCGAGATCACGTCCCGTAGGTTCAATAGCTGCGGTTGCAGGGTCTGCTGGCGCGAGAACGCCAGCAGATGGCGCACCATCGACGCCGCCCGGTTCGAGTTCTGGCGGATCTGGATCAGATCCTCGTAATCCGGATTGGTCTGCTCCTTTCCCATCAGAACGAAATCGCAATGCCCCTTGATCGCGGTCAGCACGTTGTTGAAGTCATGGGCCACGCCCCCGGCCAGCTTGCCCACGGCCTCCATCTTCTGGCTTTGCGCAAAGCGATCTTCCAGCTCTCGCAATTCGTTGGCGTCGTTCACCACCGCGAGGAAGCCGTCGAGCCCATCCAGATCGGTGCGCGACAGGGTGATCTGCAGGAAACCGTCATCGTGCTGGCCCTCGATCCGGACCATCGCGCCGCGCCGGTTGGCGCTGCCGGCCATCGCTTCCTCGAGCAATGCGGGGATCGGGCGGCCAAGGGCCGAGAAGATCTGATCAATCGGCATGCCGTGCGGGATCTGCTGACCCAGAATATGTTCCGCTTGACGGTTGGACCACAGGCTGCGCCCGTCCAGATCGAACTGCATCAGGCCGATAGGCAGGGTCTCCAGTGCTTTGGTTGCGCGGGAGTTGGGCGAGGCGCTGGCCTCCTGCGGTAACAGCAGAACGCCAGGATCGCCGCCATCATCCTCCGCCGTCGAAAATGCCAGAAAGCTGCGTGTCTCGCGGTTGGCAAGGGTCAACACCACCCGCGCGCCAGAATGCCCGTGCAGCGTGCCGAGCGCCTCGACTACCGGTGCAGCCTGCTGACCAAACGTCTCGACGAAAGCCGCATTGGTGCGCGAGACGCCATCGCCGTCCAAACGCAGATAGGGAAAACGGTCCGGCCCGCCCGATCCGGCCTGCAACCCGACCACGCTGTCCTGCGCGATCTGGGCGCTCACGAGCGACCAGATCAACGCGTCGTCATGGCAGCGCCTGCAACAGAGGTAACGAGCTTCGCCCGACCCGTCATCGACTGCCATCAGAGCGAAACCCGGCACCGCAGAAGCCCGCGCGAGGCGGTAGACGGCACTCGCCGCAAAGTCCGGGATCTGCAGCTTCAAAAGATCTTCGATCTGTGCGGTCGGGGCGCCCTCCCCGATCCGAAACCCCTCATTGGCATGGATCAATTGCCCGTTCAGCCGCGATGCAGCAGCGGGCATCGGCACTTCGTCAACTTCACGGATCAGCGCTTCTTGTGGAACCTTGGCGTTACCACCGACGCGCAGCAGCCGCCATATCAGCACCGCCAGTACGGCGCCAAAAAGCGCGAGGCAGAGGGTAATCAGCACCTCGATAATACCAGGTGGAAGCGAGGAAATCAGCGGAAACTCCTGGCCTGGACACATAGGCGCCGTGCGAGGCCATGTGCCTATGCCGGTTCATCGCCGCCATCTGCCCCCGGCCCGCGCCAGCTTGTGCCCAAAGAACAACTTAAAGATGTTGTTGTAAATGCTAAAATACAACTTTCAGGCGTTTCTCAGGACTTGCGCGAAGAAGCCGTCGCCTTGAGCGAGATCGGTAAGTGACAAACTCTCGCCAGGCCGAAAGTGTGGGTGCTGCTCCAGAAACGCATCGATCCGGGCCTCGTTTTCCAGGTTCAGCAGCGAACAGGTGGCATAGATCATGCGCCCGCCGGGACGCAGAAAGCGCCGGGCCTGCATAAGAATATTGGCCTGCAACGCTGTCAGTTCATCCAGCCGTGAGGGCGTGAGGGCCCATTTCGCTTCCGGCGTCCGCCGCCATGCGCCCGTCCCAGAACAAGGTGCATCGACGAAAACCAGATCGCAGGACCCGGCCAGATCTTGCAGGCCCGCGTCATCCAGACAGGTGATCCGGGCCCCCGCCCGCGCGGCCCTGGGTGCGATCTGTGCCAGGCGTTGCGGGGCCGCGTCATAAGCGAAAAGCCTCCCGCGGTTCTGCATCGCTGCGGCAAGGGCGAGGGTCTTTCCGCCGCCTCCAGCGCAAAAATCCAGGACCGTTTCGCCAGGCAGGGCAGCGGCCAGATCCGCCACGGCCTGGCTGGATGCATCCTGCAATTCGACCCAGCCATCCTCATAGGCGCCGGTTCGCGCAACCCGATGGGCGCCGTCGCGCACCCGCAGACATGGGGGGGACTGGGGGCCAGCCTCAGCCTGCACCCCTTCCTCCACCAAACGGGCAACTGCCCCCGGCACGGTTGCTTTCAGCAAATTGACCCGCAAATCGAGTGGCGCGCGGTGGCCCAGCGCGGACAGGGTGCTCTCCGGCAACGCGGCCATATATGGTTCCAGCCAGTCCGGCAGATCGTGGCGCACCGCCAAGGGCGCGTCGCTCAGGTCCCGCAGTCGATCCCGCGCGTCCAGCGCGGCAGGGGCATGACGCGCGCCCGTGAAGATCTCTGTTGGATCGACTCCTTCCAGCACCGTCCGGCCCAGGATCAGCGCGCGGCCATCTTCAGAAACGGCCCCCGATACCCAGAGCGCGGAGCGGCGGCGGCGTATCGCATCGTAGACCAGATCGCCGATTGCGCGCCTGTCCCCGGAGCCCGCGTAGCGATTAGCACGCCCCCACTCCGCCAGCAGACGCTCCGCCGGTGCAACCCCCGTCAGCCAACGGTCGAGGATGTCGATCGCAGCGGCAGCCCGCGCATCGGGACGCATCGGCCCGGCTCAGTTGCCGCGATAGTTTGGTGCCTCGCGAGTGATCTGCACGTCGTGGACGTGGCTTTCCTTCAATCCAGCGCCAGTGATTCTCACGAAATTCGCGATCGCGTGCATATCCTCGATCGAATGCGCACCGGTATAGCCCATGGCCGCGCGCAGACCGCCGACCAATTGATGAATGACCGTGCCCGAGGGCCCCTTGTAAGGCACCTGACCCTCGATCCCCTCGGGCACGAGCTTCTCGCTCGCCACCTCCTTCTGGAAATAGCGATCTGCCGAACCGCGCGCCATCGCCCCGACCGAGCCCATGCCGCGATAGCTCTTGTAGGATCGGCCCTGATAGAGGAACACCTCGCCCGGCGCCTCGTCGGTCCCCGCCAGCATCGACCCGATCATCGCGCAATGGGCGCCCGCCGCGATGGCCTTCGCCAGATCGCCCGAGAACTTGATGCCGCCATCCGCGATCACCGGCTTGCCGGATTTCGCCGCTTCGTCGGCACAATCCATCACGGCCGTCAGTTGCGGCACGCCTACGCCCGCGACGATCCGGGTGGTGCAGATGGAGCCTGGCCCAATCCCGACCTTAACCGCATCCGCGCCCGCATCGATGAGGGCACGCGCAGCCTCCGCCGTCGCGACATTGCCGGCCACCACCTGCACACTGTTGGAGTGCTTCTTGATCCGCTCGACCGCGTGGGAAACGGAGGCCGAATGACCATGCGCCGTGTCGATCACGATCAGATCCACGCCTGCCTCGATCAGCGCGGTCGAGCGGTCATAGCCGCTGTCGCCCACAGTCGTGGCCGCTGCCACACGCAAACGGCCCATCGCGTCCTTGCAGGCCTGCGGGTTCAGCACCGCTTTCTGGATATCCTTAACGGTGAGCAGCCCTGTGCATTCCCCGGCCTCGTTCACCACCAGCAGTTTCTCGATCCGCCGCTCCTGCAATAGCTTCTTGGCACTGTCGAGGTCCACCGGCTCGCGCACAGTTGCCAGTTGGTCCGAGGTCATCAGGGCCGAAACCGGCGTGTTCGGATCGTCGCAAAACCGGATATCGCGGTGGGTCAGGATGCCGACCAGCCGACGCTCGGCATCGACTACGGGAAAACCGGTGATGCTGTACTGCGCGCTCAGTGCGTTCATGTCGGCGAGTGTCTGATCCGGGCGCAAGGTGATCGGGTTATAGACCACTCCGGATTCGAAGCGTTTCACCTGGCGAACCTGGGCCGCCTGCTCCTCGATCGTCAGGTTGCGGTGGATCACGCCCATGCCACCGGCCTGGGCCATCGCGATGGCCATTGATCCTTCGGTCACGGTATCCATGGCCGATGAGAGCAGCGGGATGTTCAATTCGATTTCCGGCGTCACGCGGGTCCGCGTGTCGGCATCCGCGGGCAGAACTTCCGACGCGCCGGGCACCAGCAAAACATCATCGAATGTGAGGGCCTCACGAATCTGCATCACAGCCTCCCATGCAGCGATCGGTGTTGGCGGCCCCCTATCTCATGTTGACGGGGCAAAGGGAAGATGTTTCATCGGCATATGATCGGGATGCATTCAAAATTGCGAACACTGGCAGTATCCTGCCTGATCGCAGCTGGCGCGCAGGCGGGCGAAGCGCCGCAAATCCAGCCCCACCAGGTTCTGGCCGTCCAGCATGGCGATTGGAACGGCGACGGTTCGATGGACCGTGCCCTGCTGGTGGAGAGTGCGGAAGATGCCGATCTTCTGATCTATCTCTCCGGCCCGGACGAACTGGCCCTGGCCATTCATCGCCCCGCACTGGTTTGGCGGGGACAGATGGCCGGTACGCTGCCGGAATTGGAACTGGCGGAAAATGGCGCCCTACGCGTGATTTCGCAAAACGCCAGCATCGGGCGCAATCGGTGGCGCGAGGTCCTAACGGTGCTTTATCGGGACGAGGCCTTCATCGTCGGGGGCTATACTTACGAGGCTGTCGACACGCTGCAGCCTGACAGCGCAACCCATTGCGATATAAATCTTTTCAACGGAAAAGGCTTTGTGAATGGCGCGCCGGTGCGCGTATCTGCGCGGACCAGACGGGTAAGCCAATGGTCCTCTGACGGGATCTGCCCCTAGCCCTTGAAGCCGGTTGCGACCACGAACATCTCCGCGCTGTCCTTGCGGCTGGCGGGCGGTTTGAAATGCACGACCTTCGCGAAGCGTTGTTTCAGTTTGGCCAGCAAATCCGCCTCCGTCCCGCCTTGCAGAACTTTGGCGATATAGCAGCCGCCCTCGGTCAGGACATCGAAGGCGAAATCTGCGGCCGCCTCGGCCAGCGCCATGATCTTCAGGTGGTCGGTCTGGCGGTGCCCGCTGGCCGCTGCTGCCATGTCGCTCATCACCACATCGGCGGGGCCGTCGAGCGCGTGTTTGACCGCGATCTCGGCCCCGTCGCTCAGAAAGTCCAGGTGCAGCAGTGTGGCGCCCGGGATGGGTTCAATCTCCTGCAGATCGACACCCAGGACCCGCCCCGTCGCTTTCGAGGTACGCGTACCGAGCGCGTTCACCCGCTCCACCGCCACCTGCGCCCACCCACCGGGGGCCGAACCCAGATCTACCACCCGCGCGCCGGGTACCAAGAAGCGGAACTTCTCATCGATCTCCAGGATCTTATAGGCCGCGCGTCCGCGAAACCCGTCTTTCTTGGCGCGACTGACATAAGGATCGTTGAGTTGCCGCTCCAACCAGCGGGTAGAGGATATCCGCCGCCCCTTGGCCGTTTTCACCTTCACCTTGAGGCTGCGCTCGCCCCGGCCAGACGTGCGCTTGCCCCCGCCCGAGGGGCCGCGTGGGCTCACGGCCGGCGCGCGCGGCGGGCGCCGATCAGGCCATAGAGCATGCCCTCGCGCAGTCCGCGGTCGGCGATGCGCATGCGCGAGACCGGCCAGATGCGCAATATGGTCATCAGGATCGCGGCCCCTGATAGCACCAGATCCGCCCGACGCGACCCAATCGAGGGATGCTCGACCCGGCCCTTGCGCCCCAGCGCCAGAATCTGGTCAGCCACCTCACCGGCGCGGCGCCCGGGCAGCCACAGCCCATCGACCTGCGAGCGGTCGTATTTCTGCAGGCCCAGATGCATCGCACCAAAGGTTGTCGCAGTGCCCGAGACACCGACGATCTGCAAATGCTGGGTCAGCACCGTACTGTCGTCTTGATCATAAGGCCCAAACGGCGCAAGGCGTTGCTCGAAGTGCCAAGACATCATCGCGAAACGCTCGGCATCCTCCTCGATCCCGGCAAACCGGTCATGCAGCGTGGTGACCCCGATGGGAACCGAGATCCAATCGCTGATCCGCGCCTTGGCTTTGCGCACTGCGTTGGTCTCGATCGTACCTGTGGGGGCAATGGCCTGGATGAGGTCCGAGCGACGTTCCGGCGCCGTGCCGGACATGTCGACCCAGATCAGCTCGGTCGAGCCGCCGCCGATATCGAAGACCAGCAATTGCTCGGCGGACTTATCGACCAGCGGGGCGCAGCCGGCGACGGCCAGGCGCGCTTCCTCTTCCGGCGAGATGATGTCGATGTTCAGGCCAGTCTCGGCCCGCACGCGCTGAGCAAACTCCGCGCCGTTGGTCGCGCGGCGGCACGCCTCGGTCGCGACGATGCGCGTATCCTGCACGCGGTGGTGGTGAATTTTCGAGGCGCAGATCCTCAGCGCCTTCATCGCCCGGTTCTGGGCCGCTTCTGAGAGACGGTTGGTCCCCTCCACCCCTTCGCCCAGACGAACGGTGCGGCTGAAGGCATCCATGACTTCGAATTGAGTGCCACGCGGACGCGCGACCAGCAGGCGGCAATTGTTGGTTCCCAGATCCAGCGCTGCAACCGGTGCCCGGCCATTATGCTCGCCAGCGGACCCGTCAAAGTAGCCGCGCCGCCCATTCCTGGACGCCGACGCCACCCCGCGATGCTGACGCTCTACAGACACAATAAGACCTTGGCCCCCGCTTTGAACCTAGAACAGACTACGATTCATGGGCCGTTGCCGCAAGCAAAAGCAGGCAAATCTAGTTCACATCACCCGAGCTACCGGGCCGACGTTGCGTCAGCCACAGCTGACCGCGACACGGGATGGGCTGGGCTCGACCCCCAGCGCCTGGCATATCTGGTAGGGCAGATCCGGGTTGTTGAGAGTGTAGAGATGCAGATGCTCGACGCCGTTTTCCACCAGGTCATGGCATTGTTCGGTCGCGATGGCGAGCGAGAGCAGATCCTCGGTTCCCTGATCGGCGGCATTCTGGAACGCCTTCGCAAACCAATCGGGGATCCGTGCCTGACACCGAGCGGCGAAGTTGCAAAGCTTCTTGAAGTTCTCGATGGGCAGGATGCCCGGCACGATGGGCGCCGTGATCCCGGCAGCCGCACAGGCATCGCGGAAGCGATAGAAGGCCTCGTTCTCGAAGAAGAACTGCGTGATCGCGCCATGCGCCCCGGCATCGATTTTACGCTTCAGCGCTTCTATGTCGGCTTTCAGGCTGGGCGCCTCCGGGTGTTTTTCGGGATAGGCCGCTACCCAGATGTCGAAATGGTTCATCTCGGCCAGGCCCGCAACCAGATCCGCTGCCCCGGCAAAGCCATCGGGATGCGATTCGAACCGTGTGGGATTGCCGACTGCGTCATTCGGCGGATCGCCGCGCAACGCCACGATGCGCTTGCATCCCAGTTTGCGATAGATCTTGGCGGCGTGCAGCACGTCCTGTCTGCTGGCCCCGACGCAGGTCAGGTGGCCGGCAACGTTCAGGCGCGCCCGGTCGCGAATCGCCATGATCGCCGCCATCGTCCGCTCTCGCGTCGCCCCGCCCGCCCCGTATGTCACCGAGACAAAAGCCGGATCCAGTGGCGCCAAACGCTCCACCGAACGCCAAAGACGCGCCGAGGCGCCCAGGGTCTTCGGCGGGAAGAACTCGAAACTGATCGAAGGCGTGTCGGGGGAGGTCGGCGTCTGAGAGGTGCTCATCTGGGCAATCCTTTTGGAAAACTACAAACGCAGCCAGGCAACAGCCACTTTCTGCGCCTGCTCATACAGGAACAAAAGCGACGATTAAAGGCTTAAACGCGACTTGAAGATGGGGTAGGACAACTTGTCCATGTCGCTGCGGCAAGGCCGCGACCGCCAACATGTCGCGGACGCGCCGGGCGAAGTCGAAATCATGCGTTCAGAAGGGCGAAACGCAGGCTAGATGTTTTCAGCGAAGCACATATCGTGCTCGACCAAGGGGGTGAGAAATGCCGCAACTGGTGACGGTATTCTGGCGCGATATCCCCGCGCAAGTGATCATTCGCAAGGGTCGCAAGGCACTGGCCAAGCGCCAATTGCCCGAACGTTTCGAACAGGC
>JBCCDU010000094.1:0-15350 GCA_039030715.1 Pseudomonadota bacterium
CACCCACCGCGTTCGGCGGCCCTGCCGCGCGACCGGTCCTTGCCTGCCGAATGGGGGTCAGCATGCGGGTTCTGCGACGGGTACTGGATACGGCCTATCTGGTCGGCGGCATTCTGGGGGCTTTGTTCCTGATCGCGATCCTGGTCATCATCCTGATGAATATGGGCGCGCGCTGGTTTCATATCCCTTTCCCGGGCTCGACTGACTATACCGGATATTGCATGGCGGCATCCTCGTGCTTCGCACTGGCCTATGCGCTCAACAAGGGTGCGCATATCCGGGTGAGCCTGGTGCTCTCGCGCCTCGGCACATGGCGGCGGTTCGGCGAGATCTGGTGTTATGGCGTGGCCGCAGTGATGGCCTGCGTCTTCGCGCGCTATGCGATCAAGGCCAACATCTGGTCCGAAAAGCTGAACGATATCAGTCAGGGGCAGGACAAGACGCCGCTCTGGATCCCGCAGATCGCCATGTCGGTGGGGGCGGTTCTGCTGGCGGTAGCGCTGATTGACCATCTGATCCGCATCCTTTTCACTGACCATGAAGGCGTCGAGAAAACCGCCATCGGCGAGGGCGAGGCATGAGCCCGCCGCTGGCCCGCCGCCTGTTCGCGCTGGGCGTCTGCATACTGCTGGGGGTCGGCGCCTGGTTCCTGATGCATGGTCTGGGAGAGGAGAACCTCTGGGCCAAGACGGTGCTCTTCGTCTTCATCCTGTTCTTCCTGCTTGGCTCGGGCGTCTGGGTCGGTCTGGCCCTGATGGCTGTGGCCTATATCGGGCTGGATGTTTTCGTGCCCGGTATTGCGGGCGACCGGATGCTGACGACGATCTGGACTTCGTCTTCCAGTTGGACGCTGACCGCGCTGCCGCTCTTCATCTGGATGGGCGAGATTCTGTTCCGCACACGGCTCAGCGAAGACATGTTTCGCGGCCTCGCACCCTGGATGGCGGGATTGCCCGGCGGGTTGCTGCATACAAATGTGGTGGGTTGCACGGTTTTCGCGGCAGTCTCAGGCTCCTCGGCGGCGACGCTGACAACGGTTGGCAAGATGTCGGTGCCAGAGCTGCGGCGGCGCGGATATCCCGAATTCATGACGATCGGCACGTTGGCGGGATCGGCGACGCTGGGGCTGATGATCCCGCCCTCGCTGACCCTGATCGTCTATGGCGTGACGATCAACGAGTCGATCACCAAGCTGTTCATCGCTGGCATCGTCCCGGGCCTCGTGCTGGCGCTCATGTTCATGGGCTATTGCGCCGCCTGGCATTATCTGCGGCCCGATCAGCGGCCCGCGCCGGACACGGCAATGCCGTTCGCGCAGAAGCTCTGGAACTCGCGCTTCCTGATCCCGGTGATCTGCCTGATCCTAGCGGTGATCGGCTCGATGTATATGGGCTTCGCAACACCGACCGAAGCTGCGGCAATCGGAGTGGTAGGTGCGCTGATCCTGGCGGCGATCCAGGGCTCGCTAAACTGGCGGACCTTCACGCAGAGCCTGATGGGCGCCACCCGCACCTCCGCCATGATCGCGCTGATCCTGATGGGTGCGGCGGCGCTGGCGCAGTCGATGGGGTTCACCGGCCTGCCGAGGGCGCTGGCGGAGTGGATCGCCTCGCTGGATCTCAGCGTTTTCACCCTGATCGCGGCGCTGACGGTGTTTTTCATCATCATCGGGTGCTTTCTGGATGGGATCTCCTCGGTCGTGCTCACCATGGCGGTGATCGAGCCCATGGTGAATATCCCTGCCTTTCAGGAGCTTGGCTTCTCGATGATCTGGTTCGGAATCTTCGTGGTCGTCGTGGTAGAGATGGCGCAGATAACACCCCCAATCGGCTTCAATCTGTTCGTCCTGCAAGGCATGATCGGGCGCGAGATCGGCTATATTGCCAAGACGGCTCTGCCAATGTTTCTGATCATGGTGGTGATGGTCGCGATCCTGGTGGCCTTTCCCGAACTTGCGACCTGGCTGCCCGATACGGCGCGCAGCACGCCGGGCTAAAGCGCCTGGGTGTAGATCGCGGCGGCGGCCTGCTCGGTCATCTCACGCGGGTTGTTCACCAGCAGGCGGGTCTGCTTCATCGCATCGCGGGCCATGCGTGGGATGTCGTCGGGGGTAACGCCCAGCGGTCCCATGCGATCCTCCATGCCCAGTTCGCCACCCAAGGTGCGGAAGCGTTCGATCATCCCAGCGGCCACATCACCGGTCAGGTCAGGAAAGACGATCGGTGCGATTTCAGCGTAAAGCCCTGCAGCCTCGCCCATGTTGTAGTCGAGCACATAGGGCAACACCAAAGCGTTCGAATGTCCGTGCGGGATGTGGAAGATCCCACCCAGGGGATAGGCCAGCGCATGGACCGCGGCACATGGCGCATTGGCAAACGCCTTGCCTGCCAGCATCGAGCCGAGCAGCATATCGCCGCGCGCGGCCCGGTCTTCCGGCGCTTCGCAGGCCCGCCGGATCGCGCCGCCCAGCAGGCGCAAGGCCTCGCGCGCGAGACAATCGGAGACCGGATTCTTCTTGATTTTCGAGGTGTAGGCCTCGATAGCGTGGACCATGGCGTCAATGCCGGTCGCGGCGGTGACGGCGGCAGGCAGGGTCACGGTCAGATCCGCATCGAGAATGGCCGCGTCGGGGAAGAGCTGTGGGGCAACAACGCCCATCTTCTCCGCTCTCGCCAGTGTCAGGATCGAGATTGATGTCACCTCGGACCCGGTGCCTGCGGTGGTAGGTGCGACGACCAGTGGCAGGCGTTCCCCCCGCACGAGGCCGACACCATACATCTCGCCGATCGGCTGGTCGGTGCCAAGCAAGACGGCGACCATCTTCGCGGTGTCCAGGCAAGAGCCGCCGCCGACCGAGACCACGCCATCCACGCCCGCTGCGCGCGCGCCGGCGACCGCGTCGAGCACCATCGCCTCGGGCGGATCAGGTGCGACGCGGTCGAATAGCCAGACATCGATTCCGACGGTCGCCAGGCTGCGCCGCGCAGCTTCAGTATGACCGAGGGCCACCAGATTGGCATCGGTAACGAAAGCAACCCTTCGGCACCCCAGGCCTGCCGCGATCTCGCCGATCTTGGCTGTACCGCCCTGCTCCACCAGCAAGGAGGGCGTGGTAGCAAAGGAAAAAGAGGTCATGGCCAGTCTCCCACGTTCTCAGAAACCACTTATCCACGGATACGCCACGATGGGAACAGCGGGGCTGCGCCCCATATTGCGCTTTGGCGTCCCGGGCTTGACCCAGGACCTCTGGCTCACCCGTAAAGAGGAGGTCCCGGATCAAGTCCGGGACGCCAAAGCGCCAGTCGCATGTCTCAGCGCTTGTCGGCACGCACCTTCACATAGGATCCCGGGGCAGGTTCAATCGCACCCAGGACGGCGCCGGCCTTGCGCGCCGGAACTTTCTTCTTGGATTGCTTCGCCAGCCATTTATCCCAGTCGGGCCACCAGGATCCCTCCGTACGCTTGGTGTCCTTCTGCCATTCGGCCAGATTGTCGCCCGTCAAGCCGGTTTTGGTCCAATAGTGGTATTTACCAAGATCCGGATGGTTCACGACGCCCGCTATATGACCTGATGCGCCCAGAATGAATTTCTGGCTGCGTCCGCCCATCATCTTGGCCGCCCGAAAGGCGCTGTCGGCGGGGGCGATGTGATCTTCGACGGTAGCGACATGATAGCAGGGGATCTTCACCTTCTTCATGTCCAGAACCTCGCCATCGATCGCCAGTTCGCCTTTGGACAAGGCATTCCGGTTGTAGAACGTGTCGAGATAGTAGACATGCACCTGCCCCGGCATCGCTGTGGAGTCCGAGTTCCAATAAAGCAGGTCGAAGGGAAAATTCTCTTTCCCCATCATGTAATTGTTGATCACGAACGACCAGATCAGGTCGGACGACCGCAGGGCGTTAAACGCGCCGAACATGTTCTCCGCCGCCAGATAGCCCTGCTGCTCCACGGCATCTTCCAGGGTGTCGATCACCTCCTCATCGACAAAGGCCTGCAATTCGCCTGCGTCGGAGAAGTCGAGCTGCGCGGTGAAGAATGTACAACTCCCCACCCGATCGTCACCCTTGTTGGCCATATGCGCCAGAGTGCAGCCGGTGATCGTGCCGCCGATACAGTACCCGACGATGTTGACCTTGTCGGCGCCAGTTTCCTCGAGCGCTTTTTCAACGGCCATCATGACGCCGTCCTTCATATAGCTTTCCCAGGTCTCGCCCGCCTGTTCCGGCCCCGGATTGACCCAAGAGGTGATGAAGACCGTGTGCCCCTGTTCAACCAGCCACTTGATCATCGACTTTTTCTTGTTGAGGTCGAGGATATAGAACTTGTTGATCCAGGGCGCGACGATGACCACCGGGCGCTCATACACCTGATCGGTCTTGGGCGAGAACTGCACCAGTTGGAAGACGTTGTTCTGGAAGACCACGGCGCCTTCAGAGACGGCCATGTTCTCGCCGACCTTGAAGGCCTCCAGATCTGTCTGCTGGATCAGAAGGTGGCCGTGGCCGCGCTCCATATCCCGGATCAGGTGCTCCAGCCCGCGGACCAGGTTTTCGCCCTTTTCCTCGATCGTCTGCTTCATCACCGCCGGGTTGGTCGCGGGCAGGTTGGTAGGCGACATCGCCTCGATATAGTTCCGCGTGATCAACTCCAGCTTCTTGCGATCCTGGGGGCTCAGCCCCTCCGCATCCTCCAACTGATTGCGCAGCCAGCGCCCGGCCAGCAGGTAGGATTGCTTGATGTAGGAGTAGACCGGGTTCTGGTCCCAGGTCTCGTCCTTGAAGCGTTTGTCGCCAGGGGCGGCTTCGATCAGGGGCTCGGCATCCTCACCCACCATCCGCTGCATGGTCTGCGTCCACAGCTCCGCCTGGGCCGACCAAAGCTCCATCGTCGCCTGCATCATCTGTTGGGGGTGGTCCAGCGAATACTGCATCCATTTCTGCATCGCAGGCAGAGCATGCAGCGGGTCGGGTTTCAACAGGCCGATATCCTCGACCCGCCGGTCGAGATTCTCCGCCCAAACCTTGTGGCTGCGCTCCATCAGGCGGGTCAGCCGATCGGTCAGCGGTTCGCCCTCGTCTTGCGATACGGGTTCTGTGGTCATGGGCGTTGCCTCATCTTCTCGTTGCGCTTCTCGCCGCTTGCTATCAGGGACGGGATGCCCTGAAGTGCTGGTCTCGGCCGGGCTATTCAGATAATCAGTTGTAGCACACAACATGACGCAAGGTCGCAAATGGGTGGAATTCGGCATATCGGGATGATGGCGCTGCTGCTGGCCGTTCCCGCCTGCGGCACGGTCGATTTGTTCGGCAGCTACGACCTGCCCGAAAGCGAGGATGTGGCCGAGGCGCCGTGGCCCCGGCTGGCAGATGTGCCCGAAGCGCCGCCGCCGGGATCCTACAGCAACCAAGTACCGGATCCGGCAAAGGGTTTCGCGATCCTCACCGATCTGGGCGCTGCTGCCAACAGCTCGGGCGAGCGAGCGACGACGCTGGCGGCCCCGGTGCTGAGCGACCGCGACCGTCGCCGCCTGGGACGCTAGCACGCCGTCCTGTTGCAGCGCAGCACGAAGCGGCTATAACGGGGCGTCCCCCACGCCAGAGGCCGCGCTATGTCCCAGGAAGATTTCTATCGCATCAAGCGCCTGCCGCCTTATGTGTTTGCCGAGGTCAATCGGCTCAAGGCCGAATACCGCGCTAAGGGCCGCGATATCATCGATTTCGGCATGGGCAATCCGGATATGGATACCCCCGCCCATATCGTCGACAAGCTGGTCGAAACGGTGCGCAAGCCACGAACACACCGTTATTCTGCCTCGCGCGGGATCGACGGTCTACGACGGGCGCAGGCGGCTTACTACCAGCGGCGTTTCGACGTTTCGCTGGACCCCGAGACCCAAGTGATCGCGACACTGGGATCGAAGGAGGGGCTGGCCAACCTGGCAATGGCCATCACGGCACCGGGCGATGTGATCCTTGCCCCCAATCCCTCCTACCCGATCCATCCCTATGGCTTCATGATCGCGGGCGGCACTTTGCGCCATATCCCCGCCCTGCACGAGGGGCGATTCGAGCCTGAGGCGTATTTCCGCGCGCTGGACCGGGCGGTGAAACACTCGGTCCCGCAACCTGTTGCTATTGTGGTGAACTTCCCGTCGAACCCGACAGCGCAGCTTTGCGACCTGGAGTTCTACCGCGATCTCGTAGCCTTTGCGAAACGCCACCATATCTGGCTGCTAAGCGATCTCGCATATGCGGAGATGTATTACGACGAGGTGCCGCCGCCCTCGCTGCTGCAAGTGCCGGGAGCCATGGACTGCGCGGTGGAGTTCACCTCGCTCTCCAAAACCTACGCGATGCCCGGTTGGCGCATGGGTTTCGCGGTCGGAAACGAGCGTCTAATCGGCGCGTTGACCCGCATCAAATCCTATCTCGACTACGGCGCGTTCACGCCGGTCCAGGTGGCCGCCGCCGCCGCGCTGAACGGGCCGCAGGACTGTATCGAAGAGATTCGCGGGATCTACAAAAGCCGTCGCGATACGCTGGTCGAAGCGATGAGCCGTGCAGGCTGGGAGATCCCCCCGCCGCCTGCCACGATGTTCGCCTGGGCCCCGATACCCGAAGGTTTCCGGCATATGGGTTCGATGGAATTCGCGAAACTGTTGCTGGTCGAAGCCGGGGTTGCCGTCTCGCCTGGCATAGGCTTTGGCGAGTATGGCGAAGGCTTCGTGCGGATCGGACTGGTGGAAAACGAGCAGCGGATCCGTCAGGCCGCCCGTGGCGTCAAGCGCGTGCTCGCCCGGGCCGGTGCCCAGGGAGAAACCGGGATCGGCGATGAGGCGGGCGAGCCTGGTCTTGCCGCGTCATAGTCGGATGATCACCTCGCATCTGGCCGGTCAGAGACCGGCACTGCGTAGGGCGTCCTGTTCTTCGGCATCCAGTTCGTTCGGAAGCCAACTGTCGTTCTCCAGATCCATGCCCATACTGTGGGCCTGATCCTGCAGGAAGGTTCTGGTGTCGATCACATCCAGCATCGCATCGATATCACGGTCCATCTTCTCCTCCACAATTGGTCCGGTCTTCAGTGTCGATGGCAGAATTTTGCCCGATTCCGATTCGCGGGGATGTGACAATCCTTACGCTCTGTCTTAAGAGCCTGTTCATTCCATTCTGAAGCGAGGATGCCCAGCATGACCCAAACCGAAACAGCCTTGCGTCTGGGCTTGGCCGGCCTCGGCACCGTGGGGACCGGTGTGGTCAAGATCATCCAGACCCATGGCGCCGATCTGGCCGCCAAGGCCGGGCGCCCGGTGGCAATCACCGCGGTCTCGGCGCGCAACCGCGCGGCCGACCGCGGTGTCGATCTGGGCGGCTATGCGTGGGAGGATGACGCGACCGCCCTGGCCCGGCGCAATGACGTGGATTGCGTGGTCGAGATGATCGGCGGCTCGGACGGACCCGCCAGATCATTGGTCGAGGCGGCGCTGGGCGCAGGCAAGCATGTGGTCACCGCGAACAAGGCCCTGCTGGCCCATCACGGTGCCAGCCTGGCGAAACTGGCCGAGGCCAATGGCTGTGCCCTGCGGGTCGAGGCCGGGGTCGCAGGGGGCATTCCCGTGGTCAAGGCGCTGAGCGAGGGGTTGGCCGCCAACGCCATCAACCGCGTCTTTGGCGTTTTGAACGGCACCTGCAACTATATCCTGACACAGATGGCCGAAACCAAGGCAGACTATACCGATGTCCTCGCCGATGCCCAGCGGCTGGGATATGCCGAGGCTGACCCCGCCTTCGATGTCGGCGGCGTCGATGCGGCGCATAAGTTGGCCATTCTCTCCTCAATCGCCTTCGGTACGGAAGTCGATTTCGAAGGCGTCGTGACCGAGGGGATCGAGCGGATCACCCTCACCGATATCGAGATGGCCCGCGATATGGGCTTTGCGATCAAGCAGCTTGGCCTCGCCAAACGCCACGAGAACGGGTTGGAGCAGCGAGTGCGCCCTTGCATGGTACCCGCCTCCACCGCTTTGGGCGCCCTGCCCGGCGTCACCAATGCCTTGGTGGTGGAGGGGGATTTCGTGGGTCAGACCGCCTATTTCGGCCCTGGCGCGGGCGAGGGGCCGACGGCCAGCGCGATCCTGGCGGACGTGGTGGATGTCGCAACCGGCAACACCCGACCGGTCTTCGGCCGTCCCGCCAATGCGCTGTCACAGGCACCCAGATTGGCCCATGGCGATGAAACCGCGGCCTATTACCTGCGGTTCAGCCTGCTGGACCGGCCTGGCACTCTGGCCAGCATTACGACCGCTCTGGGGGATGCGGGGATCTCGATCCACCGAATGCGCCAATACGGCCAGGGCGATGCCGCAGTGCCGGTCGTGATCGTCACGCACAAGGCCCGGCGCGATGCGATCGACATGGCTCTCGCCTCGATCGAAGCCTTGCCTGTGGTCGATGCCAGCCCTGTGGCGATCCGGATCGAAGAGGTCTGAGCCGACACTGAACCGCCCGGTAACGGCGCATGTTTCGCAGATCCGTCGCTTGCGCGACGCGTTTACGGGGCATATAGCGGCCCTTGGAGCGGGCGAGAGCCGCCACGGGGAAATGAACGAGTAGAAGGAAGCGCACGTCATGACCGATGCCGCCGATGTGATTTTCGAGGACCGCTTGCTGAGCCTGGGCCTGGCCCGGGTGTCTGAGGCTGCTGCCATCGCGTCCTCTCGCCTGATCGGCCGTGGTGACGAGAAAGCCGCCGATGCAGTCGCGGTTGAAGCGATGCGCGAACAGCTCAATCTGCTCGACATTCAGGGCACCGTCGTGATCGGCGAAGGCGAGCGCGACGAAGCGCCGATGCTGTTCATCGGCGAGGAGGTTGGCAGCGGCAAGGGGCCGGAGGTGGATATCGCCCTCGACCCGCTGGAGGGGACCACCCTGACAGCCAAGGCCATGCCCAATGCCCTGACCGTGGTCGCCATGGGCCCGCGGCATTCCATGCTGCACGCACCGGATGTCTATATGGACAAGCTGGCGATCGGCCCCGGCTACAAACCCGGCTTGGTCGATCTGGATATGAGCCCGGCGGAACGGGTTCGGGTGTTCGCCGAGGCCAAGGGTTGTGGCCCCGACAACGTGAATGTCTGCATTCTGGAGCGCCCACGCCACGCCGACCTGATCGCCGAAGTGCGCGAAACCGGCGCCGGTATTCGTCTGATTACCGATGGCGATGTGGCCGGTGTGATGCACTGCGCCGAGCCGGACCATACGGGCATCGACATGTATATGGGTTCGGGCGGCGCGCCAGAGGGGGTGCTGGCCGCCGCTGCGCTGAAATGCATGGGTGGGCAGATCCAGGGCCGTCTTTTGTTCCGCAACGACGACGAGGTCGGCCGCGCCCGCAAGGCGGGGATCGAGGATCTGGACGCCAAGTACAACAAGGACGACATGTGCCGCTCGGACGTGATTTTTGCCGCAACCGGCGTCACCAATGGCTCGATCCTGTCGGGCTGCCGTCGGGTGGGCGAGTTCTTGCACACCGAGACGATCCTGATGCGCTCGCGCACCGGATCGGTACGGCGCCTGCATTACAAAACCCGCAACTTCTGACCCTGGAATGCCGCTGTGGCCAGCACGTCACAGCACCTACATTTCACAGATACGCCTCGTGAAAAACCGAGTTTGATTGCCCATATGAGAAAAATAGAGGGATTTTTCGCATAAGGAGATGAAATGGGCAGAAAAGTTGGTTTTCAGGACAGTCCGCTAATCGCAAGCCCAGCAGACGTGGTTTTCACTGCGCAGAGATCATCCAGCTTCGCGTCCAATCACCACCAAGAAAACCAATCCTCTGCACGAGACAGGCGCAGTGTCGGCGCTTCGCCGATATGGCTCTCGTTGCGAAGCATCTCCAAGTCTCTGATCGTCATCGTCTTGGTCCAGGCCACCGTCAGAACCTGGTTACTGCTGGCTGTTCGCTGGATCACATGGTCGGCTCTCGCCATCCGCAGATTGATCCTTACCCTGAAGCCTTTAGCAATCCCCCTGCGCGGCGATTGCCCGCCGATGCCGGAGACCTTGGCACGGGGGCGCTGATGATCCTCTGGTGGCAAGAGTTCTGCGTCCGCGCGCGACTGCGCCTGTTGTTCCTGGTCCTCTGGTTCGGGGGATGGGCCCTGGGGCTTGGCGCCGTGATATCGCAGTTCTTTGGGCATCTGGAAGGCGTTGGACACCCCTCGTCATTCCTGACCCAGCCGCTGATCGCCTGCCTTTCAACCGGGCTGATCAGCGTTCTGAGCTCCACGATCGTCCTGGCCCTGTTGTTGAGCGCCAACCTGTCCTGCGATTGCGGCAGATAAGCGCTTGGCGCCAGGCGCGCGATCGGTCATGCAAAGACCATGACCGCATCTGCCATCCTGAATGTCGAACGCTCCACTACCGGGCGCCGTTGGACCGGCCCGGCGCCGGAGGTCGAGCGCATGGGCCTCGCCATCGCTCAAACCGCCGGCTTGCCAGAGATCGTCGGCCGTATCCTGGCCGCGAGGGACGTGCTGCCGGAGGAGGCAGAGCGCTACCTCACCCCGACCCTGCGCGACCTGATGCCCGACCCCTCGATCCTGCAAGATCTCGACCTTGCCGCAGCGCGTCTTGCGGAGGCCGTAATCAAAGGCCAGCGCATCGCGGTTTTTGGTGATTACGATGTGGATGGCGGGGCCTCCGCCGCCCTGATCATCGACTGGCTACGCCGATTGGGGCGGCAGGCAACTCCCTATATCCCCGATCGGATCGATGAGGGCTATGGCCCGAATGTCCCGGCAATGGAGGAACTGGGCCGCGCCCACGACCTGATCCTTTGCGTCGATTGCGGCACCCTCTCGCACGAACCGGTGGCGGCGGCCCGCGCCGTGGGGGCAGACGTGATCATCGCAGACCATCACCTTGCCGGTGAGACCCTGCCGGATGCGACGGCTGTGGTGAACCCGAACCGGGCGGATGACACCTCCGGCCTCGGCCATCTCTGCGCTGCGGGCGTGGTGTTCCTGCTGCTGGTCGCGGCGAACCGGACGCTGCGCACACAGGGTGGATTCAAGGAGGGCGGCGAGCCGGATCTGCGTGCCATGCTGGACCTGGTGGCCGTGGCAACGGTGGCCGATGTGGCACCGCTTGTGGGCTTGAACCGGGCCTTCGTGCGGCAGGGGCTCAAGATCCTGTCGGCTAGGGCCAGGCCCGGTTTAGCGGCGCTCGCGGATGTGGCCGGGCTCAGCGCGCCACCAAGCTCCGGAGATCTGGGCTTTGCCCTGGGCCCCAGGATCAACGCCGGTGGACGGATCGGTGCCGCGGATCTGGGTATGCGTCTCTTGACGACGCAAGACCCGCATGAAGCGACCGCCCTGGCCGAGAAGCTGGACGGCCTCAACAAGGACAGGCGCCGGATCGAAGCCGATGTACTGGCCGCCGCCAGCGATCAGATCGAGGCGCGCGGCAGCGACGGACCCCTCGTCTGGGCCTCGGGCAACGGCTGGCACCCCGGCGTCGTCGGGATCGTCGCAAGCCGTCTAAAGGACCGGTTCAACCGCCCCGCCGTGGTGATCGGCGTGCTGGATGGCGAAGCCAAAGGCTCCGGACGCTCGATCCCCGGCGTGGATCTGGGCCGCGCGGTGGGTGCCATGGCGCGCGAAGGGCTGCTGGAGAAGGGCGGCGGGCACATGATGGCCGCGGGGCTAAGCCTGTCCCCCGACAAGATCGACGCGGCGATGGAGGACCTTGGCACAAGGCTCGCCGCGCAAGGCGCCGGCGAGGGTGGGCCCAGCGATCTGCGTATCGATGGCGCCCTCACACCCGCCGCCGCAACGATCGATCTGATCGAGATCCTGGAATCCGCAGGACCCTTCGGGCAGGCCAATCCAGCCCCGCGCCTGGCCTTCAGCCATGTACATATCGCCCATAGCAGACAGGTCGGCACCGGGCATTGCCAGCTTCGTCTGCGCGGCAGCGGGGGACCACAACTCGACGCAATTGCTTTTGGCGCCGCGCAGAATGGCCTGCTGGAGCTGTTCGAGCGGGCCGGTCGCACCGACACCCCCCTGCATGTCGCCGGCAAGCTGGAGATCGACGATTGGGGTGGGCGGCGCAAGGCCAAGCTGCGGATCGACGACGCGGCCGAGCCCTGAGGCATCGATTCCCCCTTGAAAGCCCGCAACCCCTCGGCTATCTACGCCCGCGAGGTGGTTCTGCGCCGTTCGTCTAGCGGTCTAGGACTCCGCCCTTTCACGGCGGCAACACGGGTTCGAGTCCCGTACGGCGTACCACCTCCTCCGATGATCGATATCACCCGATATACCCATTGGGCGCCCATCGTCTAGCGGTCAGGACGCCGCCCTCTCACGGCGGAAACAGGGGTTCGAGTCCCCTTGGGCGTACCACTCCATCCCCGAAGCGATCAGTTCGGC
Source organism: Pseudomonadota bacterium (assembly GCA_039030715.1). Lineage (GTDB taxonomy): Bacteria > Pseudomonadota > Alphaproteobacteria > Rhodobacterales > Rhodobacteraceae > Thermohalobaculum. The sequence goes on from JBCCDU010000094.1 coordinate 12,441, forward strand.
TGGGGCCTGGCCTCGAGGAACAGCCATTTCTGTGGAAAGCCCCTGCTCTCCTCGACCATGAAGGTTCGGATTTCGGCGTTGTAGGGCGCCATTTGCGGCAGCTCCAAGTCGTGCGCCTTGAGATAGTCGGGGGTGCTGATCACTTCAGACACATCATGGGTTTCGCTGAAGGACGCTGCGATCCGGTCCGACATGCCCGGTGCTTTGTAATCGTGACACTCGATCACGATGTCATGCATGGTCAGGTGCACCGCCATCTCGCGGTCGAACAGCACCTCCTCGTAGCCTTCGCAGTCCGAGACGATCAGCGCAGGCGCGTCCAGCGCCATCTCCTTCAGCGTCTTGGGCTCGCAAAACGCGCCCATCGACAGACGCTCGCCGATGCCGTTTGCCGCGGCCATGCGCTGACACATCGCCCGCGCGCCCGCATCGACGTCATAGGCATGAACCCGCGCGTCGGGAAACACTCGGGCGAGGCCAACGGCGTAGTATCCCTCGGCGCAGCCGATATCGATGATGTGGCCATAGGTCTTGGTCCGCGCCTTGTGAAAGAAAGGCTCAACCTCGACCTCATAACTCCCCAACAGCTTGGGCAGCAGGGCGCTGCCGGTGGCCTCGGCATCGGGATACTTGAGCCCGGCGAAGATTCCGTTCTTCACGGTCAAGTCCTGGAACTGCTCGCGCAGGATCTTCGACTTCAGATCCTCGCTGACCCCGGTGCGCCGCTGACGTTCGACATAGGTGCAGAGCGCGCCAAGCTTGCGTTGTATCTTGCGCAGAAATGAAAAGACCGGCCAAAGCCATCCCGTATTGGCAGCACGCGCCAGGGTGTTCTTGATAAAACGCTTCATACCCGCTCCTCCGCTGGAATTATCGCATCTTCGCGGAGGCGGCGCAATTGCAGCATGGCAGGCAACCCGGATGCGCGGGCCTTGCTGAGCGTGTCGGGCAGGTTGTAGATCAGGGGGCAAGTATAACCACCGAAGGGGAGACGACCATGCAGGCAGTGGATTTGGGCGATGTGACCCTCCATGTCGCGGATGAAGGGCCGCGCAACGGGCCGGTTGTGGTCTTTTCGAACTCGCTTGGCACCGATTTCCGGCTTTGGAATGCAGTCCTACCGCTGCTGCCCACCGGGTTGCGGCTGGTGCGCTATGACAAACGCGGCCATGGGCTCAGCGATCTGCCGGAGGGCGATTGGGGAATGGCGGACCATGTGAGCGACCTGACACGGCTGGCCGATCATCTGAGCCTGCGGAACATCGTGATCTGCGGGCTGTCTGTCGGCGGTATCATCGCCCAGGGCGCGGCGGCCGAGCGGCCAGACCTGGTACGAGCCATTGTCCTTTGCGACACCGGCGCCAAGATCGGGCATCCCGATTTGTGGAACGACCGGATCGCGGCGGTGGAGGCTGGCGGCATCGCCTCGATCTCCGACCAGATCCTCGAGCGCTGGTTCACCCCAGAGTTCCGCGCGAGCACCGATTTTGCGATCTGGCGTAACATGCTCTGCCGGACCACGGCGGGGGGCTATATCGGCACGTCCAAGGCGATCCGCGATACCGATCTGGTGGAGTCGACCGCGCGCCTGCGTCTGCCCTGTCTGGGTATCGGCGGGGATCAGGATGGCTCCACCCCGCCCGATCTGGTGCGCGAGACCACGGCCCTGATCCCCAACAGCAGGTTCGAGTTGATCCGCGATGCAGGTCATCTGCCCTGCGTCGAACAGCCAGAGGTTTTCGCCAATCATCTGAGCGGTTTCCTGGCCGAGATTGGTCATGTCTGAACGGCACAAACAGGGCATGAAGACCCGCCGAGCGGTACTGGGCGATGCCCATGTCGACCGCGCGGAAGCCACGAAGACAGACTTCGACACGCCCTTTCAGGACTTCATCACCGAAGGCGCCTGGGGCAGCGTCTGGGTACGCGAGGGGCTCACCCGCCGCGAACGCTCGCTGATCACACTGGCGCTGCTAGCCGCCCAAGGCCATTGGGAGGAAGTGGCGATGCATGTTCGCGCCACGGCCAGTACCGGCGCCAGCCCGGAGGACTTGCGCGAGGCGATGCTGCATGTTGCCGTCTATGCCGGGGTACCCGCCGCCAACAAGGCGATGAAGGTGATCCGCCAGACCTACACGGATATGGGTGTCGTGGTATGAGCGAACCCGCCCCGCTTCGCCCGCGCGACCGGGGCTGGCATCCACCGGCGCTGTCGCCCGATTACAGATCCACCACGCTGCGCGCGCCGACCAGACCGCTGGTGGTGCTGGAACAGACGCTGTCGGAGCTCACCGGGCCGGTCTTTGGCCACGACATGCTTGGGTCGCTGGATAACGACCTGATCCGAAATTTCGCCCGGCCGGGCGCGGAGGCGCTTGGCGCCCGCATCCTGATCCATGGCCAGGTGATGGACGAAGACGGGCGCGGCGTGCCGGGTGCCCTCGTCGAATGCTGGCAGGCCAATGCAGCTGGCAGATACCGCCATGTGAAAGACGGCTACACCGCCCCGCTCGACCCCAACTTCGCCGGGTGCGGGCGCACCATCACCGATGCGGAAGGCGGCTACCTGTTCCACAGCATCCGGCCCGCGCCCTATCCCTGGCCGAACGGGCCGAACGCGTGGCGCCCGGCACATATTCATTTCTCGCTGTTCGGGCCCAGCTTCGCGCAGAGGCTGATCACTCAAATGTATTTCGAGGGCGATCCGCTGATCTCTCTCTGCCCCATCGTGCAATCCGTGCCGGTGCCGGAAGCCGTCGAGGCCCTGACCGCGAAGATGGATATGGGGGCGACGCGTCCGATGGATGCCATCGCCTATCGCTTCGACATGGTGCTGCGTGGGCGCCGTGCGACGCCATTCGAAAACCGGTCGGAGGGGATGCGATGAAGCGCATGAAGGAGACGCCAAGC
>JBCCDU010000095.1:0-15345 GCA_039030715.1 Pseudomonadota bacterium
ACGGCTTTTTGCGGTTCAGCCTGCCGATGTTCCCGGTGGCCTCCGAGTTGCTGATTGATTTCGTCTTCTTCCTCAGCGTGGTCGCGATCATCTACACCTCGCTGGTCGCGCTGATGCAGGAGGATATCAAGAAGCTGATCGCCTATTCCTCGGTCGCGCATATGGGCTTTGTGACCATGGGGATCTTCGCGGCCAATCAACAGGGCGTCGATGGCGCGATGTTCCAGATGATCAGCCACGGCTTCATCTCCGGCGCCCTCTTCCTGGGCGTTGGGGTTGTCTATGACCGGATGCACACGCGCGAGATTGCGGCCTATGGCGGGCTCGCCAACCGCATGCCGATTTTCGCAACCGTGATGATGCTCTTCACCATGGCCAATGTGGGCCTGCCTGGCACATCCGGCTTCGTGGGTGAGTTCCTGACCATGGCTGGCGCATTCCAGGTGTCGACCTGGGCGGTCTTCGGGGCCGCCACCGGTGTGATCCTCAGCGCCGCCTACGCGCTCTGGCTCTATCGCCGGGTGGTGTTCGGCGATCTGATCAAGGAAAGCCTGAAAACGATCAGTGACATGAACCCGCGCGAGACCTTCGTGATCGCGCCGCTTGTCTTGTTCACCATCCTACTGGGTGTCTATCCCGCGCTGGCGATCGATCTTTTCAGCCCGACAGTAGCGGCGCTTCTGGATCAGGTGACCGAGGCTCAGGCCGCCGCCGGCAGCATTGACCTTGCCGCTCATTAAAAGGAACACGAGATGGGCGCCGACTACTTAATTGTTCTGCCGGAAATCCTCATGGCCGTGGGGGCCATGGCGCTGCTCATGCTGGGCGCCTATGGGGGTGAGGACAAGAAGCGCTTCCTGATCACCTGGCTCTCCGCTGGACTGATGCTGGGGATCGCTGGACTGATCGCGACCGGGGCGCCGGGCGAAAAAACAGCCTTTGGCGGATCGTTCGTCGTAGATGCCTATGCTCGCTACGCCAAGGTGCTGATCCTGATTTCTGCGGCCGCGATGCTGGTGATCGGACAGGACTATCTGGAGCGCCGCGGGATCCTGAAGTTCGAATATCCGGTACTGATCGTCCTCGCCGTTCTGGGGATGATGATGATGGTCTCGGCGGGTGGTTTGATCTCGCTCTATATGGGGCTGGAACTGCAATCGCTGGCGCTTTACGTCGTCGCCGCCTTCAACCGAGATTCGGCTCGATCGACCGAGGCGGGGCTGAAGTATTTCGTCCTCGGCGCGCTCAGCTCGGGCATGCTGCTCTACGGCGCTTCGCTAGTCTACGGCTATACCGGCTCCACCCGCTTCGACGTGATTTCCGATGTCATCGCGGCCGAGGGTGTCTCTCTGGGCCTGACCTTTGGCCTGGTCTTCCTCTGCGCGGCGCTGGCTTTCAAGATCTCGGCGGCACCGTTCCATATGTGGACGCCCGATGTCTACGAAGGGTCGCCCACCCCGGTGACGGCGTTCTTTGCGACTGCGCCGAAGGTGGCGGCAGGCGTGCTGTTTGCCCGGGCGCTGTTCGACGGCTTCGGCAATGCGGTCAGCGACTGGCAGCAGGTCCTGGTTTTCGTGGCCATTGCGTCGATGTTCCTTGGCTCGATCGCAGCCATCGGGCAGCACAATCTGAAACGGCTGATGGCCTACAGCTCCATCGGCCATATGGGCTTTGCGTTGGTCGGCTTGGCGGCGGGGACCGAGGCGGGAGCCGACAGTCTGCTGCTCTATCTCTCGATCTATGTGGTGATGAATGTCGGGGTCTTTGCCTTCATCTTGTCGATGGAGCGGGATGGCAACCCGGTCGCCACCATCGGCGATCTCAGCGGTCTGTCCAAGACGCGACCTGCACAGGCGCTCGCAGTTGCGATCCTGATGTTCTCGCTGGCTGGGCTGCCCCCGATGGTGGGCTTCTTCGGCAAGTTCTTCGTCTTCAAGGCGGCGGTAGATGCCGGGCTGGCGCCCCTGGCGATAGCAGGGGCCATCGCCTCGGTCATCGGTGCTTACTACTATCTCAACATCGTCCGGATCATGTATTTGACCGAGCCGGGCGAACCGCTGGAACTGCGGCTGGGCATGGTGAACCGCGTGGCGATCACGGTCTCCGCTGCGGTTATGGCGCTCGGCTGGCTGCCCTTTCTGCATGGCTTCGGCGTGCCGGAGATGACGCAGGCTGCCGCCGCCTCGTTGCTTAGGTGAGAAACGACCGCGCGCACGGGAATTCTGATTCTTTGGCCTCGACAAACCTGTGCCCTCCGAACGTGGTCGATTGGCCAGATGGGGTGGGGCGCGTGGTGCTGGACGAGGTCGACAGCACCAATGCCGAGGCTGCAAGGCGCGCCGCAGAGGGCGAGCGAGGCCCCCTCTGGATCATGGCGCGGCGCCAGACAACAGGGCGGGGCCGTCTTGGCCGCACCTGGGACATGCCGGAGGGGAACCTCGCCGCCACCTATATCTTCGCGCCGGACTGCATAGCGTCGGAGGCGGCGCTCTACTCCTTCACCGCAAGCCTCGCGGTCAACCGCGTCGTGCTGGGAGCGGGCGTGCAGCTCGAGGGTGGCACCCTGAAATGGCCCAACGATATCATCATTGGCCACCGCAAGGTCTCTGGCATTCTGTTGGAGAGCAGCAGCCGAACCGACGGTGTAGACTGGCTCGCCATAGGCATCGGGATCAATCTGGTAACCTCCCCGCCCGCCTCCGCCATGCGCGCCGGAGGGTTGCCGCCGACCGACCTGGTCACGGAAGGCGGGCGGGCGCTCTCTCAGGACGACGCGTTGCTGCATTTGGCGAGCAGTCTCGAATGGCTTCTCGCCATCCACCGCGAGGAGGGTTTCGAGGACGCTATTCGCGGCATGTGGCTGGCTCAGGCGAAGCGCCTGAACCAGGAAATTGAAGTGACGACCCCCAAACAAAGCCTGCGCGGGCTCTTCAGGGGTATAGACGCCAATGGTCAGCTTGTCCTAGAAGCCTTTGACGATGGCGCCCGGCACCACTTCGCCGCCGCCGATATTCACTTTCCGGACTGAGGTTCATGCTTCTCGCCATCGATGTCGGCAACACCAACACCGTCTTTGCTCTGCATGACGGCAGTGGTTTCGTGGCGGAGTGGCGCTGCAACACCGAAAGCGTGCGCACCGCGGATCAGTATTTCGTCTGGCTCAATCAATTGATGGAGCATGCCGGACTGGACCCAAAGATTGTCACCGAGGTTGTAATTTCGAATGTAGCGCCCGCGACGCTCTTCAATCTTCGGGTGCTCTGCGATCGCTACTTCAATTGCCGGCCCCTTGTGGTTGGCAAGCCGGAATGCAGCCTGCCAGTGGCCGTGCGGGTCGATAACCCGGCGGAGGTGGGGGCGGACCGTCTGGTCAACACGGTCGCGGCCTTTCATGCCTATGGTCCCGATCTGGTGGTGCTGGATTTCGGCACCGCGACGACTTTCGATGTGGTTGACACCGATGGCGCCTATGTCGGCGGTGTGATCGCACCCGGCATCAATCTGTCGATCGAGGCTTTGAAGGCCGCCGCTGCCCATCTGCCCCATATCGACGTCACCATGCCGCAGCAGGTGGTGGGCACGAACACGGTTCATTGTATGCAGTCTGGTGCGTTCTGGGGGTATACAGGGCTGATCGAAGGGATCTGTCAGCGTATCTCGGCCGAGCGAGAGCGCGAGATGACGGTGATCGGCACGGGCGGCCTCTCGCCATTATTTGCCCGCTCGACCGAGGTGATCAAACATGTCGACCCCGATCTGACCATGCGCGGCCTTGTCCTGATCCACAGCTATAATCAAACGGAGTCTCATGACGGATAAATCTGGCGAACTGGTCTATCTCGCGCTGGGTGGTGCGGGCGAGATCGGCATGAATTGCTATCTCTATGGCCTGGGCGCGGGAGCGGAGCGGGACTGGATCATGGTCGATCTGGGGATCGGCTTTGGCGATATGGATACAGCGCCTGGCGTTGAACTGGTGCTGCCGGATATCGATTTCATCGCGAGCCAGCACGGGCGGCTGCGCGGTATCTTCCTGACCCATGCTCACGAGGACCATATCGGTGCCATCGCGCATCTGTGGCACCGGCTGAAAACGCCGATCTATGCTCGTCACTTCACGGCGGAGGTGCTGCGCCGCAAACTCTCCGAGGCGAATATCGCCCCCGAAACAGTGATCGATGTCGCTTTGGGAGAGAAAGTGCCGGCAGGTGACTTCGAAGTGGAGTTCCTGCCGATCACCCACTCGATCCCCGAGGCATCGATGCTGGCGATCCATACCCCCAAGGGCGTGGTGGTGCATTCCGGCGACTTCAAGCTGGACCCGGCGCCGCAACTGGGCGACCCGGTGGATATGGCACCCTACGAGAATCTGGGGCGCAAGGGCGTGCTGGCCTTCGCCTGCGACAGCACCAATGTGTTTCTAGAGGGGATTTCCCGCTCGGAAGAGGAAATCATTCCCCAGCTTAAACAGGTGATCAATGGCGCCGAAGGGGCGGTTGCTGCGACGACCTTCGCCTCGAATGTCGCGCGCCTGCGCACTCTGGCCGTGGCGGCGCAGGAATGCGGCCGCTCCATCGTCGTGGCGGGCCGTGCCATGCGAAGGATGATCGAGGTGGCGGTTGAAACCGGGCAACTCACCGATTTCCCGACAGTCACGCGCGAGGAGGATGCCGAGAGCATTCCACGCGAGAACCTGTTCTATCTTGTGACCGGCAGCCAGGGCGAAGGGCGTGCGGCCACCGCGCGGATTGCGGGCGGCAGTCACCCCTCGATCAAGCTGAAGGAGGGGGACATGGTCCTCTTCTCCTCGAAAACGATTCCAGGAAATGAGACGGCGGTCTATCGCGTTTATAACCGATTGAGCGAGCAGGGGATCTCGGTCGTCGACAACGACATGCTGGCGGTGCATGTCTCGGGCCATGCGCGACGGGGCGATTTGGAGAAGTTCTACCAGATCCTGAAACCCAAGGTCTCGATCCCGATCCATGGCGAGCATCGCCATCTGGTCGAGCATGCGAAATGGGCGAAGACTTGGGGCGCGAACCCGGTTTTGGCGCCGAATGGCGCGGTCGCCCGCATCGACGGCAACGCGCCCGAAGTGGTCGAATATGTCGAAACCGGCCGGGTCTATCTGGATGGCATTGCCCATGTCGGCGCCATGGACGGTGTGATCCGCGAGCGGTTGAAGATGGCGCGGCAGGGGCATGTCGTCGTGACGGTTGTCGTGGACGAGGACGGAGATCTGATCGCCGATCCGGATGTACGTTGCCTTGGCGCACCCAAGGATGGAGACGGCTGGAACGCCCCGCTGGACGAGATGATCGCCGCCGCCGTGGACGACGCCATCGAAGCCGCCCCCACGAAGGCCAAGCGCGCCGACAAGAATGTCGAGGAAATAGCCAGTCGCGCGGCCCGCCAGGTCACTCAGAAACACTGGGGCAAACGCCCGGTTCTCACGGTGATCGTCACTCGATTGGAGGATTGAACCTCAACGGAACCGTGAGGATTCGTACAGAGAATCATCTTTAAGATGTGGGATTTTCCATCTGTTCGTTGAACAAGTGGAGGTCCACAGATGCAGAAAATCCTCGATATGGCCCCGCCAGAGGTGATGCGTCCTGTCGTGGGCAGCATCGTTCTCGGGGTCTCCCTCAACGCTTTCAAGTTGGTGACCGAAGACAATTTCGGCTTTGCGCCGGGCACGATGGATGTGCCGGGTATGGCGATCGCGCCGTTGCTCGCGCTTTATCTCTGTTTCGAGGTCGCCTGTCTGAAACGCAAATTAATGCAGTTTCTGCTGGGTTTGATGATCATCTTTTCGGTCGGATTCGCCTCGCAGGAGCAGGTCAGGCAAGCTTGGGAAGTGGTGAGCTTTCCGGAGGTCGAGAACCCTTACTCGATCCAAAGTGCCGAGCTAGATCAGGAGGTTCGCGATGACTCGTAAGATATTACTTCTGGCAAGCATGTTGGTGGCCTTGCCCTTCGCGTCCGCCGAAGCTGGGTCGCGCCAGGTTTGCCGCGACATGCCCAAGATCCAGCAGGCTTTTGGTGAGCGGTTGACCTACGAGACACGGCGCGCGAAGCGGCGGGGTCTGCCGGTTGCGCGGATGCAGGAAGGCTTTCGCAACATTAGCGATCGAGGCTCGTGCCACGAGGTTTGGGAGCGCCACCGCACCTATCTCGACAAATGGGCGGTGTTCATCAGCCGCAACGGCTAAACAAAAATCTCAGGGGCGGGTATCAGGCCGCCTCTGTCCCTTCGTCTGCACCGTCAGCCGATGCGGCTTCTGCTGCTGCAGCCTCGGCGGCGGCCGCGTCCTTGGCGGCATCCTTCGCCGTGTCGGCCTTTTTCTTTGGCATCTCGATCAGCAGGAAGGCGGGCGTATGATCGCCCATTCCAACAACGGGCCGGTTGTTGCCACCGCGTCCACTGCGATTACCGCGCTCCTCGCGCTGGGATTTGTCGTTGCGCTCGCGTTTGCCTGAACCTTCATCGGATCCGCGTTTGCCATCATCACGGCTGCGGCTACGCTTTTCCTCGCGTGGGGCTTCAGCGGCCTCTTCGGTCGGCGCCTGGCCAATCGGTTCGAGGCGGGGGACTTCCTTGCCCACCAGTTCCTCGATCTTGTCGAGATACTTCTTTTCATGCGGCTGGCAAATGGTGATCGCCGTGCCTTCGCGCCCTGCGCGGCCGGTGCGCCCGATGCGATGGACGTAATCCTCGGAGTGGATCGGCACGTCGAAATTAAAGACATGGCTGACCGCCGGAATATCCAAACCGCGCGCCGCGACATCCGATGCGACGAGCAGCTTGATCTCGTTGTTACGGAACCCGTCCAGCGTCGCCATCCGCACGGATTGGTCCAGATCGCCATGAAGCGCGCCCGCATTCAGCCCATGCTTGACCAGTGACTTCTGCAGGATCGAGACATCGCGCTTGCGGTTGCAGAAGATGATCGCGTTGGTCAGCTTGTCGCCCTCGCGCTCCATCAGGCTGCGCAGGCAGTTGCGCTTTTCGCGGTCTGCCCGCTCGCGAGCCGAGGCCTTGAACATGCACACGCCCTGGGTCACCGTCTCGGCGGTGGTGGCCTGTTTGGCGACCTCCACCCGCTCCGGGTTCGACAGGAAGGTCTGGGTCAGGCGCGTGATTTCCGGCGGCATGGTGGCCGAGAAGAACAGCGTCTGGCGCGTAAAGGGCGTGAGAGAGAAGATCCGTTCGATATCCGGGATAAAGCCCATGTCCAGCATCCGGTCGGCCTCGTCCACCACCATCACCTGCACGCCGGTCAGCATCAGCTTGCCGCGCTCAAAATGGTCCAGAAGACGCCCCGGCGTGGCGATCAGCACGTCGACGCCGCGGTCGATCAGCTTGTCCTGATCCTTGAAGCTGACGCCCCCGATCAGCAGCGCCATCGTGAGTTTGTGGTATTTGCCATAGATCTCGAAGTTTTCCGCCACCTGGGCCGCAAGTTCGCGCGTGGGGCACAGGATCAGGCTGCGCGGCATCCGCGCCCGTGCCCGGCCTTTTGCAAGCAGCGAGATCATCGGCAGCGTGAAACTGGCGGTCTTGCCGGTGCCCGTCTGGGCGATGCCCAACACGTCGCGCCCCTGAAGGGCGTGCGGGATCGCCTGGGCCTGGATCGGAGTAGGCTCCGAGTATCCGGCTTCTTCAACGGCTTTGAGAACTTTCGGGTCGAGATCGAGTTCGTTGAACTTCATATGATCCTGTCTTTTCGGCTGCGAGTGATGGGCGGCATAGTTGGCCGCAACGTCACGCGGCCGGGTGCCCGTATTGGCACCGTCGATCTGGGCGTGCTTGTGACCGATCAAGGGTTAAAAGTCAAACAATGGGGTATCTGGCAGTCTCATTTCGGGAATTCCCGAAATATTTCTTGCAAATCGCTTGGCGCTTCGATATTTCCGGAAATATGGAAACAAACGAATATCAATCCGAGACTTTGGATCAGGAAGATGCGGCGGCGATCTTTGCCTCGCTGGGCGCGCCCGTGCGTCTCTCGATCCTGCGTGCGCTGGTCCGGGCGGGTGCGCCTGGGGTAAGTGTCGGTGTTCTGCAACAACGCCTCGCGATGCCCGGCTCGACCCTCAGCCACCATCTGCGGGCGCTGATCCAGGCCGGTGCAATCGAGCAGGAGCGGCGAGGCCGCAGCCTGATCTGCCGGGCGCGCTACACACGTCTGCACGCACTCGCTGAATTTCTGCTGACCGAATGCTGTGCGGATGATGGCAGGGCCAGTGCCGATCAGGTACCCCGTGAGGTGATCCGATGACCGAACTCGTCCTGCGCGGTGCCGGTGCGCTTTGGCAGCAACTGCGCGGGATCGATCTGGTCTGGCTTCTGGTGTTCGGCATCGGCCTCGCGGTCTGGGTGCTCGACCGGGCCCAGGCCCCGCAGGTACTGGACTTCGCGCTGAAAGCCTTCCTGAACACGCTGCCTTACATCACTATCGCTGTTGGGCTTATCGGCCTGCTCAAGGCCTCCGGCGCCGAGGGGGGGGTGGCCGAAGCTTTCAAAGGGCGCGAGAGCCGGATGATCGTGCTCGCAGCCCTGTTGGGCGGATTGGCCCCGTTCTGCTCGTGCGAGGTGATCCCCTTCGTCGCAGCGCTTCTGGCTGCTGGCACGCCGCTTTCCGCCGTCATGGCATTCTGGCTCGCCTCGCCGATTATGGACCCCCCGCAATTCATGATCACCATGGGCGCGCTGGGGGTAGAATTCGCTGTAGCAAAGATGATTGTCGCGGTCGCCATGGGGTTGCTGGGCGGCTTCGTTATGAAGGCCGCCGTGGGTGCGGGCCTCTTCGCCGATCCGCTGCGCGTGGTGCAGGGATGCTCCACCTGCTGCGGCGCGGGCAGCCTGAAGCAAAAACCGGTCTGGCGCTTCTGGCATGAAGCCCCGCGCCGCGCCGCCTTCCGTGAGGCTGCGCTGGCGAACGCGATCTTTCTGACAAAATGGCTGTCGCTGGCCTATATGCTGGAAAGCCTGATGGTCCACTATATCCCGGCAGACCTGATTGCGGGCGTCGTTGGCGGCACCGGCATCCAGCCGATTATCATCGGCGCGCTGGTCGGGGCGCCTGCCTATTTGAACGGTTATGCGGCACCGGCGCTCGTCTCGGGTCTGATGGAGCAGGGGATGAGCGCGGGCGCCGCCATGGCCTTCATCATCGGGGGGTCGGTCACTTCGATCCCTGCTATGGCGGCGGTATTTGCGCTGGTGAGGCGTCAGGTCTTTGGAATGTATGTGCTGCTGGGCCTCGGCAGTGCGATCCTTGCCGGAATGGTCTTCGGCGCCGCCATGTCGCTCTAGACGCCACTGCCCGGTGCGCCAAAGGGCCCCTTGCCGCCCGCTCCCGGATGTGCTGTCTGCACACCAGCAAGGGAGGGAGGATCGATGAGCGGCAAAACCCTGATGCTCGGCCTGGTCGTGTTCTGCGCGCTGTTCGGCGCGACGCTCTGGTACGCACAGGTCTATGCCTTTTACTCCCGCGTCGATGGGCTGACCGAGGTCACCGCATATGGCGATGCCTTCCCGGTCAGCGACTATCGCGGGATCGAGGCCTCGAGCTCTCCTCTGAAGCAGCGGGCCTGTTTCACTGTAGATTGGGATTACATTCCCACGGACGAATATCGCGAGAAGGCGACGCCTCTGACCGCTCCCCATTGGTTCGAGTGCTTCAACGCCGAACAGATCGCCCGCGATCTGGCCGCCGGAGAGGCTACCGCCATTCTGGCGGCTGAAAACGAGTCCGATGGCATCGACCGCTACATCGTCCAGTACCCCGATGGCCGCGCCTTCATGTGGCGCCAGTTGAATGAGAAATTCGCAAATCAATAGGAACGCGCGACCGCAAACGCCTGCGCAGCCGAACGAACCGGCAGCAATAGGCTTCGCATTCCGGTGGAGACCGGGTAAGAGGCGCGCGTCAGACCCAGCATGAAAGATCCGCGCCCGTGCCCGACCTGTTGCTCGAACTTTTCTCCGAGGAAATTCCCGCCCGTATGCAGGCACGTGCGGCGGAGGATCTGAAGAAACGCGTCACCGACCACCTGGTCGAGGCGGGGCTGACCTATGCCAGTGCCGGCGCTTTCGTCACGCCCCGCCGACTGACCCTGACCGTCACCGACTTGCCCAAGGTCACGCCCGATATCCGCGAGGAGCGCAAGGGCCCCCGCGCTGATGCGCCGGAAAAGGCGGTGGAGGGCTTTCTGCGCGCGACAGGCCTGACACGCGATCAGTTGGTCGAGCGCGACGACAAGAAGGGCAAGATCCTCTTCGCTCTGATCGAAAAGCCCGGCCGCCCCGCCGCGGAGGTGATCGCCGAGGCGGTGACCGAGACCGTGCGCAACTTTCCCTGGTCCAAGTCCATGCGTTGGGGGGCGGGCAGCCTGCGCTGGGTGCGCCCGCTGCACTCGATCCTCTGCCTGCTGTCGGATGAGGAGGGCGCGAGCGTCGTTCCGCTCGACATCGACGGCATCGTCGCAGGCGACGTGACGCGCGGCCACCGCTTCATGGGCGGCGATGCGGTCTCGGTCCGCAATTTCGAGGATTATGCGGCGAAGTTGCAGGCAGCCAAGGTCATGCTCGACCCGGCGGAGCGGGCGGCCAAGATCGAACATGACGCGGCGCAACTGGCCTTCGCGCAAGGGCTGGAGGTTGTGCCTGATCCCGGCCTTCTGGCCGAGGTGGCGGGGCTGGTCGAGTGGCCCGTGGTCCTGATGGGCGAGATAGAGGACCAGTTCCTGGATCTGCCGCCGGAGGTTCTGCAAACCTCGATGAAGGAGCATCAGAAGTTCTTTTCCGTGAAGAACCCCAAGACCGGCCGGATCGAGCGCTTCATCACCGTCGCGAATATCGAAACAGCGGATCAGGGCGCGACCATCCTGGCGGGGAACCAGAAGGTGCTGGCGGCGCGCCTGGCGGATGCCAAATTCTTCTGGGAAAACGACCTGCGTAAGGTGCGGGCAGAGGGTATGGAGGCCCTCGCCAAACCCCTGGAGCATGTCGTCTTCCACGCCAAACTCGGCAGCCAGGCGGAGCGGATCGCACGCATCGCGGCGCTCGCCCGCGAAATCGCCCCCGCAGTAGGCGCCGACCCGGACTTGGCCGAGCAGGCGGCCAAGGTGGCGACGGCCGATCTCTCGTCGGAGATGGTCTACGAGTTCCCCGAACTGCAAGGCATCATGGGCGGCTACTACGCCCGCGCGGCGGGGCTGCCCGATGAAGTGGCGAACGCCTGCGAAGCCCACTACCGCCCCCTCGGTCCCTCCGACGCCGTGCCGACCGAACCGGTCAGCATCGCGGTCGCTTTGGCGGATAAGCTGGATACCCTCACCGGCTTCTGGGCCATCGATGAGAAGCCTACCGGCAGCAAAGACCCGTTCGCTTTGAGGCGTGCTGCTTTGGGCGTAATACGTTGTCTGCTTGAGACTAAACTTCGCATCTTGGTTGTTGAGGTAACCCAAAAGCACTTTCCGCGGCACGACGAAACAGCAAAGAAGCTCGCGGAGCGAACTCGCCGTCCCGGCACATCCGCATACGGCAGTCTCGTGCGAATGTGTTCCTGGAAAGATCATCAAGCTCGAAGCGAGGCGATAGATCTCCTCGCCTTCTTCGCCGACCGTCTCAAAGTCTATCTTCGCGAACAAGGGATCCGCCACGATGTGATCGATGCCTGTTTCTCGCTGGGTGGGCAGGATGATCTGGTGCTGCTGGTGAACCGGGTACGGGCGCTGCAAACTTTCCTTGAGACCGAGGATGGGGCGAACCTGCTGGCGGGGTACAAACGGGCGTCGAACATTCTGTCCAAGGAAAGCTGGGAGGATACCGCCGCTCCCGACGCGGCCCTCGCCAGTCCGGCCGAGGAGACTGCGCTGTTTGCCGCCCTCGACATGGCGGAGCCCGCGATTGCGAAGGCGCTGGAGGCCGAGGATTTTGAGGCCGCCATGGCCCAGATGGCCACCCTCCGCGCGCCAATTGACGCGTTTTTCGACGCGGTAACCGTGAATACCGACGATGCGGCCTTGCGCGAAAACCGCCTCCGGCTGCTCGCGCGCATCCGGGCCACCATGCGCCAAGTCGCGGTGTGGGAGGCGATATCGGGCTGACGCCTGCGCCCCCGGCCCCGCGCAGGCCCTTGTGCAGCGCCGAAATGCCGGTTTAAGACACTGCCATGAAAGCGGATACGGCCAGGATCGGATGGATCGGGGCGGGGCACTCGCCTCTGCCGGCCGTCATCTATGGCACCAAGGCCGCCTGGTTGTCCGAGGCCGCCGCGCTCGGCCTGCCGGTGCCGCCAGGTTTCGCCCTGCCTGCGGAGATGCTGGGCGAGCTCGATCTGGTGGCGGAACTGGATGCTCTTGCCGCGCAGACGGGCACGCGGCTGGGCGATCCCTCCGCACCCTTGTTGCTGGCACTGCGGGCCTCCTCGGATGAGGGGGCTAGTGCCTCCGTCCCCGCGGTTCTGAACATCGGCATTTGCGACGCGGTCTTTCCCGCGCTCGTCACGGCGCTGGATCTGCGCGTCGCCCAGGATCTGCGCCGCCGCTTGATTCAATCCTATGGCATCGGTGCGCTGGGGATGGAGGGGGAGGAGTTCGAATACGCGCTCTACGACGCCCTGAAAGATGCTGGTGCGGATGCGGAGGAGGAGCTTTCGGCGGACGCGCTGGCGGAACTGACAGAGCGTTGTCTGAACCTGGTGGCGGCAGAGACGGGAGAGCCCTTTCCCGATGCCGCGGATCAGCAGCTTTCCGGTGCGCTGAACGCGATGGCGGCGGCCTGGAACACACCCCGCGCCCGGCGCAGGCGGGTGGCGCGCGGCGGTGCTGACGACGCACCGCTGACCCTGATCGTTCAACAGATGGTGCTGGGGCTTGGCGCTGGCAATTCAGGTGCGGGGATCGCTCATTTGCGCGATCCGGATACCGGTGTCTGGGCGCTGAGCGGCCGCTATCTGGCGAATGCCCAGGGGGACGAGGCGCTGATGGGCCTGCGCACGCCGCAGGTTCTGAGCAAGGCCGAGCGTGAGGAAAAGCGTCTGCCCGACCCGGCGCTGGAGGAAGTTTGCCCCCAAACGGCGCACGCGCTCGCCGATGCGGGCGCGCGCATCGAAGCCGCACTGGGCGATGCATTCAGCCTGGATTTCACGCTGGCCAATGGCGATTTGCATCTGCTGGAATTGCATTCTGCCCGCCTGTCCTCGCGCGCTGCGGTGCAGGTGGCGGTGGATCTGGCCGAAAGCGGCGCGATTACGCGCGAAGACGCGCTGATGCGGATCGACCCGGTGCTGCTGGATGCCCACCTGCATCCGATGATCGATCCTTCGGCCAAGCGCGATCAGATCGGCCAGGGCCTGCCTGCCTCGCCCGGCGCGGCGTCTGGCCCGCTGGTGTTCTCGCCGGGCGCGGCGGAGGAAGCGGCAGCCACCGGGAACCCGGCCCTGCTTGCGCTGATCGAGACCAGCCCGGAAGATATTCGCGGGATGCATGCGGCCAGTGGTGTTCTGACCGTGCGCGGTGGGATGACCAGCCATGCCGCCGTGGTCGCACGCGGGCTTGGTACGCCTTGCGTCGTTGGGGCAGGGGACCTGACCCTGGACGTCATCGCACGCCAGCTAACCGCCGCCGATGGCCGCGTGTTTCGCGAAGGCGATGTCGTGACCGTGGTGGGCGGCGAAGGCCAGGTGCTGGCGGGTGCTGTGCCCACCCTGCAGCCCGAGATCACGGGCGCCTTCGCCACGCTGATGGACTGGGCCGACCAGGTTCGGACCATGGGCGTGCGCGCCAATGCGGACACGGCGCGCGACGCGGATATCGCGCTGGGCTTCGCTGCGCGGGGGATCGGCCTCTGCCGGACCGAGCATATGTTTTTCAAGGACGGGCACCTCACCACTATGCGCCAGATGATCCTGGCCGAAAGCGAGGCTGAGCGACGCACCGCGCTGGAGAAGCTGCTGCCGATGCAGAGGGCGGATTTCGTGGAGCTGTTCGAGGCCATTCATGGTCTGCCGGTGGTGATCCGCCTGCTCGACCCGCCGCTACACGAATTCCTGCCCCATGGGCTGGCGGAGATGGAGGAGATCGCGGCCGAGCTCGCCGTGCCGGTCGAAAAGATCCGTGCCCGCGCGCTCGATCTGGCGGAATTCAACCCGATGCTCGGCAAACGCGGTTGCCGGATCGGCATCGCCTTCCCGGAGATCTACGAGATGCAGGCCCGGGCAATCTTCGAAGCAGCGTGCGAGGCGGGTGCGCGCACAGGCGCCCCGGTAAAGCCCGAGATCATGATCCCGCTGGTCTCGGCCGTGCGCGAACTTGAATTGCTGAAGACGCTGATCGAGGAGAGTGCGGAGGCCGTGCGGACTGCACGCAACGAGATGGTCGACTACACCATCGGCGTGATGATCGAAACGCCCCGCGCCTGCCTGCGCGCAGGCGATATCGCGGACAAGGCTGATTTCCTGAGCTTCGGCACCAATGATCTGACGCAGATGCTCTATGGTCTCTCGCGCGACGATGCGGGGCGGTTCATGCCGGATTATGTGGCGCGCGAGGTCTTTCCCCACGATCCGTTCCACCGCATAGACGAGGAAGGCGTGGGAGAGATCATCCGCCTTGCCATTGAACGGGCGCGAGCTGCGATGCCCGGGGTCTCGATCGGGCTTTGTGGAGAGCATGGCGGCGACCCGGCTTCGGTCGATTTTTGTCAGCGGGCGGGGTTCGATTATGTCTCTTGCTCGCCTTTCAGGGTGCCGATAGCCCGGCTGGCAGCGGCTCAGGCGGCGATCCGGGCGCGGCGATGACGGCCCTTTCGGACTTGCGTAACCGTGGCAAGGTCGGACTTGCGCGTGCGCTCGCTGCTTTGGAAGCGTCGCCCGATGCACCGGAAGTCACCGGGCTGCTGGACGTGGCCCATCGGGCGCCTATAGGCGTCGTTCTGGGGCTGACCGGGCCGCCCGGGGTCGGTAAGTCGACCCTGATCGACAGCCTGATCCGCGCTTTGCGGGCGCGCGGCAAAACGGTTGCCGTGATTGCAGTCGATCCGTCCTCCCGCATCTCGGGTGGGGCGCTTTTGGGCGACCGGACACGCTTCTCCACGGATCCCGAGGACGAGGGTGTCTTCGTCCGCTCGATGGCTGCGCGCGACCGGTTGGGCGGGGTGGCGGAGATCACCTATCCCGCCAGCATCCTGATGCGCGCCCTCTATGATCTGGTGATTGTGGAGACGGTTGGGGTCGGACAATCCGAAACGCAGATCGCCGATATGGCCGACATGGTCGCGTTCTGTGCGCAACCGGGCTCCGGCGATGCGCTGCAATTCATGAAGGCCGG
>JBCCDU010000096.1:0-15293 GCA_039030715.1 Pseudomonadota bacterium
CGCACTACCGACTGCCACCACGCTCAGCACCCATAGAGGCCAGCCTTCTAGCTGTTCTAGCGTCAGCGCCTTGGCACCGAACCCCGACAGCAGCGGAAAGCCCCCGGATGCAGCGGAACGCCCAGGGCGATGACGCCGTCCAGCGCGGTCGCGGGCGTGATTTGCTTGCCCTTGGCATGGCCATTGTCCAGCAACTTGCGGGTGTTGTCGTTCCACAGCGCCTGGGTGATGCCGTATACCAGTTCCTCATCAAGGTCGGACGAGACCACCAGCAGCGCGCTGACCGCTGGGGTCAGGGTGTCGCTATCCACGCCCTCATAGACCCCGCCCGGGATCTTCGAAGGAATATAGGCCGGGATGATCTCGTTGATCTTGGCCAGATCGTCCTCGGAGAACGAATGCAGTGCCATGCCCTTGGTCGACGAAAGCTGAACCATCGCGGCCACCGGCCAGCCCGCAGCATAGAAGTAGGCGTCGAGTTGACCATCCGCCAGACGTTCGGCCGACTGGCTGTTGTTGAGCTCGGCTTCCTCCATGTTGTCGCGGGTCACGCCCCAGGCTTCCAGCATCTGCAGCACCGCGACCTGGGTGCCCGAGCCTGCCTGAGCGATCCCCACGCGCTTGCCTGCCAGATCGCCCAGATCGTTGATCGAGGCGCCTTTTGGCATCACCAGATGCAGATCCTCGGGATAGAGGTTCGCGATAACACGCAGCTTGGGATGCGCCTTGCCCTCGAACTTGCCTTCGCCAAGATACATCGAGCGTGTGACATCGGCGGCGGCCAGCCCGGCTTCAAGCTCGCCGTTTTGCACGGCGGCGTTGTTGAAGACCGAGGCAGTGGTGGATTGCGCGATGGCAATCAGCCCGGGCACGCCGCATTGGCCGCCTTCGTCGCAGGGCCGTGCGCCCGGTGGGGCCGAGATGCCGTTGGCGATCGTGCCGCCGATCGGGAAATACGTTCCGCCGGCGCCACCGGTGCCGATCCGGAAGAAGGTTGGCGACTGGGCGTGCGCCGCACTCGCCAGAACCATCGCACCGCCCAAGGCGGCGGCGAAGATGCTTTTGTGAAAGGTCATTAAAGTCTCCCTGTCTTGTCTGGTGACCGGTCAGCTGAACCGGTTACCGGAAGACGGTAGGGGGGAGGTTCCATTTACTCAAATTGTTATTTTCTCTATATCCATAGAAAAACGACATGGGCGCGCGATGAACCTGAAACAGATGGCGGTGTTTCGCGAAGTGATCCTGACGGGCTCGGTCTCCGAAGCCGCGCGCAACCTGAATCGCACCCAACCTTCGGTGAGCCATATGATCGCGACGCTGGAGGAAGAACTTGGCATGAAGCTGTTCGAACGCCGCCGCGGCAGGCTGCATCCGGTGCCCGAGGCGCAGTATCTCTTCAAGGAGTGCGACGAGGTGCTGACCCGTGTGAACTCGGTCAGCCAGAACATGAAACGGATGAAGGCGATGGATCAGGGAGAGCTCCGCCTGATCTCGATGCCTGGGCCTGCGGCGGTATTGCTGCCGGATCTGATCTCCACCCATGTCGGCCCGCATCCGGAAATCAACGTGACGCTGTTGTCGCGCAGTTCGGACGCGGTGGTGCAGTTGGTAGGCTCGCAGCAATTCGATATCGGAGTGGCGGATCACGACCCGGCGCGGGATATCGAGGCTACGCTGATC
Organism: Pseudomonadota bacterium; assembly: GCA_039030715.1. Taxonomy (GTDB): domain Bacteria; phylum Pseudomonadota; class Alphaproteobacteria; order Rhodobacterales; family Rhodobacteraceae; genus Thermohalobaculum. The sequence continues at coordinate 1,681 of JBCCDU010000096.1, forward strand.
CAGGCGCGGACCTATCAGTTCAATTGTGTATGTGCCGTTCCCGCAGGGTCTCCGCTCGCCGCGCGCGGGTCCGTCGGCCCTGCGGATCTAAACGGCGTGCCGATGGCAGCGCTGTTTCCCGAGCATCGCAGCTTCCAGTCCACCAGGCGGATCTTTGAGGCCGCCGAAGCCCGATTGCATGTGCGCTTCGTGGGGCAGTTCTTCGTGCCGCTGTTAGTCTATGTCGAGCGAGGGCTGGCCTGCGCCCTGGTCGATCCGCTGACCGCGGAGAGCTGGCAGCGCATGGCCGCTGATCCAGCGCTGATCCGTTTCCTGCCGTTTTCGCCGCCGGTGGGGTTCGGCGTGGACCTTCTGACGCCCGCCTATCGACCAAGCTCGTTGGTTGCGAAATCCTTTGCCGGGCGGTTGGTGAGGCTGATGACGGATCTTGGCGGGCAGGCTCAGTCCAGCAGCCGCCCACCGTCCCAGACCCGCGCTAGCGCCAGTGCGGCAACGGCGGCCAGGAGGGCCGAGCCGAGCGCCAGACCGTAAAGCCCGCCGGGCGTGGTGGCCGGTGCCAACCACCCCGCCAGCATCGTGGCTGCGGCCATCGTCAGCCCGCTCAACAGGCCCGCCGCCAGCCCCTGCGCTGTACCCGCGACACGATCCGGCACGGCTTGCGCCAGAAACGCCATCATCCCGAGCAGGCTGAGGCCGTAGCTGAGTGAATGGAGCCCCTGGCAAAACCAGAGGAGTGGTCCCAGCGGCTCGGTCATCATCAGGCTCCAGCGCAAGATGCCAGCCGCCGCCGCCAGGCCAAGCGCCTGTGCCGGACCCAGCCGCGCGACCCAGGCCGGACCGGGCCCCAGCATCAGCAGAATCTCGGCGGCCACGCCAAAGGCCCAGAGCGCGCCGATCAGCCCCTCGGTCAACCCCGCCGCCTGCCAGTGAAGGACCGAGTAGGCGTAATAGACCGCGTGCGCCGAGTGCCCGAAGGCAATGGTCGCGGCGAAAAGCAGAAAGATCGGATGCAGGGCGAGCAGGCGCATCTCGCGGCTCTGCGCCCGATCTTCGCCCCGGGGCCCGGTGCCCCCGCCCGGATGGATCATGCCCAGTGCAGCGACGCAGATGAAACAGAGAACCACGGCGACCAGAACCGCATCGGTGCCGAACACCTGCAAGAGCTGGCCCATGCCCAGCACCATCGCCAGAAACGCGACCGACCCGATGGCCCGCGCATGAGCATAGGCAAAACCACCGCGCAGTGCCGCGCGCAGGCCCATCGCTTCGCCCAGCGGGATCAGAGGAGCCGAGAAGAGCGCCGAGAGAATTGTCAGAACAATCAACGCCTCGATCCCACCGGCCAGCGCGTGAAGCGCAAAGGCGATGGCTGCAAATACACCCATCACGCCCAGCATGAGCCGGCGCACGCCATAGCGGTCCGCCAGCGCGGGCAGCACCGTTCCGCCGATCACCCTGACCAGAATGGCGAGGCCCAGGAGCCAGGCGATGGCGGCCTCGTCCAGGCCCCAGTCCTCGAGCCAGACGGGCCAATAGGGAAGATGTGCCCCCAGGCCAAAGAACAGAACGCCGTAGTATCCGGATGTCAGCACCCCGTCCCGGGTGGTGAAGGCCGGGCTCATATCCCGAAGCTGGAGAAGGGCAGGTAACGCACCGGATCGCCTGGCCGGATCGTCAGCGCGGGTTCGGGCAGTTCCACTAGACCCTCCGCCCAGCTCAGCCCGCCGACCAGGCCGGAGCCCTCGGAATGAAAGATTTCGGCCCGGCCATCGCGGATCCGCGCGCGCAGGTATTCGCGCCGCCCCGGTTTTTTGGATTTCTCGAAAGCCGCAGGGACCTCGAAGGCTTGCGGCAAATGCCACCCCTCTCCGGCCATCAGTCCAAGTGCCGGGCGCATGAAGATCAGCGCGCAGACGAAAGCCGCCACCGGGTTGCCTGGCAGGCCGAAGACCGGCAGGCCGCGCCACATGCCGAGCGCCAAAGGGCGTCCAGGCTTGACGGCGATGCGCCAGGTGGTCACCTGACCCTCGGTCGTCAGCAGGCGAGAGATGTGATCCTCGTCCCCGGCGGAGGCACCACCTGTGGTCACAAGCGCATCCGCGCCCTCCGCTGCCCGGTCGAAGGCTGCACGGATAGCCTCGGCGTCGTCCGGTGCGGCGCCAAGATCCAGTACGTCAAAACCCAGACGCCGGGCCAGGGCCACCAGCATCGGGCGGTTGGCATCGAAGATGCCGTGTGCGCTGTCACCCGGCTGGACAAGCTCATCGCCGGTGGACAGCACGGCGAGGCGCAATCGCTTGCGAATCCGGCATTCCGCTGCGCCCACCGCTGCCGCGCGCGCCAGATCGGCGGGCGTCAGGCACCGTCCAGCAGGCAGCACTTCGTCACCCGCTTTCGCGTCTTCGCCCGCCGGGCGCGTGTTGGCACCGGCCTTGCGTGGCAGCGGGAAGGTCGCACGGCCATCGGCGAGGGTCACATCCTCCTGCATCACCACCGTGTCGGCCCCTTCGGGCACCTCTGCGCCGGTCAGAATACGCAGCGTATGTCCAGACGATACCGGCGCACCATGGGGATGGCCTGCCGCCGCGCGACCCGTGGCCAGAGCCAGATCACCGCTTTTGCCGTCAACAGAGGCCCAGGCAAAGGCATAGCCATCTACGGCTGCATTGGTGGCGGGTGGATTGGCGCGCCGCGCGAACACAGGTTCGGCCAGGATGCGCCCGCAACACTCCGCCAGCGATCGCCGCTCCACCCCTGTGATCGGGCCAAGGCTGTCGCGCAACCGGGCGAGCGCTTCGTCCACCGGGGTCCAGTCGACCCCTGGCGGCAGGGCAAAGCAATCATCCGGCAGCCGCTTGGTCATGCAGGCGCTTTCAGCGCCATGCCAAGATCGGCCAGGATGAAATCCGCCACAGCCGGGATATCGTCGAGCCCGATCACGGGTTTCTCCGTAGCCGGCTGGTCGTTCGAGGCGACGGCCCGCACCGTCGGGTCCTCGCGCGCGATCAGGGGTTGGCCGGTCTCCGCCCGCCAGGCTTCGACCTTGGGATGGCTGTCACGCTTGTAGCCCTCGACAATCACCAGATCGACCGTGGCAAGATGGGTCAGCAGTTCTTCCAGGGGGGCTTCCGGCGCGCCACGCAGCTCCGTCATCACCGCCCAGCGGCTGGAGGAGGAAAGGATCACCTGATGCGCGCCTGCCTGCCGGTGGCGGTGGCTGTCCTTGCCCGGCTGATCGACATCGACCATGTGGTGCGTGTGTTTCACGGTCGAGACGGTATAGCCGCGGTCGGAAATCTCGGCCACCAAGCGCTCCACCAGGGTGGTCTTGCCCGCATTCTTCCAGCCGACAACGCCATAGACATTCATGTGCTTCGCCTCCCCGGGCGCTTTGGCGTCCCGGACTTGATCCGGGACCTCTTATTTGCGGCCAGAAGAAGAGGTCCCGGATCAAGTCCGGGACAACAACGGACATATTTCATGGGTCAGCCCCCCCATGCGCTGCCGAGATCCGCTCGGCCTCAGCCAGATCGTCGGGCGTGTTGACGTTGAAGAAGGGGTAATGCCCATCGTCGAACACGGCACAGGCGGCCCCGTGGCGCGAGGTCCAGACGATGACCTTGCGCAACTGGCCGATGGTCAGCGCCTCCTCCAGATTGTCCGCCAGCGCAACCGGCCAGAGGCCGAAGGTCGGATGCTCGCTGAGGCCCCGCTTGGGATCGTTGGTGGCGGCGAGCGCTATAGGCTGGCCTTCTGCCTCCGCCGCCTCGCTCAGCCGGGCCACCAGATCCGAGGGGAAGAACGGCGTATCCGCCGCCGCCGTGACGATATGGGAGTGCCCCCGCGCGGCGGCCCAGCGCATTCCCGCCAAAACCCCGCCGAGAGGGCCCACGAACCCCTCCACCGTATCCGCGATCACCGGCAGGTCGAAGGCGGCGAAGCGCGCGGCATCCCCATTCACGTTCAACGCCACCTCCACCACCTGCGAAGACAGCCGGTCGATCACATGGGAGAGCAGAGAGCGCCCGGCGACTTGAAGCAGGGCCTTGTCCCCACCCCCCATGCGCCGAGCGAGGCCGCCGGCGAGGATTACTCCCGCGATGGTCATGAGAGCCATCCATCATAGCTGTAGGTTCCAGGCTCATTCACCCAACTTGAAGTTGTTGAAGGCCCGGCAAAAAAACCTTCGAGCGGCAAGTCGTTACCAGTAATTTCAAAGGCCTCGTGAGTTAGGCCGACAATCGATGCATATGTGTCCATGGGAAAAGAAGTGATGATAAGCCGGTTAAACGGATCGATCACGGCACGTGTTTCGCGCGGAAGCCTCGCTGCCTGAAAATCTGCCAGCGGGACAGTGACCTCGATATCGCCAATCGTTATGTAGTCATTGGCAATTACTTCAGCCGCGCCCATACGGTGAAATATGCCGTGAAAGATGGCGCACCAAGCTAACGGAAACATGGCGTCAATCGGATATCGCAGGTCTTGTTCTTCAACGAATTTCATAAGCTTCGAGATAAGTTGTCGATCAGCATCCGGTCTGCACGTGCCATCCATCCCGTTGGCCGCCAGACAAACGGCGAGGGCGAAATCGGGAAACCTTGGTGAACCAAGGCCGTGCGCAACTTCTGACCAAGCGATTGGGCATGGGTGAGATTTTCTATGACCACCCATGAAAGGATGTAGCGCAATGAATGCATGTTGGTAATGGTCACCCCATGCATCCAGTATCGGTCCATCGTCGGGATAACTGCGCGGATCGAAGGTAACAGGTTTATCCATGTTCGGCCCCCTTCCTTCGGTGCTTGCGATCCTCCTCCGGCACTTCTCCCAGATCAGTGTCGAACACCAGGCGGTTCTCGCCTGACAGGCAATGGAAGCGTCGGCCGCGCATGCGGCCGATCAGGGTCAGGCGCACTTGGCGGGCCAGGTCCACGCCCCAGGCGGTGAAGCCGGAGCGTGAAGCCAGGACCGAGATGCCCATAAGGGCGCATTTGATCACCATTTCGGAGGTCAAGCGCCCGGTTGTGTAGAGGATATGGCCTGCACCCGAGATCCCCTCGGCAAACATCCAGCCCGCGATCTTGTCGACGGCGTTGTGGCGGCCGACATCCTCCATGAAGACCAACGGCTGGTCCTGGCGACAGAGCACCGTGCCGTGGATCGCGCCCGCCTCCAGGTACAGCGAGGGCTGTGTGTTGATCTGCCGGGCGAGGGCGTAGAGCCAGGAGGTGCGGATCTCGGCCTCTGGCAGCGCGATCCCCTCCACCTGGTCCATCATGTCGCCGAAGACCGTGCCGACCGCGCAGCCCGAGGTGCGGGTCTTCTTCTTCAGCTTTTCCTCGTAGTCGGTCTGGCGTTCGGTGCGCACCACGACGACCTCTAGGTCCTCGTCATACTCGATCCCTGTCACCCGATCGTCGCGCAGCAGCATCCCCTGGTTCAGGAGGTATCCAGTGGCGAGGTATTCCGGGTAATCGCCGATTGTCATCGCCGTCACGATCTCCTGTCTGTTCAGATAGATCGTCAGCGCGCGCTCCTCCACTACACGGATGTCCGACTTGGCGCCGGTCTGGTCCATGCCGGTGACGGCTCGAGTCAGGCGTGGGGCGGAGGGATCGGGTGAGATGCGGAAACTCATGCGGGCTCCATCTTGCCGTCGCGCAGGAAGGCAATTGTCAGGCTTATCGCGCGGGGTGAGACCGGCAGGAAGGAATGCAAGTTGTGGACCCGCCCCCGATGGCCCGCACCGCTCCACGCGGAGCGCAGGGTGACGACGCCGTCATTCGGCCGCTCGAACCCATGGCTGACCATCGGCCAGGACGCCGTGCCCCCGATGGCAGCTATCCGGGAGGAGGTATGATCTGGCGGGGCGAGATAGGCCAACTCCTCAACCGCCGGGCCGCAGACCCGCCGTACGGGCCAGAGCCAACCAAGCCGCCCCGCCATGGGAGAGCCTCGGTTGGGCGCACCAAGCTGAACCGCGCGGTCGATCTGCAGCCCCTGCGGATCGTGCAGCAATTGCGCCGCGATCAGCCCGCCCAGGGAGTGGCCGACCAGGCTGATGCGGCTCGGCGGCATTCGCTGCAAAGCCTGGCGGACATAAGCCAGCGCCTCCTCCATGGTCTGCCTGGTGGAGGGATAGCCGATCTTGCGCACTTCGAACCCGGCGCGGGCCAGGCGCCAGGCGCACAGGCTCATCGAGGCCGGGCTGCGCCCCAGACCGTGCAACAGGACCACGACCGGCCTGGCGCTCTCATGGTTCAATTCCGCTGACATCGCCCTTCACAAAGCCTGACTGGTGCGGGCCGTCAAGGGCGGATAGGCAGAGGCATGACCGGAAGGATCCTCACCTCGCCCCTGCGCGCATGGACCCGGGGCGTGGTGAACGCCCTGCCGTTGCAGATCGCGACCGTGCCCTTTGCGATGATCTTCGGCGCGCTGGCGGTCGAGGCGGGGCTGACCCTGGCTCAGACCATGGCGATGACCACGATCGTCGTGGCCGGGGCCGCGCAGATGGTCGCCCTGCCGATGATGGTGGATCAGGCGCCCGCATGGCTGGTGGTTTTCACCGCCGCCTTTGTGAACCTTCGGATGGCGATTTACTCCGCCGCCCTGGCCCTGCATTGGCGCCGCGTGGGCCCATGGCCACGGGTGCTGGCAGCGTGGTTCCTGAACGATCAGAGCTATGCCCTCTCTATCCGCCGGTATGAGAGCCGCGAGGAGCCGGAGCCTGCCCGCACGGCTTATTTCTTCGGCGTCGGTTGCTGCGGGCTGACCTGCTGGATCGGCGCGACACTGGTTGGAGCAGTGCTTGGGGCACGGATCCCGGAAAGCTGGCCGGTGGATTTCGGGCCGCCCATCGTTTTCATCGCCCTGGTCGCCCCGTTTCTGAGGCGCCGCGCCGATTGGGCGGCGGCGGCGGTCGCCGGTGGAGGCGCTCTCGCCCTGCATGATGTGGGGCGGGGGGCGGGCATCGTTCTCGCTATCCTGGCCGGAATTGGCACCGGACTTTTGGTCGCGAGGTCAGCCTGATGGACAATGCCTATGTCTGGACGGTGATCGTGGGGCTTGGCGTCGCCTCCGCCCTGATCCGGTATTCTTTCCTGGGGTTTCTTCGTGGCAGGGACCTGCCTGCGGGGCTGCAACGCGCGCTCGCTTTCGTGCCGGTTGCGGCCTTCCCCGCGATCTTCATGCCGATGGTGATGTTCGATGCGGTGGGCGATTGGGCCGATCCGTCGCGGCCCATCGCCGGGGCCGCCGCGCTGCTGGTCGGCGTCGCCAGCCGCTCCATGCTGGCCGCTATAGTTGCCGGGATGACGGTGCTGATCCTGTTGTCCTGAGCACCGCCGCCGCAAATCCGCGCAGGGGGCAGAGGGGAGTTGATCGCCCCGCCCTGCACAGCTACGCCGCAGGACCAACGCAGCTTTCGGAGGCGGCATGTCCTTTGCCCTGATCGGCTCCCTCGCCGAGATTTCTGAGCAATACGATGCGATCTTCTGCGACCTTTGGGGATGCTACCACGATGGGATCACGCCCTTTCCCGCCGCAGTGGCTGCGTGCCGCGCGATTCGGGCGCAGGGCGGTACGGTTATCCTGCTGACCAATGCGCCGCGCCCGGCGGATCAGGTGAAGAGTTTCCTCGACAAGATCGGCGGGCCGGATGACAGCTATGATGCCATCGTCTCCTCGGGGGCTGCCTGTCAGGGGGGGCTGACCTCCGGCAAGTGGGGGGATCGCTTCTATTATCTCGGCCCTGACCGTGACCTGCATATGCTGACCGGGCTGGGCCTTAACCCGATGGCGGAGGAGGCCGCGCAGGCGATCCTCTGCACCGGACTGGTCGACGAATGGAATGAGGAGTTGGAGGACTATGCCGATCAACTGGCCAGGCTGGCGGCGCGGGGGCTGCCGATGCTGTGTGCCAATCCGGACATCGTGGTCGACCGGGGCGAGCGGCGCTTCTGGTGCGCCGGGGCGCTGGCCCGCGACTATACCAAGCAGGGTGGCGAGGTGATCTATTTCGGCAAGCCTCACGCACCGATCTACGACTGGGCGTTGGAGGTTCTGGCCGAGACAGCGGCGCGCCCGGTGCCGCCTGCACGCGTCCTCGCGATTGGGGATGGCCCCGCGACGGATGTGAAGGGCGGCTGCGACTACGGCCTCGACACGTTGTTTGTCACCGGCGGGCTGGCGTCGGGCGAACTAGGCCCCGATCCGGAACACCCGGATCCCGCGTTGTTGGAAAGCTATCTGCGCGAACATGGTCTGATGCCCCGCTATGCTATTGGGCGCCTGCGTTGACAGGCTGACATCTCTGCAACAAAAAATCACGCCAGAGCTATATGTTGAAATTATATTGCGCAATTTAATTGCGTGGCCATTTCTCTTCCTGTATGTGTTCGCACACGCACAACCAGGGTCAAGGGCGAGGCTGGCATGTTGGACGACGCACTCAGCAATACTCCGCGCGGTACGATCTGTATCGAGGATCTGGAAATCGGCATGATGCGCTTTGTCGAGAAGACCATCACCGATACCGATATCATGATGTTTGCCGATGTCTCGACCGATAGAAATCCGGTGCATCTGGACGAAGACTATGCCCAGGACACCATGTTCGGCGGGCGCATTGCCCATGGGATGCTGACGGCCAGCCTGATCTCGGCTGTCATCGGCGAGCAATTGCCGGGCCATGGCTCGATCTATCTGGGCCAATCACTGAAGTTCCTGGCGCCGGTTTTCCCGGGCGATACGGTGCGCGCCGAGGTGAGCGTGCGCGAGATTGACCATTCCAAACGCCGCGTGACCCTTGATTGCGTCTGCAAGGTCGGTACAAAATCGGTCCTGAAGGGTGATGCGCTGGTGCTGGCCCCTTCGAAGAAATTCGACTGATCTTCGGCGGGCCTGCCCCGCAGGGATGCGGGGCGCATGCAGGTCCATCACTCCACTGACATCGCAGCGGATGCGCGCGGGGCGACCGTGGCGCTCGGCAATTTCGACGGCGTGCATCGCGGGCATCAGGCGCTAATCGCCGAGGCACGGCGTGCCGCGCCCGAGGCGCCACTGGGCGTCGTCAGTTTCACACCCCATCCGCGCCGCTATTTCCAGCCCGACGCGCCCCCCTTCTTGCTGACCCTGCCGCGAGAGAAAGCCCGCAGGTTGGAGCGCCTGGGTGTCGATCACCTCTATGAAATCACGTTCGACGCGGCACTTTCCAGCATGAGCGCGGCGGCTTTTGTGGAGGATGTGCTGGTCCAGGAGCTGGGGATCTCGCATATCGTCGTAGGTGCCGATTTCCGCTTTGGCAAAGCGCGAGGCGGGGATGCGGCGCTGCTGCGCCAGATGGGCGAGCAACTGGGCTTTGGCGTCACCATCCACTCGTTGATCTTGGGCGCGGGCGGCGAGTATGGCTCGTCCGCCATCCGGGTCATGCTGGGCGAGGGACGATGCCTGGATGCCGCGGAGCAACTCGGCTGCTGGCACACGATCTCGGGCCCGGTCATCCTTGGCGATCAGCGTGGGCGGGATCTGGGCTATCCCACCGCCAATCTGGCTTTCGAAGGGCAGTTGATCCCGCGCTATGGCATCTATGCCTGCGACGTCACGGTGCATGACGGACCCCATGCCGGCAGCTATCAAGGCGTCGCCAGCATTGGCGAGCGGCCCACCTTCGGTATGAACGCGCCGAATTTCGAGGTGCATTTGTTCGATTTCCAGGGTGATATTTACGGGGCCGAGATCTCGGCCGGTCTGGTCGCCTGGTTGCGCGGCGAGGAACGGTTCGACAGTGTCGACGCCCTGATCGCGCAGATGGATGCCGACAGCGAGGCCGCTCGCGAAAGGCTGGAAAGCGCGCGCGTTCCCGGTTAAGGACGAAATCGCTTGCTGCCGTTCCCGGGGGGGCCAATGCGCTCGTTCATTCTGAATGTATTCGTGATCTTTGCCACTCTGACCGCCGCGATCACGCTGTGGATTCTGGCCAAGATCTCGACGCGCAAACTCATGTGGAAAACGCTGCATATCTGGGCGGCGACGCTTCGATGGGCCGTCCGCGTCATCCTGAACGCCCAGGTCGAAGTGCGCGGGATGCAGCACTACGATCCTACGCGCTCGCAACTCATCGTCTGCAAACATCAGTCCGAGCTGGACGTGATCATGATCGTCGATCAGTTCGACGATTTCAGCGCCGTGGTGATGGCGGAGCTGCGCAACTATCCCTTCTTCGGCGGTGTGCTGGACGGTCTGGACCTGGTTCAGGTGAAGGTCGACAGCGGCAAGCAGGGCCGCACCCTGCAAACCATCGAGGGGGGCAAGAAGACCGCCGAACAGGGCCGCGCCATGGTGATCTATCCCGAAGGCGAGTTGATGAAGCTGGGCGCGAAAGAGCGCTACAAGAACGGTGTCGGCCATCTCTATCAGTCGATGAATGTCGAGGTGCTGCCGGTCGCTTTCTCGGTCGGTGTGATCTGGCCGCAACGCCAATGGACCAAGAACGCCAATAAGAGCGGGATCATGGAGGTCATGGAACCGATCCCCCCCGGCCTGCCGTTCGAGGAGTTCATGGCCCTTATCGAGGAGCGCATCGAGACCAAGACGATGGACCTGATCCGCGAGAGCGCTTCGGGCGAGGTCTTGGCTGCGGCGGAGAGACGTTTTGCCAACAAGGAAAACAATACGGGACCGGGGGTGGATGCGATTGCCGCGAAATAGCTGGATTTTCCTCGGCATGGGCCTGGCCGCGTGCGGTGCGGGCCCGGACGCGCCGGTGCAGGGCGGTACTGCGGGCCTCGCGGGGCGCGTGCTGGTCTCGGTCGCCGAGCCACTGCCGGAAGCGATCCGCCTGACCCGACCCGCGCCCTCGAAGGACGGGAGCGGCCTGATCGACTGGGCGAACAATCTGGTCGCCGCCAGCGGCGATGCCGCGACCAAGCGCGATATCGAACGCATTCCAGAGCCGAGCCTGAACACCGCCCCTGATCTGGAGGCCGCATTGATCGACGCGCTGATCCGCCAATACGGCGCCAGGGGCGTCCAGGGCGGCGCGCTGGATGACCAGGCGCGCGCGTTCGAGGTGACGGCCAATGGCGCGATGGGCCTTGCTTCCACCCATCCGGGAGAGCTGGTCGCGGTGAATGTGCGGGTCGAAAGCCACGAGATCCGCGGGATCAGCGGGCGCGGTGAGGGGGAGGCAACCTACTTCCTCGGAACCTCCTACAGTGCAGGCGTCATGGATCTGGCGACTGGAGCCTTGCTTGCCGAGGCGGCCTGCGAGGTCGAAACCCGCATCGGCACATTCCCGGAAATCCAGGACCGCGGTGTCAGCTTGATTGACATCGCCGCAATTGGCCAGGTCGATATCTGCGCCCCGCAATTGACCGGCCAGATCGTCGGCGGGGTGCGCATCCAGTAACACGAGCGCCCATGGTTCAACAAAGGGCTCTTATTCGGGTTGAGTTCAAAAAGATCGATGCTGCCCTGACGGCTAACGCCACTTATGACTTTCTAATTATGAGTAGAATCGCGTCGATATAGTGGCGACCAATCAACCCATATTGTTAACCACTTGCATCCATGAGCCCCCTCCATGGGGCGGATTTCGTTGCTCCAATCACCTTTTGGAGGTCGCTGGAAACCTTGCGCGATTGCCCCGGTTTCTCATGGTCTACTCTGCCATCTTGGGGACTGGCAGCCACGTTGGAACCTGCTAGGGTCGGGGCATCGCCGCATGGACTAGTCCCGATGACCGAACCCTCTGCCAATCAAGCTCACAAGAACCAGTTTTCGCTGCTCAAGACGCGGCGGTTCCTACCGCTGTTCCTGGTTCAGTTTCTGGGGGCGTTCAACGATCAGGTCTATCAGAAGGCGTTCGTCGCTCTGATCACCTATCGTCTGGCGGATCAGGTGGGGATCTCGATCCCGATGCTTGGAATTATCGCCTCGGGCCTGTTCATTCTGCCCTTTGCGCTGATCACACCTACGGCGGGGCAGATTGCCGACCGGGTCGACAAGGCGCGGATGATGCGCTGGATCAAGGCCTGGGAGATTGTGGTGATGTGCCTGGCGGCGACCGGGTTCTATACGCAGAACATCTATTTCCTCTATTTCGTTCTGTTCCTGATGGGGGCGCAATCGGCGATGTTCGCGCCGATCAAATATTCGGTGCTGCCGCAATATCTCAGCCGCGAGGAGTTGATGGGCGGCAATGGCCTGGTGCAGGGGTTCACGTTCCTTGCGATCATCTTCGGCACGATCATTGGGAACGAGTTGATCCTGACCGATGCCGGGGTCGGGATCGTCTCTGTCTTTGTGGTGACCGTGGCGGTGATTGGATTCATTGCCAGTCTCTACACGCCAACGGCGCCGCCGACGGCTCACCACGGGCCGGTGGACTGGGTTTTCCCGCGCGCGATCTGGAAGCTGTTCAAGATGACTAGCAAGAACGGCCCCGCGATCCGGGCGATCCTTGCCATATCCTGGTTCTGGTTCCTGGGGGCGACGTTTCTGTCGCTGCTGCCAGCCTATGCCAGGGTCGAGCTCGGGGTAGACGAAGGCGTGCTGACCGTGCTGCTGGCCGGTTTCTCCATTGGCGTGGCGCTCGGCGCGATCGCGTCCGAGGCGCTGAGCAAGGGCAAGGTGGGTGTCGCACTGCCGCCCGTTGGGGCGTTGGGTCTGGCCATCATGGCGGTGGAATTATGGTTGGCGACCCCGATGCCGCCCGCAGTGGGCGCCGAGCTTCTGGATCGCGCGACGTTCTTTGGGGACATGACCGGCTGGCGGATCCTGGTGGACTTCGTGATCCTGGCGGCTTTTGCGGGGATTTATGTGACGCCGCTGAATGCTGTGTTGCAGGCCGAAAGCCCGGATGAGACACGCGCAAGCTATATCGCATGCTCCAACGTGATGGATGCGACCATGATGGTGTTTTCGGCGGCGTCGGTCGGCGTGTTGCTAGCGCTCGGTGTCGGCACGACCGAGGTGCTGGTTCTGATCACGCTCACGGGCCTGCCTATGGCGTTTCTGGTTGCCCGCTATGCGCCGGAGACGCGGCTGGGCGGCATTGCGCTGGCGCTTTGGCCACGGGGGTCGCGGTGAGGTCGCGGTTCTGGGAGGGCGTGCCGCTCGACCGGATGAGCCGGGCGGAGTGGGAAGCGCTCTGCGATGGGTGCGGACGTTGCTGTGCCGTGAAGCTGGAGGACGAGGATACAGGCCGTGTGCATTACACGAATGTCACCTGCCGTTTGTTCGACAACGCGACCTGTCGCTGCGGAAATTATGCGCTGCGCCGGCAGTTGGTGAAGGGCTGCGTGTTGTTGACGCCGGAAGGACTTGAGGAGGCCGCGGAATGGTTGCCCAGGAGTTGCGCCTATCGTCGCCTCTACGAAGGCCGGGCTCTGGCGGCGTGGCATCCGCTGGTTTCCGGCGATCCGGACAGCGTGCGCCGGGCGGGGATGAGCTTGCATGATCGTGGCATCCCGGAATACGAGGTGGAGGAGCGTGATCTGGAAGATCACATCGTCGAGGAAGATTTCTGAGTATCGCTGATCGAGCCCAGAGCCGCCGCCCGCCCCCACCCACCCCCCGGCGCGCAGCGGATCTGGGCTCGATCAGCG
>JBCCDU010000097.1:0-14759 GCA_039030715.1 Pseudomonadota bacterium
ACAATGCATCTGGCGCCATTTAACGACCAAGCGGCATCCTTCATCGAAGCGCCGCGCTTACTGCCTTAGATAGATACCGGGCCTATGATGCAGCGGAGGCGATGCTGGGCGAAGTGGGCCTTGGCCACCGCAACGACCACTATCCAGCGCAGCTTTCGGGGGGGCGAGCAGCAGCGCGTCGCCCTGGCCCGCGCGCTGGTCGCGAAACCGGCGATGCTGCTGGCGGACGAGCCGACCGGCAATCTGGATGCCACGACCGGCAGTCAAATCTCGGATCTCCTGTTCGAGATGACGGAGCGCCAGGGCGCGACCCTGATCATGGTCACCCATGAACGCAGCCTGGCCGCCGCCTGCCACCGGATCGTGACCATGACCGATGGGCGCATTGTCGAGGATCAGAGGCAGGCCGCATGACCCGCGCCATCTGGCGCATCGCGCTGCGCGACCTGCGCGGCGGGCTAGCGGGGTTCCGGGTATTTCTGATCTGCCTGATGGTCGGCGTCGCCTCGATCGCCGCGGTTGGCTCGATCTCCGCCGCGATCGACCGGGGCCTGGCCTCCGAGGCGCGCGAGATCCTGGGCGGCGACGCTTCGGTCGCCTTCACCTATCGCGCGGCCACGCCCGAGGAACGGGTCTGGCTAGAGGCGCGGGGCGCAGTGTCGGAAATTGCCGATCTCCGCTCGATGCTGGGCCTGCCGGATCAGCCGGGCGAGCGGGCACTATCGCAGGTAAAAGGCGTCGACGGCGCCTGGCCGCTTTATGGCGAGGCCCAGGTCAGTGGGACGACATTGCAAGACGGTCTGGCAGAGCGGGGCGGCGTCTATGGCCTGCTGACCGAACCGGTGCTGGCCGAGCGGCTGGGCCTTTCTCCTGGGGACCGCGTGCGGTTAGGTACTGGCATATTCGAGTTTCGCGGAACGCTGGAGGACGAGCCGGACATCGCTTCGCAGGGTTTCAACCTGGGTCCCCGGACACTGGTCGCGCTGCCTGCCTTGCGCGATGCGGGCCTGCTTGGGGCAGGGACGCTCTTCAGCACGTTTTATCGCCTGCGCCTCGAAGCGGGCGATCTGGACACGATGAAGGCCGAGTTCGAGGCTGCTTTCCCCGACAGCGGCGCCCGCTGGCGCGACCGACGCAATGCCGCCCCCGGAACTACTCGTTTCGTTGAACGGATGGGTGCGTTCCTGACCCTGGTCGGCCTCGCGGCCCTGGTGATCGGTGGTGTTGGCATCGGCGCCGCGGTGCGCGGCTACCTGCAGCGCAAGACCCGGATCATAGGCGCCCTGCGCACACTGGGGGCCACCGGCGCCCACGTCTTCGCGATCTATCTGATCCAGATCGGCGTGATCACCGCACTTGGTATCGCTTTGGGCCTGGCCTTGGGGGCGGGAACGGTCAGCATTGTCGGCCCGATGATCGCCGACCGCCTGCCTGTGCCGGCGGATTTCGGCCTCTATCCACGCCCGCTGCTGGTCGCCGGGGTCTTCGGGCTGATCACCTCGCTGATCTTCACCCTCTGGCCACTGGCCTGGCTGCGAGAGGTGCGTCCAGCGATCCTGTTCCGTCAGGGGATCGACGGGCGGCGGCACACGCCCGGCCTGCCCCTGCTCGGCCTGCTCGGCGCGGTGGTACTGGGCGGTGGCGCGGTCGTGCTCGCGCTCTCTGGCGCGCCCCAGCTCGCGGCATGGGTGCTTGGCGCGCTGCTTGCCGCGTTTGCCCTGCTCTGGGCGCTGGGATGGGGGTTGGCGCTGGCGGCGCGCGCGCTGTCGCATCTTCCGGCGCTGAGACGCCTGCCGGTGCTGCGTCTCTCGCTCGGCTCCATTGGTGTTCCCGGCGGGCAGACACCGGGTGTCGTCGTCGCGCTGGGCCTGGCGCTGGGCGTGCTGGCCGCCATCGGGCAGATCGACGCCAACCTGCAGCGCCTGATCCGCGATCAGTTGCCGGTGGCGAGCCCGGCGTTCTTCTTCGTCGATATCCAGAACGATCAACTCGATCCCTTCAAGCAGGCGCTGACCAGCGACGGGGCGACCCGAACCGAAAGCGCACCTATGCTGCGCGGCATCATTACCGAGCTGAATGGCGTGCCGGCCCGTGAGGCCACGATTGACCCGTCGGGGGCCTGGGTGTTGCGCGGCGACCGTGGCGTCAGTTACGCCGCCGCCCCGCCACCGGGGGCAGAGCTCCTGCAAGGCGACTGGTGGCCCGAGGACTACACCGGCGAACCCCTCGTCAGCTTTGCCGAGGAGGAGGGGCGCGAGCTTGGCCTCGCCATCGGCTCCACGGTCACCGTCAGCATATTGGGCCGCCCGATCACCGCCCGCGTCGCCAATTTCCGCCGGGTGGAGTGGCGCGGTATGGGCATCAATTTCCTGATGATCCTGAACCCCGGCGCGCTGGCGGGGGCGCCACATACTCATATCGCCACCGTTCACGCGCCCACCGGGGCCGAGGCGCCGATCATGCGCGCCACCGGTCAGGAATTTCCCAACATCACCGTCATCCGGGTTCGCGATCAGGTCGAGCGTGTGGCGGATGCGCTGGGCAATATGGGCGCCGCGATCCGCTGGCCAGCCCTCGCGGTCCTCGCGACCGGCCTGGTGGTGTTGATCGGCGCTGCCGCTGCCGGCGCGGACCGGCAGGTGCAGGAGGCCGCGATCCTGCGCACATTAGGGGCCACCCAACGCTATGTTCTGGGCGGCTTCGCACTGCGTGCTGTCCTTATGGGGGCCTTCGCTGGCATCATCGCCCTGATCTGGGGCAGCCTCGCCGCCTGGGCTGTCTCGGTCTATGTGCTCGAGGCCGATTTCATTCTCAGCCTGCGTTTCGCCGTTGCGGTGGTGCTTGTGGGGGCGATCTTGAATCTCCTCGCCTCGGTCGGCTTCTCGCTCAATGCGGTGAACCGCCGCCCGGCCCGGGTTTTGCGACAAATTGCCGGATAAAATTCGGATTTATCCCGTCAGACAAGTCGATTTCGGACATTCCGGCCCTTGAAGACACTCCCCGCATCCCTCACATTCACAGGTGATATCTGTCACGATCCGTGGCGGATGCTTAAAGAGTGAAAACAATCATCAGGGACTGACACATGGTGAACCCGAACTATACGAGCAACCCGACGGTCACCCGCGCCGGTGCTGCCGTCGATGCGGGCCTCCAGGCCCATATGACCAAAGTTTACGCGCTGATGGCAGGCGCGATGGTGATCAGTGGCGTTGTGGCCTACATTTTCGGCATGGACCTCAAGGCAGTGGTGCAGGGGCAGGAGACAACCCTGATTCCCGCAGGCTTGCTGACCGCCCTGTTCGCATCGCCGCTGAAATGGGCGGTGATGTTTGCACCCTTGATCTTCGTCTTCGCCTTCGGGGCCATGATAAACCGGTTGGCGACGTCGACGGCGCAGATCGTATTCTGGGTCTTCGCGGCCGTGATGGGCCTGTCGATCTCCTCGATCTTCGTGGTCTTCACCGGTGTATCGATTGCACAAACCTTCCTGGTGACCGCGATCGCGTTCGGCGGCCTGTCGATCTTCGGCTACACGACCAAGAAGGACCTGTCGGGCTGGGGCACTTTCCTGATCATGGGTGTGATCGGCCTGATTGTGGCGTCGCTGCTAAACATCTTCTTTTTCGAGTCGAGCGCGCTGCAATTCGCGATCTCTGCCCTGGGTGTGCTGATCTTCGCGGGCTTGACCGCCTATGACACTCAGAACATCAAAAACACCTATCTACACTTGCGCACCCAGCCGGGTGGCGAAGCCGTGGCCGAGAAGGCAGGGATCATGGGGGCGCTCAGCCTTTACCTGAACTTCCTGAACATGTTCATGTTCCTGCTGCAGTTCCTCGGAAACCGCGAGTAACCTGCGAAATATCCCGAACACCAAAGGGCGGCCCACCGGGTCGCCCTTTTTCGTTGTCATACGCTTCTGATGATTTTCTTTGCCGCGCGCGGGTGGGTGGGCGAAATCGATGCCCGCCATCCGCGCCAGCGCTTTCATGGGAGCGCACGGCAAAGAAAAAGGCGGCCAAGGGCCGCCTGCCTCGCTCCATCAGGGGCCGATCGCCTACTTGATCTTGCCTTCCTTGTACTCGACATGCTTGCGCGCAACGGGGTCGTATTTGCGCACGACCATCTTATCGGTCATCGTCCGCGAATTCTTCTTGGTCACGTAGAAATGCCCGGTCCCGGCGGACGAGTTCAGGCGGATCTTCACTGTGGTCGGCTTCGCCATGGCGCCAATCTCCTTACAACCGGCCTCATCGCAGCCCATCGGCGCATCGTTGCGATGCAAAGGGGCCGGAAAAAATCAGAGCCTGTTACCTACTGTTCCTGCGACCCATGTCAAGGGGTATGGGCCCATCGATTCGGCCTCGGACCTAGCGCGCCGTGAAGCAGATCCGCGCCACGGCGAGCAGGGTATAGGCCAGCCCGCTGGCAGCCGCCAACAACAGCAACCCATCCGGCGGGATCAGGTCCATCGCCTGACCGAATGCTGCAGGCGCCATGAAGGCCCCGAAGCCATAAGCCAGCACCACCGCCGCATTGCCCGCGGCAAGCTCTGCCCCTTGATACCGCGCGCCAAGCTCCGTCAGCGCCAGGGTGTAAAGCGAGACGGCCATGCCGCCCAGCAGGATCACACAGGCAACCAGCGCAATTCTATGATCCACGAACTGGATCATCAGCAGCGGCGCGACCGTCGCCGCGAATCCCGCCACCGCCAGCAGACGGCGCCGGTCGAACCGGTCCGCAGCCCAACCCACCGGAAGCTGGAATAGCACCGAACCGATCGCCAGGAAGCTCAGCAGACCCAGTGCGAAGGCTTCCTCCATCCCGTTGCGTAACGCCCAGACGCTCAAGAGGCCCATCGCCCCGAATTCGATCATCCCGAACAGCACCACACCCCAAAGGATCAGCGGGTCGGACCGGAAGTAGCTGACTGTTTGCAGCGGCGAAGCCGCGCCCTCCGCCTTGGGCCGCGGGGCGAAGCGCCTCCCTGCCAGGATCGGCAACAGCCCAGCCAGCATGATCGCCGCCGGGACAGCATAGGTGCCATAGGTCTCGATACCGACCCAAGCCAGCAGTTTCGGCCCAATTGCATAACTCAGCGACAGCACGATGGCATAAAGCGCGACGATTCGCCCCCGGCTCTCCTGCGGCGCGATCTCGACCAGCCAGTATTCGGAGACGAAGAACAGCGCCGTGATGGTGAAGCCCAGAACCATGCGCAGCAGGCCCCACCACCAGATGTCAGGTGAAAGCGGCACCAGCGCCATCGCCAGCGCCGCCGCCAGGGCCGATCCGATCACCAGCGGGATCAGTCCTACCCGGCCCATGATCCGCGGCAGAAGCGGTGCCGAGATCACCATCATCAATGCCGCTGCGGTGGCATTCAAACCGATCAGCAGGCCGGAATATCCTTCGCGCTCCATGAGCAGCGAAAACATCGGCCAGATATAGGAAACCGCGATCGAGACGACGGCCATGGTGACGACCGGCGGCACCCAGCGCAACACATCCGGACCCAGAACCCCCCGCATGTCCATTGCTCAGATCGGGTCCAGATAGGATTTGCCGTCGCTGTGGTGGAAGAACGGGACGGGGCGGGGGCTGGCCGGGTTCTCCAGCCGCGCCTCGATCTCGGCCAGCACGACTTCGGTGATGAAGGGCAGGTCGAGGCGACGCGCTTCGGCCAGGGTCAGCCAGCTCAGATGGCTCAACTCATCCTCGGCACCGGAAAAATCGTCGGCATCGCCCCGGATCCCCTCCGCATCGGCCAGAAAGAACCGCGCATCGAAGCGCCTGGGACGGCCCGGCGGGGTGATCGCGCGAAAGACGAAGTGCAGCCGATCCAGTGCTGGCATATGCCCGGCTTCGAAGAACCGGCTCCAGGCCTCGGGTGGATCGCTTGGCGACGTCTTGGCGGGATGGGCGAGCGCCAGGCCCGTCTCCTCCCACAGCTCGCGGATCGCAGCCATGGCGAGGGGTTTGGCCAATCCGGCCTCGGCGCGAATCTCCAGCAGGGACTGCAACGCGGCTGGCAGGTCGGCCACCTCGTCGATCAGGCCGTCCTCGCGGTCGACCGCGCCGCCGGGAAAGACGAATTTCGAGGGCATAAAGGCGGCACCCTTGCCGCGCTGACCCATCAGGATGCGCGCGCCGCCGGCATCGTCGCGGCGCACCAGGACAATGGTCGCCGCATTGCGGATCGCATCTTTCGGCGGTGGCGTGGTCATGGGGGGCAATCCTCGGGGTCAGTTACCTGACTATGATCGCCCGGCAGCCCCCTGTCCAGCAGGCGCGCCATCCGTCCGGGTCTTGGCGTCGCCGAAGCCATGCATCCGCCAGGCCCATTGCATCGCCACCACCATGCCCTTGATCCGCGGCAGCAGACCAAACACCAGGGCCGCGGCCAGAACGGGCCAGATGCTCCAATGCAGCCAGAGCGGCGGAGCATAGGCCAGTTCGACATAAAGCAGCGGGATCACGATCAGCTTGCCGACGATCACGATGGTCGCCCAGGCTGGCATGTCATCCGCCTGATGCAGATGCAGCGCCTCGCCGCAGGACGGGCAACTGCGCCGCACGGTCAGATAACCCTTCATCATCGGCCCACCGCCGCAGTTCGGGCATCGCAAACGCCAGCCGCGCATCAGCGCGGGGGTCAAAGGCCGGTTGTCGCCTGGCAGGGCTTCGTTCACGGTATCGCGCAAGGTCTGATCCTCCATCACCTCGCCCAAGATAAGTGTGCCCGAAGCGCCGCACATCCTCGCATTGTGCCTCGCGGCACCATGTCGCAAAACGCAAGCAGCGACGGAACTGCAAAACCCCGCCGTTGTGGCCAGCGAAAGCAGCAGAATACTGCGCTTGCCGACAGGCGAAGAAGAGGAAACGATGTTTGTTTCTAAAGCACTTAGGGGTGTAATATTCCTTGCGGGGATAATCGCGGGCGAAGCCCGCACCAGAGAAGTGAAAAGACAGGTTCGGGCGTCGAGCAAGTCCGCGCCGGGACGTTGGGACAACTGAGGCACTGAAACGCCTCCGGGCATTTTGGGTACAACCATACGGGGACCATGGAGCGCATGCTCGACCAGACTGTGCAAGACCCGGACGCGGCTTTGCTGACCCGTTTCGCATCGGGTGATCAGGCCGCCGCGCGTGCCCTGACCGAGCGCCTGCTGCCGGGCATCGTGCGACAGGCGTGGCGCGTTCTCGGCGATCAGGCCGAGGCCGAGGACGTGGCGCAGGAGGTGATGATGAAGCTTTGGCGCCAGGCAGCGGATTGGCGCCCGGGCGAGGCAAAGGTGACGACATGGCTCTACCGGGTCACGCAGAACCTCTGCATCGACCGGATAAGACGCAGAAAACCGGTGACCGATATCGACGATATCGCGGAGCCGGCGGATGGACGACCCAGCGTGCTGGAGCAACTGACGACACAAGAACGCAACCGGGCCCTGGCCGATGCCATTGCCGAATTGCCGGACCGCCAACGCGAAGCGCTTGTCCTTCGGCATTTCGAGGCACTGTCCAATCCGGAGATCGCCGCCAGGCTGGATTGCTCGGTCGAAGCGGTGGAGAGCCTTCTGGCGCGGGCGCGCCGCCAGCTCACGAAGATGCTGGCACCCGATGATAAGGAGATCGGCAATGTCTGATCAGAAGCAAATCGAACTGGATCGTATGCTGAACGCCATGGCGCGCGACGAGCGCCGGGTGTGGCCAATGCCTTCGGACGGGCTGGTAGAACTGGTTCTGGCAGATGCGGCCGATGTCACGGCGGCATCTGCCGCAGACATCCGGGCCAAGGCCCGGGTCGCGGCGCGGCGGCATTGGCTCAGCTTCGCCACCTGGCGGCCGTTCATTCGCCGCGCGGGCTGGCCCAGCGGAGCTCTCGCCACCATGATCCTGGGGCTGATCCTGGGGCTCAGCCTCGGCTATGGCTATAGCGACGAGGCGGTGGCGCTGAGTCAAATTGGCGAATATCGCTTCTCATCCGTGGCCGATGGCATCTTCTCCAGCGAGGGCCCGTTCTAATGAGTTCGACGACCGAGGGGCAGACCTGTCCGGTTTGGGCAAAGCTCCTCATGATTGCCTCTCTGACGATCAATCTGGTCGTGCTGGGTGTGATCCTTGGTCTCGGGATCAAGGACAGCCAGACTGTTCCGAGCGACTGGGTCATGTACATCGTGCCTGAGAGCAAGCGCGATCAGGCCATGGCGCTTCTGGACAAGCATAAAGAAGAACTGAGGGAACTGCGCCTTGCCCAGCGCGACTTGCATGACGCCATTATCGAAACCATGACCGAGGAGGTCTACCAGGCCTCCGACATGGTGCCGCTACTGGAGGAGCATCGCAATCTTGCGGTCGAGCAGCGCCGTATCCGCCATTCGCAGTTCATCGAAGTGACCGAGATCTTGGACCATCAGGAGCGTTTGAGTGCGACCGAACGCTTGCAGGAAAGTTTTACCCGTAGGATCCGGATACCCCAAAGCAGCGACCGGTGAGCCGGAGAGCTACGCCGCCGAGAGTGTGACCGTGTTCCGCCCGGCATGCTTGGCGCTGTAGAGCGCCCGGTCGGCACGGACCAGCAAGTCAGACACAGCCTCGCCGCGATTATGGATCGCAACGCCGATCGACACAGTGACCTCGATCGATTGCGAGCAGCAGAGCGCGAAGTCGTCGCGCTGGATCGCGTTTCGCAGGCGCTCGGCAACCTTTTGCACATCCTGCGGCGGGATCCCAGGCATGATCACCAGAAACTCCTCGCCTCCCAATCTCGCGACCAGATCAGCGCCCCGCAGACTATGGCTGAGCCGGCGGGCGAATTCCTTCAGTACGGCATCGCCTGCCGGATGTCCCCAGGTGTCGTTGACTTCCTTGAAATGGTCGAGATCCAGGATCATCGCGGCGATCCCGCGCCCCTCTGGCGAATAGCGGTCCTGCATCGCCTGCAGGCGGTCGTTCACATGGCGCCGGTTCATCAATCCGGTCAGCGGATCGGTGACGGCCAGTGTCATGCTGCTTTCCACCGAGATGCGCAGTTGGTCCGAGTAGAACTTGCGCCGCAACTGCACCTTCAGCCGCGCCGCCAGTTCCTCGAAATCCGGGGGATCGGTGACATAATCCGCAATGCCCATATCCAGCGCCATATGGGCGTGATCCAGTTCCTCGTCCCCGAAAACGAGCATCAGCGCGGCGTGGCGCGTCTCGGGCCGGGCGCGCAGTTGCGAGGCGATATGGATCGCGTCCATCCCCTCCTCCAGGCCCCAAATGACGAAGGCGTCGTAGTTGCCGTGGCGGAGCCGATGTTCCAGCATCCCGGCATCCGCGGCCTCCTCGAATATCGCATCGAGATGGGGGGTGAGGGCGGCGCGTATCCCGATGCGGCCAGCCTCCTCCGGACAGATCAGCAGGATCGAGGCATCGGTATACTCCACCCGACCGGGCGCCGGGGGCAGGCAGGGATGGCAGGCGTGGCGCAGGCGCAGTTCGTCCATCACCATCTTCATCCGGGTCAGGCTTTTGATCCGCGTCACCAGGGCTGCGTAGTCGCAGGGCTTGGAGACGACATCATCAGCCCCGCTTTCCAGTCCTTCGATCTTCTGCGCGTTTTGCAGCAGCTCGCTGAGCATCACCACGGGGATGTGCTGCGTGTCCGGGTTGCGGCGCAGGCGGCGGCAGGTTTCAAACCCGTCGATTCCCGGCAACAGGATGTCCAACACGACCAGGTCGATCTCCTGGCTGCCGGCGATCCGCAGGGCTTCCTCGCCAGAGGCGGCTTCGACAATGTCGAAATACGCCTCCGAAAGCTTTCTGCTTACAAGGGCCCGCGTCTCGGGAAGGTCATCGACAACAAGCAATCTTCCTGGCATGTCCGATCCACCGTCTGGTTTCGCATATACGGAGTGCAGGGCACCGGTGATCGGTGCCATGGTCCTGTCGTCCCCTACCCTCAGATCAGGCTGTCGTGCCCTTTTCGGTTGTTGCGTCCTGTTGGCGAGCCGTCGCCGGGTCGCCCTGGGCACACCGCAAGCTCCACTGCGGCGAATTCCACCCCATGGATAAAAATCCATAAACCTTAACGAAATGTTTCTATAAACTCGTTACACCTGATCCAGAGGACCAAAATGCCCCCAATCGCCATGCATTCCGCCGAAGCCGAAGCGCTGGCGATCCAGGTTCTGGGCTGGATCGCCGGTGAGGAAGAACGTCTGGTGCGCTTCCTCGGCATGACGGGCGCCTCGGTCGAGGATCTGCGCGCTCAGGCCGCCCAGCCGGCCTTCCTCGGCTCGGTGTTGGACTTCCTGCTCAGCGAAGACGCGGCGGTGATCGCCTGCTGCGAAGAACTGGGTATCGCGCCGGAGGAGCCGATGCGCGCCCGCGCCAGCCTTCCGGGCGGCGACCTGCCACATTGGACCTAACATCATGACACCGATCGCACGACGCTAACCCCATGACGTTGACCCCATGACATTGGCCGAGACGGATAGATCCCTCCTGCCCCATCTGCTCGACCAACTCGAAGCTTTGCCGCTGATCCCGGGGCGCCCCCTGATCGCCGTGGATGCGGACGAGGTGCTGGTGCTGCTGGCCGCCCATCTGAAACGGTTTCTGGCGACCCATGGGATCGAGATGCGGCTGACCCAGTACCGGCTGGAAGGCACCATGTTCCCCGATGGCGCCGATCACCCGTTGCCCTTCGACGAAAGCCTTGGCTGGCTCGACCGGTTCTTCGAGGACGAGGTGCGCCGCCAGCAGGCCCTGCCCGGAGCGGCAGAGGCGCTGAAGCGCCTTAGCGACATCGCCCAGATCATCGTGCTGACCAATGTGCCGCGCCATGGCAAGGCTGGGCGGGTGGAGAACCTCGCGGGCCTCGGCATCCCTTACCCGGTGGTGGAGAATTCCGGTGGCAAGGGCCCTGCGCTGGCCTGGTGCATGGACCGGGTCGCGGCGCCGATGGCCTTCATCGACGACTCGCCCAAGCAGATCGAAAGCGCGGCCAAGCACGCGCCCGACGTGCTGCGCATCCATTTCGCCGGTGCCGATTATGTCGACAGGCTGATCCCCGAATGCGCCGATGCCGATCACCGCGTGATCGACTGGCAGGTCTGCGAGGCCGCTATCCGCGCGCATCTGACCCCGCAACAGCAGAAAGACCTCCCATGAAAATCGCCTTCTTCCGCCATGACGACACATCGATGCTGGGACAGGTGGAGGACGGCGACAGCCATGTAACCGCTTTCGACCTCGACCCGGCGAAAGCCGACGATGGGCTGCGTGCCGTGATCGGCGGAGACCTGCCGCCCCTGTCATCGCACCGAATCGCAGTGGCGGATGTGCAGCTTCTCGCCCCGCTCAGCGGCCCGGCGCAGCGCGTATTCTGTGTCGGCAAGAACTACTACGACCATGTGCAGGAGACCGAGGCGCCGGAGGTGCGAGGCACGGTCAAACCCCCGGAACTGCCGGTGATATTCTCGAAATGGCCCCAGGCGATCATCGGTCCGGGGGACGCGATACGCTATGATCCCGAGGTCTCGGTCAATATCGATTATGAAGTCGAGCTGACTGTGATCATCGGCAAGGGCGGGCGCAACATCCCTGCGGCCGACGCGATGGATCATGTCTGGGGCTATACGGTCCTGAACGACGTGACCGCCCGCGACGTCCAGAAGCGCCACAACCAATGGCTCCTGGGCAAGAGCCAGGACACCTTCTGCCCCATCGGCCCCTGGGCGGTAACGGCGGACCGGATCGACCTCGCCGACTGTATCGTGACCACCCATGTCAACGGCGAGGAGCGGCAGAACGCCAACACCAATCTGATGATCCACGACGTGCCGACGATCATCGAGACATGCTCGCGCGGGATCGCCCTGCAGCCGGGCGACCTGATCGCCACCGGCACGCCATCGGGTGTCGGCCTGGGCTTCATCCCACCGAAATTCCTGAAGGCAGGCGATGTGGTGAGCTGCGAAATCCAGGGGATCGGCACGCTCACCAACCCGGTCGAGACGTGGTAGGCGCGGTCAGAACCCGCACTGCTCCGACACCGCCGGGCGGAACTTGCCGCGCCCCTTCGCATTGGTGCGCAAGACCCGCTTGTCGGCGCCGGTGTCGGCAAATTCCAGCGACTTCGCCTGGCGGATCTGCTGAAGGACGACATCGCTGCTATAGAGCGTGGCGGAGAGGCCCGGCCCCTCCCCGAACGCATCCATGGAGTGACCCGCGGCGCGCCCATCCGGCGCTTTGATCCACAGCATCACCACGGGTACCTCGGGCATGTCGAGCCCGCCCTGATCGAGCCCCATCGAAAGTACGTCCTTGGACGCTCTGAGGCACTGGAAGGTGACCGTGGTGCCATCCACCGTCTGCTCCATCACGGCAAGTCCATCGGTCCGGCGCAGCTCGCATTTCGCGTGGGCGGGGGTGGCGAGGGCGCACAAGCTCAGGGCGCGGAGAAAAACGCCTATAATACGCTCCTTGGCGATCATCTGACACAGGGCTTCGTCGCCAAGAGAGTTTAGGCCGCCGATGTCAGCTCGCAATATCGGTGGGCCGATGACGCTTGCTGTCCGTGCCGGGTGCCTGCCATATAGGCCCATGGCCTTGCCCCCCGGATTCCTGGATGACCTGCGTTCGCGTCTGACCCTGTCAGATGTGGTGGGGCGCAAGGTCACCTGGGATCAGCGCAAGTCGCAGCCCGGCAAGGGCGATTTCTGGGCACCCTGTCCGTTCCATCAGGAAAAGACGCCCAGCTTTCACGTCGATGATCGCAAGGGGTTCTATTACTGCTTCGGCTGCCATGCGAAGGGCGACATGATCACCTTCGTGAAGGAGATCGAGAATCTCTCCTTCATCGAGGCGGTGGAGGTTCTGGCCCGCGAGGCCGGCGTGGAGATGCCGCAACAGACCCGCGACCCCAAAGCGGCGGAGCGGCGAGATCGCCAGACCCGCCTGATCGACGCGATGGAGCAGGCGGTGAAGCTCTTCGGTCTCGCCTTCCGCTCGGCCCAGGGGCAGGGCGCGCGGGATTATGCTGCGGGGCGCGGCCTCAGCGAGGCTACGCTGAAGCGCTTCGAGATCGGCTATGCCCCGGACAGCCGCACGCATCTGACCCAGCATTTCCGCGAGAAGGGCCTGCTGGACGAGGCCATCGGCGCCGGGCTGGTCATCAAGCCGGAGGATGGGGGAAACCCTTATGACCGGTTCCGGGGCCGCCTGATGTTCCCGATCCGCGACCCGCGTGGGCGCTGTATCGCCTTCGGCGGCAGGGCCTTGTCGGCGGAGCAATCGGCGAAATACCTGAATTCGCCGGAGACGGAACTGTTCCACAAGGGGCGCACGTTGTTCAATCACGGGCCCGCCGGAGACGCGGTGCGCCAGGCGGGCACGCTGATCGTGGCCGAGGGCTATATGGATGTCATCGCGCTCACCCAGGCGGGTTTCGACCACGCGGTCGCACCGCTCGGAACTGCGGTGACGGAGGAACAATTGGGCCTCCTGTGGCGCATGACTCCAGAGCCTGTGATCGCGCTGGATGGCGACACGGCGGGACTGCGGGCCGCCAATCGGGTGGTGGATCTGGCGCTGCCGCTTTTACAGCCGGGGCGCTCGCTGCGCTTCATTCTTCTGCCGGAGGGGCAGGACCCCGACGATCTGATCAAGGCCAGCGGGCCGCAGGCGATGGCGGATCTGGTGGCGGATGCAGCTCCCCTGATCGACATGCTCTGGCGGCGCGAGGTCGAGGCCGAGCCGCTGGACACACCCGAACGGCGCGCAGCGATGGACCAGCGATTGCGCGCGGCACTCGGCCAGATCAAGGATCAGGGCGTACGCAGCCATTATGGGGCCGAGATCCGCGACCGGCGCGCCGCATTGTTCCGCCCGGCTCAGGTGTCGGCACCCATCCAGCAGGGCGGGCGCATGCCGGGGATGCGGGGCCGCCCCAGGGCGCCGCAGGGTCCCTCGATCACTACCAAGAACTCCGCGCTGGCCAAGGGCGGCACAGATGCCGCGCGCATCCGCGAAGCCGCGATCCTGCTGATCGCCTGGCATAATCTCGAGCATCTGGCCTCGTTGGAGGCCGGGCTCGACGAGATGAGCGTCCGCACCGGCGACTTCCTGGCGGTGCGCGACGCGCTGCTCGACCGGCTGCACACTGGCGGCGAGGCGGATCCGGCGGTGCTGGAGATGCTGGGGCGCGTCCCACAGGCCCGCGCTCACCCGCTGGCCCGGCCCATAGCCGATGCAGAACGCGTGGTCGACGTGCTAACTGACGCGATGGCCCGCCACGAGGCCCAACTGAGCCTCGAGGCCGAATACGCCGATGCGGGCCGCGAATTCGGCGAAGCCGTCGGCGAGGATTGGACCTGGCGAATGCGTCAGGCCGGAATCCAGCGCCAGGCCATCGATCAGCGTGCCCTCGAAGAGGAAAAGACCAGAGATGGAGAAACCGAGACCTCGGATTTGCAAAAAATGTTGGATTCAGAAGCCTTCCGGCGAAAAAAGAAGCGCCCACCCCCTACGAATCAATGATTCGCTTCTTACATTGCACTATCAAGTCCCGGTGATTCGGCGTCACCCCGGGTTCGACCTCCATTCGCCCGATGCCTCGCGCACTTGCCGAGCACAGGATATGAGCCACATGCACGGCCTCGACGGATGCCGTGAGAAGCTGATCTGTGAGGAAAAGAATGGCCCCTAAAGACGAAGATCAGAGCGAGAGCGAAACCCAGGAAACCCCGGGCCCAATGCTCGATATGAGC
>JBCCDU010000098.1:0-14188 GCA_039030715.1 Pseudomonadota bacterium
GGAGCTGCGGCCATGCCCGTGCAGACACGGGCCAGCAGGGAACCTGCTGCTGCGCGCAAGCGCGCAGATGGCCGCAGCTCCCAAACCAACCGTCTGCGCTTACGGGTGACGTAGGATCGTGCCGGCGTTTCCTATATCGCGCCGATGCGGTTGTCTGCCCCGATTTGCAAGCGGGCTTTTCTGTCTGCCTTCCTGCTGTATAGTCTGCATCGGTGATCAGCGTGGGAGGTGTTCTGTGGACGGCAAGATTTATGCGCATAAAATGTTGGAGACGCTTTTCGATCCGGCGCGGCCCTTCATCTATATCTTTGGCGCGCCAACCTTGATCCTCATCGCCCTGGGGCGTCCGAAATTGGCAATCCTGTGGATCTGTGTCGCTGCGATCGGCATGTTCTTTTTCGACACTCATCTTTGAATTTACCGCCTTGCAGCTTCGAATGCGTATCGTACCCTGACCCATCGGGCGCGTTTCTGAACGAGATGTTTGCGACGACTCGGCTGAGCGGGTAATCTGTTTCCGCTGCGTGGAAGGCTTTTGGTATCTCCACCACGCAGGAAGGTGCAGACGATCCGCCGGGGTCGCGCCCTTGGAACCGCGTCAAAAGGGCTGGATCCGACGGATCATGATCGCCATGTCCGGCTCGCTCGGGCCGCGCGGCGAGCGTGTGTAAGTTTTCCAGCGGGCCTGCCCGCCAGACGACGAAGGAACCAGCCTATGCCCACCGGAACCGTGAAATGGTTCAATGCCGAGAAGGGTTATGGATTCATCGCTCCCGAAGACGGGGGAAAGGATGTCTTCGTGCATATTTCGGCCGTGAAACGATCTGGTATCGAAGAGCTTCGTGAGGACCAGAAGGTCTCGTTCGAGCTCGAGGAGGGACGTGACGGACGACCGATGGCCGGTGAGATAAACCTGGCCTGATAGGTCTGATCGATGCGTTGACCGATTGATACCGACCGGCGCGGTCGGTGGCGTCGCTCTTTGTCCTTCCAGCGCCCGGATTGCCCTTGGAGCCGTGCAAACTGCGATATCCTGATCTGATGCAATCTGCCGTTGCAGAGGCGGCATCTAGTGCCGGGACAGATACGCGCATCAAGACCTTGTTGTGAGAATCATCACTGTATGCAATTCTAATTTTAGGTAAATGGGTGAGTGAGTGAGGGTTCGGTCCGGTGACGCTTTCGCCGGAGGTTTGTTGGAGTATGCCCAATGCGTCTTGACGCAGCTTTGCAGTCGTCGGCTGGTTCTTTCAGTTCCGTGGAAACTTTGCTGATCGCGGCGATCGTGCCTGTGGTCATAGCCGTGATGATCGGCCTCAGCCGGGAAACCGCTGTGATTGCGGGCGTGCTTTCAGCGCTTGCCGTCTTCGCGGTCGGTTGATCACGGGACCACCGCCGACCAGATCCGGCTTGCCCCGCTGTGCGGGGCAGGCAACTTACCACCAGCGTTCAGCCCGATATGTGAACCCGGCACGCGCTTCCAGTGCGGAGGCTGTGTTCAGCAGATCGGCCTCGCCCCAGGGCTGACCGATCAGTTGCAGACCCAGCGGCAGACCGCTGGCGGAAAGCCCCACCGGCACCGACACACCGGGCAATCCTGCCAGGTTCAGTGTCACGGAAAAGACGTCCTGCAGATACATCTGTACCGGATCGCCTGCCATTTCGCCCAGACCGAAGGCTGGGCCAGGGCAAACCGGCGTCATGACGGCGTCGACCTTGCCGAAGGCTTCTTCGAAATCGCGTTTCACGAGGCTGCGGACCTTCTGGGCGCGTAGGTAGTACGCATCGTAGTAGCCGGCGCTCAGCACATAGGCGCCGATCATGATCCGCCGCTGCACTTCGGGTCCAAAGCCCTGGGCGCGGGTTTTTTCATACATTTCCAGCACGCCATCGCCCGGATCGGGATCGGCACGCAGGCCATAGCGCACGCCGTCATAGCGCGCGAGGTTCGACGACGCCTCGGCCGGCGCGATGATATAATAGGCCGGCAGCGCGTATTTGGTGTGGGGCAGGGAGATCTCGACAATCTCGGCCCCCGCATCGCGCAACATATCTGCGCCGGTTTGCCAGAGAGCCGCCATCTCTTCGCCAACGCCTTCGCGGTACTCGGCGGGGATGCCGATGCGTTTGCCTTTGATGTCACCGGTCAGAGCGGCTTCGAAATCCGGCACCGGGATATCGGCGGAGGTCGAGTCCTTCGGATCATGCCCAGCCATCGCCCCCAGCATGATGGCAGCGTCCTTAACGGTTTTGGTGATCGGCCCCGCTTGGTCCAGCGAGGAGGCAAACGCAACGATCCCCCAGCGCGAGCAGCGCCCATAGGTTGGCTTGATCCCAACCGTGCCGGTGAAAGCCGCAGGCTGGCGGATCGAACCGCCGGTATCGGTCCCCGTCGCAGCCAGGCACAGATCAGCGGCAACTGCAGCCGATGATCCGCCAGAGGACCCGCCGGGCGATATCGCGGCATTATCCCCAGTCCGCCGCCAGGGTGAGATGCAGGCACCGTAGGCCGAGCTTTCGGTGGAGGAGCCCATCGCAAACTCATCCATATTCAGCTTGCCCAGCATCACAGCGCCTGAGGCCCAAAGATTGGCCGTCACGGTGCTTTCATAGGCCGGTTTGAAACCTGAAAGGATTTTGGAGGCGGCCTGGCTCTGCACGCCCTCGGTGCAATAGAGATCCTTGACCCCGATGGGTATACCCAACAACGGACGGTCTTCACCCGCCTTACGCGCAGCATCGGCAGCGTCTGCCATCTCCAGCGCTTTGTCAGCGGTCAGGGTGGTGAACGCGTTCAACGGTTTGGCAGCCTCGGCCGCCGCAAGGCAGTCCTCGGTCAATTTGCGCGCGGTGATCTCGCCCGCTTTCATGGCGTCGCGGGCATCGGCGATGGTGCGTTTGGCGTTCGACATGGATCACTCCACCACTTTGGGCACGGCGAAGAACCCTTCGCGGGCGCTGGGGGCGTTCTGCAGCACCTTGTCCTGGATCTCGCCAGAGGTAACCAAATCCTCGCGTCGCTTCAGCGCCATCGGCGTGACCGAGGTCATCGGCTCCACGCCCTCGACATCGACCTCGGCCAGTTGTTCGGCAAGGTCCAGAATGCCCGAGAGTTCTTTCGCCAGGGCGGGCAGATCCTCCTCCGGCACGGCGATGCGGGCCAGGCGGGCGACTTTCTTCGCAGTCTCGATATCGATGGACATGGGGACAACTCTCGTCAGCAGGTTGAAAGTGGTTTAGCCGGGCGAACAGGGCTGGGCAAGGCCCGCTGCGTCAACAGCCGTTGGGCTGGGGAAGGGGCTTGCCATGGCGACGCAGATATATGAACATTTCAAGAACATTGGGCAAGGAGATTCACCCATGGGTACGCTTTCGATCTATCTGCCTGGAATTCTGACAGCCTATGCTGCCTTCCTGTTGGCGATCGCCAGTCCGGGGCCGAACATTCTGGCTGTAATCGGCACCGCCATGGGGGTCGGACGCGGCTCGGGCATCGCCTTGGCCATGGGGGTCGCGACGGGCTCGTTCTGCTGGGCTGTGCTGACGGTGATCGGTCTTTCCGCGCTGCTGGCGACCTATGCGGCGGCGCTGGTGGCGATCAAGATTTTCGGCGGGCTCTATCTGTTGTGGCTTGCATATAAGGCATTTCGCTCCGCCGCTTCGAAACATGATATCGAGGCGCGGGAACTGGCCGGCGGGCGGCGGACACCGGTTGGCTATGCGGTCCGTGGTTTTGTGATCCAGATGACCAATCCCAAGGCTGCCTTGGCCTGGATTGCGATTATCTCGCTGGGTCTTGCGCCGGGGGCACCGCTTTGGGTCGGGGCTGTGATTGTGCTTGGGACCTTTGCTTTGTCGATCTTGATCCACTGTCTCTACGCGGTGGCGTTCTCGACGCCCGTGATGGTGCGGATCTATGGCCGGGCGCGGCGCGCGATTCAGGCCCTGCTGGGGGTTTTCTTTGCCCTGGCCGGGATTAAGCTGCTGATCAGTCGGAGTTGAATGGAGGCGGACATGAAGATCACCTGGCTTGGCCATGCGTCTTTCCGGATCGAGACTGCGGAGACGGTGATCCTGCTGGATCCCTGGCTAGGCGGCAATCCGAGCTTCCCCGATGAACAGCGTTTAGAGGCAATTGCGGGGGCCACTCACATTCTGATCACACATGGTCATGGCGATCATGCCTCGGAAGCAGCCGGGCTTTCGCGAGAAATCGGGGCTCCGGTGGTCGGCATCTATGACTGGGTGTCCTGGCTGACCGAGGCGGAGGGGATCGAGGGAACTGGCTTCAACAAGGGAGGAACGGTGCATCTGGGCGATGCGGCTGTGACCATGGTAAATGCCGTCCATTCGTCTTCAGTCGGCAGCGAAGAGGGGCCGATCTATGCCGGGGCCGAGGCGGGTTACATGATCGCAGCCGGTGACATCGTGCTCTATGTCATGGGCGATACCGATGTGATGGCGGATATGGCTATATTCCAGGATCTGCACGCACCAACCCATGCTATCGTACCAATCGGTGGGCATTTTACCATGGATGCAGAGCGCGCGGCTTATGCCTGCAAGAAGTTCTTCGCGTTCAAATCGGTAATCCCTTGCCACTATGCGACCTTCCCTTTGCTGGCGCAGTCTTCGGATGAGTTTGCGGCGCTGTTGGCGCCGGTGGAGGTCTTGGCGCCTGATGTAATGACTGCTGTGACGCTTTGATCTTGCGATGGTGTTGTATGCGGCCTGGGGCGACGTCCTCCCGGTCGCTGCGCGCCCGGATCGCCCGCCCACCCCGGCCTTTCCTGGCTGGTTTGCGCCAGCGATACGCTGCCATTGGTAATGCGTGGATTTTCCCCCTATCGCGCGTATGGAGGGGTTGTTATAGAGGCGCCGGTTTCGCCAGGCTGGGTCTGGCGGCGCGGGCGTGGTGGAATTGGTAGACACGCAAGATTTAGGTTCTTGTGCCGCAAGGCGTGGGGGTTCAAGTCCCTCCGCCCGCACCAAGCTCCGCGCGAAGGCAATCAGGGCGCCGGGAGGATCCGGCGGGCAAGAGGTTAACAAATGCAGGTCACGGAAACCAAATCGGACGGGCTGCGGCGCGAATATACCCTTGTGGTCAGCGCTGCCGATCTGGAGGTCAAGACCACCGAGAAACTGGAAACGGTGCGCGCCGATTTTCAGATGAAGGGCTTTCGCAAGGGCAAGGCGCCTTTGCCGCTGCTGAAGAAGATGTTCGGCAAGTCGGTTTTGGGCGAGGTTGTGCAGGAGACTGTCGATGGCGCTGTGCAGGAGCATCTGAGCACCGAGGGGCATCGTCCTGCCGGTCAGCCCGAGATCAAGATCGCCAATGAGAGCTTTGACGAAGGTGACGATCTGACCGTCGAGCTTGGCTATGACTGCTTGCCCGATGTGCCGGAGCTGGATTTCTCCGCCATCAAGCTGGAGCGCAAGGTTGTCGAGGTTTCGGACGCGGATATCGACGAAGGTCTGACCAAGCTGGCCGAGAGTACCGTGACCTACGACGCGCGCGGCAAGACCGCCAAGGCCAAGGACGGCGATCAGTTGCTGATCGATTTCGTAGGCTCGGTCGATGGCGAGGAATTCGAGGGCGGCGCGGCGGAAGACTATCCGTTGGTAATTGGTTCCAACGCGTTCATCCCGGGGTTTGAGGAGCAACTGATCGGCTGCAAGACCGGTGAGGAAAAGCAGGTCGAAGTGAGCTTCCCTGAAGAGTACGGAGCCCCGAACCTGGCAGGCAAGGACGCGGTTTTCGCTTGCACGGTCAAAGAAGTGCGTGCGCCGAAGGCGGCCAAGATCGACGATGGCCTGGCCGAGCGCTACGGCGCGGAAAACCTGGATCAACTTAAAGAGCAGATGAAGGAGCAGATCGCCAACGACTTCGCGGGGGCATCGAAGAACCTGCTAAAGCGCCGGTTGCTGGATGCGTTGGACGAGATGGTCAGCTTCGAGCTTCCACCGACGCTGGTTTCGACCGAAGCCAACGAGATCGCGCATCAGCTTTGGCACGAGGACAATCCGGATGTAGAAGGCCACGACCATCCGGAAATCGAGCCGACCGAGGAGCATACCAAATTGGCCGAACGCCGGGTGCGCCTGGGGCTGTTGCTTGCGGAAACCGGTCAGCGCAGCGAGGTCGAGGTCAGTGAACAGGAGCTCGGCCAGGCGGTTATGGCGCAGGCTCAGCAATATCCGGGCCGCGAGCGTGAGTTTTTCGACTTCGTCAAGCAGAACCGCCACGCGTTGGAGCAAATCCGCGCGCCTCTGTTCGAGGAAAAGGTGGTCGACGCGATTGTCGAGCAGGCATCCGTGACCGAGGTCAGCGTTTCCAAAGACGATCTGCAAAAAGAGCTCGAAGCGCTGGAAGACAGCGCCTAGCGGCGTAAGTGCTAGACTGGGCGCCGGGCAGGGAGCGAGCAACCACGCCTGGGAGCAAGGTTTTAACCTCGCTTTAACGACAGGTTAACGGCTCGGCGGATATTCAAGTGGTTGTGGATTGCCCTGTTCCATAGGCGGCAATGACATATAGTTATCCGGCATGGCCTTGCGGCTGCGCCGGCGAGTAATTAAACCATGTCTATGGCCGGAGAACCCGCCACGGCAGCAAGGAAATGGCTGATGAGAGACCCCCTCGACACCTTCACCAACTTTATCATCCCGACTGTGGAGGAAACGACCTCTCGCGGTTCGATCCGCTATGACATCTTCTCGCGCCTGCTGAAGGAGCGGATCGTGTTCGTCGCGGGTCCGGTGGAGGATCAGATGGCGACGATCATCGTCGCGCAGTTGCTCTTCCTTGAAGCGGAGAATCCCAAGAAGGAAATCTCGATGTATATCAACAGCCCGGGCGGCGTTGTGACATCGGGCCTCTCGATCTATGATACCATGCAGTATATCCGGCCGAAAGTGTCGACGGTCTGCATCGGGCAGGCGGCGTCGATGGGGTCTCTCTTGCTGGCTGCGGGCGAGGCGGAGATGCGTTTCTCGCTGCCGAACAGCCGGATTATGGTCCACCAGCCCTCTGGCGGGTTCCGCGGTCAGGCCACGGATATCGCCATCCATGCCAAGGAAATTCTGGAGTTGAAATCACGCCTCAACGAAATTTACGTGAAGCATACCGGCCAGGATATGGAGACCGTGGAAGCTGCACTGGAGCGCGATAATTTCATGGTCGCCGAAGAGGCCAAGGAATGGGGCCTAATCGATGACATCGTCGCCGACCGCGCCGTGCTGGAGGATGACGACGCGAGCTGAGGCCGCAAGATTGACACGTATGTGACCTGCTGGTGACAGAATCGGTCAGTAAAGTTAGACTGCCGTCGAGCGGGATTCGGTCTTTCCGAATTGTTAACGGCGTGATGCAACTTTGGGGCGCATAGCTTCGCCCGGAGAAAAAAATGACCAAGAGCAGTGGCATGGACAGCAAGAACACTCTCTACTGCTCATTCTGCGGGAAGAGCCAACACGAGGTGCGCAAGCTGATCGCGGGCCCGACAGTGTTCATCTGCGACGAATGCGTCGAGCTGTGCATGGATATCATCCGCGAGGAGACCAAGAACAATCTGGTGAAATCGGCGGATGGCGTGCCGACGCCGAAGGACATTTGCGAGGTGTTGGACGATTACGTAATCGGGCAGCAGGTGGCAAAGCGGGTTCTCTCGGTTGCCGTCCATAACCACTACAAACGCCTCGGCCATGCCTCGAAGTCCACTGATGTGGAACTGGCGAAGTCCAACATACTCCTGATCGGCCCGACTGGTTGCGGAAAGACGCTTCTGGCGCAGACGCTCGCGCGTATTCTTGACGTGCCTTTCACCATGGCCGATGCGACGACTCTGACCGAGGCTGGCTATGTCGGCGAAGATGTCGAGAACATCATTCTCAAACTTTTGCAATCCGCTGACTACAATGTCGAACGTGCGCAGCGTGGGATCGTCTATATCGACGAGGTCGACAAGATCAGCCGCAAGTCGGACAATCCCTCGATCACCCGTGATGTATCGGGCGAGGGCGTGCAGCAGGCGCTGCTGAAAATCATGGAGGGCACTGTTGCGAGTGTGCCGCCCCAGGGGGGGCGCAAGCATCCGCAGCAGGAATTCCTGCAAGTGGACACCACCAACATCCTGTTTATCTGCGGTGGGGCGTTCGCGGGTCTCGACAAAATCATCGCGCGGCGAGGCAAGGGCTCGGCCATCGGTTTCGGCGCGGATGTGAAGTCCGATGACGACCGCCGTATCGGAGATGTACTGGCGGAACTGGAGCCCGAAGATCTGCTGATGTTCGGACTGATCCCGGAATTTGTCGGCCGCCTGCCTGTGGTCGCCACCCTGCGCGACCTGGACGAGGACGCGCTGATTACCATCCTG
This sequence comes from Pseudomonadota bacterium, assembly GCA_039030715.1. Taxonomy (GTDB): domain Bacteria; phylum Pseudomonadota; class Alphaproteobacteria; order Rhodobacterales; family Rhodobacteraceae; genus Thermohalobaculum. The sequence continues at coordinate 8,373 of JBCCDU010000098.1, forward strand.
ACGGAGCCGAAGAACGCCCTCGTTAAACAGTATCAGCGCCTGTTCGACATGGAGAGCGTGCGGCTCAACTTCACTGACGAGGCGCTTCGCTCGATTGCCCAGAAAGCCATCGAGCGCAAGACCGGCGCACGCGGCCTCCGCTCGATCCTCGAAACTGTGCTGCTCGACACCATGTTCGAACTGCCGGGTCTGGAGGGTGTGGATGAGGTCGTCGTGAATGACGAAGTGATCGGGGGCGAGGCCAAACCGCTCTTCATCTACTCCGACAAGGCCGAAGCTGGCGCAACCGCTTCCTGACTGCGCCTGCCCGCATCGAGATCTTGAATTCCGGGTCTGCTGGACCCACTTTGAGAAGCCAATGAAAACGAATGCGCCGCGGCGCATCGCATGAGGCAATCCGTATGAGCACATCCGAAACAGTCACCTATCCCGTCCTGCCGCTGCGCGACATCGTCGTGTTCCCGCATATGGTCGTGCCGCTCTTCGTCGGGCGCGAGAAGTCGGTTAAGGCGTTGGAGCAGGTGATGAAGGATGATCGCCAAATCCTTCTGGCCAGCCAGAAGGATGCGGGCGTAGATGATCCGGGGCCGGATGATATCTACCGCATCGGCGCGCTTGCCAATGTATTGCAACTGCTGAAATTGCCCGATGGCACGGTGAAAGTGCTCGTCGAGGGCCGTTCGCGCGCGGAGATCGTCGATTTCGTTGAGAACGAAGCGTTTTTTGAGGCGCAGGCGCGTGAGATCGAAGACGTGGAGGCCGATAGCGACACGGTTGCGGCCCTCACGCGTTCGCTGACCGAGCAATTCGAACGCTATGTGAAGCTGAACAAGAACGTGCCTGAAGAGGCGCTGGCTAATATTGGCGATATCGAAGATCCGGCCAAGCTGGCAGATACGATAGCCGGTCATCTGGGCGTCAAGCTGAGCGAGCGCCAGAAGCTGCTGGAAGAATCCGGTGTCGCCGCGCGGCTTGAAAAGATCCTGCAGATGATTCAGGGCGAGATTTCTGTCCTGCAGGTCGAGAAAAAGATCAAGAGCCGGGTCAAGAACCAGATGGAGAAGACCCAGCGTGAATATTATCTGAATGAGCAGATGAAGGCGATCCAGCGCGAGCTGGGCGAGGGCGACGATGGCCGTGACGAACTCGGCGAATACGATGACCGAATCGAGGCGACGAAATTCTCCAGAGAAGCCAAGGAGAAGGCTGAGGCGGAGCTGAAGAAGCTCAAACAGATGAGCCCGATGTCGGCCGAGGCGACTGTCGTGCGCAACTATCTCGACTGGATGCTCTCGATCCCCTGGGGTGTGAAGTCGCGCGTGAAGAAAGATCTCGGCAAGGCCGAGCAGATCCTGGACGCGGATCACTATGGTCTCGAGAAGGTCAAGGAGCGGATCGTCGAATATTTGGCGGTTCAGAAACGGTCGGCTAAGCTGAAAGGCCCGATCCTCTGCCTGGTCGGCCCGCCGGGTGTGGGCAAGACCAGTCTTGGTAAATCCGTGGCCAAGGCAACGGGGCGCGAATTCATCCGAATCTCTCTCGGCGGCGTCCGGGACGAGGCGGAAATTCGGGGGCACCGGCGGACCTATATCGGCTCGATGCCTGGCAAGATCATCCAGGCGATGAAGAAGGCCAAGACCACGAACCCGCTGATATTGCTCGATGAAATCGACAAGATGGGACAGGACTTCCGCGGCGATCCGGCCAGCGCGATGCTGGAGGTTCTGGACCCCGAACAGAACTCAACTTTCGCCGATCACTATCTGGAGGTGGAGTACGACCTTTCGAACGTCATGTTCGTGACGACTGCCAACACCTACAACATGCCCCAGCCGCTACTGGACCGGATGGAGGTGATTTCGCTCGCCGGATATACGGAGGACGAAAAGGTCGAAATCGCGCGCCGCCATTTACTGCCCAAGCAGAAGAAGGAGCACGGCCTGCGTGAAGGCGAGCTGGATCTGACCGATACGGGTCTGCTCGGCATCGTTCGCACCTACACCCGTGAGGCCGGTGTCCGGAATCTGGAACGCGAACTCGCCAAACTATGCCGGAAGGCGCTGACGAAGATCGTCAAGGGCGATGCCAAGACAGTCGAAGTCGCTGATGACAGCCTGGAGGAGTTCCTGGGCGTGCCCCGCCACAAGCACGGGCTGGCCGAGGCGAAAGATCATGAGGGCGTCACTACGGGGCTGGCCTATACCTCGGTCGGTGGCGATCTGCTGCATATCGAGGCGCTGCGTCTACCGGGCAAAGGCCGTATGAAGACCACGGGGACGCTTGGCGATGTCATGAAGGAATCGATTGACGCCGCGGCGAGTTTCGTACGCTCCAAGGCGCCAGATTTCGGCATTGCGCCGCCGAAGTTCGAGAAGATGGATATCCATGTACATGTGCCAGAGGGGGCCACGCCCAAGGACGGGCCCAGTGCGGGCATCGCCATGGTGACCTCCATCGTGTCGGTTCTGACCGAGATCCCGGTGAACCGCGAGGTCGCGATGACGGGCGAGGTCACACTGCGTGGCAATGTTCTGCCGATTGGCGGGCTGAAGGAAAAACTTCTAGCGGCGCTGCGGGGCGGCATCAAAAAGGTGTTGATCCCCAAGGACAATGTGAAGGATTTGCCGGAAATCCCGGACAATGTGAAAGAGGGCCTGGAAATTGTCCCGGTTGAGACGGTGTCCGAGGTTCTTTCGCACGCGCTCGTCCGGGCGCCGAAGGCAATCGAATGGGATTGGGACGCGTCTTTCGAGGCGGGTGCAGCCGACGATCCGAAAGGGGCGGAGGCATCGCTGGCGCATTAATGCGAGGCTTGCAAGTTCTGATTGACGCCATCGGCGGGGCGGGAGATAACCGCGCCGCCGATTTTCGTTTCGAATGTCGGTTTTGTATGGAGAACCGGAAGGGCGGTTAGCTCAGTTGGTAGAGCGCCTCGCTTACACCGAGGATGTCGGGAGTTCGAGCCTCTCACCGCCCACCATATTCCCCTCATGCGCAGGTTGCGCCGCGCGCTCCCCTGCAGCCGTCGCGTGGGTTGTCTAAATCCGGTCCAGCCCACCCACCCGCGCGCGGCAGCGCCGCACTGACTGAGGCGGATTGGCGGGAGTTTCCGCTTGACGGCGCCCGGCTCACCTCGTATTCCAGCGCATCCCTTGTGGAGCTGCGCGGTTGTAGCTCAGTTGGTTAGAGTACCGGCCTGTCACGCCGGGGGTCGCGGGTTCGAGCCCCGTCAACCGCGCCACCATCTCCCTCATCGAAGTTTGACGAACGCTTAACCACGGTCAGCGTAGACCGGTGTCCGGAGGACGTTTGTGCTCCGCCAAGCCGCGACCGTTTTTAGCGTTGCAAAGCGCTGTGGAACGGGCGCAGACTAAAGCTAACTGCTTGGATGGTGCGGTGCCGTAAAGGCATTGTTGACCTGACTTAAACGCAGGTTTACACCGCGCTGCAAAGCAGCACGCCAACCTGTTACGAGGTGAGCCGAATGGAAGAACTCCTCCGTGAATATCTCCCCATTCTCATCTTCCTCGGCCTGGCGATCGGGCTCGGGCTTTTCCTGCTGATTGCGGCCTGGCTGATTGCGATCCGCAGCCCCGATGCTGAAAAAATCTCGGCTTATGAGTGTGGCTTCAACGCATTTGACGATGCGCGGATGAAATTCGACGTCCGATTCTACCTCGTGTCGATTCTGTTCATCATCTTCGATCTGGAGATTGCGTTCCTTTTCCCCTGGGCGGCGGCTTTCGGGGATCTCAGCGACACCGCGTTCTGGTCGATGATGGTCTTCCTGGCTGTCCTGACCATCGGTTTCGCCTATGAGTGGAAGAAAGGAGCCCTCGAATGGGAGTGACAGCTGAAAACGCCGCTGGCGCCGACAAGGATGTTCTGGCGGCCAACCTGTCCGATGAATTGGCGGACAAGGGCTTTCTCCTGACCAATACCGAAGATCTGATCAACTGGGCCCGCACCGGCTCGCTCTTCTGGATGACCTTCGGACTGGCCTGTTGCGCCGTAGAGATGATGCACACCTCGATGCCGCGCTACGATGTGGAGCGTTTTGGTTTTGCCCCTCGCGCCAGCCCCCGCCAGTCCGACGTGATGATCGTCGCCGGCACTTTGACCAACAAGATGGCGCCCGCGCTGCGCAAGGTCTACGATCAAATGCCAGAGCCGCGCTACGTGATCTCGATGGGTTCCTGCGCCAATGGGGGCGGATACTACCATTACAGCTACAGCGTCGTGCGTGGGTGCGACCGGATCGTTCCGGTCGACATCTATGTGCCCGGCTGCCCGCCGACGGCCGAGGCGCTGCTCTACGGTATTCTGCAGCTACAGCGCAAGATCCGGCGTACCGGCACCATCACCCGCTGAGGAGCGACCATGTCCGAGGCCCTGCACGAACTCGCCGATATCATCGCCGCCGCGCAGGCCGATCAGGTGGTGTCGACCGCTGTGACCAATGGAGAGTTGACAGTGGTCGCGACCGTCGCGGGTCTCGTGCCGCTGATCACCTGGCTCGATGAGAACCCGGCTGCGCGTTTCACAACTCTGATCGACATCACGGCGGTGGATTACCCCGACCGCGAACACCGCTTCGAGATGGTCTACCATTTCCTCTCGATGGAGCAGAACCACCGCATCCGCGTGAAGGCCCTGGCCGACGAAGGCAGCGTGATCCCGTCGATCACAGGGATCCATCCCTCGGCCAACTGGTTCGAGCGCGAGGTATTCGACATGTACGGCCTGCTGTTTTCCGGCCATCCGGATCTGCGTCGCATCCTCACCGACTACGGCTTTCGCGGGCACCCGTTGCGCAAGGATTTCCCGACCACGGGCTACACCGAGGTGCGCTATGACGAAACGCAGAAGCGCGTGGTCTACGAACCTGTAACCTTGGTGCAGGACTATCGCCAGTTCGACTTCATGTCGCCGTGGGAAGGGGCCGAATACATCCTCCCCGGTGATGAGAAGAAGGAGGGGTGAGCGATGCTTGACACCAAAGCCCTCAACGATGTGCGCGCTTCCGCTGTCGCCTATTGCGATGCAATTCATCATTCGAAGCCGGAGGTGTTCGAAGGCCTGTGCCATGAGCGGTTTCTGATGACGGCGCTGGACGGAACAGGTGCGCCGGTGTTCTGGAACAAGGCGGCTTATATTCAGCGTGTGGGCGGGCGGGAGCCGCTGCTTGGCGAGCCGTCCTACGAGATTCTGGATGTGGATATCTCGGGCGACGAGACCGCGCATGTGAAGCTGTGGATCGATGTGCCGCCGCGTCGGTTCGAGGATTATCTCGGTTTCTTCCGCATCGATGGGGAGTGGAAGCTGATCACAAAGCTGTTCCGCACCGCTAGCGGCCCCGCGCTTTGAGGAGAGAGAGATGAAGGACACCCCCGACAGCTTTTCTGGCGACACCCTCACTGGCGAACAGCGCATTCGCAACTTCAACATCAATTTCGGGCCTCAGCATCCGGCGGCGCATGGCGTTCTGCGTATGGTGCTGGAACTGGACGGCGAGATTGTCGAGCGGACCGACCCGCATATTGGCCTGCTGCACCGTGGCACTGAAAAACTCATGGAGAGCCGGACCTACCTCCAGAATCTCCCCTATTTCGACCGGCTCGACTATGTCGCTCCGATGAACCAGGAGCATGCTTGGTGTCTGGCGATCGAGGGGCTGACGGGCACCGAGGTTCCGCGCCGTGCGCAGCTCATCCGCGTGCTTTATTGCGAGATCGGGCGCATTCTCAACCACCTCCTCAACGTGACGGCATCAAAGCACTGCAACTCTCGCGAGACGCCTATTGCGGCATCGCAAC
>JBCCDU010000099.1:0-13874 GCA_039030715.1 Pseudomonadota bacterium
GGATTTACGACCGCGCCGCACCACTCACGCTCGTCACCCTACCCGACCGATATCGCGAAAATGGTCGATTGCCCGATCTTCCATGTGAATGGCGACGATCCGGAGGCCGTGGTGCATGCCGCCAAGGTGGCCACGGAATACCGCCAGAAGTTCAACCGCGATGTCGTGATCGATATGTTCTGCTATCGCCGGTTTGGCCATAACGAGGGTGACGAGCCGATGTTCACCCAGCCGACCATGTACAAGGCGATCAAGAAGCAGAAGACCACAATCCAGATCTATGCCGACCGGCTGGTGGAAGATGGCCTGATCTCGGCCGAGGAGGTCGATCAGAACCGCGCGAGCTTCCAGAATTATCTGGCCGAGGAATTCGAGGCGGGGCGCAGCTACAAACCCAACAAGGCGGACTGGCTGGATGGCCGCTGGTCCGACCTGGAACGGATGGAGGGGGAATACCAGCGCGGACAGACCGCGATACCCGAGCCGCTGTTCGACGAAGTGGGCGCTGCGCTGACCAAGTTGCCCGAGGATTTCAAGCCGCACCGGACCGTGGCGCGTCTGCTGGAGGCCAAGCAAGAAACGATCGAAACGGGCAAAGGCATCGATTGGGCGACCGCCGAAGCAATGGCCTTTGGCAGCCTGCTTTGCGAGGGCTACAAGGTTCGCCTCTCCGGCCAGGACTGCACGCGGGGCACGTTCAGCCAGCGCCACTCCGGCATCACCGACCAGGAAACCGAGGAGCGCTATTATCCGCTCAACAATATCCGCGAGATGAATGTGGAGGGCGGGCAGAAACACTACGAGGTCATCGACTCGATGCTCTCGGAGTATGCAGTGCTCGGATATGAGTATGGCTATTCGCTGGCCGAACCGGATGCGCTGACGCTGTGGGAGGCCCAGTTCGGCGACTTTGCCAATGGCGCGCAGATCATGATCGATCAGTTCATCAGTTGCGGCGAGCGCAAATGGCTGCGGATGTCCGGCCTGGTGATGTTGCTGCCTCATGGTTATGAAGGCCAGGGGCCGGAGCATTCCAGCGCGCGTTTGGAGCGCTTTCTGCAGTTGAGTGCCGAAGACAACTGGATCGTGGCCAATTGCACGACGCCAGCGAACTACTTCCATATCCTTCGTCGACAGTTGCACCGCAGCTTCCGCAAGCCGCTTGTTCTGTTCACGCCGAAGAGCCTGCTGCGCCATAAGATGTGCGTTTCGACCAAGGCCGAGTTCACGGAAGGGTCGAGTTTCCACAGGGTGCTTTGGGATGATGCGCAACTTGGCAATTCCGAGACCAAGCTGAGGAAGGATGACAAGATTCGCCGTGTCGTGCTCTGCTCGGGCAAGGTCTACTATGACCTGCTGGAGCGGCGCGATGCCGAGGGGATCGACGACATTTATCTGATGCGGTTGGAGCAGTTCTATCCGTTCCCTGCACTGTCGATGACTCGTGAGATGGCGCGGTTCAAGAATGCCGATGTCGTGTGGTGTCAGGAGGAGCCGAAGAACCAGGGAGGCTGGTTCTTTGTCGAGCCCAATCTGGAATGGGTGCTGAGCAGGCTGGGTGGCAAGGTGAACCGTGCCAGCTATGCCGGGCGTCCGGCTTCGGCCTCGCCTGCGACAGGCCTGGCCGCACAGCACAAATTTGAGCAGAACGCGCTGGTCGAAGCCGCGCTGGACCTTGAAGGAGACGCCTGATGGCGACCGAAGTCAGAGTGCCAACCCTGGGGGAATCGGTAACCGAGGCGACCATTGCAACCTGGTTCAAACAGCCGGGCGAAGCGGTGAGCGTGGACGAGATGCTGTGCGAGTTGGAAACCGACAAGGTGACGGTCGAAGTCCCCTCGCCCGTGGCGGGCGTGATGACGGAGCATGTCGCCAAGGAAGGCGATACGGTCGGCGTGGATGCCCTGCTGGCAACGATCGACGAGGGCGCGGAGGCCGCGCCCGCCGCGAGCTCCCCTGAGAAGTCCGCCCCGGCTGAACCTGCGGCGCAGCCCACCCACCCGCCCGCGGCGGACACGGCTGCGACCGTCGCACCCTCGGCGGCGAAACTGATGGCCGAGAAGGGCATCGATCCTGCAAGCATCCAGGGCACCGGCCGTGACGGCCGGGTGATGAAGGAGGACGTGCAGCGTGCGGCCAGCGGCGCGCCTGCGCCAGCGGCGGCCCGGGCACCGATGCCCGCCAATGATGGGGCACGCGAGAAGCGGGTGAAGATGACCCGTCTGCGCAAGACCATTGCCCGTCGCTTGAAGGACGCCCAGAACACTGCCGCGATGCTGACCACCTATAACGAGGTGGACATGAGCGCGATCATGGCGCTGCGCAACGAATTCAAGGAGGAATTCGTCAAGAAGCACGGCGTGAAGCTGGGCTTCATGAGTTTCTTCGTGAAGGCCTGCTGTCATGCCCTGCACGAGATCCCCGCGGTGAATGCGGAGATCGATGGCGAGGAGCTGGTCTACAAGAACTACTATCATGTCGGGGTTGCGGTGGGCACACCGACCGGGCTGGTCGTGCCGATCGTACGCGATGCCGATCGGATGGGTTTTTCCGATATCGAGAAGACGATCGCTGAACTGGGCGAGCGGGCCCGCGATGGCAAGCTGACCATGGCGGATATGCAGGGGGGGACGTTCACGATCTCGAACGGCGGCGTCTATGGCTCGCTGATGTCCTCGCCGATTCTGAACCCGCCACAATCGGGCATTCTGGGGATGCACAAGATCCAGCAGCGCCCGATGGTCGTCGGCGGTGAGATCGTCGCCCGACCGATGATGTATCTGGCGCTGAGCTATGATCATCGCATCATCGATGGCAAGGAGGCGGTGACCTTCCTGGTCCGCGTGAAGGAGGCGCTGGAAGATCCGCGCCGCCTGCTCATGGATCTCTGAACACCCGTGCAGCGCCACCACAATCTCGTCATATATGCGCCGAATCCTGGCTGTAGGCCGTGCTTCTTTCACTGAATGGGTCTGTCTGCGTTTGGGTGGATCAGTGACCGAGGGAGACTGAATATGCGATCGGGATCGAAATTCGCGGCGTTGTTGTTGGCCGGGCTGGCCCTTGCGGGCGCGACGCCGGCCATGGCGCAGGAGGCATCTGCGGCTGATGCGCTCTTTGTCGTCGATACACTGTTCATCCTGCTGTCTGCATTCCTTGTGATGTGGATGGCGGCCGGGTTCACGATGCTGGAGGCGGGCTTTGTCCGCTCGCGCAATGTGGCCATGCAGTTGACCAAGAATATCGGGCTGTTTGCACTCGCGGCGGCAAGCTTTGCCCTTGTGGGATATGGTCTTTCGAGCATTGACGCCGATGCGACGATTCCGGGTTTCCTTGGAGCGTTCAAATTCGGCGAGCTGGGTTTCGCCCCTGCGGGCAGCGTGCCCGACACCAGCAAGGGCGGGCCGGCGGATGCTGCCGTGTTTTTCTATGGCCTGATGTTCTGTGCGACCACGGCCTCGATCGTATCCGGCGCTGTGGCTGAGCGGATCAAGCTGGTGCCGTTCTTCATATTCACCATTTTGCTGACCGGGCTGATCTATCCGATTCAATCCTCCTGGACCGGTGCTGACGGTTTCCTCAGCAATCTTGGCTTTGTCGATCACGCCGGATCGGTGACGGTTCACGCGGCGGGCGGCTCGGCTGCCCTGATGGGGATCCTGATCATCGGCGCGCGCATCGGTCGGTTCAGCAAGGAAGGCCACGGCGTTCCCATGCCGGGATCGAGCCTGCCCCTGGCGACGCTGGGTGTTTTCATCCTCTGGCTCGGCTGGTTCGGGTTCAACGGTGGTGCCACGCTCTCGGCCGGTACGCCGTCAGCTATGGCGGATATCAGCCGCGTCATCGTCAACACGAATGCGGCGGCTTGCGGCGGTGCGATCTGTGCCCTGGTGCTCAGCCAACTGATGTATCGCAGCATCGACTTGACGATGGTGCTGAACGGCACCCTGGCGGGGCTTGTGGCGATCACAGCCGAGCCGACGCATCCCTCGATGCTGGTGGCGATGCTGATCGGCTCGGTCGGCGGTGCGCTGGTGATCGTGATCGTGCCGTTGCTGGACCGTTTGCGCCTGGACGACGTGGTTGGCGCGGTGCCCGTCCATCTCTGTGCCGGGATCTGGGGCGGTATCGCCGCGGGGTTGACCAATCCGGACGGATCGGTACTCGCGCAACTCGTCGGGATTGCCATGATCTGCGGCTTCGTGATGGTCGCGAGCGGCGTGGTCTGGCTGGCGCTTGCGCTGTCTGTGGGGCTCAGATTTGACGCAGAGACAGAGCAGCGGGGATTGGATATCAACGAGCTGGGCATGGAAGCCTATCCGGACTTCGTGACCTACGAGGACTCCGCCTAGCCAAAACAGTGGCGCCCGCCGCCAGACGGGCACCCCATTCAGGAGGCAGATACGCATGGCCGACTATGATCTCGTGGTAATCGGTGGGGGGCCAGGCGGGTATGTCTGTGCGATACGTGCCGGCCAGCTGGGCCTGAAGGTCGCCTGCGTGGAGGGACGGGGTGCCCTCGGCGGTACCTGCCTGAATGTCGGTTGCATCCCGTCGAAGGCGCTGCTCCATGCATCGGAAATGGTGCATGAGGCTGAAGGGTCTTTCGCCAAGATGGGGATCAAGGCAAAGGGCGTGACCGTCGATATTCCCGAGATGCTGATCTACAAGGACGGTGTCATCAAATCGAATACCGACGGGATCGAGTTTCTCTTCAAAAAGAACAAGATCGATTACGTGAAGGGCTGGGGCGAGATCGTCTCGCCCACCGAAGTCAAAGTCGGCGATCAGACGCTGAAGACCAAGAACATCGTCATTGCAACGGGCTCCGAACCCGCCAGCCTGCCCGGCGTCGAGGTGGACGAGGAGCGGGTTGTCACCTCCACCGGCGCGCTGGATCTGCCGAAAGTGCCCAGGAAGCTGGTGGTGATTGGCGCCGGAGTTATCGGGCTGGAGCTCGGTTCCGTCTGGCAGCGCCTGGGGGCCGAGGTGACGGTGGTCGAATATCTCGACGAGATCACGCCGGGCCAGGATGCGGAGGTGCAGAAGACCTTCCAGAGGATCCTCAAGAAACAGGGCTTCACGTTTATCCTGGGGGCCGCGGTCTCGGGTGTCGAAAAGCTGAAATCCAAACTGAAGGTCGCCTATACCCTGAAGAAAGATCAGAGCGAGCATGTGTTGGATGCGGATGTAGTGCTGGTCGCCACCGGGCGGCGGCCCTATACTGAGGGGCTGGGGCTGGACAAAGTGGGTGTGGAGAATGTGCGCGGGGTGGTGAAGACCGACGACCGCTGGCGCACCACGGTGCCAGGGATCTGGGCGATCGGCGATGTGATCACCGGCCCGATGCTGGCGCATAAGGCCGAGGACGAAGGCATGGCGGTGGCCGAGGAGATCGCGGGCAAACATGGCCATGTGAATTACGGCGTGATTCCGGGCGTGATTTACACCGCGCCGGAGGTGGCCAGTGTCGGCAAGACCGAGCAGGACCTGAAGGCCGAGGGCGTGCCCTATAAGGTGGGAAAGTTCCCGTTCATGGCAAACGGCCGGGCCAAGGCGAATTTCGCCACCGAAGGATTTGTGAAGATCCTGGCCCACAAGGAAACGGACAAGATTCTGGGCTGCCACATCATCGGGCCGAGCGCCGGCGACCTGATCCATGAGGTTTGCGTGGCGATGGAGTTTGGCGCCGCGGCGCAGGATCTGGCGCTGACCTGCCATGCGCATCCGACCTATTCCGAGGCGATGCGCGAGGCGGCGATGGCCTGCGGCGACGGACCCATCCACTCATAAGAAGATCCCGGTCGATCCGCGACCGGGCCACCGCCCTCCCCCACCCACCCACCGGAGCGCGCCGGCCCGCCCGCAGATCGACCGGAACAGGCGGCAAGAAGGAGCACCACCATGAAGCTATTGGGTATTTCCGGCTCACTGCGCACCGGCAGTTTCAACTCGATGCTGGTCCGAGAAGCGGCGCGGATAGCCGAGCCGTCGGCATTCGTTTTCGCCGATCTGAACCTGCCGCTGTTCAACGAGGATGTGGAGGCTCAGGGGATACCGGCTTCGGTAGAGGCCCTCTGCGATCAGATCTACGCTGCGGATGCGTTGGTACTGTCGACCACGGAATACAACAAAGGGCCCTCTGGCGTGATGAAGAACATGCTGGACTGGGTCAGCCGCCCGCGTCCGGCACCGATGGTGGGCAAACCCGTGGCAGTCGTTTCGGCGGCGGCGGGTGGTGCTGGCGGGCAACGCGCGATGTCGATGATGTATCTCTACCTGATCCCGTTCAAGGTGAAGCTCGTGACCGCGCAGGAAGTGAATGTGGGCAATGCGAGCGAGGCCTTCGACGGTGCGGGCCAGTTGAGGGATGAAGCTCATATAGCCGCGCTGACACGGCAGATGGAGGCGTTGCGCGCGGCAATATGATGGGAGGGGCCGGGGACCGGCGCCCTCCACACCGGGATTGCGGGATCAGCGCGCGGCCAGCGTAAAGCGATCCAGGCCGACAGCGGCACCGGCACCAAAGTGGCCGGAGAAGGCAACGGGTTGCAGGGTCACCTGATTGCCCGAGCCGCCCAGCATGAAGCGTGTTCCAAAACCGCCGCCGAGGCTGGCATCGGTGCTGGTGCCTGCATAGGTGCCGCTGATGCTGGCGGCGGCTTCCTCGAAGGACGGGGCCAGCACCAGCCAGTTGATCTGCTGTTGCAGGTCATAAGACAGATCCACGCCAACCTTGTCGATCACGCCGGTGAACTCGGCGGTGTCGCCCGCAGCGTTGGTAAAAGTGCAGTCATAGCTGCCCTGCGAATACAGCACGTAGTTTGTTTCGTCGGCCAGATTGCATTGTAGGTTGCCGACCTGCAGGGTCGGCGCTGCTTGCGTTGCGGTGCCTGCGGCGAACAGAGTTGCGGCGGCCATCAGTGCGGGTGCGAGGATCTTGAACATCGGTTTCTCCTTTCATGTGTCCGGCACGGTGTCGTGCCCCGGGTGACACATGGGGAGAGCAGGGTGCGACACAATGGCGCTCACGCCGGTCTGGAGAGCTTGTGACTAGCGCGTGTTCCGGCGTGCCGTGCCGCTACGCGGATGGGCGCGATTATAGACTTCCATCAGCCGGGCCTCGTCCAGGCCGGTATAGATCTGTGTCGAGCTGAGTGAGGCATGGCCGAGCAATTCCTGGATTGCGCGCAGATCACCGCCGGCCGCCAGAAGCTGCGTCGCAAACGCGTGGCGCAGCGCATGGGGGGTGGCGGTGGCGGGCAGGCCCAGGGCCATGCGCGCCTCGGCCATCGCGCCGGAGAGAACGCGCGGGTTGAGCGCGCCGCCACGCTGACCGAGGAAAAGCGCATCGCTCGAAGTCTGCGCGTGCGGGCAGAGGGTGCGATAGGCCTCCACCGCGTCACGCGCGACGGGCAGAACCGGCACCTCGCGTTCCTTACCGCGTTTGCCGGTGACGCGGACCACTTCACCCAGCGGGGCATCTTTCTGTTGCAAACCAAGTGCTTCCGAGATGCGAAGACCCGATCCCCAGATCAGTGTCAGTGCCGCCTGATCGCGCGCCATCACCCAGGGCTCGCGGTCGGCCGAGACGCTGGCGAGGATCGCGCGGGCCCCGTCCTCCGCGACTGGGCGGGGCAGGCGCTGCGTCACTTTCGGCGCGCGCAGGGCGTCGAGGGCGGGGCAGGCCAAACCCTCGGCCTCCTCCAGCCAGCGGTGAAAGGATCTGAGCGCGGAGAGCTGTTTCGCGAGGCTGCGCGAGGTTTGGCCACGCAACCGCTCCGCTCCAATCCAGGCCCGCAGATCGGTGATGGTGATGGCGCCCAGGGTAGCGGGCGCCACTGGCTCGGCGCGGTGCTGGCCAAGAAACCCCAGATAGCCCGCAACGCTGCGGCGATAGACATCGACAGTCTTGGCGTCCAGCCCGCGCACGGCGCTGAGCTGTGCCAACCAGCGACGCATCAGATCACCGACGCCAGGCGAGATCATCGGGCTGCATGCAAGGCCCCCAGGCGTCTGCTGCCTGGGGGTCTCTCGCATTCAGACCTCGTCACTGGCGAGATGACCGCAGAGCAAGCGCTGCACAACCCCCGCCGTGAAGGTCAGAAGATCGACGCCCTGATCGGGACCGAACCGGTCGGGGTCGGCGGCGCCGAAAACCAGCATGCCTGGCCCACCGGCCAGATCCAGACGCATCAGTGCCTCGGACCGCGCGGGCGTGATATGCCCGAAGATCACCTCGGCCTCCTCCGGGCAGGGGCGCAATACGACCGGATTGGCATTGCCGCCGATGGCCATGTACGAGCCGACAGTGCCTTCCGGCAGGATCACGACGCGGCCGTGCAGCCCCTCGCCCAGATCGTCTGCGGTGCGGGCATCCTCTACATCCGCTTCGATGCAGAGACGGGCTTCCTCTACCCCCAGCATGACGGGCACATCATGGGTCAGACGACGCAGGAACTCGCCCAGGGTGTCGGGTTCGATCAGCGCGGTGATCGCGCGGTGGACCTGATTGGTGGTCGCGACATTCTCGTATGCCGCCGCAATGACCGAGCGGTTGGCCTTGACCAGCTTGCGCAGGCGGCTCTCCATCCGCTCCACCAGACGGTCGCGCAGGTCGACGACATTGCGCGCGCCGATGGCGTCCGAGCCGATCAGGGCACGCATCACCTGGTCGTCGTCCAGCACCAGACGCGGATCGCCCAGGATCAGCGTGCGGATCAGGTCGCGTTCGTCGCCGTCCAGTTCGACGGTTGTCTGTTGACGCGCCCTCATGACAGGATCCTCTGCCCGGTTTTGGCCCAATCGGCCAGAAATGCCTCAAGCCCCTTGTCGGTGAGGATGTGATCGGCCAGTTTCTTCAAAACCCCGGGCGGGATCGTGGCGACATCGGCGCCGATCAGGGCCGAGGCCTTTACATGGCCGACAGTCCGGATCGAGGCGGCGAGGATCTGCGTCTCGAAGCCGTAATTGTCATAGATCGTGCGGATCTCGGAGATCAGCTCCATGCCCTCGAGCCCATTGTCGTCCAGCCGCCCGATAAAGGGAGAGATGAAGGTTGCGCCCGCCTTCGCGGCCAGCAACGCCTGGGTCGCGGAAAAGCAGAGCGTTACGTTGACCATGGTGCCCTGGTCCGAAAGCGCCTTGCAGGTGCGCAGGCCGGCCCAGGTCAGGGGAACCTTCACGGCAATATTCGGTGCGATCTTGGCCAGCTTCAGTCCTTCGGCCAGCATGTCGTCATACTCAGTCGCCGCGACCTCGGCCGAAACCGGGCCTTCGACCAGATCGCAGATCTCCTTGGTGACCTCGATAATGTCGCGGCCGGATTTCAGGATCAGCGAGGGATTTGTCGTCACCCCGTCGACCATGCCGGTTTCGTGTAACGCGCGGATCTCGTCGATCTCCGCCGTATCGATGAAGAATTTCATATGCGCTGCCCTCACGCTCTCTTGTTCTGCGGCACGCGTTGATCGCATGCTCGGCATGTGCTCGATTATTCGTGCTGTTCAATCTACCCGAACACAAACGATTGGGCCACCCCCTGATTCGGCCACCAGATGACGCGTAGCGACCAAGATATGCCGGTAAGCCAGTCCTTTGGACCGGGTGACCGGGTGGCGGTAATGCTGCCGGCCCCGTTCGATGGGCCGTTGGACTATGCGGTGGCGGAGGATATGCGCCTCGCTGCTGGCGATTTCGTCCAAGTCGAACTTGGCGCGCGGTCGGTCACCGGCGTCGTCTGGGGGGCGGGAGAGGGCGAGGTGAAGCCCGGGCGGTTGAAACCGGTCGCGCGGCGCTTCGATGTCCCGCCGATGGCGCCAGCGATGCGCCGGTTCCTCGACCGGGCCGCCGCCTACACGCTGACACCGCCGGGTATGATGGTGCGCCTGGCCACTCGGGTACCCGATCTGGGCGCGCCGCCCCGGACCCGGCGGGTCTGGCATCTGGGCGAAGCGCGGCCCGACCGGATGACTCCGGCGCGCGAACGGGCCATCGCGGTATTGGAGGAGCATGGCGGCCTGGGCTTTTCGACCACCGAATTGGCAGGCATGGCCGATGTCACCCCCGCGGTGGTCAAGGGCCTCGCAGATGCGGGTGTCCTGATCGCTCGAGAAATCGCGAAGGATCCGCCCTTCCCCCCGCTCTTCGGTCAGCGCAAAGGCACCCATCTGAGCGCGGGTCAGGAGGGGGCCGCTGATGTCCTGCGCAGCGACGTGGCGGCGGGTGTGTTCCAGCCGGTGCTGCTGAAGGGCGTCACAGGCTCCGGCAAGACCGAGGTTTATCTGGAGGCCGTGGCCGAGTGCATCGCCAACGGTCGCCAGGCGCTTGTCCTGGTGCCGGAGGTGGCGCTGACACCGGGCTTTCTGACACGGGTGGAACGGCGGTTTGGCGCCCGCCCGGCTGAGTGGCACCATGACGTGACCGGGCCGCAACGCCGCCGCGCCTGGCTGGGGGCTGCCGACGGCTCCGCCCAACTGGTGGTCGGCGCGCGATCCGCGCTCTTCTTGCCCTTTGCCGATCTGGGACTGATCGTGGTGGACGAGGAGCACGAGACGAGTTTCAAGCAGGAGGATATCGTCCTCTATCATGCCCGCGACATGGCGGTTCTGCGGGCGTCCGAGGAAGGCGCGGTGGTGGTGATGGCTTCCGCAACGCCCTCGCTGGAAACCTGGGCAAATGCCGACGCTGGGAAATACAAACGCCTGGATCTGCCAGAGAGGTTTGGTGCGGCGGTGATGCCTCAGATGCGCTTGGTGGATCTGCGCACGGAAAATCCGGGGCGCAACCGCTGGATATCCAATCCTCTGGCCGAAACCGCGAGGGCTCGCCTGGCGCGGGGCGAGCAGGTGATGTTCTTCCTCAATCGCCGGGGCTATGCCCCGCTGACCCGGTGCCTGGCCTGCGCGCATAATTTCGGCTGCCCGCATTGCGAATGCTGCCTGGTCACGCACCGGTTCCGAAATCACCTGCTCTGCCATCAATGCGGCCACACCGAGCCGATGCCCAGCGCCTGCCCGAATTGCGGGCGCGATGACCGGCTGGCGGTGATCGGCCCGGGGGTCGAGCGGCTGGGCGAGGAGGCCGCTGAGCTGTTCCCAAATGCCAGGATCGAGGTGCTGAGTTCGGACCTCACCGAAAGCACCGCCGATCTGAAGATCCGATTGGCGCGCATTGCTGAGGGGGGTGCCGATATCATCATCGGCACGCAGATGGTCGCGAAAGGGCATAACTTCCCCCTGCTGACCCTGGTCGGTGTGATCGATGCGGATATGGGCCTGCAAGGCGGCGATCTGCGCGCCGCGGAGCGGACCTTCCAGATCCTGCACCAGGTTGCGGGCAGGGCTGGGCGCGCGGACAAGCCCGGCGCCGCGATGATCCAGACCGCAAGCCCCGACCATGACGTGATGCGCGCAATCCTCAGCGGCGAGGCAGAGGCGTTCTGGCAGGCGGAGGCCGAGATGCGGCTACGCGCGAGCGCTCCCCCTTATGGCCGCATGGCGGGGATCGTGATCTCCGGCCCCGACGAGACGCAGGTGTGGGAGGTCGCGAACACGCTGGCGCGCAATGCGCCCGTCCTAAACCGCGCAGGCATCGATCTGTTCGGTCCTGCGCCTGCGCCGCTCGCCCGTGTTAGGGGCCGCCATCGGGTGCGTCTGCTGGCCAAGGCCCCCAAGGGTGCGGCGCTTCAAGTCGCACTGAAGGCTTGGCGCAAGGTCGCAAAGCCCGGCGCCAAGACCCGAGTGGTGATCGATATCGACCCGCAGAGCTTCCTCTGAGCGCAGGATCCGGGTGGCTTGGTGTCCGGCGGTGAGGGAAAGTCCTACCGCACCTCGCAACCGGCGAGGCCAGGAGGAGGAGCTTCTTGTGACCTTACGCTATATCCCGATTGACACAGAAACCGCCCGGGCGATCCGCGCGGGTGCGCCCGATGCCAACGGGCAACCGGCGGAACGTGCCGTCTCCGATGGCTCCGGCAATCCCTGCCGCCACTGCCTCTGCGATATTCCCGAGGGCGAGGAGATGCTGATCCTGGCGCTGCGACCCTTTCCTGAAGCTCAGCCCTATGCCGAAACCGGCCCTATCTTTCTCTGCGCCAAAGACTGCGCGCCCTGGCAGGGCGACGGTCCGCCACCGGTTCTGACCCGAGGCGGCGAGGATCGGCTGGTCAAAGGCTATGACGCACAAAATCGTATCGTCTATGGACTGGGTCGCGTGGTCCCGGTGCCGGGTTTGGACGATCAGGTGGCGCGGGTGCTGGCCGATCCACGCGTCGTCTATGCGCATATCCGCTCCTCGACCAACAATTGCTTCACCTGCTGGGTCGAACGGGACTAGATCCGCCGTCCCTGTCAGCGGTCGCTTCGCCGGGTTGGGTGGCGCTGCGACACTGTGACCCCCGATTGACCGCGTCGGAGGCCTTCCCTTCACACCTGCTTTCAGGCCAAAACCCGCACCGGGCAAACGGGGGTTTGCGGAGTTGCTATGCCCGCCTCCCCGTGATAGCGAATGCGCGCCCGGCAGGGATGATTTCTCGGCCAGCAAGAATCAATGTCTCCTGGGGGTTCCCCCGGTTCAATCGAGAAGGGTCATCGTGTCCGATACGTCCACCCTGACATCCAGCGCAGCAGGCCGGTATGCGACCGCTCTCTTCGACCTGGCGAAGGAAGAAGGTACGCTCGAGACGGTGGAGACGGATCTGAATGCGCTGGGCACGGCGCTTGCCGACAGCGAAGATCTGAGCCATCTGATCGCGAGCCCGATCCATACGCGCGCCGAACAGGGCGCGGCACTTGCCGCCATCGGCGACAAGATGGGTCTGAGCGCGCTCACCAAGAACGTGCTCGGCCTGATGGCAGCGAACCGCCGCATCTTTGCCCTGCCGCAGCTTATCGCCAATTACAGCGCGCTGATGGCTGAGCATCGCGGCGAGGTGACCGCCGATGTGACCGCCGCCAAGGCGCTGACCAAGGGTCAGACCGATGCGCTGGCGGCCAAGCTGAAGGCCTCGGTCGGCCAGGATGTGAAACTGAACGTGACCGTCGATGAGAGCATCATCGGCGGTTTGATTGTCAAAGTGGGTTCGAAGATGGTCGACAGCTCGATCGCCTCGAAACTCGCAGGTCTGCAAAATGCAATGAAAGAGGTTGGGTGATGTCGATCCAAGCCGCTGAGATTTCTGCGATCCTCAAGGACCAGATCAAGAATTTCGGTCAGGAGGCGCAGGTCGCCGAGATTGGCCGCGTGCTGTCGGTCGGTGACGGGATCGCCCGCGTCTACGGGTTGGATCAGGTCCAGGCAGGCGAGATGGTGGAATTCCCCGGCGGTATCCGCGGCATGGCGCTGAACCTCGAAGCCGACAATGTGGGCGTCGTGATCTTCGGCGATGACCGCTCGATCAAGGAAGGCGACACCGTCAAACGTACCGGCGCCATCGTGGACGTGCCCGCAGGCAAGGGTCTGCTGGGTCGTGTTGTCGATGGTCTGGGCAACCCGATCGATGGCAAGGGCGCCATCGAAAGCGCCGAACGTCGCGTGGCCGACGTCAAGGCGCCGGGCATCATCCCACGCAAATCGGTGCATGAGCCGATGGCGACCGGCCTGAAATCGGTCGACAGTCTGATCCCGATCGGCCGTGGCCAGCGCGAACTGATCATCGGCGACCGCCAGACCGGCAAGACCGCCGTGGCGCTGGACGCTATGCTGAACCAGAAGAACTATAACGACGTTGCAGGCGACGACGAGAGCAAGAAGCTCTACTGCGTGTACGTGGCGATCGGTCAGAAACGCTCCACCGTGGCACAGCTGGTCAAGAAACTCGAGGAAACGGGCGCGATCAATTATTCCATCGTTGTGGCCGCGACCGCCTCCGAGCC
>JBCCDU010000100.1:0-13760 GCA_039030715.1 Pseudomonadota bacterium
CGACACGGTTGCCAGCTCGAACGAAGTGATCGTGCTGACCGCAACCGATGGCCGGACGCTGGAGTTTGCCGACATCGACGCGGATGGCAACTTCGTTGCTCCGGAAGGTCAGGTGACTGGCGAGCAGATCCCGGTGAGCGATCCGGACTTGTTCGAGGATGACCTGCTCACCTCGGATCCAACGGCGGCTGCGGCCGAGCTGGATGCGCTGGGTGTGGATATCGACGTGGTCTTCATCGACCCCGACGACTTCCTGCTCACCAGCCTGCTGGATCTGGTCGAAGGTCCGAACGGCGACGGAGCGATCGAGCCTTCGGGCCCGATGGGTCTGGATACGTTGATCGAGACCCCGACCTCGGGCGATGTCGATGCGGTCGAGGCCTTCACGGTCGCGATCAACGGCACCGCGGTCGACGGGATCGACGCCAGCAGCTTGGTGCAGTCGGGTTCCAGCTTCACCTTCGAAGCCACCGATCTGTCGGTCTTCGACGGCGACGAGGTCAGCTTCACCTTCGTCACCGATGGTGTGGACATCGACGGCGACGGCGACTTCACCACCACGCTGTCGAAAACGGTGGACAACACGGTCGATCAGATCGAGTTCGCGTTGGATCTGGAGAACGAGACGGCGACGCTCGTCTGATCCTCCAGCTCTGAAACAGGAAAGGGCCGCCTCCGGGCGGCCCTTTTTCATTCAATCCCCAAAGCAAACCGGCACCCCTGGCTTGCCCGCGCTCAGATCAGCATGGAGGAGCGTTTCCAGCGCGCCACTGCTTCGATTGTCGTTGCCGCGCCGATTCGAAGACGGGCCGATTCAATCTGATTTCTGATCGTCCTTTCGGATTTTCCGAACTTTTCGGCAACCTCCTTGATCCGCAGGCCTTCACAAAGCGCCGAGAGGACGGCTGCCTCGCTGGGGGTCAGAGCATTTCTCTCGCGCTCGGCTGCTTCGGCCATCCCGACCTCGAACAACGCGAGTCCCGCAAGCCTCAGCAGCGGCCAGAAGGCAGGCAAACGCAGATCGAGCGCACCCGGCGCTTCCTGTTTGGCCCCGGAGACGCAGAGGGAGGCCCGGCACGCGTCGTTGCGCGACAGGATCGGGATGGACGCGCCTGCGGTAACGCCGTGTTTGGCAAGCTGGCTGACCCCACTCATATCCATCAGATGTTGATCCGCGAAGTATGGTGTCCAACTGATTGGCGTCACGCTGCGGTAGCTCTCCCAGAGGATGGGATCACTCGGCCCGATCTTCGCACCCAGGAACCCTGCCGGCGCAGCGTCCAGATCGCCACCGGCGATAACCGCTCGGATCCGGTAACCGTCTTGCTCGGGCATCGCTATGCAGAACTTGTACCCGCCCAGGTTCAAGGCGCAGGTGAGGTCGTCGAGCGGCCGGCGCGTTAGCTCCAGGCTCGCCCCGCGCGCCAATGCCTGCAGCGCGCTGAGTTCTGCCCAACCGATGCGCCCAGCTTCCGTCATTTCCAGTCCCGATAACTCACGTCCCACGGCTCTTCAGACGTGGGATATAGATTTAACGATCCGGTTTCCTTCGGCAAACACAATTTAGCGATGCAGGCTTGACGCCGATTTATCTCATAAGCGGTCAATCTTGGCTTTTCATGATTAGGTAAAATCGGCAAAATAGCAAAAAATTACTCAAATAAATTCAGAAAAAGTATTTATTTAGTAAATACAAGTATTCTGAATCTTCATTCAGATGAATTTTTTTTGTTTGAGTGTGATTTGGGATCGCTTCGATTTTTATTTAGCAAGTTTTTGTGACCACGCAGTGTCACGCCAAATAAATTGAGATTTCCGAGCTTCCAACCAACGAAGGTAGACGATGCTGAAAAAACTCTTGGCCGTGATGGCTATTACCCTGTCGGCGTTCTTCACGACGACCCCCGCGGATGCGACCAACACGCTCGCAACCGCGATCGGAGGCCATGACGCGGTCTCTTACTTCAAGGATGGCGGTCCAAAGCAGGGACAGGCCAAATTCCACCACTTCTGGAACGGCGCCGTTTGGTTCTTCTCGAGCGAAGAGAACCGCGATGCCTTCGCAGCAGATCCGACTGCCTACGCGCCGCAGTATGACGGCTATTGCGCCTGGGCTGCGTCGCAGAACTACAAGCGCCCAGGCGATCCGAATGTCTGGCAGATCGTCGATAACAAGCTGTACCTCAAGGTCCATGCGGGCGCTCAGGAGAAATGGCGCGCCGACATCCCCAAGCACATCTCGCAGGGCGACGAAAACTGGGTGCGGATCGCACCCTATTGATCAGACCAGGCGTCGCTGACCAGCGATGAGAGGTTCCCCGAACGGCCGCCAGGAAACTGGCGGTCGTTTTTTGCTTTCAGGGATTTGGTCTGATCCGCCGTAGCCAAACAGGGCGAGCGCGCCGGCCTATCCCTCATACCCGCTCATCTTGCAGATCAGCTTCCATTCATCGTCGGAAACCGGCACGACCGACAGGCGCGATTGCTTGACCAGGGCGAAATCGGCCAGCTTTTCCTCCGCCTTGATCTCGGCCAGTGTCACCGGGCGTGGCACTGGGGCGACGGCCTTCACGTCGACGCATTCCCAGCGTGGATCCTCGGTGGTGCTGTCGGGATGGATCTCGCGGCAGACTTCGACGATGCCGACAATCTGTTTCTCGTTGACCGAGTGATAGAAGAAGCCCAGATCCCCCAGCTTCATTTCGCGCATGTTGTTGCGGGCCTGATAGTTTCTGACGCCATCCCATTCCTCGCCCGCTTCGCCCTTGGCGACCTGATTGTCCCAGCTCCAGGTGTTGGGTTCCGATTTGAAAAGCCAATAGCGCATTAGCCGACCACCCGCTTCCAGGGGCGAATCTCGACACTCTCGAACAGGCCCGCCTTGGCGTATGGATCGTTCTCGGACCAGCTTTCCACCGCCGAGATATCGTCAGCCTCCATTATCAGCAGCGATCCGCACATCTTGTCCTGACCATCCAGGAACGGCCCCGCCTGCACGATGGCGCCGTCCGAACCCTCGATATGCGCCAGATGCGCCTCGCGATTATCCAGGCGGGTTTGCAGCGCGCCCGGTTTGTCGATGCAGATGATGGCGTAGAGCATGAGATCTCCTTCAGTCTTGCAGTCACTCCCGGGTCAGGGGGCGCCCATAAAGCCGGTCGATGGCATCTGGCACTTCCAACGTGCCGGTGACAAGGGCCGAAACCGTATCGATGATCGGCGCCTGAACCTGCAACCGTGCGGCAAGCGCCAGCGCCGCGAGAGCCGAGGACGCGCCCTCATAGGTGCCGTCCCCCCTTGGCGGCGCACCGGTCTGTCCCAATGTCTTGCCATAAACGAAATTGCGAGATTGTTCGGAGGTCGCGGTCAGCGTCAGATCGCCCAGACCGGACAGGCCGGCCAGCGTTTCCTCCCGCGCCCCGGCGGCGGTGGCGATGCGGCGCATCTCGGCAAAGCCACGTGCGATCAGGGCAGCACGGGCGCTTTCGCCCAGACCGGCGCCTATCGCGATCCCGGCAGCGATGGCGATGACATTCTTCAACGCCCCACCCAACTCCGCGCCGATCATGTCATCGGACAGGTAGGGTCGCAGGGATGGGGTCGCCAGCATCTCTTGCAACTCTTGCGCGGCACTGGATTGCGTTGCGAGCGTTATGGCGGTTGGCAGCCCCCGATGCAGATCCGCAGCGAAGCCAGGGCCCGAGAGAACGGCGATCTGAGCGTCGGGCAGCGCCTCCGCCACCAATTGGGATTGGCGCAGCATACTGCCGGTTTCCAGCCCCTTAGCGGTGACCACGAGGAACGCGTCCGGGGGTACGGCATCGACGATTTCGCTCAGAACCCCGCGTGTCGCTTGGGCGGGAACCGCCATAAGGATCAACTCGGCGCTTCGCAGGGCAGTTGATGCCTCGCCACGCCCACGATAGGCCACATCGTGCCCGGCCACACGCAGGCTCTCGCCCAGCGCGGTTCCCCACGCACCTTTCCCGACAATCGCGATACTACTCATGCTTTCGGCCCCTTCTTGCCGGACCCCAGCATCGGCGCTGCACTATCATCCAACGGCCAGCGGGGGCGGGGGATCACGGGTGCGATGGTGCTGCCAGATGTCAGATGCTCGATCCCCGTCCAGGCGATCATCGCGCCGTTATCCGTGCAGAGCTTCAGGGGCGGTGCCACCAGGGCAGCACCCGTATCCGTGGCAACCCGCTCAAGCGCCTTGCGCAGCGCCGTGTTCGCCGCCACGCCCCCAGCGACCGCGAGAGTCGGCGATTGTACGCTTGGATGCCTGTCCAGAAACAGCTTCAGCGCACGCGCCGTCTTGGTTGCAAGCACATCCCCCACTGCCGCTTGGAACGAGGCGGCCAGATCGGCCACGTCCTGCCGATACAGCCCATCTTGAGCGGCGATCAGCTCGTCGCGCGCGCGGACAATGGCAGTCTTCAGGCCGGAGAACGACATATCGCAGCCAGGCCGGTCCATCAGCGGCCTTGGCAGTGCAAACCGTGCGGCGTCGCCATTGGTCGCGACACGCTCGATCTCTGGCCCGCCAGGAAAGCCGAGGCTCAGGATCCGCGCCGTCTTGTCGAAGGCCTCGCCCGGTGCATCGTCGATTGTGCCGCCTAGGCGGCTATAGCGACCGAGCCCCTCCACCGCGATCAACTGGCAGTGCCCGCCGGAGACAAGCAGAAGCAGATAGGGATAGGCGATTGCATCGGTCAGTCGTGGGGTCAGCGCGTGGCCTTCCAGGTGGTTTATCCCGATCAGGGGCAGACCGGTGCCGGCGGCGATCCCCTTGGCCGTCATCACGCCGGCCATGACCCCACCGATCAGGCCGGGCCCTGCCGTCACTGCGATGGCGTCGAGATCGCCAAGGCCGAGGCCTGCCTCCTTCAATGCGCGCGCCACCACCAGGTCGGCGCGCTCGGCATGGGCGCGTGCAGCGATCTCGGGCACAACACCGCCGAAACCGCGGTGCAGGTCTTCTTGCCCGAAGATGGTGTTGGACAGGACCTCGCCGGGGCGGGTGGCGTTGCCGCGCACCACGCTGGCAGCAGTCTCGTCGCAGCTTGCTTCCAGCCCCAAAACGATCATCTCGCCCTCGTGGATTGCGCGCTGGGTTCGGGCGCACTATCAAACAGGGGAAACAAGTTCAGCCGGTGCAAGATGACCCTCCCTTCCCCTGATACGCCGCTCAAGATTGGCACACGCGGTTCGCCGCTGGCGCTGGCCCAGGCGCATGAGACCCGCGCGCGCCTGATGGCGGCGCATGGCCTGCCGGAATTAGCCTTTGAGATCGTGGTGATCAAGACCACCGGCGACCAGGTGCAGGACCGGGCGCTGAGCGAGATCGGCGGCAAGGGCCTGTTCACCAAGGAGATCGAGGAAGCGCTGCTTGACAGCGGCATTGATCTCGCAGTGCATTCCATGAAGGACATGCCCACTGTTCTGCCCGACGGGTTGGAGATCGTGACCCTGCTGGAACGCGAAGATGTGCGCGATGCCTTCGTCAGCCACGATTTCGCTGGCATCGACGCATTGCCCACTGGCACGGTGGTCGGTACGTCCTCTCTGCGTCGGCGCGCGCAGCTTCTCCACAAACGCCCGGATCTGCAGGTGGTTGAGTTTCGCGGCAACGTCCAGACCCGCTTGCGCAAGCTGGAAGAGGGGGTGGCGGCCGCCACTTTCCTGGCCTGCGCCGGGTTGCGTCGTCTGGGATTGGAGAAGATTATCCGTGCCGAGATCGAGGCAGAAGAGATGCTGCCTGCCGTTGCTCAGGGCGCCATCGGGATCGAGACCCGGGCCGATGACACGGCGACCCGTGACCTGCTTGCGCCGATCCACCATGAGGAGACGGCCACCCGGCTGGCAGCAGAGCGTGCTTTTCTGAAAGCGCTCGACGGGTCCTGCCGCACGCCGATCGGCGGTCTTGCGGAACTTTCGGGCGACCGCTTGCGCTTTCGTGGCGAGATCGTGCGCCCCGACGGCTCCGAATGTCTGGCCACATCGCGCGACGGTGCCGCGAGCGATGCCGAGGCAATGGGTTTGGACGCCGCCGATGAGTTGCGCGCCAAGGCGGGGGCCGGGTTCTTCGAGGCATGAGCCTGATCCTCCTCACCCGCCCCCTGGAGGACAGCCGGCGGATTGCGGATCTGCTGATCGGTGAGGGGGACGAAACGGGCAATGACAGCCTGATCTGGCCGCTCTTCCGGATCGACCGTGTGATCAGCAAAGATCCGTGGCCCGCCAGTCTCGACGCGCTACTGATCACCTCCGCCCACGGCATTAGGGGCTTCGCGGCGCAGCGCGAGGCGCGGGATCTGCCGGTCCTCTGCGTCGGCGCGCGTACGGCATCGGTGGCGCGGGGCCTGGGTTTCAAGAACACGTTCAGCGCGAATGGCGATGCGTCTGCGCTGGCCGATATGGCACGGTTGAGCGGCGCTCGGCGCCTGTTGCATCCTTGTGGGCGAGAGACAACCGGGGATCTTGCCGGTGCGCTGGTCCGAACGGGGCAGAAGGTGTTTCAGCGGGTTGTTTACGAGGCCGTGCCCGCCGGACCGCCGCCCTCACCGGTTCTCGCCGCGCTCCGTCGGGGTGCATTCGATGCCGTGACCATTTGGTCGCCCCGGAATGCACGCTATCTGGCGGAACGAATTGGGGCTGCGGGGGATTGGGTATTGGGGCAGGCCACTCTGATTGCGATCTCGCAAGCTGCCGCAGGGCCCTTGGGTAAGTCAGGGTTCAGTGCTTTACGCGTGGCGGATGCGCCAAACGCAAATGCGATGGTCGCTGCAATACGGGAGGTTTGCGCTTGAGGTGAGATGTGACCCCGCTTTGCCCGCCAGGCGCCGCGCTGCCGGGTTGTGCGGTGTGCCATGCCTTCGTAGGATACAACAACTGCGCGAGTCTGACCCCACAGGACGAACGCGGCCGCAGCGGTGAAAGGGCCTTGAATGAGCAAGGGAAAGAAGCCGGAGATCATCGATAACGCAGATGACAAGACCGGTGACAAGGGAGCCGAAACGCCTCCAGAATCGACTGAAAACCAAGCTTTGGAAGGTGAAACCACTCCGACGGAGACTGACGCCGGGACTGGGTTGAAGGAAGAGGCCGCAGCCTCCGATACACCAGAGGATGCGCCCGATGCGGACAGCGAAACCTCTGAAACTGTCGCTGACGATTCGCCTGAAGCGGCACATGAACACGAAACTTCGGGCAACGATCCAACCGATGTGGATATCGATCAGGCCCATTCCGATGCCGAGACCACCGAGCCGGTGGCCGAGGACAGCGCTCATCAAAGCCATGACGATGCCGCTCCCGCCGCTTCTGCCGATGCGGAGGTCGAGCAGCACGGGTCCAGCTTTGCCTCCACCGCTCTAATGCTACTGGTCGGCGCGCTCGTAGTGGCCGGGCTGACGTTGTGGGCTGCGCCGAAGCTGGCGCCTCACCTGCCCTCTGGGATCGCACAATACCTGAACCCGGTGCCGAATAGCACGCAAGAGGAAATCGCTGCGCTTCAGGCCCGCATGTCCGATCTTGATGCGCAGAGCGCGGCGGTGGAAGGGCTCACGGAACGTCTCGCGGCGCTGGAAGCGTCGGCAACCGATGGGGTTGCTTTCGAAGAAGCCCTCACAGCAGCGGCAGAGGCCCGGCAGACCGCCGAGGCCGCTGCGAGCGACGCGTCTGCGCTGCGCGACAGCCAGGCGCAGATCGCGGCGCAGGTCGAGGGGATGCAAGGCGAACTGCGAGCCCTGACCGAGGCGCTCAGTGGCGAGGAAGAGGGCTCAGCCGTCCCGGCTGAGTTGCAGGCCGCGCTCAAGGCGCTTCAGAGCCGGGTCGATGATCTCAGCGATGCCACTTCGACCTTTGCTTCGCGTGACGAGGTGCAGGGCGCAATTGGCGTGATTGAAACGCAAATCGCCGATGTGGCCGCCGCGACCGAAGCCGCCAAACTGACTGGAAGCGAGGCTTTGACCGAGGCTGAACAGGCTGTGCGGGGCGCTGCCCTGCGCGGTGCGGCTGCCACCCTGGCCAGCCGGGTCAATGGTGGCCTGCCCTTTGCTGGAGCGCTGGCGGAGTTGGAAGAACTCAGCGGCACGACGGCGCCTGATGCCCTCAGCGATCCTGCTGCGGCAGGTCTTGCCGATGTCGCGGCGTTGAAGGCAGGCTTCCCGGCCGCTGCCAGGGCTGCCATCGATGCCGACCGTCAGGCGGGGGCCGAGGGTGGCGCAGGCGCAAAGATCGCAGCGTGGTTCGGCAGCCAGGTGTCCAGCCGTCCGACCGTCGAAACCGAAGGCGAAGGCGTGGGTGCCATTCTCAGCCGGGTCGAGGCCAGGCTGAACGATGGCGCGCTGCCTGAAGCCCTGAGTGAGGCCGAGAGCCTGCCGCCCCATGCCCAGGATGCGATGGCTGGTTGGCTATCGCAACTCGGCGCGCGGGTCGAGGCCGAAGCCGCCCTAAGCGACTACATCGCTGCCGCTGGCGGCGCAGGTTAAGCGAGAGGATCAGAACATGCTCGGTTCGATTATTCGGTATCTGATCTTCGTTGCGATGGTCGCGGCGCTGACCTGGGGTCTGTTCTACATCATGGAGACGCCGGGTCAGGTCCTGATCACCTTTGCCAATAAGGAATACCGCCTTTCGCCGCTGGCTTTCGTGCTGGGGCTGGCGCTTGGCTTTCTCGTGCTGTTTGTGCTGTTCAAGCTGGCGGGGTTTGTGCTGGCGCTCTATCGCTTCATCGCTGGCGACGACACTGCGCTCAGTCGATACTTCGACCGCAACCGCGAGCGGCGTGGCTTCGATGCGCTTGGACGGGCGATGACAGCGCTCGCTTCCGGCGACGGAAAGACCGCGACGGCGAAGGTGGCCAAGGCAGAGCGTCTGCTGGATCGCCCGGAACTAACCC
Organism: Pseudomonadota bacterium; assembly: GCA_039030715.1. Taxonomy (GTDB): domain Bacteria; phylum Pseudomonadota; class Alphaproteobacteria; order Rhodobacterales; family Rhodobacteraceae; genus Thermohalobaculum. The sequence continues at coordinate 8,909 of JBCCDU010000100.1, forward strand.
GGCTGGTGACCGCACAGGCGGCGGAAGCCTCCGGCGACGTTCAGCAAGCCAAGCGTTATTACAAGGCTCTGGCAGAGATCAAGCAGACCTCCTTCGTGGGTGTTAAGGGCCTTTTGGATCTGGCCATCGCGGAACGCGATGACGAGCGCGCCTTGAAGCTGGCCAAGCAGGCAGAGCTTTTGAGGCCGAAGGAGGAGTCTGTCCTTGACACGCTTTACACTTTGCAAAGCCGCAGCTTTGACTGGAAGGGCGCGCGCAAGACGCTCGCCAAGCAGCGCACTGCCGGTTACCTGCACAAGCCCGAAGCGAACCGCCGCGATGCGATGCTGGCGCTTGCGCAAGCGGAGGATGCGGAGGAACTGGGCCAGAGCGAACATGCCCGCATGCTGGCGCTGGAGGCGGCCAAGCTGGATCCCGCGAATGGCGAGGCCGTATCTTCGGCGGTGCGGCATCTGACGGCTTCCGGCTCGAAACGCGCGGCGACCCGGCTGGTGACCCAAGCTTGGAAAGTAGCACCGAGCCCTCAGCTCGCGGCAGCTTTCGCGGCGATTGAACCTGAGGAAACCCCGGAAGAACGCACGAAACGCTTCAAGAAGCTCTTCGATGCCCGTTCGACCGGGACGGAGGCCAATCTGGTACGCGCCGAACTCGCACTCAGCATCGAGGACTGGAGCGAGGCGCGCCGCTATATGGCCAACCTGGATGAAGACGAACCCTCCGCCCGTTCCTGCGCAATCATGGCGGCCATCGCTCGCGGCGAAGGCGAACCGGACGCCGTCGTGCGCGGTTGGCTAGCGAGGGCGCTGGGCGCACCACGCGGGGCCGAGCACGACAGCGTGTTGGGTCAGGCCGCCATGCTTCCCCTGCTGGTTGGAGAGGACGTGCCCAACGGGGCGCATGGAAGCGACGAACAGGACGATGCAGAGGATGCAACGGAGCCCGAAGAAACGGCAGAGCCGGAAGCGCCGGAGGCTGAGTCCAAGCGCACCGCTTCCGCCATGTAGGGCTCTCAGGGGCGCTTGTTGCGGCTCTTAAAAGAGCCCAGGTTGCAGTGGGGAGGCCGCGGTCATCCCGCCATCCACGGTGAAGCATTGCCCTGTGACGAACGCAGCGGCGGGCGATACCAGCCAAAGGACGGTCTGCGCGATATCCTCTGGCTGGCCAAATCGGCCCGCCGGGTGTCGAGCCAGTGCATCACGTTGGGCCGCCTGCGGGTCTTCTGCGACCGCAAAGGCAGCATCTGCCATGCCTGTCATGATCCAGCCCGGGCTGATCGCGTTGCACCGCACGGCCGGTCCATGATCCACGGCGATGGAGCGGGTAAGCCCATGCACGAAAGCCTTCGAAGCATTGTATAGCGCCATCCCCGGATCAGCGACATTGCCAGAAATCGAGCCGATATTCACGATTGTGCCGCCCGCTGCCATGCCCGGCAGAAATGCACGGCAAGTGTTGAACACCCCCCGGCAATTGGCGCCGACAACCAGGTCCCAGTCCGCATCGTCGCTGTCGGTCAGGGTCTTCTCGACCTGAACGCCTGCATTGTTCACCAGGATCGTGACATGGCCGAAGGCGGCCTCGACCTCCACCCGGAGGCGCGCGACATCTTGCGGGTCGGCGACATCCGCCTGACACCATGCAATGGTGTCATCCAGATCGTCGGGCCGCTCGCCGCGGCCGCAGGCCAACACATGGGCGCCCGCGCCACCCAATGCCTCGACTGTCGCGCGGCCGATCCCGCGCCCGCCGCCTGTGACGACGGCAGTTTGCCCGGCGAGGCTCATCCGTGCGCCACCATCACATGGCGTATCGAGGTGTAGGCATCAAGCGCATAGACCGACATATCGCAGCCGGTGCCGGAGCCTTTCATCGCCGCCCAGGGCATCTCTGGCGTGCCGATCCCATGGGTGTTCACCCAGGTGAAACCATAGCGTAAGCGGGAACTCACCTCCATCGCCCGACCCACATCACGGGTCCAGACCGAAGAGGCGAGGCCATAGCGACCCGCATTGGCCCAGCGGATCGCCTCCTCCGTGTTGGAAAAGCGCGAAAGGGTGACGACCGGGCCGAAAACCTCATCGGTCGCGACTTCCGCATCATTGTCGACATTGGCGATGACCGTGGGGCGATAGAAGAAACCCGCACCATCGCCTGCGCTACCGCCTGACGCGATCTCTGCGCAATTGCGCGCGCGATCGACAAAACCCGCGACGCGGTCGCGGTGGGCAGCCGAGATCAGCGGACCCATCTGCACCCCTTCATCGCGCGGCGCGCCTGTTTGGATCGAGGAGACCGCAGAGGCCGTGTCGGCCACCAGCCGGTCATAGACCTTGTCGGCGACCATCACGCGGCAGGGCTGCGCGCAATCCTGACCGGCGTTGAAGTAAGAGCTTCCCCGGATCGTCTCGACTACGGCGTCGAGATCCGCATCGTCGAACACGATCACCGGTGCCTTGCCGCCCAGTTCCAGATGTACATGGCGGATCTGCTGGCTGGCCGCGCGCATCGCCGCCATGCCGGTGGCGGGCGAGCCGGTAACCGTGATCGCCTCCACGCCTGGGTGATGGATCAGATGATCCCCGGTCGTGGAGCCGGCCCCATGGACGATGTTGACGACGCCCTTGGGCAGGATCTCGCCCATAATCTCGCCCAGACGCAGGGTCGAAAGCGGGGTGATCTCAGACGGTTTCAGCACCAGCGTACAGCCCGCCGCCAAGGGGGCGGAGAGTTTCCAGGACGCCATCATCAGCGGATAATTCCAGGGTGCGATGGCAGCGACCGGTCCCACCGGGTCGCGGCGGATCATGCTGGTATGTCCAGCGACATATTCTCCCGCAGCCGATCCTGTCATGGTACGCGCCGCGCCGGCCATGAAGCGGAACGTGTCGATGGTCAGTGGCATCTCGTCATCGCGGGCAGAGGGCCAGGGCTTTCCGCAATCGAGGCTTTCGAGTTCAGCCAACTGCTCCTGATGCGCCTCGATCGCATCGGCGAGCGCCAGTAGATAGGCCGAGCGCTCGCCCGGGGGCGTGCGTGACCAGGCATCGAATGCTGCTTCTGCTGCCTGCACCGCCGCATCCACTTGGGCGTTCGTGGCGGTAGGGATCGCCGCGATTTGATCCCCGGTGGCCGGATTGAGGACAGGCAGGGCCTCTGCCTCTCCCGCCACCATTGCCCCGTCGATCAGCATATTGGTTTGCATGTGTTCCCTCTCAAACGGTCGGCAAGGTTTCGGCCATGGCGGGCATTTGCATTGCCTGATCGACCAGCGACGCCAACCTGGGATAGCCCGGATCGAGCAGATGGGGGTTGGTTGCCTGGATGAACTGATAGGCGATCACCGCCGCAATCTCGGCGGCGTTCGGCTGGGTGGGCCAGGTGTCGCGCACCGCGCCCTCCAACAGGCCCAGACCGCCCTGGATCTGCGTTTCCAGCCGCGCGTGCCAGTCGGGCCAGTGAAACTCCTCGGGCCTGCGGTTCTTGTCATAGACGAGTGCCACCGCCTTGTCCGCCGTGCCGCTGGCCATGGCCAGCAGTTGGAGCACCTTCCTGCGGTCTTCGCCGCCCAAGGGCAGCAGGCGCACGCCGTTGGGTGACGTCTCGTCCAGCCAATCCCCAATGGCGAAGCTCTCCATCATGATCTGACCGTCGTCTAGCACCAGAACCGGCACACGGCCCAGCGGGTTGATCTGGCGCAGTTCTTCGAATTCCGGTCCTGCAGTCAGGATGTCGCACCGCTCTACATCGCGGTCCTGCAGGCGGCACTGGATCGCGATGCGGCGGGTGAAGGGGCTGAGGTCTCGGCCATAGAGGATCATCTCAGAACCCCACTTTATCGCCGCCTTTGAGGCCCAGCCGCTCGCGCGCCTCTGCAGGTGTGGCGACGCTCAGCCCCAGGTTTTCCACGATGGATCGAACGCGGCTGACCTGTTGCGCGTTCGAGGTCGCAAGCTCGCCCTTGCCGATATAGAGACTGTCCTCCAACCCCACGCGCAGATTGCCGCCCAGCATTGCCGCCTGGGTCGCGAATTTCATCTGGTTCTTGCCAGCGGCCAGCACCGACCACTCATAGGCATCGCCAAACAGACGCTCGGCCGTGCGGTGCAAGTGGATCATATGGTCCAACTCCGCGCCCATGCCGCCCAGAATGCCGAACACCATCTGGATGAAGAAGGGCGGCTTCACCATGCCCTTATCCACGAAATGCGCGAGGTTGTAGAGATGGCCGAGATCGTAGCATTCGAACTCGAACTTGGTGTCATGGGCCTGACCCAGATTGACCAGCGCGTATTCGATGGTGGCAAAGGTGTTTGGGAAAATGAAGTCTTTGGTCATGCCCAGGAATTCAGGCTCCCACGGGCGGTTCCAGTCCTCGCGTTTATCCAGCAGCGGGAACAGACCGAAATTCATCGATCCCATGTTGAGGCTGGCCATCTCCGGGCTCGCCCCGGTGGCGGCCGCCAGGCGCTGATCCATCGACATGCCGAGCCCCGCCCCGGTCGATACATTCACCACCGCGTCGGTTGCCTGTTTGATCACCGGCAGAAACTGCATGAACGTCTCGGGCCGGTGATCGGGCTTGCCCCAGACATCGTCGTCGGTGTGGCGGGCGTGGAGATGGATTATCGAGGCCCCAGCCTCCGCCGCCTCGATGCTGGCGGTGGCGATCTGGGCCGGGGTGACTGGCAGATGCGGGCTCATGGTGGGGGTGTGAATGCCGCCCGTGGGCGCGCAGGTGATGATGACGGATTTTGCCAAAAGCTCGTCTCCCTTTGCGATGCTGTCCGGGACTTGATCCGGGACCTCTTCTTTCGGGCGCTGCGCCAGAGGTCCCGGATCAAGTCCGGGACAG
>JBCCDU010000101.1:0-13191 GCA_039030715.1 Pseudomonadota bacterium
ACGCGTCGAAATCGGGGTCCAGCAGGGCACCCAGAATCTCGCGCATCCGGTCGGCGCGGAAATTGGCGCTGATCAGACCGTCGCCATCCATCATGCCGGGATAGTCCGCCACTACTGCAGGTTCGACAAACTCGTCCGTGACCCCCTCGGCATAGGCCGTCTCGATGGCCGACACCGCGCCGTCAAAGCGGGTGCCGATCCCGTCGGCGACCAGGGTGAAGGCCCGCTCCACCCGGTCCCAGCGCTTGTCGCGGTCCATCGCAAAGAACCGCCCGCAGACCGTCGCCAGGCGCACCCGGTTCATGGTCGAGATATCGTGCAGAAGCTGCATGGCCGCCTCGCGCGCCGATTTCGGCGGTACGTCGCGTCCATCGAGGAAGGCATGGATGGCGACGGGGATCCCGGCCTCGGACAGCACGGTCGCGAGCGCGCCGATATGGCGCTGATGCGAGTGGACACCGCCAGGGCTGAGCAGCCCCATCAGATGCGCCGTGCCCCCGCTCTCGTGCATCCGGCCCATGAAGTCGACCAGCGTGGCGTTGGAGAAAAAGCTGCCATCCTCGATAGCCTTGTCGATCTTGGGCAGATCCATCCAGACCACGCGACCTGCGCCAATATTGGTGTGGCCGACCTCGGAGTTGCCCATCTGGCCGGGGGGCAGTCCAACATCCTTGCCACTGGCGCAGAGGGTCGCATTCGGACAGGTCGCCATCAGCCGGTCGAAGTTCGGAGTATCTGCCAGCGCGGTCGCATTGCCCTCGCGCGTGTCGCTGAGCCCCCACCCGTCGAGGATTGCGAGAATGACAGGACGATGGGCCATGACCGAACTCCAGCAGCTTGGGATCTTCGTGTAATCCGCTGATCACGCTTGGGCAAGGCTGCTCGACGCTGGCCTTCGCAGCGCTATGGTCTCTGCCAAGTTTCAGTCAATTTGCGTCTATTTCGGCTCGTATTTGCGCCTAACTCAGCAGGCATACACTTGCCCCAAGCGGTCCTTCCCACCCGATCGCGCGGAGATTTGATATGGCAGAGAATACCAGCGACCAGCCGGCAACCTCCGGCGACGATACGCTGACAGGCACGGGCGCCGCCGACAGCTTTTCCGGTGGATCCGGAAATGACAGCATCACGACCGGCGCTGGCGACGACATAATATCGGGGGACGACCCACTTTTCGGCCAGCTTGCCTTCCGGATCTTCAACACGCCCAGCCTGCAGAGCGTCAGCCAGATCGATACGTTGGGGACCGAGGTCGCAGACGGTTTCGTCACCGATTTCGAGGAGGAGGGCCTCACCCAGACCATTCGGGATGCCACGGGCGATCAGAACAATTTCGGGCTGATTTACAATGGCACGCTGAACATCACACAGCCGGGCGACTACGTTTTCCAGATCGTCTCGGATGACGGCTTGTCGGTAACGGTCGGCGGTCAGACGGCAGTGATCGATGACGGTCCACACGCGCCGCGAACCGAAACGGGCGACCCGATCACCTTGGCCTCGGGCGAACAGCCGATCGAGATCCGCTACTTCGAAAATGGCGGGCGCGAGGCGTTGGAGGTGCGGGTGCAACTGCCTGGCACCTCGGGCTTCGTCGATCTTTTCGATTCTGGCCTTCTGGCCATTCCACCGGGTGACAGTGGCGTTCCGGGCGACGATGTGATCGATGCGGGGGCGGGCAGCGATGTCATCACCACCGGCGACGGCAATGACACCATCGTGGCCAACAGCTTTGGTGCTGGCGACAACGACACGATCACCGATTTCGACCCCGGCGCCGATGTGGCGGATCTGACCGGTCAGTTCTCCGATATTGCGGATCTCAAGGCCGCGGCGAGCGCGGGGACCGACGGTGTGACCGTGACCCTGCCAGGCGGCGGGTCGGTTCTGTTCGAGGGTCTGACGGATGTCGATCAACTCACCGTCGACAACACTCTGGTGCCCTGCTTCGTCACAGGAACACTGATCGAGACGGATCGGGGGGATACTCCGGTCGAGAACCTCCGCGCCGGTGATCTGGTACTCACCCGCGATCATGGGTTGCGCCCGCTGCGCTGGGCCGGTCGTCGCCGCATTGCCTTGGCGGGGCAGCCGTCGCTTTGTCCGATCCTCATTCCGGCGGGCGCGTTGGGGGGAGGGTTGCCCCGGCGCGACCTCACTGTATCGCCCCAGCATCGTATGCTGCTGAGCGACTGGCGGGCGGATCTGATGTTCGGCGTGGCGGAAGTCCTGGTGGCGGCCAAGGCCCTGACGATGCTTGAGCCGGTGCGCATGACCAAACCTGCCGAGGTTACCTATCACCACATCATGTTCGAGCGTCATGAGATCATCCGGGCCGAGGGAAGCTGGAGCGAAAGCTTCCATCTGGGTCCGCTTTCGCTCGGCGCCTTTGGGGCGGATACCCGGGCTGAGCTAGAAGTGTTGTTCCCCGAGCTTGTTTGCAACGAGGGCATTGCCCATGGGCCACTGGCCCGCAAGGCGTTGAAATCCTGGGAAAGCGGCGTTCTGCTGCGCCGGTCGAGGCCGGGTCAGGCCCGGTGATAGGGGCCGTTGGTCAGGATCGAGACCGCGCGATAGATCTGCTCGGCCAGCATTACCCGGACCAGCATATGGGGCCAGACCATCTGGCCAAAGCCCAGCAGGACATTCGCGCGTTGCCGCACGGATTTCTCGTGCCCGTCCGCGCCCCCTATGAGGAAAAGCGCCTCCGCCCGGCCCTGATCGCGCCAATCCGCCAATGATTTCGCGAAATCCGGGCTGGTGCAGGTGCGGCCGCGTTCGTCCAATGCGATCACCACGGCATCGCCATGGGTGCGTTCCAAAAGGCGTTCGGATTGCTGCGCCCGGCTGCGTGCCTTGCGCTCATCGACTTCGTGGAGCGTGATGGGTGCTAGGGCAATACCACGCCCTGCGGCTTCGGCCCGGGCGCGATAGGTCTCGAACAGATCCGATTCGGGGCCCGATCCTGCCCGACCCACCGCGGCAATCGTCAGGCGCATCTTCGATGCTCAGGCGTGGCGGGCCGTGTCGTCGGGTGCGGTCATCCACATCTTTTCGAGTTGATAGAACTCGCGCACTTCCGGGCGGAAGAGATGGACGATCACATCCTCGCCATCGATCAGCACCCAGTCGGCTGTGTCCTTGCCCTCGGTCTTTGCCCGGTGGCCCAGACGGTCCTTGAGCAGCTCGATCAGCTTGTCGCTGAGGGCCGCGACATGCCGGGTCGAGCGTCCGGATGCGATAACCATGTGGTCCGCTTCCGCCGATTTGCCGGCAAGGTCGATGCCCAGGACATCCTCGGCCCCTTCCTTCTCCAGCGTCGCAATGATGAGGTCGAGCAGCGGCTTGCTGGCCGCATCGCCCGCAGCAGCCGCCATCGCGGGCTGTGGGGCTTCAGGTTGCCCGGATTTAGACCGGGCGGGGATCTCTGCGCTCAGAACGCTTTCCTCCGGATAAATGCCCGTGCCGGGATTGGCGCGTCACCTTGCGACGTAACGGATCATTTATCGAAAAATACACTAGCGCAGAACCGCGACGCTCTCAAGACAACGCCGAGGGACCTGTTGTCCCAGTTTGACATGCGTTTTACCGGGGCTGTTGTCAGCCCTGCAGGTCGGTCGGTGGCTTCTCGCCTCGCCAGAACGCCTCGATCCCCTGCACAGCGAACCGGTTCAGGTCGTTGGCACCGTTGGCCAGCATATCCGTCATCTCGCGCAGTGGCATGTACCAGCTTAGGCTGGTGTCGGAGTCCACTTCGAAGACCACGCTGCGCAGGAAATGCGGATCGGTCTTCATGCGATAGACGTTCTGCAAGCGTCGGAAGCTTTGCGAGTTGCGGAACCGCATGGTCGAGCCTCGGGCCGCGCCGATGCCCTCCACGGGTGTGGTCAGCCATTGTAGCCCCCGTGCGACGGCGCCCGGCTGCAACTGCCCCGGTTGCGCGAAGGGGAAGGCGCGGATCTGGATTACCATGGCGCCAGAGGTGTTCTCGATCACCCAGTCGCGGATTTTTGGCTGGCTGAGATAGGACACGGCCAAGTCCACCCCATAGTTGTCGTAATACCCAGCATCCACAACCCGGCGATAGGGTACGGTCGGCAGCGCGGCCGAAGGCGCTACATAGGGGAACGCCGCGTTCAGGCGCACGGCGGTCTTCAGCTTGAACGTGTCGCGGCTGTTCGGGAACCAGTCGAAAAACTCGACGGTTTCATCTGCGTAGTCATAGCTGATCTCGTCCATATCCAGGTTGGTGATCAGCAGCGGCTGCCCGGTTTCGACCAGCATGGGCGAGAAGATGATCGAGGGGCGCAGGCCCATCGTTTCCTCGTTCCGGATCTCGCCGAAGCTTTTGTTGAGGGTCAGCCATTGATCCTCCAGCACCGTGCCCCGGTCGGTGCGCTGCACCCCGGCCATGAACAGGCGCGGGATGTCGCGCTGCACGAGTTGTTGCACGACCGGAGACAGGCTGTCGCCCATCAGCGGGAACCGCGACTGATAGGGGAAGCCGTTCCGCCCATCCGGGTCGTGCTCCTGCGAAGCCATGATGTCCTTGCTCATCTGCTGCAGCAGCGGGGGATGGGGGCTGCCATCGGGGTTCACCATGGCGGTGTAGTAGGCGCCACCCACCATGCCCCCCGAAGCCCCGGTGATCAGCCGGATCGAGGACCGCAGGCCGGGTAGAGAACCCTTTTCGCTGTCCAGCGCCGACAATGTGTCCAGCACATAGGCCGTCCAGAAGGAGGCGCGATAGGCCCCACCCGAGGTCGCGACCAGCACCAGCTTTGGCTTTTCGCCATCCTTGGCAACGCGGTTCTTCCAGGCCTCCAGCGCGATAATCGGGTCGATCTTGTCGCTGCGATGGATACCGTCGCCCTGGGGGTGCTCCTCGGCCGCCACGGCTGCGCGGGCGCTTTTCTTGGCACGGTTGAACATCACCTCCATCGGCGGCTGCCCGTCCTGGGGATAGAACCGGGTGAGGTCCAGCATGTTGGTGTAATGGTTCTGGCCCTTTGCATCGACGATGCCAGGGATCTCGAATTTCAGCGGGGCTTCGATGCCCAGCAGCCGGGCGCCGAGATTGCTGAAGATGATGATCGCGGCGAGGATGCCGATCAGGATCAGCGGGTGGTAGGCCTCTGGCGCCAGAATGACCAGGGCATAGACGGTCAGGATCAGCGAGAACAGCGTGACCATCGCCACCCCGGTGATCAGCCGCTTGTAAAGCTGCAAGCCGACCACGATCACACCCGCTGGGATCGCGACCGCCAGGGTAGGGGCAAGGTCGGCGCGCACCGGCAGCATGGGATGTACCCCCCTGGCCACAACCAGGATCGCCGCGCCGATAAGCAGGCCAGCCGCGGCCCCGATCAAGCAGCGCAGCCACTCCCATTTCTGCAGCGGCCCGACCGAGTCGCTGACACGCACGATCCCGAAGAACAGGCTGATCAGCGAGGTGACGACGATATGCGGCCACACATTGGGAATCATCTGGGTCATGACGTCGGGCGGCACCTCATCTGCCCGGATGAAGCCGAACGTGTAGACGAAGCACCAGCCGAGCACGGCGAAGATCGTGATGAAGCACTGCACGAAGATCGCGGGGCTGTTCAGATAAACCGCAAAACCTGGGTCGGGCCGGTCCAGGATCCGTTGAAACAGCGCCGGATCGTCGTGGAACATGTTCTGGATGCCAAGCCCCGTATTCGGGATGCCGGCCATGGACAGGATCAGGACCGCGAACATCAGAACCAGGATCCAATGTTCCAACAAATTCAGCGCAAGTTCCATGTGATTCCGCGCCCCCCGCGTGCATGCTTTGGTAGAATCGTATCAGGTCGGGACAGTGCGTAAAAGCGTGGAAACCCAGACGTGATTGCGACTGTCGGTGTGGGGAGCTAGCCTCGGGCGATGCGACGCTCCCCGATCACGCGGCGAGGCTTTTTCCAGTGGCTTTTGGGCTTCGGTGCCCTGGGTGCAGGCTATGCCGGTGCGGTCGAGCCCGGGATGCGCCTGCGCATCCAGAATTGGGCGCTGCAGCCCCCGACATGGCCGCGTGGCCTGGGCCTGCGCATCGTGGTTCTGGCGGACCCGCATCTGGCCGAGCCGCATATGCCGCTGTCGCGGTTCGAGCGGATTGTCGAAAAGGCAAACGACCTGAGTGGCGATTTGGTTGTCCTGCTGGGAGATTATCAGGCGGGTCACCCCTTTCGCAGCGCCGATGTGCCGATTGACCGGATCGCGACCGCGATGGGCCGTTTGCAGGCTCCGCTGGGCGTCCACGCGATCCTCGGCAATCACGACTGGTGGCACGACCCCGCCGCCCAGGCACGCGAGGCGGGGCCAACCGCCTATCACACCGCGCTGCCGGAGGCGGGGGTGCGCCTGCTGGAGAATGATGCCCTTCGTTTGGAGCATCGGGGCCAGGCCTTCTGGCTCGCCGGGATCGGCGATCCCATAGCATTCCTGCCCAAGAAGGACCGCAAGGGGCGGCGCGGCGTCGACGATGCCGGGGCGATGCTGGCCAAAATCACCGATGATGCCCCCGCGGTCCTGATGCTGCACGAGCCGGACTTCTTTCCCCACCTGCGCGAGCGTTTTGCGCTCAGCCTGGCGGGTCACACCCATGGCGGCCAGGTGCGCTTGTTTGGTTGGGCGCCGATCGTGCCGTCGCAGTTCGGCAACCGATATGCCTGGGGCCCGGTGGAGGAGGACGGCCATACCATGGTCGTCTCCGGCGGGCTCGGGTGTTCGATCCTGCCGGTGCGCTTTGGCATGCCGCCCGAAATCACGGTGGTGGAGCTCTGCTGAGCCACGTTAAAGGATCAGATCTTCTTCTTCCAGGTCGAGCAGCCCCGAAAGTTCGATCTGAAAATCCCGTCGTCCATCGCCATCCAGATCGGCATGCAGCACGGTGAAACCCTTGCTCTCGGCCTTGTGGTAGAAGATCTCACCCGCCTGGCCCGAGAATCTGCCCTCGCCGATGAAGACAAAGAAGTCCTCGCCAGCCAGCCGGCTCAGATCGATCCGGTCCTGACCGATTTCGAAATCCTTGATGATGTCGCGGCGGATATAGCCAACGCGGCTCTCATCGGCGCGGAAATAGACGAAGGTATCCGCACCGTCGCCACCCAGCAGGACATCCTGGCCGGCGTTGCCGAACAGATGATCGTCCCCTTCCCCACCATCCAGGACGTCGCTGCCCTTGCGCCCGAACAACCGGTCATCGCCCGCGCCGCCGATCAGCAGGTTTTTCGCCGCATCGCCACGCAAACGGTCGGAATGCGCGCTGCCCAGAAGGCCCTCGACCGAGTCGAACTGATCGCCCTTGGCCTCGCCCTTGGCCACCGTGCGCCCCTCCAGGTCCGCATAAACCCGATGCTGCGCCTGGGCATAGCTGGCGAGGTCGCGGCCCGCGCCACCCTCCAGTATGTCGCCGCCCGCGCCGCCCTCCAGCCAGTCGTCGCCCTCGCGACCGACCAACCGGTCTTCGCCCCCGGCGCCCAGCAGAGTGTCCTGGTTCAGACTGCCGAAAAGATCCTCGTGAAAGAACGTGCCCTGGACGGTAGTGAAGGACGATCCCTCGGCCTGGCCGGACAGCAGCGTGTTGCGGGCGAAATCGTCCGCGCTGCGCGCCTGCTCGCCCTCGAGGGCTTCCAGCGCCGCTGCCAGCTTCGCATAATGGGCCGAGAAGGATGTGGCATAGGCCAATCCCTCCGCGCCGTTCGGGGTCGCGCGAGAGATTGTGCCAATGGCGTGAAATTCGTCCACCCCATCGCCATCCGCGTCGTATTCCAGGAAGGTGGCGCCGCCCGACATCCCGCCCAGCACCTGCGCCGAATACAAGATAAAGGCACCGCCCGCATCGCCGTTGATCGAGCCTTCATAGTGATTGCCCGCGACCAGATTGGCCGTGCTGGCATGCAGCACGCCTTCCTCGCCGTTCAGGCTGTTCTCGGCCTTGGGATAGCCGGTGATGGTTACATTGCCGGCCAGCTCATCCGGGTTCATCGCGATCAGCAAACCGATCGAGGGGCCATGGTAAAAGCCGCAATCCGGCAGTGCCGACCCGATATGAAGGCTCATATCATAGCGAAGATCGACCGTTGGCCCCAGGAAGTAACTGTTCCAGGTATCCGGATCGCCGGGCAGGGTATAGTCAAGCTCGACCGTCTCGTGCATCTCGCCCTCACCGTCCAGCGAGCGCTGTGCGATGGCGGTGCTGGCGCCCCCCGGTGTGGGTACGTGATTGGCGCTGAAATAGACGCCGCCACCCAAATGAAACCCTGAAAATTTCACATCGACGGATGAGAGAAAGCGCACGTCATCCGTCGACGAATCAACGATGTTGATCGTCATTCTGTATCCCCGCTCCCCGCGTCGGGCCGTTTCAGAACGGAGATCCGACGCGCCTCAACAGTCCGGCTCACCCAAACCGGTCGATATCGTCTTTGGCGTGACAGAAAATGTGCAAGCGATCCGCGCAGAGCGCGAAATCCATTGTCTGCCGCAAGCATCCCGCCCGCATACTCACTCGCGGACGGAACCGGTTCCCGAAGGCCCCAGACAAGAAGACGCTAGGCATCCAATGCGGCGATTCTGAGATATGGGCTGTCGCAGCCCTGTGCCATTATGTGACGCGTTCCGTAACGGAAGTTCGACTATACATGAGCGGTATTTCTGCCCGGTGCACGGGCAGATGCAAGCCGCATCAGCGGTTGCCACGCACCAGCCGGTCGTAGTCTTCAGCGACCTCGCGGGTCAGGGCGCCCACTTCGAAATGATAGGCATGGCCGATCTGGCCCACCGGCGTGACCTCGGCCGCGGTACCGGTCAGCCAGCATTGCTCGAAGCCTTCCAGTTCCTCGGGCATGATGTGGCGCTCGACCACCTCGATGCCTTTCTGCTGCAGCCGTCCGATCACCGTCTTGCGGGTGATCCCTGCGAGGAAGCAATCGGCCAGCGGGGTATGGACCTTGCCGTCCTTGACGAAGAAGATGTTGGCCCCTGTAGCCTCGGCAACATAGCCGCGGTAATCCATCATCAGGGCGTCCGAGCAGCCCTTCGCCTCCGCTGCATGTTTGGACATCGTGCAGATCATGTAGAGGCCGCTTGCCTTGGCCTTGCAGGGGATCGTCTCCGGACTGGGGCGCTTCCATTTCGAGATGTCGAGCTTCGCGCCCTTCATCTTGGCATCGCCGTAATAGGCGCCCCATTCCCAGGCAGCCACCGCCATGCGCACCGGGTTGCGGGCCGAGGCGACGCCCATATCCTCGCCCGAACCGCGCCAGCAAACCGCGCGGACATAGGCATCCGACATGTTATTGGCCTTCATGACCTGGGCCTTTGCAGCCTCGATTTCGGCCACAGTATAGGGGATCGGGATATCCATCTGCTCGCCGGAAAACAGCAGGCGCTCCGAATGCGCTTCCGATTCGAAGATCTTGCCGCCATAGGCGCGCTCGCCCTCGAAAACGGCCGAGCCGTAATGGATCGCGTGGGTCAGGATATGTACATTGGCCTGGTTCCACTCCACCAGCTTGCCATCAAGCCAGATCGAACCGTCGCGATTGTCGTAGGAGCCGCCGTCAGCCATCTCTTCCCCCGTGATCCCCGAAACGGGGGCACATTGTTTCGTTTTCATACAGCGAAACGACATTTCTGGTCTCGCGTTGCGCGGGCGAGGTAACATTGCGCTGGTAATCAGTCAATAAGGCTGACATAATTCGTGAGACTCGAATGAGGCGGCGAGGGAGCCGAGCCAGTGAACCAGTCGACACAAGGTCCGCATACCGGCAGTGCGGCGGCGCTGACCGGCGCGCGCACGCGACCTGACCAGTTGCTTTTCCTGACGGATGAGCAGTTGCGCCAGGGGATCGAGCTGATGTTTTTCGCCTATCGCGACTTCACCTCGGACCCCGATCAGATTCTGGCGGAGCGAGGATATGGCCGCGCGCACCACCGCGCGATCCATTTTATCAAGCGGCGCCAGGGGATCTCGATCGCCGGGCTTCTGGACATCCTTCAAGTGACCAAGCAGTCCCTGAACCGGGTGCTGCGTCAGTTGATCGACGATGGGCTTGTGACCTCGACCCCCGGCGAGACCGATCGCCGCCAGCGCCTGCTGCGCCTGTCGCCGGAGGGTGAGGAGCTTGAGCGTGCCTTGTCCGATCCGCAGCGCGCGCGCCTGCGCAAGGCCTATGCCGATGCCGGGCCCGATGCGGTGGCAGGGTTCCGCTTGGTTTTGGAGCAGATGATCAACGAAGGCCAGCGCGCCGAGGTTTTGTCGCTGGTCGGGAAGCAGGGGTCATGACCACGCTGGAACAGGCCGATGGCGATGTGCCGGCCACGGTCCTGGTCGATCCGGATGCGTCGCCCGGGCATATCCTGATCATCGATGACGATGCGCGCATCCGCGACCTGCTGAAACGCTTTCTCAGCCGCAACGGATACCTGGTGACGACGGCGCGTGATGCGGCCCATGCGACCCGGCTGCTGAGCAATCTAAGCTTCGACCTGCTGGTGGTCGATGTGATGATGCCGGGCGAGGACGGTTTTTCGTTCACCCGGCGCATCCGGGCCGAAATCGAGACGCCGGTGCTGCTGCTGACCGCGAGGGGGGAGGCCGATGACCGGATCGAGGGGCTGGAGGCCGGAGCGGACGATTACCTCGCCAAACCCTTCGAACCCCGAGAACTCCTGTTGCGCTGTGCAGCGATCCTGCGCCGGTCACTGCCCAAGGATGAGCCGGAAGCGCCGCCCAAGACGCTGATCCTGGGTCAGAACCGTTACGATATCATCCGGGGCGAGCTGGCATTCGATGGCGCCCCGGTGCGTCTGACCTCGACCGAGCAGGCGCTGATGCGGGTCTTTTCGCGCCAGCCGAACGAGCCGATCAGCCGCGAGCGTCTGGCGGCCGAACTTGGCGGCAACGATGGTGGGGTGCAGGAGCGGGCCGTGGATGTGCAGATCACCCGCCTGCGGCGCAAGCTGGAGGCTGATCCGAAGAACCCACGCTATCTGCAAACCGTGCGCGGCGCCGGTTACATGCTGACCCCGGACTAACGCCCGGGCTTGCCAAGCGCGCCGACGCGGGGCAGGGCCAGTGGAGGTGTATCCTCGTCCTCCGACCAATTGCCGCGCCACTCGGGGAAAACCTCCAGCACCGCTGCCCTTGCTGCATCGTCCAGCGCGCCCGGCCCGTGATGTGCGGGGTGGAAGCTTTCCGCACCGATCCCCTCGGCCAGCACGATCTCTGGCCGGTCGAACAGCAGATGATGATAGTCGATCTGCTGCGATCCGCGCGTGACCTCGACCCCGTCTAGCCGACCGATCAGCGTATGGGCCGGGGCCAGCATTTCGGTCGCGCCGAAGGCGATCTCGGCCCGCCATCCGTTCAACAGTATGCGTTGATGTTGCGATACCCGCATTTCGCGGCGGTTGCCCAGCGCGCCTGGTGCAATGGTGATCGGCGCCAAGGCACCTGCTGCCAGCAACCGGCGCCGCCCGGTCCAGCGCAGGGTTTGCGGGCCGCCTGCCATAGTGAGTACTCGGTCCCCGGGGCGCAGTTCCTCGACTGCCACGGTCCCCGACATGGTTTCGACCCGCGTACCGGCGGCTATGCAGCTAAGCCGTGCAAAGGCCGGGAGGCCGATGTCGGGTCCAAGCTCGGACAAATCCGCCTGCCGGTCGATCACGGTGAAGCGACGCCCGCCGACCGCGATGGCTGGAACATTGGGTCCGATCGCGGCGATGAAGAAGCTCGGCTCGATTTGCGAGCTGCTGGTCCAGATCAGCGCCAGGCGATAGACCCGCCCATCGGAGACGGCATCGAAGCGGCGCTGGCGCAGGGCTGCCGCGGCGCCGTGGGCGGCGGGTGCCAGGCCAGCAGGTGCAAGTTCGATGGCCGAGACGTCGATTGGCCCAAATGGCGCATGCACGGCAAAGCTGGCGCCATGCCGGGGTTGAGGCCACGCCGATCCGAGGGTGGTGCAGGCCCCATCGACAAGATGCATGATCGGCATTGAAATACTCCAAAATCACGCGCCACACCTTGCTGCTGGTGGAGCGTCTTCGAAAACTTAACAGGGAGTTAACGGGCGAATGCGGGCACAGGCATGGCAGCGCTGTGACCCGGTAAGGGCATTTTTGCGCCATGATCCCCAGCATCCGCGCAGGATTGAGGCGGCCTCGCCACTTGTCGCTTTTCCACTGGCCGTCTTGCTACGGGCCGCTTTTCAATACGGCGAAAATATTGATAGGGTCCGCGCATGTCCGTTCTGATTTACACTCACCCGTCAAGCCACCTGCATGTCACCCCACCGGGTCATCCCGAAAGGGTTGCCAGGATCGAGGCGCTAGATGCGCTACTCGCCAGCGCCCCTTATGCCGACTGGCCGCGCGCCGATCCGCCCCAAGCCGAAAATGCGGCGCTGGAGCGGGCGCATGACCCCGGCTATGTCGCGCGGATCATCGAGGCCTCGCCACGCGAGGGCTGGGTCTCGCTGGATCCCGACACGCATATGTGCCCCGACAGCCTGACATCCGCGCGCCATGCGGCAGGCTCGAATGTCGCCGCGGTCGAGGCGGTGGTGAGCGGTCAGACCAAAGCCGCGTTCTGTGCGATGCGCCCCTGCGGACACCATGCCGAGCGCGACCGGGCGATGGGGTTCTGCCTGTTCAACAATGTGGCGGTCGGCGCCCTGCATGCTGTGGAGGCGTTGGGCGTCGCAAAAGTCGCTATCGTCGATTTCGACGTCCATCACGGCAACGGCACGCAGGATATCTTCGAAGCCGATCCGCGGGTTTTCTTCGCCTCCTCGCATCAGATGCCGCTCTATCCCGGCAGCGGTGCCGCTTCGGAGACTGGCGTTGGCAACATCGTGAACGCGCCGCTCGACCCGATGTCCGGCGGGGTGGGGATGCGCCGCGCCTATGACCGCATCGTGCTGCCAGCCCTCAGGGAGTTTGCGCCTGATCTGGTGATGATTTCGGCGGGGTTCGATGCCCATGCCGACGATCCGTTGGCCAATCTCAACTGGCAGCCCGACGATTTTGCGTGGGTTACACGTGAAATCTGCAAGATCGCGGCTGAAACCTGCCAGGGACGGGTGGTTTCCACGCTCGAGGGCGGCTATGACCTCGACGGGCTCACGACCAGTTGTGCTGCCCATCTGGACGCGTTGCACGCCCATG
>JBCCDU010000102.1:0-13107 GCA_039030715.1 Pseudomonadota bacterium
CGCTCAGAACGGGCAGCTCGCCTTCCCCATAGGAGCCGATATAGAGCGGGTGTAGTTCATCTTCCCCGTTGGTCCCCTGTTGAATAAGCCGGTCGACGTAATATTCGTGACCCTTTTCGAACAGCATCCAGTGCGATCCCGGTTCGGCATCGGGGCCTGTCAGCTCTTCCCAGAGCGCGCGCCCCATGCGGTCATCTAGGGCCATATCCGGGGTCGCGCCGTATTGCGCGTTGGCCGCCAGGAAGGCGCCATCGACCTGAGAGACACCGATCCCCTCGATCTGGGCGATATCTTCGCGCGACAGGGCGCTGTCGCTGCCTGATATGTGCAGCACACGGTGATTGTCGCCGTGTTGGATGACCAGTTCGCCATCCTCGTCGGTTTCCAGCATGTAGAAATCGCCGTGGCCCCAACCGTCGCCCTGTTCCACGGGCGTGACGTTGAGGGATTTCGCGATGTTTTGGGTCGAGCCGTCGGTATAGCTGACCTCCAGCTCGAAGCTCAGATTGCCTGTATGGTCCTTTGCATCGGGCATGCTCAGCACCAGGGCGAGCGTGTTGTCGGGATTGACCGTCAAGTTCCCGACCTCGGGGCCATCGGCGATCCGGACAGAGGCCACATCCGGGCCCAGATCGAAGGTCGAGACGCGCCCGCCTTCCACGGTGCTGACATCCTCGATCGACAACAGCAGGTCAGGCGCGCCAAAGGCTGCCTCATCGCCGGTGGAGGGGGCCGGTGGCGGGGCTGCAGGAGCGGGGGCGGGGGCGTCGTTTTGGCCCCCGTCACTTTGCGCAGGTGTGTCCGCTGTCGGGCCATCATCTGCCCCGGCATCCGGATTGTCGTCATCCCCGTCGACAGGGTCGTCCTGGCTGTCGTCCTGGGGGGCGTCTGTCGCCTGTGGAGGCGCCGGAGGGGTCTGGGGGTCTTGTGCGCTTACCGGTTCGCCGTCCTGAGCGTCCTGTGCATCGCTGTCATTTCCACCGCCCGTGTCACCCTGGGGCGCAGTTGGCGCAGGTGCAGCCGCCGGAGGCGGAGGCGCGGGGGCGTCCTGCGGGTCGTCATCCTGTGCATCACTAGGCGGGTTGGACGGGTTGAAGGCCCCACCTGTCGCGGGGGCGTCATCCTGAGGCGGGACAACGGGCGTTGCGGGCGCCTGAGGCGCCGCTTGCGGGGCCGGTGACGGGCTGAAGGCGCTCGTCGAAGGTGTGACGGTGAACGCCGACGTGTCGTCATCGGTGGGCGGCTCGCCTGCGGCGCTGTTACAGGCCGAGGTTGCGGCAGCTGTTCCGACGATCGCCAGTCCCTTGCGATCACGTAAGTACTCGCTCCACGAGCGATATGTGCGTGGCATAACTGTCCCTCCGACATCTGCCAACAGACACTCCAAAAGAATGCCGTGACGCGCGTGCATCACGGAGAATGTCCGTATTCACCTGTTGATAATTTGCTCAGCCCACGTCGTTTTCCCGACTGTTGGACTTTAGCGTCTGTCCCGACCTTCCATTCAGTCTTCCCCTGCCAGGATTCTTATTGAGCAAAATTGTTGGTTACTGGTTAACATCGTGCAGTGTGTATGTTCTTTTCGTGGCCACAAATGGGCACCGAAAAAGAACAAACGCTCCGAGTGGATTGCTATCTCCGGTACGATCATTCGTTAACAATCAGTATGATGGTTGCCCCAAGACAGACAACTAGATGTAGTTGACCTCGGCGGTAACCTACCGATGCGTGCGCAATATACTGCGCATGTCCCTAGGGCAGGCGTTTGTCGGATGATGCGGCCGGGCGGGGCTCGTCTGGGGCGTGGTAGCTGCACGGCCGGGGCGGGCCGGGGAAAAAGCACCCGCCGGGCAGGGTGTTAGTCGGCCGGAGAGTGGTAATCAGAATAGCCGTAATCAATGTCACTCTGATGGCGATATTGATTCAGGACGACCCCCAAAACATTGGTTTGTTCGGCAATTTCCCGCTCGCAGATATCGATCTGTCCGATGCTTGTGCCCTCGGCCTTGGCCACAATCATGGCGCAGTCGACATTTTTCAGGAATGCCCGTGCGTCATCACTGACGAGAACGGGGGGCAGATCGAAGATCAGGAGGTCCGGGGCGTAGATATCCTCGATCTCCTTCAGCTTCTCGTGGGTGCTGTTGCGCAACAGCAGCGATGTCGGGTCGGGGGAGGCGTGTTGCGCCATGGCGATCGCGGCATTGGACCGGATCCGAATGGCCTGCTCCTCGAAGGGCACATCGCCCGTCAGCATCCGGGACACATCATGTGTTGGGGCCACGCCGAGCATCTTGGAGAGGTTCGGGCGCCGCAGGTCGAACTCGATCAGGATCACGCGCACATCGGTTTGCCGAGTAAAGCCCAGGGCCAGATTGCTGGCCATCGTGGTCTTGCCGCAGCTTGCCGTGGGCGATGTGATGGCAAGGCGGGTCCAGTTGTTCTTCTTCATGAGAAGCTGCGTCTTGGTGCGCAGGATGTCGAAGGCCGCGGATGCCCGATCCGCTTCGAGGCTCGTGACGAAGTTCTGGCTTAATGCCTTGCGATCCGGCTTGACCTCCGTCAGGGCCTCCCAGGCGGCGTCCACACGACTTACGCCCTGCGCAGGACTGGCCTGGCCCTGCGCCGCGTCACGGTCCGCAAGGCCGCTGGTGATCCGTTGATCCCGCGCCTTCTGCAGGGCTTTTTGCAGTTTTTCCATGGACGTCTCGTTATCGGTTGCGCGGCATGATCAGCTCAACCCAACCCGGCGCAGAACCTGCTGTGCCAGTTGGTCGAGTGGCAGAAAATACGTGTCTATGGCCCATAAGGCCACCGGAACGCCAATCAATATGACCGCAAAAGAGCCCATGCGCATAGCGCGCCGCACGGCCCGCCGTCGCTGTGTTTCAAGATAGGGGATGCTGGCCAGTGGTGTGATCCCCAGGGCATTGGTGATCTCGACCGGGCGCCGGACGGCGCGGTTGAGCAGTTCGAGCAATACGAAAAGCCCGCCCGCCAGGCCGATCCCCGCAGCCACGCCCGCGGCCATGATCCGGGTGCGGTTGGGCCGGAAGGGCTCGCGCGGGACATTGGCGGCCTCGATGATGGAAATACGCTGCCCGCGGGCCGTGACCTCGATCCGTTCGCCGGTGCTGGCCTCTGCGAGGCTGACCAGGACATTGTCGTATTGGCGGCGAATATTCTCGTAGTCGCGTTCGAGGCTGCGCAGGGTGATCGTGTTCAGCGGTGTCCGCGCGATGGAATCTTCCAGCTCGACGACTTCCTGCTGTGTCTGTGTGATCGCGGCATCGATGGCCGCGATCTGGCTGTCAATTTCGGCCAGCTGGATATCCATGATCCCCACCGGCTCGTCGACCTGACCGTCCCCGGTCCCGGCCCCATCCTCCGTGTCGCCGCCACTGGCCTGGATCCGCGCGCGCAATTGTTCCACCCGGCGTTGCAGCGGCAAGACCCGGGGGCTGTTTTCCGCAAAGATCAGCAGCGCATCGGCCAGTTCGCGTTCCAACGCGGCCAATTCCTGCTGTTCGGGGGTGAGGGGGACACCGCCAGCTCCGGTCAGGGTGCCGGTCGCCTGGAAGATCTCCACGATGCGCGCCCGCTGGTCCAGCAGCGATGTCCGTTCGCGTTCGGCATTGGTGATGCGTTCCTGAAGCAGCGCCAGACGGCTGAGACGGAAGGGCTGTTCATCGGGCAGCGCATCGGCATTTTCGACCTGGAACTGGGTGATCTGCGCGTTCTGCTGGTCCAGTTCCCGCGCCAGACGCTGCACTTCCTGCTCGAAGAAATCGAGCGTGTCTTCCGCACGGCCCATGCGCAATTCGACATTCGCGTTGACGATGCGTGTGACATATTCATTGACGACATCCGCGGCGATGATCCCGCGCCGGGCTTCGAAAGCGACAGTCACGATGACCGGCTCCTGCGTGCGCCCGCCGCCGCTGCTGCGGATCGTCGTGTTCCGCTGCATATGCTGGACGATCTGGTCGGGCTCTACCGCCGAATAATCCTCGAAAACATCGAACTCGTTTGCAATGTCCAGAAGGGTGCTGCGGGTCAGAAGCTGTTGGCGAATGACCTCGATCGCCGCGGTCGCGGTGGTGCGCACCGTCGAGGAGGCCAGTTCCCCCGGGATCTGGGGGTCTTCGACAATCAGCCGCGCTTCGGTCCGGAATGTGGTGGGCGCGCGCAGGGCGACCACGGCGCCGATGACCGAGCAGACGATGACTATCGCCATCATGGCGGGCAGGCGTCTGATGAACAGGCGCCAATAGAACCCGAGGTCTAAATTCATTCAGCGGCCCCTTTGAGGGCGGGTTCGGGGGTCAGGAACAGCCCGTTGGCGACGACTTCGCAGATGGTCTTTTCATCCACGATCTTGCGATCTTCACTGGCGGCATAAACCATGCCGAAATCCGCATATTTGTTGACCAGGCGCGGGACGCCATCGGTGTATTTGTGAATCAGGGCCATGGCGCCTGATGTGAACTCCGTGCCGGTGCCGCCAGCTTTCACCAGCCGGTGCCGGATATAGGCCTCGGTCGTTTCGAGGTCCATATTGGCCAGATGATAGCTTGCGCTGACACGCTGCGCAAACTGTCGCAATTCGTGGCGGGTGATCATTTCGCGCAGTTCGGGCTGGCCGACCAGCACCAGTTGCAGAAGCTCATCCTTGCCCGCATTGATATTGGTCAGCATGCGCAGCTCTTCGAGCCCCTCATGCGAGATGTTCTGCGCCTCGTCGATGATCAGCAGCGCCCGCTTGCCTGCGGCATAGGACGAGATCAGGAAATCCTGCAGGACCTGATGTTTCGCGACATAATCGAGGCTCTGATCGCAGGGGATCTCAAGCGCGTTGAGCGCCCATTGCAAAAGCTCGCCCCGACCGCCCTGCGCGTTGGAGATCAGGCCCACGATCACGCTGTCGTCGAAGGCGCGCAGCAGGTTCTGCACCAGTGTCGTCTTGCCGGCCCCGACCTCGCCGGTGATCACGGTGATCGGCGCCCGACTGATCACGCCGTATTCCAAAATGGCATAAGCCCGCTTATGCGCCTTGGTCCAATACAGGAAATCGGGATCAGGCAGCAGCGTGAAGGGACGCTCCCGCAATCCGAAATGTTGCGCGAAGAACTCGATACTCGGCATGGAAACGGCCTTGCTGACCTCGGTGCTGATGCGACCGTAACTTTTGCGATACAACCGCCTACCGGTATATATATGATTTACGGTAGATGCACGTGGCAAAACCCCTGTTTCCTTGGCCAGATTATCCCGATGGCGCAAGAAAACATAGCGGGGTGGCGCATATTGCAGCGGCACATAGTTGGCAGGGATCGCCTGTCTGAGATGCTGTGTCATGGTCGGTGATTCGCGAAACGCGCCTGATTGTTGCAACTGACATGACAGTTTCTCCACAAACTTAGGCACTGTTGAGGCAGAGGTCTGGCTAATCCATCAGACTGTCATCTTGCGACGACACATCAGGTCCAGGTGGCGAAAATTTTCATCGTATCCGCCTCAAAATTGGCAAGAATCGGGTTCAAACCGTTACGGCACGGCAGTGATGGCGGATTTGATGCAGACTCTCGCACAACTTTCTTATAATTGTACCAATACTGTAACTTACCTCTGCAAGGCTGTGGGTGCTGCGGCGCAGCGCGGCTCTGAGCAGGGATTTTCGATTGTAAATTGGTACCGCGGTTAATGCGGGGAGTATGTGTTTCATGGCTTTGTTAGATCACCCCCTTTCAGATCATCGTTCCAAACAGATCGTGTCGCCTCCGGGGCTGAGACGTCAGGAGATCGAAAGCGTGCGTTTGAGACGGCCTTACAGGTATGGCGGCAAACGCGCGTTGGATCTCCTGCTGACGCTGGTCACCGCCCCTATCTGGCTGCCACTGCTTGTCCTCGCGGCGATTTGCGTCGCGCTGGACGGGCACAGCCCGTTCTATCTGCAGGACCGGATCGGTCGCGACGGTCGCGTCTTCCGCATGATGAAACTGCGGTCGATGGTCCATAACGCCGATGCTATTCTCGAGACCTATCTGCGCGACAATCCCGAGGCACGCCGCGAATGGGATAGCACGCAGAAACTGAAATCCGACCCGCGTATCACCCTTGTCGGGCGGATCATCCGCAAGACATCCATCGACGAACTGCCACAGCTCTTCAATGTGCTGCTCGGCGATATGAGCCTTGTGGGCCCACGGCCCATGATGACCTGCCAGAAAGAGATGTATTCCGGGGATCGGTACTACGATCTGCGCCCGGGTCTGACCGGGTTCTGGCAAATCTCAAGCCGCAACCAGTGCCGCTTCAGCCACCGCGTTCGGTACGACAATGCCTATAATGCGGCGCTGTCGCTCAGGACGGATGTCACCGTGATCTTCCGGACCATTGGTGTCGTGCTGCGCGGGACAGGCTATTAACCCGCTACGCCCGTGTCGCTCCATGCACACAATGCTGCGTGTCATACCATTGGCGCGCGGCTTTTGCGTTAACCCCGATGGATAAATTGCTACATTCTGCAAATATTGCATCCGACATGACATGATGGAGCTCTCTGATGTCCTTCGCCTCCGTTCTGCGCACCCTTTGCCTTCTGGGACTGGTGGTCACGCTTGCGGCCTGTCAGTCGTCTGAGGAGCGTGCGGAAGAGCATTATGAAAATGCTCTGCGGCTGATCGCGGAAGGGGATACGGACCGGGCGGCGGTCGAGTTTCGCAATGTGTTCCAGAACAACGGTCAGCACCGTGACGCACGGGCCGCTTTTGCGGCCATGCTGCGCGAAACAGGCGATAGTCAGGGCTCCTACAGCCAGTATCTGCGCCTCGTCGAACAATATCCCGACGATATCGAAGGCCGCATCGCCCTGGCCGAGATGGCGATCGACGGCCAGAACTGGGACGAAGCGCGGCGGCATGGCGAGCGGGCGCTTGAACTGGCCCCCGATCACGAGGCGATCCCGGTCATCGCGCTGAACCTGTCCTATGCGGCGGCCGTCGAGGAAGAGGACGCCACCGCCCGCCGCGAGGTAGTCGATGAGGTGCGCGAGATCGTGCAGGACGACCCCGACAACCTTCTCTTGCGCCGGGTTCTGATCGACACGGCCCTGCGGGACGGGGAGGCCGAACAAGCCCTGACGGAGATTGACGCGGCGCTGGATCTCGATCCCGATGGCCGGTCGCTCTATGACACCCGGCTGCGCTTGCTGGCGCGGCTTCAACGCACCGATGAGGTCGAAGCGCTGCTGCGCGAGATGATCGAACGCTTCCCCGAGGATGGCGAATTGCAGGGCATGTTGCTGCGCTTCTTCATGTCGCGCGGTCAGATTGATCAGGCCGAGGCTTATCTGCGCGATATTGTCGAAACGGCCGAGGATCCAGAAGCGCGTCGTGATGCCCAGGCCGCCCTGGTGCGCATGGCCCTGCAACGCGGTGGGGCCGAGGCGGGTCTGGCCGAGATCGACGCGATCCTGGCGGGTCTCGGCGAAGGTGAAGACAGCGCCGATTTCGAGGCTTTGCGCGCGGGGATCTTGTTTGATTCAGGCCAGCGCGACGTGGCGATCGCGGATATGGAAGCGCTTCTGGAAACCGAGTTGTCGACGGAAGAATCCGGGCGCATTCGGGTCGCCCTGGCCCGGATGCTTCTGGGCACCGGCAATCAGGTAGGCGCGCGGGCTTTGATCGAAGAAGTGCTGGCCGCCGATGAAACCCAGATCGATGCGCTGAAAATCAAGGCTGGCTGGCTCATTGAAGACGACGAGATGCGGGAGGCCGTGAACCTGCTTCGGCTCGTTCTGGATCAGGACCCCGGTGATGCTCAGGCCATGACGCTTACGGCGCAGGCCCATGCGCGCAATGGCGATAACGACCTGGCCCGGGAATTCCTGGCCCTCGCAGTCGAGGCCTCCGGCGCCGCACCCCAGGAAAGTATCCGCTATGCCGAGTATCTGATTGCCGAGGAACGCTGGCTGGCGGCTGAAGAGATCCTGATCTCTTCCCTGCGGCTGGCGCCGGGCGAGCCGGGGCTGCTGTCGACCCTTGGACAACTTTATATCGGCATGGAGGATTGGTCGCGCGCGCAGCAGGTCGAAGATACCCTGCGCCGGCAGGACACCCCGACAGCGGAACGGATCGCCGCGGGCCTTCAGGCGTCCCGCCTGGCGGGGCAGGGGCGGATCGACGACGCGATTGAATTCCTCGAAGGGGTGGCCACCGCAGGCGAGGGCGGTGATATGACCGCCAATATCGCCGTGGTGCAGGCGCGTCTGGCCAGTGGCGATGCCGATGGGGCGCTGAACTATATCGATACCCTTCTGGCCGACAATCCCGATGATCTGACGCTGCGTTTCGTGCAGGCCACGGCGTTCCTGGCCGTGGGACGCGCAGATGATGCGGTCGATCTTTACCGCGCCCTGGTCACGGAAACCCCCACCGCGGAGAATATCTGGATCGCCCTGATCCGCGCGCTTTATGCGCAAGGCGATATCGAAGGGGCCGAAGCCACCCTCGATGAGGGGCTGGCGGCGGTGCCGGACGGGCTGAACCTGCTTTGGGCCCAGGCGTCTTTCCGGGAGCGCCAGTTCGACTTCGAAGGCGCGATTGCGCTTTATGAGCAGATGTATGAACGCGCGCCGAACCAGCCGGTGATCGCCAACAACCTGGCCAGTCTGCTCAGCACCTACCGCGATGATGTGGAAAGTCTGGATCGTGCCTATACCGTTGCGCGCCGTTTGCGCGGGTCGGATTTCGCGCCGTTCCAGGACACATATGGCTGGATCGCC
Source organism: Pseudomonadota bacterium (assembly GCA_039030715.1). Taxonomy (GTDB): domain Bacteria; phylum Pseudomonadota; class Alphaproteobacteria; order Rhodobacterales; family Rhodobacteraceae; genus Thermohalobaculum. The sequence continues at coordinate 8,786 of JBCCDU010000102.1, forward strand.
TATCGCCGTGGCGATTACGACGAAGCGCTTGAGCATCTCGAACCGGCCTCCGTGGGCCTGCCCGAGGACCCGCTGGTGCAGTTTCATCTGGCGATGACCTATGCCGCGCTGGATCGCCCCGAGGACGCCATCGCGCAACATGAGCGCGCGTTGTCACTGGCCGGTGCCGAAGACACGCGCCCCCAGTTCGAGACGGCCCGGGCCGAGATCGAGCGCTTGCAAGCCTTGCTCGCGGAGGCCGAAGCCGAGGCAGATGCAGAGGCGGAAACCGTCTCCGAGTGACGATCCCGCAGGGGGCTGCCCCTGTGATATCGCTGCGACAAGTGGGATCAAATAGCTCGCATGTCCGTGAACATGCTTCGTTTTTGGATGGGCAGCGGGCATAGATTGCCCTGCAATAGACATGGGACCGCATCATGAAACAGATGTTTCTGGCCGTAATACTCATGTGTCTGGGGACAATGTCCTGGGCGCAGAATGGATATCAGATCCGCTCGGGCGACGTGTTGGCGGTCGAAGTTCTTGAGGATCCGACGCTCAACCGTGAAGTTCTGGTCTTGCCCGATGGCAGCTTCAATTTCCCCTTCGCGGGCACGTTGCGGGTGCGCGGGTTGACCGTGGCGCAGGTGGAAGAGGCGATGACCCGGGCGCTAGCCCCGAATTTCGCGACCGAACCCAATGTGTTCGTGACCGTCCGCCAGATCCAGACGAGCGTGACTGGACCGGCCACGGGCCCCACGATCGACGTGTATTTCCTGGGCGAGGTCAACACCCCCGGCCTTGTCGAAGTGCCCCCCGGTACGACCTTCCTGCAGGCCATTTCACGCGCGGGCGGGTTCACGAATTTCGCCGCGCAGCGCCGCATCCAGCTTCGCCGCACGGATCCGGTGAGCGGTCAGCAATCGGTCTCCGAGATCGACTTCCGATCCATTTCCAATGGCGCCGTCATGGCCGGAGATATTGTTCTGGCCGATGGAGATGTTATCCTGGCCCCGGAGCGCCGCCTTTTTGAATAAAAGATAAAGCCGAAAACGGCGCAGATCATAATCGAGCTAGGGCAGAATGGGGCAAAGATCGAAACAGGCGACGAGAACCATCTGGACCCTTGGTTTTCTGTGCGTCACCGGCATCGGAGCGCTATGGACTGTCGCGGTCCGGGCGCAGGAAAACGCGGGCCCCCTCGTCACCCTCGGCGTGGGTTTGGGGGCCGATTACGAAGCCAATGATCCCGGCGACGACGACACCAGTGTGTTCGCGGATCTCGTGCTTGGGCTGTCCAATTCAAACCGGGTCAGTGACGTCGATCTGCGTTTCGACGGCCGGTTCCAGCTGGAAGACGGGGAATTTGAACTGGAAGACCCCGGTGCCACCCTGCTTTACAGCCGGGCCAACCGCAGCACGGCGCTGGATCTGTCCTTTTCGTACCGCGAGCAGGATGCCGACGGTGATCTTTTTATCCCCGACCCACTGACCTTCAGCAGCGTCGACCTGATCGAGGATGACGGATCGCGCGAAACCATCCGGGTGGGTGTGGGTCTGCAAACAGGTCTCGATGCACGCTTCGGCACCGACACGGAGCTTAGCTTTCTCGACCGCACCTTCACGGGCACATCAGACCCGGACCTGACGGATCTGCAGGTTTTCCGCGGCAACACCGCATTGCGGTTCGATGTCAGCCCCGCCTTGTCGCTGCGCGTGACGGGGGCCTATGTGAACAGCGACGAAGAGGATATCGAAGAAACCGAACGCGAGACCTTCCGCGTCGGCATTGGCGCGACTGCGCGGATCGATCAGGTCTGGTCGGTGTCCACCGACCTTCGGTATGCCCGCATCGACACCGATATGCTGGATATTTTCACGGGCGCCCCGATCTCGGACACCGAAGAGGGGGTCGGGTTCAACGTGGCGGTCGTCCGCGCCCTTCTCAACGGCGATATCGGCCTGTCGCTCGGTCGCGAAATCACCGAAACCGGCGACCGTGATGAAATCCGGCTGTCGCGTTCCCTGACGATGGCCAATGGATCGGAGCTGTCGGGGTCCATCGGGCTGGTGGATTTCGAGGAAGGCGACGTTTCCGTTGTCGGTGGCCTGTCGTTTGCCCTGCCGACCCGGCGGGGCGGTCTGTTGCTTGATTTCCAACAACAGGCGCGGTTCGACGAAGACGATGGCAATGTGATCAACACATTCCTGACCGGCCGCTATGAAAGCAGCATCAATGCGGTCTCGAACTGGGCGGTGTTCGGAACCCTGGCCCGGGTCGACAGTCTCGATGATTTGTCGGATTCCGACCAGACCAGCGTTCGCGCCGGCATATCATATGACTATGCCATCACCCGGGATTGGGACCTGTCGGCGGCTTTCGACCATCGGATCGATTTCGAAGGCGATTCAGAAACGGATCAGACCAGCGTCGTGTCCCTGACATTGCAGCGCAGTTTCTCCTTCCGGCCGTAACGGAGGCGGGATGACATGCGGGGCAGGGGGCTGATCTGGGGCGTGATAGCCGCCTGCGGTCTGATCGAACTGGCCCTTCTTCTCGGCGATCTCGATATCTGGGGTGAGGGCCGCCTGCGGTCGACGGCCTATGAATGGGGCGGGTTCTGGCCCGGGCTCTTGCAGGATTGGCAACCGAATTATCCGGGCCAGCCTCTGATCATGTTCCTGACCTATGGCTTTCTGCATGGCGGACCGGTCCACATGATCGTCAACATGATCACCCTCTGGTCGCTTGGTTATGCGGTGCAGGACCGGGTCGGATCCTGGGGCTTCGTGGGGCTGTATCTCGCCTCGCTCCTCGGGGGGGCGGCGGGGTTCGGCCTGATTGCGGAAACCTTCCGGCCGATGGTCGGCGCCTCGGGGGCGCTCTTCGGGCTGGCGGGCGGATTGCTGGCCTGGAACTATGTTGACCGCTTCACCTTCCGCATGGGGCTTTGGCCCGTGATCCGCCTGGTTCTGCTGCTGGTCGCGATGAATGTCGCCATGTGGTGGGCGCTGGACGGGCAGCTGGCCTGGGAAACCCATCTGGGCGGGTTCATTGTGGGCTGGATTGTGGCGCTTCTGATTGATCCCAAGGCGCATCGGCCCACTGACGATCCGGCATGAAAAAAGCGGCGCCTGCCGAGCAGACGCCGCTTCCTGATTTATGTGCCGTGATCAGGCGCGCTTGAAGCGACGCATGCCAACCAGACCGCCGAGACCAGCGAGCAGCATCCATGCGGCTGCCGGAAGCGGAACCGGTGCGACGTCAACGCGGATGATGATGTCATCGTGGTTGTCGTCTTTGTTGGCGCCATCGTCGTCGAGGGCGAGGTAGAACACGCTGAGCGCGTCAATGCTGGCGGAGTCAGCGAAGATGCCGAACTCTTCCTGACCGCTGTTGAAGCTCAGTGTTGTGCTCGTGCTGTTGTCGAACGCTTCGAAGCTGATGGCGGAAGCCACATCGCCACCGAAGAAGTTCACGCTGAACGTGTTGGGGTTGCCAGCGTTGTTACGGGCACCGGTGGTGAAGTCGGCGATGCCACCATTCCCGATCTCCGTGATCTCGGGGCTCCCGTTGAACAGGAACGTGTTCACAAAGCCACTTTCAGAAGCGACCAGCGAGAAGGTCAGACGAACCGGCCCATCCGGCGTCAGGGTCAAGGGACCTGCATAAAGATGGGTTGCACCAGCTGCCGTCAGCTCGGGGATAAAGTCCTGCCCGGGAATGGTGTTGATGTCGGCAGGTGCTGCTGCACCAACGCCGAGATCAAGGTCGACCGTCGCGGCTTGAACCATGGTTGTGGAAAATGCGATCGCCGCACCGGCGATCAGATAAGAGAATTTCATAATCAACTCCTGTTTACCAACTCGGACGCCAGGTCCTGTCTGTGTCGTGTGTCTGTCAGTGTCGTTAACAACGTCGGACAGCAAATTTTTGCCACCTGATGGGCAATTTATCGCGTAATTCTGCCAGAGTCGACGAAGATTTTAAGAGTTTATTCATAATTTCGGCGTGTTCTGCCCATATTTGGGGCATCTGAACACAGTTTTGCCCCAATTCACCTCTCACCATGCTTTGGAGAGAGGCAGTTTTCGCTGAATGTGGCTCGGATGAGGCCCAGATGGGGCCGTGCAAAACACCCCATCCACCGGGCCGATAGGCCATCAGGACATCGCGCAGGGCGCTATGCCCCCGTATCCCGGCCCTAAACCGGGAAACGAGGGTGGCTGGTGCCCCTCCGGTGGCGCGAATCACACGGGCTCGACCGCCCCTGCGCTTGCGCTCACCGGTCGTTCACGACCCAGGATATCCGTCCGGCTCATCGCGCCCGCCGCCGCCCCCG
>JBCCDU010000103.1:0-12487 GCA_039030715.1 Pseudomonadota bacterium
CGCCCGGTCTGGAGCTGGGTCTGCACCGCCTGAACGACCTCACCCTCCCCCAGAAGCTGATGGTTCACCTTGATGCCGGTGATTTCCTCGAATGCCTTGGTCAGCGTTTCGGATTCGTAGGAATGGGTCGGGATCGTCTCGGAGAGCACGTTGATCTCCATTCCCGAAAACGGCGCGGCGGCGTCGATGAACCACTGCATCTCGGCCTTTTGCTCGTCTGTGCTCAGCACCGATGGCTGGAATTCTTCGGCAATCCATTTTTCGGCCGCGGCCATGTCGGCGGATGCCAACGGCGCGGTCATCAACAAGGCCGCTGCTGCCACGGCGCTTAGCAACTTGTGTTGCATTTAGTCCTCCCTGCTTTTGCCCAGTGGTGGTTGGGATCTCACAACCCTCGCTTGCAGCCGCGGGGGTGTCAAGCGGGGTAGGCCAGGCGGTCACGGCTCGGATCGGCGTAGGCGTGTTTCCCCGGGGTGTGCGACGCGCTTTGCCGGAAGAATGAACGCATGCCGTCGCGTAAAGTTTCTCGTTGAAGTTCGGTGGCAAATTGACGATAGAAGCCGAAGATTTCGTCGCAGCGGCGCCCCGATTTGCCTCAGGGTCCGAGGGCTCAACCCGCCGGCGGAAGCGAATGTGCCAGGTCCTTATGGCTCAACAGCCCCGATTGGACGGCACATTGCGTCAGGACTCCATGCACGACGACCCCGATTCCGGACAGAAGACGCCCCTGGCGCCCGAGCCATTTTGGAAACGGTTGCCCAAACGCGTGTTGCTGTTGGTGCTGGGACCTTTCTACTTCCTCTACATCGCCTTCGTTCCGCTGCTCTGCTCGCACAAGTCCGGATTTCGCGGCTGGTACTGGCGGGTGGTCAAGCGTGCCTGCTCGAACCTGTTGACCCTGCTGAGCATCCGTGTGGACATCCCGGCGGCGCAGAAACGCGCGCTCGCAGAAGACACCGATAGCGTCTTTGTAATGAACCATCGCAGCCATCTGGATGGGTTCCTGTTGATGGACATCGTGCCGGACGAGAAGTGGTTCACCTTCGCGGCTAAGAAGGAGCTTTGCGACGCTAGGCTCCTCAGCACCGGGTTCAAGGCTGCGGGATTGGTCGAGATCGACCGTGCCAGCGGCAAAGTGGCGATGGAGACGCTCAGCAAAGCCGTGCGCGAGATGCCCCGGCGCCGCTCGGTGGTTCTGTTTCCGGAGGGCACGCGCGCCAAGACCGCCTCATTGGCGCCCTTCAAGGCGGGCGCGGTTCTGGTGGCCCGCGAGACCGGGCGCACGATCCGTCCCATCGTCATTCACGACTCCGATCGCCTGCTGCCACGGGGAAAATTCGTCCCCAAGGCCGGAACGGTCCGCGTCGAGGTTCTGCCCTCCTTTGCATGCGATCCCTCCCTCTCGATAGACCAAGACGTCGCCCGCCTGCATGCTGCGATGGAGTCAGCGTTCAGCGACCGATAATGCTGTGCGGGCGCGCTGCCGTCCGCCAATTTCAAATCGCCAATGCATTTGTCTTTTTAACGATGTCCAGGACGACAGAGCTCTCCATCTCTTTCACCCCGGGCAATGAGACCAGTTGCTCGTGCAACAATGTCTGGTAGTGGTCGATGTCGCGTACGACGATATGCAGATCGTAGTCGAATGCGCCCATCAACAGCACTGCGTACTGGATTTCGGGGATGTCGCGGATTTCGCGCTTGAACGCTTCCAGCGCACTCTTGTCGTGCTTGTCCAGTTTGATCCGGGCAACGACAATGGCGTTGAAGCCCAGTTTGCGGCGATCTAGGTCGACGCTCTTGCCCTTGATGATGCCAAGCTCTTGAAGGCGGATGATCCGGCGCGAGCATGGGGATTGAGACAGGCCAACTTTCTCGGCCACCTGAGAGACTGAGAGGGAGCCGTCGCTCTGCATGGTGCGCAAGATTCGCAGATCGGTTTCGTCGAAAGATTGCATGGATTACCTTTCAAAATCCCTATTCGCGGGTAGAGCGTGCTCATTAGCAGCGTGTCACGGGTAAACATAGGGCGCACTAGCCGCCCTGCATTCGACAATCTCCTCCGTCGACAGCAGGATTTGCCGCCGCCGCATGTTCGCCCCGGACCGACAGGGTGCGCGTAGCAGCGGCGCGGACCTCAGAAAGCCTGGAACGGTGGAGCGATACCGGTGAACGCGACCGCCTCGTCCAGACCATCGCCGCCAATCCGATGCCGAATGGTTGTATGATCCGTTTGGATACCGCGACAAGGATGCAAGCGTCATGATCCGAAAGACCCCGAAACTCACCTTCCCTCAGCCGCCCGCCCGTCCCGACGACGCGCCCGATTTCTCGAATATCGACGTCGGCGTGCCCGGCGCCATTGGCGTGCCGCCCTTCGATATCGAGGCGAAGGACAGCCGCGAATACGCCAATGGTCTGATCCGGGTGATGGACGACGATGGCAAGGCTGTGGGGCCGTGGGCCGACCTGATCGCCGATCAGGATGCCAGCCAGTTGCGCCGGGGTCTGCGCGACATGCTCAAGATGCGGGCCATCGACAAGCGGATGCTGAATGCGCAGCGGCAGGGCAAAACCTCTTTCTATCTGCAATGTACAGGGGAGGAGGCCATTGGCTGTGCCTTTCAGCGTCAACTCAGCCGAGGCGATATGAACTTTCCCACTTATCGTCAGCAGACCCTTCTGATCGCGGCTGACTATCCGCTGGAGCCGCTATTCGGACAGCTATACTCCAACAGCTATGATCCGATGCAGGGCAAGCAGTTGCCGATCATGCATTCGTCGCGTGAACACGGGTATTTCACCGTCTCGGGCAATCTGGGCACCCAATATATCCAGGCCGTAGGCTGGGCCATGGCCAATGCGCTGACTGGCGATGGCAAGATCGCGGCGGGTTGGATCGGAGATGGCGCGACGGCGTCCAACGACTTCCATTCAGCGTTGCTCTGCGCGTCGGTCTACCAGCCGCCGGTGATCCTGAATATCGTGAACAATCAGTGGGCCATCTCGACCTATACCGGTGTCGCGAGCGGGAAGTCGCGCACCTATGCCGCCCGTGCACGTGGCTACGGCATCCCGGCGCTGCGAGTGGACGGGAACGACTTTCTGGCGGTGGCAGCCGTATCCCGCTGGGCAGTCCAGCGCACCCGAGAGGGCTATGGGCCTGTGGCCATCGAGTGGTTTACCTACCGGGCTGCCGCGCATTCGACATCGGACGACCCATCGGCCTATCGTCCGAAGGACGAGGCCGACGCCTGGCCCCTGGGCGACCCGATTGATCGCCTCAAGACACATCTGATCGGTTTGGGCGAATGGTCGGAGGAACGCCATCTACAGGCCGAAGCCGAAATGATGGACGAAGTTACCGCGGTGCAAAAAACGGTCGAGGCCGCGGGGACGCTGGTCAACCCGGCCCCGATGTCGCCATCGCTGATATTCGACGGTGTTTACGAGGAGATGCCGTACCACCTGCGCCGTCAGCGCCAGGACATGGGGGTCTGAGCCATGCCAGCCATGACCATGATCGAAGCGTTGCGCGATGCGATGGATGTCAAGCTTACCGATGACCCCTCGGTGATCGTCTTTGGCGAGGATGTCGGCTATTTCGGCGGGGTATTTCGCTGCACTGCCGGGCTTCAGGCCAAACACGGGCAGGCCCGTGTCTTCGACACGCCGATCAACGAGGGCGCGATTGCGGGCATGGCCATCGGCATGGCGACCCACGGAATGCGCCCCTGCGTCGAGATGCAATTCGCCGACTATGTCTATCCTGCCTATGACCAGCTCACCCAGGAGGCAGCGCGGATGCGGTTTCGCTCAAACGGGCAGTTTACCTGCCCATTGGTAGTGCGCATGCCTACCGGCGGCGGTATCTTTGGCGGCCAGACTCATAGTCAGAGCCCCGAGGCACTCTTTACCCATGTCGCGGGTTTGAAGACGGTGATCCCGTCGAACCCATATGACGCCAAGGGGCTGCTGATCGCGGCGATTGAAGACCCTGACCCGGTTATCTTTCTGGAGCCCAAGCGGCTTTATAACGGCCCGTTCTATGGCGAACATGGCGGCAGGTCCGTCAGTTGGGCGAACCACCCGGCAGGTGAGGTGCCCGAGGGTCGCTACAGTATTCCTATCGGCAAGGCTGCCGTCCGCCGCGAAGGGGCCGCGCTGACCGTCCTGGCCTATGGCACGATGGTCTATATCGCGGAGGCGGCCGTGGAACAGGCGGGCATCGATGCCGAAATCATCGACCTTCGCAGCCTGCTGCCGCTGGATCTTGATACCGTCCGGGCCTCCGTGGAAAAGACCGGGCGTTGCGTTGTCGTCCATGAAGCGACCCGTACCAGCGGCTTTGGCGCGGAACTGATCGCCGAGGTGCAGGAGGCCTGTTTTTGGCACCTCAAATCACCCATCGAGCGGGTCACCGGATGGGACGCGCCCTATCCGCATGCCGCCGAATGGGACTATTTCCCCGGGCCGGAGCGTCTGGCCCGTACGCTCCACAAAGCGATGGAGGATTGAATGAACGTCCTTCCCATTAAACTGCCGGATGTGGGCGAAGGCGTGACCGAAGCCGAACTGGTCGAATGGCATGTCGAGGTTGGCCAAACGGTCCTGGAGGACGACGTGATCGCCGCCGTGATGACGGACAAGGCCACTGTGGAAATCCCGTCGCTCTATGAAGGCAAGGTGGTCGAGCGCAATGGCGAGGTTGGCGATCTGCTGGCCATCGGCACCGCCCTCGTGCGGATCGAAACCGCAGCGGACGGCGTCGAAGACAAACCCGACCCGAAGCCAGAGCAGGCTGCAAAACCCATCCCTGCGTCGACGGAAAAGCCTTCGCCCTCGGAGACCACCGGGGCGCGGGATCGGGGCGCCGAGTTGGAGCCGCCTGCCTCTCCACCCGGGGCGGCCCGACCGCCGCGGGCCGAGGGTGCCCCCGTTCTGGCCTCGCCGGCTGTTCGGGCCCGGGCGCGGCAGGCGGGTATCGACCTGCGTCGCGTTCCCGGATCGGGGCCGGCCGGTCGGATCAAAAACGACGATCTGGACGCGTTCATCGCACAAGGCCCGGTACCCGCATCGTCGCCCGCGCGGGGCAAGCGGCAGGGTGTCGAGGAAATCAAGGTCGTCGGCATGCGCCGCAAAATCGCGGAGCGTATGGCGCTGGCCAACGACCGCATCCCCCATATCACCGTGGTGGAGGAGGCGGATGTCTCGGCCCTCGAAGACCTGCGCGCGAAGATGAACGAAGGACGAGGCGACAAACCCAAACTCACGGTGCTCCCACTGATCTCCGCCGCGCTCTGCCGCGCGCTGGTGGATCATCCGCAGATGAACGCCCACTACGATGATGACGCCGGCATCGTGCATCGCCATGCGCCCGTCCATATCGGGATCGCCACGATGACGGATGCAGGGCTGACCGTGCCGGTGCTGCGCCACGCCGAAGCCTTGGGGCCATTCAGTGCTGCCGCCGAAATCGCGCGCCTGTCGCAGGCCGCACGCGATGGCGCCGCCAAGCGGGACGAGCTGACCGGCTCGACCATCACGATCACTTCGCTCGGACCCCTGGGCGCGATTGCCACGACCCCGATCATCAACCACCCCGAGGTTGCGATCCTTGGCGTCAACAAGATGGAAATTCGCCCCCATTGGGACGGTAACGGCTTTGTTCCACGCAAGAAGATGAACCTGTCGGCCAGTTTCGATCACCGTGTGATCGACGGCTGGGACGCGGCGGTGTTCGTGCAGAAAATGAAGACCCTGCTAGAAACCCCGGCGCTGATCTTTGTGGAGGGGTAGGGAATGGACACGAAGCATTGTCAGGTTTTGATCATCGGCGCGGGCCCCGGCGGATATGTCTGCGGCATTCGCGCCGGGCAGTTGGGCCTCGATACAATTGTGCTGGAGGAGTCCAGGCCGGGCGGCACCTGCCTGAACGTGGGCTGTATCCCATCCAAGGCGCTCATCCATGCGGCGGACGAGTTTCACAGGATCGCGCATGGGGGGCGGATCGGAATCACTGCAGGCCAGGCCAAGATCGATCTGGTCAAGACGCAAGACTGGAAAGACGGCATCGTTTCGGGCCTTACCAAAGGGGTCGAGGGGTTGCTGAAAAGGGCCCAGACCCAATTGATCCGTGGCCGCGCGCAGATCCTGGATGGCAAGACAGTGCTTGCGGAGACGCCGGACGGCCCATTGCGCATCACCTGTGACAACCTGGTTGTGGCTACTGGCTCGCGCCCGACGGAACTGCCCGTCGTGCCCTTCGGCAAGGACGTGATTTCCTCGACCGAGGTTTTGTCGCTTGCCGAATTGCCTAATCGCCTTGCCATAATCGGCGGTGGCTATATCGGGTTGGAGATCGGGACGGCATTGGCGAAACTTGGTACGGATGTCACGATCATCGAGGCCGCAGGCCGGGTCCTGCCCCAATACGATGCGGCGCTGACCAAGCCCGTGGCTGCCCGTTTGAGGGAGTTTGGCGTCACCCTGCATCTGGGAGGCAAGGCCAAGGGTCGCACTAAGACCGGCGCGCTTGTGGTGGAGGCTGATGGCAAGGACGTAACCGTGACCGCCGACAAGATCATGGTCACTGTTGGCCGCGCACCCAATACCCGAGGTTTCGGCCTTGAAAGCCTGGGGCTGACGATGGCGGGGCCGCATATCTCGGTCGATGAGTTTTGCGCCACCTCCATGCGCAAGGTCTTTGCCATCGGCGATGTCACGGGCGACCCGATGCTGGCCCACCGCGCCATGGCGCAAGGTGTGGTCGTAGCCGAACACATCGCCGGCCAATCTTCGAAATGGGACAAGCGCGCCATTCCGGCGGTGTGCTTCACCGATCCCGAGATCGTCGTCGTCGGTGACCTGCCGAACGAGGGCAATGCCTCGACGGTCTTCCCCTTCGCCGCCAATGGCCGTGCCATGACAATGGACCGGACCGACGGCTTTGTCCGGGCGGTTTATGACCCGCGCTCCGAGCTTGTGCTGGGTCTTCAGGCTGTGGGCGCGGGCGTCTCCGAACTGGCTGGCGAGTTCGGGCTGGCGATCGAGATGTGCGCCACGCTGAGAGACATAGCCGACACAATCCACGCCCATCCCACATTGGGGGAGACGGTGCAGGAGGTCGCGCATATGGGCCTCGGCCACGCGCTGCATATTTGAGCGGAAACGAGCGAGGCCTGTCTCAATGCGATGGCCGCCTTGCGCGCCCGAGGGTCTTCGCCGCACGCCGCGGCATCGTTCGCCCTGAGTTCAAGGCGGACTCTGGTTGGTGTGAGGGCCCCACATTACCCGGTGCTATCCCCCAGCGCCCCCAGCACTAGCCGTTGAAAGTGGTGGACGGCATGTTCACTGAGTTCGGTCAGGTCCTCATCGACGATGAAGCGGCCCTGGTTGTAGCCGAAGCTTTTCAGGCCCCGCTGCACGCTTTCGCAGAGAGCGATGTCTTCGGGCTGGAGCGTGTCCTTTTGATAGGCGATGGCGTCGCTGAGCTGTTCTGTTACATTGCCGCCCAGCGTGAACCAGTCCTGATACTCAACGCAGCGTTCCGGCCCGCTTGGCAGCATTTGCAGGACCGAGAGATTGGCCTCGCCCGGATAGGCCCAGATTGTCAGATTGGGCCAAACGAACCAGCCCGCATAGCCGAAATCGACGGCGCCTCTCTCGAACTTGAAGGCCCGCGCATCGGTGGTGCGCGGCGCGTCTGAAATCTGGGCGGAGTAAATTCCGTGCACCTTGGTGCGATAGCTGTCCATATCCACCAGATCGACGAAATCCTTGTGTGCGCAGTGGCAGTGGTAGCATTCTAGGAAATTGTCGATCAGCACCTTCCAGTTAGCCGCCACGTCATAGGTGTCGCGCCGCGCGAACCCCAAGGCATCGCAATCGGGGACATAGCGGCGGATCTCGGCCTCCAGTTCCTCGGTCTGCTTGGCAAACGGCACGGCCTCGGGGTCCAGGTTGACCATCACCAAGCCGCAGAAAACCTCGACCCGCACCGGCTTCAGCGTGAAGTCGCACTTGTCAAAGCCTGCGACATTCTCCGAGTTTCTGGCGCTGACGAGCCGCCCGTCGAAGTCATAGGCCCAGGCATGATAGGGGCAGGTGATCACATTCTTCTTGCCCGTCCCCTCCAGCAATTCGTGCCCGCGATGGGCGCAGACATTGTAGAAGGCACGCAAAACGCCGTCCCGTCCGCGCGCGACGAAGACGTTCTGTTCGTGGATGCGCGCTGTCAGGTATTGCCCGGGCTCCGCAACCTGGCTGACATGGCCGGCATAGATCCATGAGCGATAGAAGATTGCAGCCTTCTCGGCCTCGAAAATCTCGGGCGCGTGGTAATAGCGCGCCGGCATGGTGAAGGACTGGGTCGGGTTCTCGGTGAAAGGCGCGTCCGGCTGGGACGTGAATGGCAAGTTCATCAGCTATCTCCCCAGAATTTGCGGGGAGGCTAGCATTCCGGTTTGTGGACGGCAATCAGTCGGGCGGGGCGATCAATCCGGCGATTTCGCTCGCGGCATAATCCGCCGGCACATCGGCGCCAGCGCTGTCCAACTTGTAAGTGTATCCAACCAGTCCGTCGCGCGCCCAGTCGCAAACCACGAGTTGCCGGTCGATCCGCTCCTCGCCCAGGAAAATCTCGACATAGCCGCGCAGCGGTGGACGGCCATCCGCCTCGATCACGAAGCCAGTTTCCTTGAATTCGATGATGCGGTGATCGCGGCCCTCGGCAATCACCCGGTGGCGCGAGCGCCGCCTCAGCGCGTCACGCTGGCGGAGCGCCATGGCCCCAGCAATATCCTCACGCAAACCGATATCCATTGGGTACTCCAACAAGAAAGGCGACCAGTACATACTGAACGAAACTCGCGACAATTATAGTCGCGAAACCTCAAGGGAATCGAAAAATTTCGACCTCCAACGGCAGGGTAACGGCGCATGCTTCGCGTAAGGCCATCGGTGGTGCCTGGGAATTCCACCAGAGGATGCATAACCGCGATGCGAAAACCGGCCCAGCCCATGTTGCGCCGCCGGGCAGGATCGGTATAACCCCCGGCAGTTTGCCCGCCGCCCTCCCGTCTGCCCTGGTCCGAGGATCCCATGCCCAAACGCTCCGATATCCAATCGATCATGATCATCGGGGCGGGGCCCATCGTGATCGGCCAGGCATGTGAGTTCGATTATTCCGGCGCCCAGGCCTGCAAGGCGCTGCGCGAGGAAGGTTACCGGGTCATCCTGGTCAACTCGAACCCCGCCACGATCATGACCGATCCAGGGCTCGCGGATGCAACCTATATCGAACCGATCACCCCGGATGTCGTTGCCAAGATCATAGAAAAAGAGCGGCCCGATGCGCTGCTGCCGACCATGGGGGGGCAGACCGGTCTGAACACGGCCCTGGCGGTGGCGGATATGGGCGTTTTGGAGAAATTCGGCGTCGAGTTGATTGGGGCCAAGCGCGAAGCCATCGAGATGGCCGAGGACCGCAAACTGTTCCGCGAGGCGATGGACCGGATCGGGCTGGAAAACCCCCGCGCCACCATCATCACCGCTCCGAAGAACGATGCGGGCGAAAAGGACATTGCCGAAGGCGTGCGCCTGGCGGTGGCCGCGATTGCCGAAGTGGGCCTACCTGCGGTTATCCGCCCGGCCTTTACCCTGGGCGGCACCGGGGGTGGCATCGCCTACAACCGCGAGGATTACGAGAAGATCTGCGCGCAGGGGATGGAGGCGTCGCCTGTGGGTCAGATCCTGGTCGACGAAAGCCTGCTCGGCTGGAAGGAATTCGAGATGGAGGTGGTCCGCGACCGCGCGGATAACTGCATCATCGTCTGCTCCATCGAAAACGTCGATCCGATGGGTGTGCATACCGGCGACAGTATCACCATCGCGCCCGCGCTTACCCTGACGGACAAGGAATACCAGATGCTGCGCAATGCCAGCATCGCGGTTTTGCGCGAGATCGGCGTCGAGACCGGGGGCTCGAACGTCCAGTTCGCCATCGACCCGAAGACGGGCCGGATCGTGGTGATCGAGATGAACCCTCGGGTCAGTCGGTCGTCGGCCTTGGCGTCCAAGGCAACGGGGTTCCCGATTGCCAAGATCGCGGCGAAGCTGGCGGTCGGCTATACGCTGGACGAATTGCAGAACGATATCACCGGAGTCACCCCGGCCAGTTTTGAACCGACCATCGACTATGTCGTCACCAAGATCCCGCGCTTCGCGTTCGAGAAGTTCCCGGGATCGGTGCCTGAACTGACCACCGCTATGAAGTCGGTGGGCGAGGCGATGGCCATCGGGCGCAGTTTCCACGAGTCGATGCAAAAGGCGCTGGCCTCGATGGAGACCGATCTGACCGGTTTCGACGAAGTCGAGATCGAGGACCTGCCCCCCGTCGACCGGATAACCTATCGCGAAGGCGACGGGCTGAACCACCGCTTCCTGGTCGGGGTCGACGATCTTGCGCAGGAGGCTATCGACAAGGGCGTAACCAAGGCGCTTTCGGCCCGCACGCCCGACCGTCTGAGGGTGATCGCTCAGGCCATGCGGTTTGGTTTCTCGGATGACGAAATCCAGGAGATCACGGCCTTCGACCCATGGTTCCTGGCCCGCATCCGCGAGGTGATTATGGTCGAGGAGGCGATACGCGGGGACGGGCTGCCCGAAACCTCGGCGGGCCTGCGGCGGCTGAAGATGATGGGGTTCACCGATGCTCGGCTCGCGGCCCTCACCTCAAAGGCCGAGGACGAGATCCGTGCGACACGCCATGCGATGGGCGTCACGGCTGTCTTCAAGCGGATCGATACCTGCGCGGCGGAGTTCGAGGCGCAGACCCCTTATATGTACTCAACCTATGAAGCCGACGCGATGGGCGAAGTAGAATGCGAGGCCCGGCCGAGCGACGCGAACAAGATCGTCATCCTGGGCGGTGGTCCGAACCGGATCGGTCAGGGGATCGAGTTCGACTATTGCTGCTGCCACGCCTGCTTTGCGCTCAGCGACGCGGGTTACGAGACCATCATGGTCAACTGCAACCCCGAAACGGTGAGCACCGATTACGACACCTCCGACCGGCTCTATTTCGAACCCCTGACCATGGAGCATGTGCTGGAAATCCTGCGGGTCGAACAGGAGGCCGGGACGCTCCACGGCGTGATCGTGCAATTCGGCGGTCAGACGCCGCTGAAACTGGCGCGCGGGCTGGAAGCTGCGGGGATCCCGATCCTCGGCACCTCGCCCGATAGCATCGACCTCGCCGAAGACCGTGAGCGGTTCCAGAAGCTGCTCCACGATTTGGACCTGCGCCAGCCGGTCAACGGCATCGCCTCCAGCGGCGAGCAGGCGATGGAGATCGCGCGAGAGGTCGGCTATCCGGTGGTGATCCGCCCGTCCTATGTTCTGGGCGGCCGGGCGATGGAGATCGTGCGCAACGATGCGGAGCTTGAGCGCTATATCCAGAACGCCGTGATCGTCTCCGGCGACAGCCCGGTTCTGATCGACAGTTATCTCTCCGGAGCGGTGGAGGTCGATGTCGACGCGCTCTGCGACGGCCAGAATGTCCATATCGCGGGCGTGATGGAGCATATCGAGGAGGCCGGCGTCCATTCCGGCGACAGTGCCTGCTCGCTGCCGCCTCACAGCCTGGGCGCCGAGACCATCGCGGAACTGGGGCGTCAGGCCCAGGCGATGGCGAAGGGTCTCAATGTTTCGGGCCTGATGAACGTGCAATTTGCGATCAAGGGCAGCGATATCTTCGTGCTGGAGGTCAATCCACGCGCCTCGCGCACGGTGCCGTTCGTGGCAAAGGCGGTTGGCTCGCCCATCGCCTCCATCGCCGCGCGGGTGATGGCGGGCGAGAAGCTTTCAGGGTTCGAGCTCAAAGACCCGAATACGCCGCATATCGCAGTGAAGGAGGCGGTGCTGCCCTTCGCCCGGTTCCCCGGCGTCGATACGCTCCTGGGGCCGGAGATGCGCTCCACCGGCGAGGTGATGGGGCTGGATACCAATTTCGCCCGCGCCTTCCTGAAATCGCAGCTTGGCGCAGGCACGCCCCTGCCGACCAAGGGCACGGTCTTCGTTTCGGTCAAGGATCAGGACAAGGAAATGATCCTGGACGCGGCGCGCCTGCTCGCCTCGAACGGGTTCGATGTCATCGCGACCGGCGGCACCGCGAAGTTCCTGACTCAGAAAGGCGTGACGGCGGAGCGGATCAACAAGGTCTACGAGGGGCGCCCCCATATCGTCGACCGGATGAAGGATGGTGGCGTCACCTTGGTCTTCAACACGACCGAGGGCGCGCAGACCGTCCGCGACAGCTTCGACATCCGCGCGACCTCGCTGAACATGCGCATCCCCTACTACACCACGGCGTCAGGGGCCTTGGCGGCTGCGCAGGCGATCGTGAACATCTCCGAAGGCACGCTGGAGGTGGCGCCGCTGCAATCCTATCAGAAATAGGCAGTGTGGCGCGAAACCGTCATTGATC
>JBCCDU010000104.1:0-11879 GCA_039030715.1 Pseudomonadota bacterium
ACCGCAGCGGAGCGTCCGGTGGCGTGATAGCCGGGCGCCTCCTCACGCTCGAGGATTCGCACATCCGCATGGGGCGCCAGCCGGGCTGCGGCGCTGATCCCAGCAATGCCGCCCCCAACAATCAGAATGTCCGAGCGGATCATGCCTCAGGCAGCCGCGATCACCGTGATCTCGACCGTAAGGTCGGGCGAGGCAAGGTCGGCGGAACCGCAGGCGCGGGCGGGCGCATGACCTTCCGGCACCCAGGCATCCCAGACCGCGTTCATCTCGGCGAAATCATCCATGCTCTTCAGCCAGATGATGGACTGCAACAGGCGTGTCTTGTCGGAGCCAGCCTCGGCCAGCAGGGCATCGATCTTGCCCAGGATCTCCTCGGTCTGCTGCGCGACGGGTGCGCCCGCCGTGCCGACCTGACCGGCCAGATAGACCGTGCCATTATAGGTGACGATCTGGCTCATACGGGCATTGGTGTGGGCGCGGGTTATATCGGTCATCGGGAGAGGTCCTTTCGCTGAGAGAGCATCAGCCTAGCCCCCCGTCTGCCCCAGGCCAAGCTGTCTCTCCAGCATCCCGGCCACGCGGTCGGCCTCGGCGAGCGGAGCATAGGACCAATGTTCGATCTGACCGTTGAAGGGCCGGGTAATCCAGTCGGCGATCAGGCCCTGGTGAAAGCGTGCGATCTTGCCGCTGACAGTGTCCAAACCCAACACATGGATCGGCTTGCCGGTGGAGGCGGCCTCCGACGTCATATTGACCGAGTCCGCGGTCACCAGCACAGCCCGCGCGCAGTGGAGCAGTGCGGGATAGGGGTTGGCGCCCGTCCCGTCCCAGACATAGCCGCGCACGCCGAGGTCAGCGCGGATCGCGGCGCTCAGATGCTCCGGCGTGCGGCGCGACGGAGTGACGACCAGGCCATAGGTTTTTGTAAGACCGGCGAGCGCCGCGCGCAGGCCACCTTCATCGAACCCGGCCGATTTGCTTGGGCCACCCAGCAGAACCGCGACATACGGCTGGAGAACGGTTTCAGGTGGTGACCAGGCAGAACCAGCCTCCTCAATCGCCTGCGGCGTCAGGCGGCTGAGGGAGCCTGTGGTGGCAATTACCTCCGCGCCTTCGCGCCCGTCATGCCGGGGACGGACAAGGGCCGAGAACATACCGGCCGGAAGCTTCGGATCAAGAATCTGAACCACCGGAATGCCCACGGTTCGCCGCAGCCATGCGGCCAGGGGTGCGCTCCGCCGACCCGCGCTGATGACCAGATCGGGCCACGGCGGGCGCAAGGCAGGGCTAACGCCCCTCGCCCCAAGGCCCAGACCATGCAGAACGGGCGCGGGAAGCGCGGCGGCCCAGGGTGATAGCATGATGTCGTGTGCCGTGATTTCCACGGATTGCCGGCGGCCAAATGCCTCGGCCAGCGCCATGGCCTGCGCGACATTGCCCGCCCGTCCGTCGCTGAGTGCCCAGATCTTCAACAGAACCCGATTTCCATTTCTTGCGCATCTCGGCAATTTTATTGCGCAGGCGCCCCCACCCGGATACATAACCTTGAAAGAGCCCCCAGACCAGAGGGGCCAGTCCCGAGGAGCACCCCCAGATGTCGGCCACCAAGCTCGACCCAATCGACAGGAAGATTCTGACTGAGCTGCAGGGCGACGGCAGAATGACCAATGTCGAGCTGAGCCGACGGGTCGGCATTTCTGCCCCGCCCTGCCTGCGCCGGGTCCGCAGCCTGGAGGAGACAGGACTGATCGAGGGCTATCACGCCAAGGTCAATGCCCGTGCGCTGGGCTATGAGGTCATGGTTTTTGCCATGGTCAGCCTGCGCAGTCAGGCGGGCGACGACCTGAAGGCCTTCGAAGAACTGGCACGCGACTGGCCGCTGGTACGCGAGTGCTTCATGCTGAATGGCGAGATCGACTTTCTGCTGAAATGTGTCGCGCCCAACCTGCTGACATTCCAGACATTTCTGACCGATGACCTGACCGCGGCACCCAATGTGGCCAGCGTAAAAACCTCGCTGGTGATCCGGGGGGCGAAGGACGAACCGGGCGTACCCTTCGAGATCAGCGACCATCTGGTGGCCGAAGAGTTCTAGGTCTTCACTCTCCTCTAACCTCTCGCCCCTAACCTCTCGGTGACGTCACTCTATGTTGCTGGCGCTTTCGGCGCGGGCTGCGTAAACTGTTGGCCCCACGGGTGTGGATGATGGGAGAGGCCGGATGGCGACGATCACGGTGACGGTGCTGGGTGACATCTCGGCAGCGGATGGCCAAACCACCCTGCGCGAGGCGCTGGAAATCGCCAACGGAACCGCCGGCGCGGACGAGATTGTCTTCGCATCCGGCTTGAGCGGCACGATCACCCTGGTCGAGGGTCAGTTGGACATCAACGACGACGTTAGCATCGCAGGCGATGTGAACGGCGATGGCGCCGGCGATGTCACCCTCGACGCGACCGGCGCGAGCAGAGTGCTGGAGGTGACGGGCGGCGTCGCCAATCTCGACGGCCTGACTGTCACCGGTGGGTACAGCACAGCCGCAGGTGGCGGCATCGCAGTTGGCAATGCGGCGGGCCTGACGCTCAACAACAGCACCATCAGCGGCAATTCCACCTATGCCGCCTATGGCGGCGGGATCTATTCCAATGGGGGCGCGGTGACGATCACCGGTTCCACCATTTCAGGCAATGACACGACCTATGCCAGCGGCGGCGGGATCGCTGCGATCGGTGGCAGCCTGGCGATCAGCGCCAGCACAATCAGCGGGAACAGCGCAGCCTATAACGGCGCAGGGGTCGAAGCGCGGGGCGCCACGGTCACTATCGCAACGACTGAAATCTCGGGAAACACGGCAGCAGGCGCCTATGGCGGCGGCATCAATGTCTATGGCGGTGCGGTCTCGCTGACCTCCAGCGCGGTGGATGGCAACGCGGCCACCTATGGGGGGGGCATCGCTGTCGGGGGGACGACGGATCTGAGCCTGGTCAACACGACGCTGGCCGCGAACACAGCTGTTCAGGGCGCCGGGCTCTACGCTTTCAACGGCACCACGACGATCAGTTCGACCACCATCGCTGGTAACACCGCGAGCGGTGGCTATGGCGGCGGGATCTATATCGGTGCGGGCAGCGTCGATCTCACGAACTCGCTGGTGCTGGGGAACAGTTCGAACAACGGATATGCCGACCTTTATGGCGCGCGCAGCCTCAACGGCGGGAATATAATTGGCGAGGCGGTTTTCACCGGAGCAACCCAGACAGGCACCACCGGCGTTGCGGCGGTATTTGGTGGCGTTCCAACATTGGCGGACAATGGCGGCCCCGTGCGCAGCATTGCCATCCTGGCCGATGGTGACGCGGCAGAGCGGGGCGATGCCAGCCTGCTGCCCGCCGACACCGCCGATCTGGATGGCGATGCCGACACCGCCGAGGACCTGCCCCTGGATGCCGCAGGACAGTTGCGCATCGCCAACCAGCTTCTCGACCTGGGCGCATTCGAATTTGTGCGGACCGAGCTGATCGGCGGCGCCGGCGATGACGACCTGTTGGGTCAGATCCAGGGCGAGACCCTGTCGGGGCGCGGCGGCAACGACACGCTGGCTGGTCTAGATGGCGACGACCTTCTGCTCGGCGGATCGGGGGGCGACATCCTGGACGGCGGCGACGGCATCGATACCGCAAGCTATGCCGAGGCAAACTCACGCGTCCGCGCCGATCTGCAGGGCATTCTCTCGGGTCAGGGTCAGGGCAACGGCGACACGTTCATCTCGGTCGAGAACCTGATCGGCAGCGACTTCAACGACGACATACGCGGGGACGGCGGCGACAACCATGTGATCGGCGGGCGCGCCTCGGACAAGGTCCATGGGCGCGGCGGCGACGATACGCTGGAGGGCGGGATCGGCACCGATGTGCTCTACGGCAATGCCGGGCAGGATGTGATGTCGGGCGGGATCGGAAATGACCGCTTCATCTACTTCCAACTGACCGACAGCCGGGTCGGATCGGACCTGCGCGACGTGATCACCGACTTCACCGCCGGATCGGATCGAATCGAAATACAACGTTTCGACGCCGACACCACCCAGGGTGCCAATCAGGCGTTCGACTTCATCGGCAATGCTGGATTCTCGAACACTGCCGGGGAGTTGCGGTTCTTCCAGTCGGAGGGTGGCAATCGGACAATCGTCCAGGCAGATGTCAACGGCGACGCAGTGCTGGATTTCGAGATCGAGCTGACAGGCCTGGTCGATCTGACCGCGGGGGACTTCGTCCTGTGACCTGCAGCCATCGCGGGATCTGGCAAATTGCACGACACCCGGCGCGCCCTGCCGTCACCTCCGTTATGGACTCATTTCATGGCGGAGCCTCGAGATGGCCACAGAATTCGTTTCGACTACTGCAGTAACCACCAGCATCCGCGACGGTGACGATAGCAATCTTATCCAGGGCGGCGGCGGGATCGAACGGCTGATCGGACAGAAGGGCGACGGAGCGCCCTTGGCGGGGCTGGTGCCGACTTTCTGATCGGAAATGCGGGATGCGACATCTTAGATGGCGGCATGGGAGCGGATGAATATGTCCTCAATTGTATCGCCGACAGCCGGATCGGAGCTGGAAAGCGCGATGTGATCACCAGTTTTGAACAGTTCAAGCCTATGGACCTCGCCCCTATCGACGCGGACGGCAGCTCCGGGTTCATCGGCAATGGAAGTTTCTCGCGCCTCGCGGGGACTGCGCTTCCATGAAACTCAGGCGCGGAATCTCTGCAATAGTGGCCGGCGACGTGAATGGCGACCAACGTGCCGACTTTCAGATCGAGCTGACTGAAATCATCGATCTCGACAGGTTTGGCTGCATTATCTGATCCTTTCGGCGCCGGGGCTTTCCGCGTGGCGCGTTCCCGGGTAAGAGCGCGCGGATGAAACCGCCGGGGCATA
This sequence comes from Pseudomonadota bacterium, assembly GCA_039030715.1. Lineage (GTDB taxonomy): Bacteria > Pseudomonadota > Alphaproteobacteria > Rhodobacterales > Rhodobacteraceae > Thermohalobaculum. The sequence continues at coordinate 4,938 of JBCCDU010000104.1, forward strand.
ACCGCCGGGTGCTGATGCTTCAGGGCCCGTGCTCGTTCTTCTTCACCTATCTCGGGCGGGCCCTGCGCGCGCGCGGCGCCGAAGTGCATCGCGTACTGCTCTGCCCCGGTGACCGGCTTTTCTGGCGTGGCGGCATCACTCATTCCTATCGCGGACGGCCTGGGGACTGGCGGGGCTTCATCGAGGATCTGACGAGCCGCGAAGAGATCACGGATTTGGTCTGCCTGGGCGACGGGCGGCACTGGCATGGCGAAGCGATTGCAACGCTGCGCCCGCTGGGTGTGCGGATCCATGTGATAGAACAGGGTTACCTGCGCCCTCACCGGCTGACCCTGGAGCCGGACGGAACCGGCGGCAACACGCGCTTCCCGCGCGATTGGCAGCAAATCGAGGAGTTGGCCGGGCCGGTAGCGAAGCGCGCATCCTATCGCAGCAGCTTCGTCAACTATGCGGTGATGGATGTCGCCTGGAATCTGGCCAATCTTCTGGTCGGATGGGCATTTTACCCGCATTATCGGCCCCACTCTATCGATGGGCCGTTGCGGGATTGGCGCGGCTGGATCGCAAAGGCGGTCCACCGGCGCACGCGGCAGCGCGAGGCACGCGCCGCGCTGGCGCGTATTGCGGCGCATCAAGGTCCGGTCTTCGTGATGGCGTTACAACTCGAGACGGATTTCCAGATCCGTCTGCATGGCCCAGATGGCGGTCTCTCTGCCGTCCTTGACGAGGTGTTGACCTCGTTCGAAGAGCACGCACCGGCAGATGCTCTGCTGGTGGTCAAGCAACATCCGCTGGACAATGGCCTTGCAAACTGGCGTAGCCGCGTTGCGGGGAGAGCACGCGTGGTATTCCTCGACGGCGGCGATCTGAACGCACTGCTGGGGCAAGCCGCAGGGTTGGTCACGGTAAACTCGACCGTCGGACTCACCGCATTGCAGGCGGGTGTGCCGACTGTGGCAATGGGAACGGCGATCTACGATTTGCCGGGCCTTACGCATCAGTCCAGTCTGCATGATTTCTGGACATCGCCTGCACCCGTGGATAGCGAGCGCGTCTCTCTGCTGGTTCATGCCCTAGAGGCAACAATCCAGGTTTCCGGTGATTTCGACGGAACCGGCGCAGAACCGGGTGCGGCGGCTGTTGCCGAGCGCCTGCTAGCCCCGCCACCAAACTTCTGAGTGGCCTCCAACCAAGCGGAATGCCCATTCTGGGCATACGCCTTTGCGGGCTCTCGGTATGAAGCGCAGCACAAGAAACGGCCGCCCGCTGCTCGATCCAGCCCGGAGGGCGACGGAGCGAGCGCATATCGTATCCAGCCGTCAGGCTGGATTCCGCTTAGCTCGCAGCCATCAGGCGGTTCGGGAGAAACGGGCTGCGAGCTCCACATGGGTAGCCCAGCGGAATTGATCCACCGGTTGGACCCAATCGAGCCGGTAGCCGCCATCAAGGAGGATACGTGCATCCCGCGCAAAGGTGGCCGGATTACAGCTCACCGCAGCGATCACCGGCACCTCAGAGATCGCGAGTTGCTCGCACTGCACCCGTGCTCCGGCGCGCGGGGGGTCGATCACGAGCGCTTCGATCCGCTTCAGCTCCCCAGCCAGCACGGGGCGATGGGCCAAATCGCGCCGTGTTGCCCCGATACGGTGGAGCCCATCGGTCTGGCGCCAGGCCTTGTCCAGCGCCTCGACCGCCGTTGCATCCCCCTCAACGGCAGTGATATCCGCGTGGCTCGCAAGCGGGAGCGTGAAGGTGCCGGATCCGGCATAGAGATCGGCGATGCGCAGCGCTGGGCCAACTGCCTGACGGACTGCGGAGACGAGAGCCGCCTCGCCCTCCTCGGTCGCCTGCAGAAACCCGCCCGGGGGCAGTTCCACTTTCGCGCGGCCCATCGCCACCAGGGGCTGGGTGCGGGTGATCACCGCCTCCCCGTTCCACGAAAGCCGGGCTACGCTTGCGCGGTTCGCGGCGCCAGCCAACAGCGCGCGACCGGGGCCATCAATCTCTTTGGCATCGAAAACAGCGACATCCACGCCGCCTTCGGTCAGCGTCAAAGTCATCCTGATCTCGCTGGTGCGACTGGCGCCCAGAGGCACGAGTTCCTGCAGGAGAGGCAGCGTATCGATCAGCTCCGGTCGCGCCACGATACAGGCGGATATCGGCACGATCCGGTCACTGCCCGGTGCGTGAAAACCGATCTGAATGGTCTTCTTCGTGCGCCTTGCCGTCACCGTAATCCGACGTCGCGAGGCCGGGGGCGACGTGCGGATCGGATAGATCTGAACATCCTCGATCCCTCGGGCAGCGAGAGACTTGCGGATCAGGTCGGTCTTCCATTTAGCCACCAGCGCATCGCTGGCGTGCTGGATCGCACAGCCACCGCATTCGGTGAAATGCGGGCAGGCCGGTTCCACGCGATCCGTCGAGGGTGAGAGCACCTCGATCAGCCGGGCGCGCGCATCCATCGGGCCAACCAGGCGATCGACGCGAACGCGCTCGCCGGGCAGGGTCCCGGCAACATAGAGCCCATCCTCGGTCACGCCGTCGGCCTGTGCGCCCAGGGTCGCGATCGTGACCTCTTCGGCCATAGCTGCGCCTCATGCAGAGTTCTGGGCCGCAATCGGATCGCCGCGTTACCCATTCGCGACGGTCATACCGCGAAGGGTCTCGTACGTCACCCTTGAACGAAGAATTTGCAGGCTGCTTGCGCCGTGCGATTCCTCAGCGAGCCTCCGGCAAGCCCAGGGTGCGCCGGATGGTGGCAATCGATGCCTGCTCGTCCGAACCCAGCACCGCGCCGTCGGCGCAGGCCACCCGCTCGACCATGGTCAGCAGATCGGGGCCTGCCTCGGCACCCGCTCGCTGATCGACCACTTTGGCGAGCCGCCGAACGGCCTCGTTCGGGGCCTTGCATTGGCCCGAGATCCAGCGGCCAAAGGCGGCAATATCCACAGCCTCGGCAGCGTCCACCTTGAAGATCGCGCGCGCTTCTGTCTGCAACGCATCGATCTCGACCTGCGAGAGAGGCGCGTCCATCGAGGCAATCGCCGCAGCGATACCGGCAGCCGCCAGACGCGGATCTTCGACACAATCGGCGGGGTGGACATCGGTACGCCTGCGATAAGCGAAACGCCTGGCCGCCAGACGCACGTCGTTAGCGGCCTCGGCAATGTCGCCCGCCGCTTCGCGCGCCTGCTTCGCCCGCCAGTACCACATCAGGGCAACCCCAATCAGCCCCGCCAATCCCAGCAAAATATGCATGTTGAGCCCCTCGAAAATACGCGCGCCAACAGTATCAATGGGGTTCGCGGCGAGAAAAAGGCGCGCAAACCGGCGTCAGGCGCGTTGCCGGTTGCGTAGCAGAACATTCGCACGGTCCGAGAGGAACAGGTACCCCAGGGCCAGCAGATCGATGATCGTGAACGCAGCGAAAAGCCCAGCACCGATCAGCCCGCTTTGCGTCACATACGTTTCGGCCGAGGTGAGGAACGGGGACCAGACCTCCGCATAAAACGGGAAGGCGAGGGCGGCGAAGAAATAGCCGCCATAGAGAACCGGGCCCAGCGGATCACGTCGGAAGAGAAGCCAGAGCACAACTGGCGGGCCAAGGGCGAGGAATATCCACTGAACCCATTCGAAACCGTCCGGAATGGCGGGATCGAACAACTCTTGCGGGGCCAAAGCCAGCATGACCACGATCAGCACGGCCAGGATGCTCTGAAACCCGATCCAGCCCACGACCCAACGCATACCTCCGCCAAAGCCGTTCAGAGGATGCGCAGACCAATCCTGCGGCGTGAGAGGGTGCCATCGGCTCATGTCAGTTCGCGCCGGCGGAAGATCACATTGGGCCTGGCACCGCGGAAGAGGTAGAAAATTACGATCAGGTCGATTGTGACGGCCAGCGCAAAGATCGCGGCCCCGATCCAGCCGCCGTCGACCTCGTATCTGGATGCGGAGAACCAGTCGAGCGCATAGAACTCCGCCCCAAGAAGCAGCAGGAATGTCACGCCGATATAAGCCGCATAGAGGGCCGGAGTCAGCGGGTTTTTGCGCAGCATCGCGGGCACGATCAGTAACGGCCCTGCAACCATCGCGCCCCAGAGCAGCCATTCATAGGCATCGGGCACGCCTTCGCGAAACAGCCACCCGGTGCCGAAAAACGCCAGGCCGCCCGCGACCGCAATCGCAAAGAGAAGCTGCATCGAGGCCCACACCAAGACGGCAATCATGCCACCTTTCAGGCGGTTCAACGGATGGTCCCGCCATGCGGTCTCGGAGAGGGTGCGGATACTCATTCCAGCCCATGTAATGCGCCGCCCGGCAAGGAAAAGGCCGGGCCACTCCGGGCAAGGATCACGCGCGGGCCGCTTCCTCGGTCTTGCCAAGCGCAGCCAGAGCCTGGGTCACGATATGGGGCGCATTCATCGCCGCCACCTCATACATCTTAGCGGGGCTGTCCTGGTCGATGAAGATGTCCGGGAAGACCATCGGGCGCACGGTCAGGCCACTGTCCAACACGCCCTCATGCGCCAGCAGATGCAGCACATGGGCAGAGAACCCGCCGACCGCGCCTTCCTCGATCGTGATCAGCGCCTCGTGATGACGGGCCAGTTGCAGAATCAGATCGCGATCCAGCGGCTTGGCGAAGCGGGCATCGGCGACCGTGGTGGAGAGGCCCATCGCCTCCAGCTCCTCCGCCGCTTTCAGGCACTCCTGCAGGCGCGCACCAAAGCTGAGGAGCGCGATCTTCGAGCCTTCGCGCACGACGCGGCCTTTGCCGATCTCAAGCGGCACGCCCTTGGCTGGCATCTCGACCCCCACACCCTCTCCGCGCGGGAAAAGGAAAGCCGACGGGCCATCGTCGATCATCTGCGCGGTCGTAACCATGTGAACCAGTTCCGCCTCGTCGCTTGCCGCCATCATCACCATGCCCGGCAGGTTGGTGAGGTATCCGATGTCGAAACTGCCCGCATGGGTCGCGCCATCGGCGCCCACCAGTCCGGCGCGGTCGATGGCAAAGCGCACCGGCAGGCGTTGGATCGCCACGTCATGCACCACTTGGTCGTAACCGCGTTGCAGGAAGGTGGAATAGATCGCACAGAACGGCCGCATCCCGGCCCCGGCAAGGCCCGCACAGAAGGTGACGCCGTGCTGCTCCGCAATACCCACATCGAAGGTGCGATCCGGGTGAACCTTTCCGAACACGTCAAGCCCCGTGCCATCGGGCATGGCAGCGGTGATGGCGCAGACGCGCGGGTCGTCATTGGCGATGTCGATCAGGCTGTTGGCGAAGACCTTGGTATAGGAGGGCGCATTGGACGGCGCCTTCTTCTGCTCGCCCGTGATCACGTCGAACTTGGCGCGGGCATGGCCCTTGTCCGCCGCTTCCTCGGCGGGGGCATAGCCCTTGCCCTTCACTGTCAGCGCGTGGATCAGGATCGGACCGGTCGCGCGCTCCTTCACCGTGCGCAGAACGCTGAGGAGCTGGTTCATGTCGTGCCCGTCAATCGGCCCGACATAATCGAAGCCCAGTTCCTCGAACATCGTGCCACCGACCGTGGCGCCCTTCATCAGGGTTTCGGCGCGGTGCGCTCCCTCGCGCATCACATCGCCCAGCGGGCCGGGCACCTGATCCAGAACGCCCTTGGCTGCGGATTTCAGATCTTGGAGAGGAGACTGCGTGTAGAGCCGCGTCAGGTAGTTCGATAGCGCGCCGACCGGCGGCGCAATCGACATCTCGTTATCGTTCAGAATGACGATCAGGCGCTTGCCAAGCCCGCCGGCATTGTTCAGCCCTTCATAGGCCATTCCAGCCGTCATCGCCCCGTCGCCGATGACCGCAATCGCATCGCCAGTGTCGCAACCCAGTTCGCGTCCCATGGCAAAGCCCAGCGCCGCCGAGATCGAGGTGGAGGAGTGGGCGGCACCGAAGGGGTCGTATTCGCTCTCCGCCCGCTTGGTGAACCCGCTGAGGCCGCCACCGGTGCGCAATGTCCGGATACGGTCGCGCCGACCGGTCAAGATCTTATGGGGATAGCATTGGTGGCTGACATCCCAGATCAGCTTGTCGCGCGGCGTATCGAAAACGGCGTGCAGTGCGATAGTCATCTCCACCACACCCAGCCCTGCGCCCAGATGGCCGCCGGTGACAGAGACGGCCGAGACCGTCTCGGCGCGCAGTTCATGGGCCAGATCGGCCAGCTCGCGATCGGTAAAGCCCTTCAAGTCGGCAGGCGAGGACACGCGGTCCAGCAAGGGCGTATGCGGTTGGTCGCTCACAAGGCTCCCCCAGGTCGGTAATTCATTAACGCGGGTGTCATAAATCTCCGCTCACGGCAAATCACGTTCCGTCAGCCTCGAACGGTGCGGTTGATGGCGCTTTGTCGCCATGTGTGACAATTTTCTGAACCTTCAACTCGGCATCGGCCAGGCGTTTTTCGCAGTGTTTCTTCAGCGCATCGCCCCGTTCGTAGAGCGCGATGGACTGATCCAGTGGCACTTGCCCGCCTTCCAACTGACCGGTGACTTGCTCCAGCGCCGCAAGCGCTTCCTCGAAGCTCATCTCGTCGATCGGCTTGTCAGTCATTCCAGCCCCTCCACATGGGCGTGCAACGCGTCCAGATGGGCAGCACAACTGGTCGTGAGCCCGTCGAGGTCATAGCCGCCCTCGAGCGTGGAAACCACCCGTCCCTGGCAGGTTTCAGCCGCGATCTTGCAGGATTCGAAATTCCCTGACCGGCATATACCTCTGCACCAACAACGGCAATGTTTTTAATACATCTTGTTGCCGGTTCGGTAAAATACTCAAGCTAGTTAACGAATGGAACATCATGGTTCGTCGCATTGTTCAAACTGAGAGTGCTCCTGCCCCCGTCGGCCCCTACAATCAGGCCATTGTTGCCTCTGGCAATATGGTCTTTGTTTCAGGACAAATTGCCC
>JBCCDU010000105.1:0-11662 GCA_039030715.1 Pseudomonadota bacterium
CAGCGCGGTCAAAGCGATCAGTCGTTTCATTGCTTCTGCTCCCTGCGCGATTTGGGAATGGCGAAACCGGGGATCACCCCGTAATCCTCGTGGGTGATGTTCACGATCCCTTTGTTCTCCAACACCTCCTCGACGAAGATGTAGTTGATGCCGTCACGCTCGAAGGCCATGCCTTTCGCGCTTATCGTGTGGCTTTGGACGTCCAGCAGCGCCTCGCCATCGGCCAGGTCCGCGTTGCCTTCCCATTTCACGACCATGTAAACGGTGCCGTCCTCGGTCAGCATGCCCACCGGAATACCGCCGGCCGCGCACCACATTGCGCAGGTATGGTGTGCCGTACCGACAGTGGCGTCGGGTCCGCCCATGACGCCAGAATAGTAGCACCAGGTATCGATAATCTCGCCGGTCACCTCGATGGGTTTTCCCTCGGACGCGAGGGCGCCACCTGCACCAAGCGAGAGCGCTGCGGCCAGCATAAACCGTTTCATTGTGGTCTCCTTACCCTGTGGAAGGCTCAGGGTGGCACAAGGTTTACCAAGGGTGAAAGCAAATAAAGGTGAAGTCGGTCTTGGCATTCCATCACACTTGCCGCAAAAGATCGCGAATCCTGTGGGAGCGGTCATGATCCTCTATCCAGCCATCGACCTGAAGAACGGCCAATGCGTACGCCTGGTGCGCGGTGAGATGGCCAAAGCGACAGTGTTCAACGACGATCCGGCGGCCCAAGCGCGTTGCTTTCAGGACGAGGGTTGCCAGTGGATCCATCTGGTCGATCTGAACGGTGCCTTCGCGGGACAGCCGGTCAACGGCGCGGCGGCCGAGGCGATACTGGACGCCATTACCGTGCCCGCCCAACTGGGCGGCGGCATCCGCGACATGGCGACGATCGAAGGCTGGCTCCAGCGCGGGCTCGCTCGTGTGATTCTGGGCACCGTTGCGGTGAGAGACACGGACCTGGTGCGGCAGGCTGCAAAGGCGTTTCCTGGCAAGATCGCCGTTGGGATCGATGCGCGGGGGGGTATGGTCGCCGTCGAGGGCTGGGCCGAAACGACGGACATCGCGGCGCTGGATCTGGCACGAAAATTCGAGGATGCGGGGGTGGCTGCGATTATCTACACCGATATAGACCGCGACGGCGCGATGGGCGGCCCCAATGTGGAGGGTACCGCAGCGCTGGCGCAGGCGGTTTCTATCCCGGTGATCGCGTCAGGCGGGGTCTCCTCGCTCGACGATCTACGGGCATTGAAGGCGAGCGGCGCGGCACTGGATGGTGTCATCTCGGGCCGCGCGCTCTATGACGGACGGATCGCGATTGCAGATGCGATCCGCGTCCTGGGCTGAGGTTTACTGGGCCGCCGCACCTGTCAGCTTGCCAAGCGCGCCCTGCATTTTGACAATGGTCGGATGATCCGCGGGCAGGCCATGCAGCTTCGCCGCCTCGGCCGGGTCGCGATAGCCGATGAAGACCTTGCCTTGCGCATCCTCCCACGCAATCACGCGCATCGGAAGATCGGGCGCCATAGTCTGCGCACCCTGCATCGCAGGCGTGCCCAGCTTGGGGTTGCCGAACATCAGCATCTCGGTCGGGCGCAGTTCCTGATCGACCGAAGCCGCACCTTTGGCGTGATCTACGCGCGCGAACACGGTAGCGCCAGCCTTTTCGACGTTCGCTTTCAGCCGGTCGATGGTCTCGGCGACGGAATGGTTGCTCTCTATCGAAATCAAGTCGGCCGCCTGGGCGCCAAGCGGGACGAGGACGGCAAGCAAGGTCGCGGTGAGGAGGGATTTCATCGGTCGGCTCCATGAGTTGCGAATGCATATAATGTGGATTGAACTCGTCCAACGTCGAACTTGTCAATCTCCAGCGCCGCCATTCCACCTCACGATTGAGTAAGGTCGATGCTTCGCCCACCCACCTTACCCACCCCCTTTGCAGTGGCGCTCAAAACCGCTAAGCCGCTGGCGAACCAGTGGCGGAGGGCCAAATGCTGAAGACCCGGATCATTCCCTGCCTCGACGTGAAGGACGGGCGCGTCGTCAAGGGCGTGAACTTTGTCGATCTGATCGATGCGGGCGATCCGGTGGAGCAGGCGAAGGTCTATGACGCGGCGGGCGCGGACGAACTCTGTTTCCTCGACATCACGGCAAGCTCGGAAAACCGCGGCACGATCCTGGACGTGGCCCGGCGCACGGCGGAGCAGTGCTTCATGCCCCTGACCATAGGTGGCGGGGTCCGCACGCTCGACGATATCCGCGCGCTTCTGCTGGCCGGTGCCGACAAGGTCTCGATCAACACCGCCGCCGTGAAGAATCCAGATTTCGTCGCCCAGGCGTCCGAGAAATTCGGCGCTCAATGTATTGTCGTCGCCATCGATGCCGAGACAGTTTCGGACGGCAAATGGGAGATCTTCACCCATGGCGGTCGCGAGCGCACTGGGATCGACGCTGTCGAGTTTGCGCGGATGATGCAGGTCAAGGGGGCGGGCGAGATCCTGCTGACCTCGATGGACCGCGACGGCACGCGGGCAGGCTTCAACCTGCCGCTGACCAGCGCGATCTCCAAGGCCGTCAGCATCCCGGTCATCGCATCCGGCGGCGTCGGGACGCTGGATCATCTGGTGGAAGGTGTGGTGGAGGGTCGGGCTTCCGCCGTACTCGCCGCCTCGATCTTCCATTTCGGCGAGCACACGATTGCCGAGGCCAAGCATCATATGGCTGCTGCCGGGATCGGGGTCAGGCTATGAGCGACGTGCTGACTAGGCTGGCCGCGACCATAGAAGCCCGGCGCAAGTCCGATCCTGGCACCTCGCACACAGCAGCTTTGTTGGCCAGAGGCCCCGAAAAATGCGCGGAGAAATTCGGCGAGGAAGCGGTTGAGGCGATCATCGAGGCGGTCAAGGGCGACCGCGCGGCGCTGACGGCCGAGGCAGCGGATACGCTCTACCATCTGCTCGTGATGCTCGCGGCGAGAGATGTGACATTGGCACACGTGCTGGCCGAACTGGAACGCCGCGAGGGAACCTCCGGCATCGCCGAGAAAGCCCGCAGATGACCCTGCCGGTTCTGGTCATCAACCGCGCGGTCGATGGCCAGCGCCTTCAGCGCTTCAGGCAGAAGGCGCGCGCACAGGGCGTCAAGCCAATCCGGATTGCGGCGTTGGACGGGCACCGGATGGATTGCCCCTTTCACCTGTGGTCCGATCTGATCGGAGCGCATTTCTGGGGCGAAGACCGGATCAAACCCGGTGCGCTCGCCTGCTATCTCTCACATCGGCTGGCCTGGCAGCATGTTGTGGAGCAGGGCTGGGATCGGGCGCTGATCTGCGAGGATGACGCCGATCTCGCCGAACCGCTGGAGCGGGTCGAGGGGATTGCCGCCGGGCTGGGCGACTTCGACATTTTGTTCGCGAATGACCGCCTCGTCACCGGCGGGGGCGATACGGTGCCACTCGACATGGCGCTAGCGGTGATGGAGGCCAAAGCCCCCGGTGCCGACTGCTACCTCATCACCCGACGCGGGGCAGAGCGGATGCTGGCACTGAGCGCAGAGCAGAAGATCGTCTGCGGTGTCGATTGGGCGATGGTCTGGAACGGCTTGGGTGGCGATGCGTCGGCCTCCGGCCCCGAGATAGAAATCCTCGACCGGTACTTCCAGCGCGATGCGGCGCGCCTCGACGTTCACGTGCTCTGCCAACCGGTCGCGACCCTGCGCGGCGTCGGCAGCAGCATCGAGCACGGCCATCAGGTGCCGCTCGCCTCGCTGACGACACCTGTGGAGCGGATGGTGCATGCGGATTATGCGGTCCATCTGGGCCATGGCGCCGCGCGGCTCAGCTTTCTGGGACGCAGCGGGTCCGACCCGGTGATGGAGGCCCACCGCGAAGGGGCGCTGTGGGAGGATGCGCCGCTGGGCGAGCTGATCCGACGCTTTCCGGAGGGTGGCTGCTTTGTCGATATCGGCGCGCATCTGGGCAACCACACGGTAGCACTGGGCCGCCTGGCCCATGCCGCCGTTATCGCGGTGGAACCGAACCCGGAGATCCGCCGTCTGCTGGAGATGAACATCGCGCTGAACGGGCTGGAGGGACGGGTTACCCTGCACATGGTCGCTGCCGGGGCAGAGGAGGGGCGTGGCACCATCTCGATTCACCGGCGCAAACCGGCGCAGAGCAGTGTGCATCCCGGCCCGCCGAAGCCGGCCAAACCAACCAGTGACGAGGACCTGCCCGCCTTTGACACTGCCGCCAAACCCACGGCCAGCGTTGCAGTCCAGCCGATGGATACACTGATCGAAGATATCCGCGTGGATGCGATCAAGATCGACACATCGGGTCGCGAGGTCGAAGTGCTGAAGGGTCTGAAGCGCACGCTCAAGCGTCAGACGCCGATTCTCTTGATCGATCATCATGTAAACGATATCGACCGCATCGCGGGATTGCTGGATCGTTTCGGCTATACCCGCCACGCACATTACCCGCATGACCGGCCCAACCGGGCTGTCAGCCTGTATCTTCCACAACCGCGTCAGCCTGCCGATCCATCGCCCGCTGAATGAACCGCCCAGCCTCGGCGGTTGCCTGGTCGGCGGCGGTCAGCCTGCCTACGAACATCGGCCAGGCGTGGGGCAGGCCAGGCCATATCTCTAGCCGCACATCCCCACTAAAGCGGCGCAATGTTTCCGCCAGCAGAGTCGCATGATCCGCCAGAATCTCGGTCGTCGACGCAAGGATCATGCTTGCCGGAGGTGTCTCGAAAGTCCCAAACGCGGGCGAGGCCAGAGGATCGCGCGGATCGTGCCCCTGCAGATAGTAATCCACCGCCTCCTGCGCGCGCTGGGGGGGCAGCATCACCTCGCGCCGCGCATTTCGCCTGTGGCTTGGCGCCTGCAAGGTCAGATCGGTGAAAGGGGAGAAACCCACGGCGGCTGCGGGCGGTGGCAGACCTGCTTGTGCAGCCGCCAGCAGCAGCGCGAAGACCAACCCGCCGCCCGCACTGTCCCCCGCAAAGGCAATCTGGCCGGGCTCATGGGTCTCGAGCAAATAGCGATAGGCGGCGAGCGCATCTTCTACCGCAGCAGGAAACGGATCCTCTGGCGCAAGGCGATAACCCGGGAGCAGCGCGCGCGTCCCGGCGGCACCTGCCAATGCGGCCCCTAGATGCCTGTGCGTGTCCGGCGAGCCGACCAGGTAAGCCCCGCCATGCAGATAGAGGATCACCCGATGCCGATCAGCACGCCCCTGGCTGGCCCACAGCATCTCCATTGGCGGCGCATCGTCCCGGCGCAGCGCTTCGGGGGTGAAATGCGCATCGTCCGGCATTGCAAAGACCAACTGCGCATCCCGGGCAAAGCGCGCCCGCAGATCCTGGGGTGTTTTGATCCAGCCCAAAGGCCAACGCACAAAAACCCTCAGGCCCAGATTGACGAGCCAGAGGGGCAGTCGCATCAGCCGCGCTTCCGCTCGATCGCATCCCAGATCAGACCCGCGACATTGGTCCCGTCGAAGCGTTCCATCTCCTGAATGCCGGTGGGGGAGGTCACGTTGATCTCGGTCAGATAATCGCCGATCACATCGATCCCGGTGAAGATCAGGCCCTTCTCCCTCAGGGTAGGACCGAGGCGTTTGCAGATCTCGCGGTCGCGGGCAGTCATCTCGACTTTCTCGGGCCGCCCTCCCACATGCATATTCGACCGGGTCTCGCCCTTCTGCGGGACGCGGTTGATCGCCCCCACCGCTTCGCCATCCACCAGGATCACTCGTTTGTCCCCCGCCGAGACATCGGGCAGGAACTTCTGGATCATCAACGGCTCGCGATTGATGCCGGTGAACATCTCGTGCAACGAGGCGAGGTTGCTGTCATCGCTGCGCAATTTGAAAACGCCCGCCCCGCCATTGCCATAGAGCGGCTTGACGATGATGTCTCCATGCTCCGCCCGGAACGCTTTGATCGCCTCCAGCGAGCGGGCGATCATCGTGGGTGGGATCAGCTCGAGGAACTCCATGATCAGCAGCTTCTCGGGGCAGTTGCGCACCCAGAACGGATCGTTCACGACCAGGGTCTTGGGATGGATCCGCTCCAGCAGATGAGTGTTCGTGATGTATGACATGTCGAACGGCGGGTCCTGGCGCAGCAACACGACATCCCACTCGGCCAGATCGACCTCGCGTCTTTCGCCCAAAGTATAGTGATTGCCCGCCTCGCGCCGGACTTCAAGGTCCCAGCCACGCGCCAGAACACGGCCCGCATTCCAGGTCAGATCCTCGACATGGTAATAGAACAGGCCGTGGCCACGCGACTGCGCCTCCATCGCCAGGTGGAACGTGCTGTCGGCATGGATATCGACCGGACCGATCGGGTCCATCTGGATCGCAACGGAAAGCGGCATCACCCCTCCCTGGGCTTTGATGAGGCGTGAAACACGCAGGCTGCGGGCAATGTCGGCATGGGCTCGCATCCGGTCAAGCCCGGGCGTGCAGAATTCACTTCCGCCGGATATCGCATCACCTGGCGCGCAAGGTTGCGCCAACCGCGCCATAGGCCGCGAGCAATGCGCCCGCGAAATAGATCGCAAGGCCAAGCAGGGTGGCCGGGGCATAGGCGACGCGGCCTTCGACCATCTGCAAAACGAAGATCACGAAGGGGCCCAATGCCGTCAGCACGCTGATCGTCACGGTCGGCAACAGGGCGACAGTGCGTTGCAGCGCATAAAGCGGCGGAACGATCAGCAGCAGACCCAGCGCAACCAGCAAAGCGATTTCGACAGCGTCTAACGGTGCCTTGGAATCCAGGCCCACCGCCGCGCCAGCACCCGCGATCAGGACATAGAGCGGGAAGCGCAGACCAAAGATCGCGCCTGGCCCCACGCCCGTCCGGTCGATGCGCTGGCAGAGGATCAGCAGCCAGGTGAACAGCATGCCTTCCCCAAAAGCCAGCGAAACGCCCGCCAGGGCAATCCAGGGCGCAATCTGCAGGTCGCCCCGGACGAAGCCGGACCACCCCATCACCGTGGCAAGCGAGAGAAACGCCACCGCCAGCGCGATCAGCGCGACACCTGCCGCTTCCATGCCATTGCGTGGACCTGCGCCCCCTGACACACCGAGCCGCTGAAACAGCAGCGCCGCGATTGGCATCGCCCCCGCGCCGATCGTGTAGGCGACCGCAGGCTCGATCAATTGGACCGAGATCAGCAGGGCCAGCCAGGACAGCGCCGCAGTGACATTGATCGCCAGAAGCAAACCGGGCCGCGCGAGCGCCGCACGGATCTGCCCGGGCGCAGTGACCCATGCCCAGCCGACAAAGCCGAGTGTGGTAATGGCGAAGACCAGAAATCCAAAGACGAACGAACTGATGCGCCGGAAGACGCCACCGAAAAACACGAACTGAGTGGATTCCAGGACGACGAAGGCCACGCCCCAGATCACCCCTTGAACAGGCGCTCGCACTCAGCCGCGCTCGGCGATGGGCGCATCCCGCAACGTCGTATCCGCTGCGGGATGCAAGTCTGTCAGGTCGCTTTTGCCAGAGCGTCGATCCGGCGCTGATCGTCGATGATCAATGCGTGATTGATCACTCGCTCGACCCCTCGGACCCCGGCGGCATAACCCGTGACGGTCTGAAGCTCGCTGCTCGACCGCGCCAGTCCGGTGATATGGACGATGTTGTCGACCGTGGTCACGTTGAAGTTCACCGAACGCACATCCAGATCCGTCAACAAGTGATAGCGCACCTGGTTCGAGATCCAGACATCGTTGAGATAGGCTGCGGTGCCGCTGTCCTCCTGCACCGTCAGCTCGTCACTGACCTCGCGCACACCCGGAACCTCCCAGGCATTGCGGGTGGCGACGATCTGATGATCGCGCACCGGGACCGAGCCGGTCAACACGACCCGGCCTTCATGGACATCGACCGAGACATCCCGGAACAACTCGCCCGAGTGGTTGCCCAGCCGGTTCTGGATCGAGACTTCGATTTCGAGATCGGTCAGCGCCTGACCGGTCGTGCGCTCCTGCAGGACCGACCGCGTGACAACCGCGCCGCTGCCGACAACGACGCCGACAGGTGTACAGGCGGCGACAGCCAGCGACACGCCGACCGACACCACCAGAGTGGTCATGAGTTTCATCTTTCTGCTCCGCCTCAAGGCTCAATACTGAATGCGGGCGTTCTCGATGACCTCCAAACTGCCGTCCGGGCCGATCAATGCGGCATCGAAGCGGCAGAGCGGGGCAGCGCCCGTCATGCTCGTATAATTCAGCATATAGGATTCCGCTGCCAAACCCAAGCGTTGCCATTGTTTTTCGGTGATGGGACTGTCCGGGCCCATGCGCTTGCGGGCTTTGACCTCAACGAAGATCAGCATGGTGCCAGTCTGGACGACAAGGTCGATCTCGCCCGCAGCCGTGCGCAGGCGGCGCTCGCGTATCGTGCCGCCCCGGGCTTCGTAGTATCGGGCGACCTGTGCTTCAGCCGCCAGACCCGCGTGATAGCGCCTGCCGCTCATTTGCCGGACAAGGCCAGTGCCCGGGCGTAGACATCGCGCCGGGGCAGGTTCAGGCGGGTCGAGATTTCTCGCGCTGCGTCCTTGATCGAGAGGGTTTGCAAGGCTTCGGCCAGGGCGTGATCCAGATCGGCCTCCTCGACCTGCGCCGCCTCCGGATCGGGCGGACCGATCAGGACCACGATCTCTCCCCTGGGCGGGTCTTCGGCGTCATAGGCGTCGGCCAGCGCGCCGAGGCTGTCGCGGCGGGTTTCCTCGAACTTCTTGGTCAGTTCGCGACATACCGCTGCGCGGCGGGTGCCGCCCAGAACGGTTTCCATGTCCCGCAGGCTCGCGGACAGGCGGCGCGGGCTTTCATAGAAAATCAGCGTCCCCGGCACCGCTGCCAGCTCCGCCAGAGCCTTGCGGCGAGCGGCGCCTTTTGCGGGTAGGAACCCCGCGAACATGAACCGGTCGCTCGGCAAGGCAGAAACCGCAAGCGCGGTCAGCAAAGCAGAAGCCCCTGGCACCGCGACAAGACCATATTCCCCCGCCAGCGCCAATTCTGCCAGGCGAAAGCCCGGATCTGCCAACAAGGGGGTGCCAGCGTCCGAGCAATAGGTCACTGACTTCCCCTCCGCGAGCCAGGCCTCGATCTGCGGGCGCCGGGCGGCGCCATTGCGGTCATGATAGGACAGCATGGGTCGCCCAGCCAGGGAAATACCGTGAATTTCCAGAAGTTTACGGGTCTGACGCGTGTCTTCTGCCAGCAACGCGTCGGCGTGGCGCAGCACCTCCAGCGCGCGCAGGGTAATGTCCTGCGCATGACCTATCGGTGTCGCGACCAGATAGAGCCCGGGCGCGAGAGATCCGGCGCGAGAAGCGGCATCGCGTGGCCCGGACACTACACCTTCCCCCAGACTGCGCGACCCCGCCCGGGGGGCACGTTTACATTCGATCGTCCCGCTCCTAGGGTCCGGCGCGGGACGGATCGATGTCGCACAAGCGGATGGCCAGGGGGCAAGGGCCATCGAACATCTTGGTGATCCGTCGCAGACCGGGGACCCCGCCAAGGCGGGACAGGAGAATACGAGATGTACCGTTTCAGCTTTAAGTCCATCCTATGTATCGCGACCGCCGCGACGCTCGCCCTCGCGGGTTGCGGCCCGTCGCGCAGCGTAGGCCAGCAAGGCACCCAAAATCCACAGCAGCAAGGCGGATCGGTGACCGTGCCCGCGTTCAATCCGAACGAGAAGGTCACCCTGGCGTTGCTGGCGCCACAATCCGGCCCGCGTCAGGGGGCAGTCAAGCTGGGCCAATCGCTGGTCAATGCCGCGCGCATGGGCATGGTCGATCTGGGTGAGCGGCAGCTCGAGCTGAAAGTCTATGATACGGGCGGCGATCCCGCGCGAGCCGGGCAGGTCGCGCGGCGCGCAATGGCCGATGGGGCCGACATTATCCTGGGCCCGCTTTTCAGTTCGTCGACCAAGAGCGTGGCGCGCGTGGCGCAGCCGGCGGGGATCAAGGTGTTGTCCTTCTCGACCGATGCCTCCGCCGCGGGCGGACCGGTCTGGCTGACCGGCTTCCTGCCAGAGATGGAGGCGCGTCGCGTCCTCTCCTATGCCGCGTCGCAGGGGCGCTCTTCGGTTGGGGTCTTCTATCCCCAGACACCTTATGGCCAGGCGGCCTTGCGCGGTGCGCAACAGGCGCAGCGTGAGGGGCGCACGCAGATCGTCGGGACCGGCGCCTTCCAGCCTGGCTTCAACGGCGTGCAAAACGGCGCGGGTGCGTTCGCCAATGCCTCACGCGGGGCAGATGCGGTGCTGATCGCAACCAGCGGCACCGATCTGCAGGCAGCGGGCACATTCATGGACTACAACAATTTCAACCCCTCACGCGTGAAGTTCCTGGGGCTTGGCCAGTGGTTCTCCGGCGCGACACTGAAAGAACGCACCCTGCGCGGTGGTTGGTTCCCTGCGCCGGATGTCGACCGGTCGAACGCCTTTTCAGCCCGTTACGCGCAAAAATTTGGGGCAAAGCCGCGATTGGTCGCCGTACTCGGCTATGATGCGGTGATGGTGGCGGGCCGGTTGTTCCGCGATGCCCGTGCCAGCGGCAATCGTGAGCTGTTCCCGACGCAGCTTCTGCTGCGCCCCGCCGGTTTCGAGGGGGGCTTAGGACCGGTTCGCTTCACCCGGGATGGGCTGAGCGAAAGATCGCTTGCAATTCTGGAGGTCGGCCAGCGAAACTTCCGCACTGTCGATCCGGCGCCGCGCGCGTTTGGCGCAGGATCCTGACGCAGAGTCCTGACGCAGGGCAATCCAACTGACGCCGAAACCCGAGCTTGCGAGAACCGCCACGACCCAGGATGTCATCAGTTTCGCCGGATTGCGCCATCTGGCCGACGCGCCGGATACGCTGGCCAATGAACAGGTTCTGATCGCCGAGATCGACCGCCTGGCCGAGGCATGCGAGGGTAATCCCGCAACCGATCCCGCCCTGCGCGATATGGTACACGACCTGGTTGCAACAACGCTCAAAGACGGGCGTGCGCGTGTGATCCAGTATCTGCTCGCTAATCCCCATGCCGGCCTGCGCGCCGCGCGTAGTCTGGCGCATGTGACCGATGTGGCGGTGGTCGGGCTCTTCCATTTCTGCAGCGAGTACCTGCACAGCCAGGTCATCCGCACCAAGGGAGAGCATATCGCATTGGTGGCCGTCGGCGGGTACGGGAGGGGCGAGATGGCGCCGTTCTCCGACGTCGATCTGCTGTTCCTGACACCCTACAAGCAGACCCCCTGGGGCGAGAGCGTGATCGAAGAGATGCTCTATCTCCTCTGGGATCTGAAGCTGAAGGTGGGCCATGCCTCGCGCTCCATCGCCGATTGCATGCGCTATGCGCGCAACGACATCACAGTGCGTACGGCCCTGCTGGAGAAACGCTTTCTCTGCGGCGACAAGGGCCCGTTCGACGAGTTAGACGCCGCACTTTGGAAAGATCTGTTTCAGAGCACCGGACCCGAATATGTCGAAGCCAAGCTGGGCGAGCGTGAGATCCGCCACACCCGCAACGGCGGCGCGCGTTATATGCTGGAACCCAATATCAAGGAGGGCAAAGGCGGCCTGCGTGATCTGCAAACCCTGCATTGGGTGTCGAAATATATCTACCATTCCGGCACCGCATGGG
>JBCCDU010000106.1:0-11272 GCA_039030715.1 Pseudomonadota bacterium
ATGAAGCTGACACTCGCATCATCGAATGGCCGAAACCAAACTAGCAAGCCGATATGCAGAAAGTCATCGCCGTAAAAACAGCATAACCGCCCACATATCCCTTCAATACATCACAATCTCAAAGAGCGGCTTCGCGACCATCAGAATTCCCATCCCGGGGCTTTGAAGCAATCGGCGGCGAAGCTCGTTAAGGGCCTCGCCGCCGGTGGACGGGGATATAGGGGGATTCCCCAGACCGCGCAATCCCCTTTTTTCGGCCTTCACGAAGTTTTTTCCAGGGGGGTCGCAACGGCCTGTTTTCGCCGTCAAAACCCGCTTTGCGGAACGTTCCAGGCGATCAGTTTTAAGGGCTCTCGGGATCGGATCGCGCAGGGGTCAGGCGCTTGGGAGCCGCTGACTCGAACAGGGCATCCAGGCCCTCATCGGCGAGCCGCTGACCGACATCTTCGGCAAACCCCCGCCCGGCCTCGCCGAAGAGGTCGAGGGCGAAGTCCGCCCCGCTCTCGCGCAAGGCCTCGACTTCATCGGGATAGCGCGCGATCGCCGCGACATAACCGGTGAAGCCCTGCGCGCGGATCTGCTGCAATGCATGGGCATTGGCCTTGTGCTCGGGCATCGCCAGCAGGACCGCACGGGTCGATGCATCGGCGCGGCTGGCGCGGGCCCAGAAGTCGCTGTCCGTCGCGTCGCCGTGGACCACGTTCCACCCATTGGCGCGCAGCGCCGTCACCCGCTCGGGATTGGTTTCGATGCCCACCAGGTCGCCGTCGTGATCCTGCGCCATCCGGCGGTAGATTGCCTGGCCCAGCCGTCCCATGCCGAAGATGGTGATTGCGGCGGTGCTGGCGCGGATCGGTTCGTCATCCTCGTCGATGCGCCGATGCTCCCAGCGCCGCAGCTTTCGCGAGTAGCGGGCGTAAATCCCGTGACCCCAGGCGTTGAAAGGGGCCATCACCGCGAAGGAAAGCGCCAATGCCAGCGCCAGGATGGTCAGCCATTCGGAGCCAATCATCCCGGCATTCACGGCGACAGCGCCAACGATCAGCCCGAACTCGGAATACGTCGCCAGACCCAGCCCTCCCAGAAGCGCCGTGCGCGCGCGCAAGCGGAACGCCACGAACAGCAGAAAGAACAGCGCGAATTTGAGGACCAGCAGACCGATCAGGCCGAGCGCCGTCAGCATAACCTCGGCCGAGGGGATGCCATCCAGCCCGATCTGCAGGAAGAAGCCGATCAGGAAGACCTCCTTGAAGCCGATCAAACTGTCGGCCACCTCGCGCGCGCGGCGATGTTCGGCCAGCAGCATCCCCAGGATAAGCGCGCCCAGGTCGGGTTTCAGCCCGACCAACTTGAAACTGGCCGCCCCAAGCACCAGCAACGCGAAAAGGCCGAAAAGCGGGATCATCTCGCCATGGCCCAACCGGTCGAGGATCATGAAGAGCACCGGGCGGATCACCAGAAGCGCGATCAAGGCAAAGGCCCAGACAGTGGGCAACTGCCCGCCCGATGCAGTCAGAAAGATCACCGCTGCCACATCCTGGAAGATCAGAATGCCGATGGCGGTCTGCCCGTGAACCGACTTCATCTCGCCCTTGTCATCGAACAACTTCACCGCAAAGACCGTGGAGGAGAAGCTGAGGGCGAAGGCCAGCAACAGCGACTCGCGCCAGCCCAATGTCTCGAACAGGCCGAACCCGGCAGCGCCAGTCAGCCAGATCAGTGCGCCGATCGATCCGGCCCAAAGCGTCAGATGCGCTGTCGCCGTGCCGATGATCGCCACTTTGAACAGCGCGGACAGCTTCAGGTTCAACCCGATGATGAAGAGGAGGAGCAGCACCCCGAGATCGGCAACGGCTGAAAGCTCGTCGCTGGGCCGCACTCCCAGCGAGTGCAGGATGAAACCGGCGACCAGAAAGCCGACCATCGGCGGCAACCCGACCACGCGCGCCGCCATGCCCAGCGCAAACGCCACGGCAAGCAGAACGGGGAGCGCATCGGTGCCGACCAGATCCATCACCCGACCATCCACGATCCGCGCGTCAGGCACAATGCAGCATGGGCCGATCCGGGCGCATCAAAGCGCAGTTTTCAGCGGATATCCTCGTCGCGGCCCGTGATCACACCAATCAGGCCCAGCAGACCGCCCAATGCACACATCGCAATCGGGAACATCGTGAAGACACCAAAGCCGAACCCCCAATACATGCCATAGGCCGAGGCGAGCATCAGGACAGCCCCCATCATGGGCTGGCTGCGCGCCATCGCGCCGCCGGCAATGCCAAGGATCGGGGCGACAAGCGAGATGATCTTGGTTTCCTGCTGTTCCTCGGGCGTGCCGACCTGACCGGCGCCGACGCCGGTGTTCTGGACAAACCACGATCCGAACTCGGCCCAGCCATAGCCGAAAAAACCGACGATCATCCCGACGATCCCACCGATCAGACCCAGAACCAGTGCCGCGTTGCGCATGTTGCCTCCCCCTCTCAAGTCGCGCGACCCTGCCCGCAGCGATCCGCTTTTGTCCATCCCCGGAACGGCCCTTTGTCGCGGTAGATCCGAATTAACGGACAATTCCGTCGCGTTTGTCGCGCGAGGCGTCTCGCCCGATGTCGCGCTCGCGGCCCGCAAAAGTCGCGCCCGCTGTCGCGACAATCTAGGGCTCAGAGCAACGCCGATTGCACCGTCGTGCTCCAGCCCACGAAAACACCGCTGCCGGTAACGATCACTGGGCGTTTCATCAGCGTGGGATGGGCGAGGAGCAACTCCAGCGCCCCTTCATCGCTGTCCGCCTTGCCCCTGTCTGCCGGGTCGAGACCGCGCCAGGTGGTGGACCTCGTGTTGATCAGAACCTCCGGCCCCAGTTGCTCCAACCACCCGGCCAGCACCTCGCGCGGCACCCCATCGGCGCGGACATCCGTGACGGCCACGCTTTGCCCCGCAGCTTCAAGGGCCTTGATCGCCTTCTTGCAGGTATCGCAGGTTTTCAGAGCGTAGATCTGCATCATTTGGCTCCCTTCAGCGCCGCCTCGAACTCGCGCCATTCCCCGGCGCTCATCCCCGCCTTCTCGGCATCCATCGCCTCGCCCGCCAGCATCCGGCGCAGGGCCGCCATGCCCTTGCCCGAAAACTGAGCGGCATCAAGCCGGTAGTCCTCGAAGGCGGCGAAGGCCGCGGGAACCCAATCGGCGACCATCTTGCAGATCAGATCGGCATAGACCCGGATTTCGTATTGCGCATGGGCATCGGCGCGCAGGCGCAGGAAGTGGAAGAGATTGTGCAGGTCCACCTTCCAATACCACTGCGTGTAGATGTTCATCGGCAGGTTCATTCGCGCCAACTCGCGCGCCAGACCGTCCTGCCCCTCGGTCGAGAGCATCTGCTCGTAATGGTCATAAGACCGGCCCGCATCGGTCTTGAGGATCTCGAGCACTTGGGCCGCTTCCGCGCCCTCCAGCACGGCACCCCTACCCTGATTGTTCACCTTAGACTGGCTCGCCAAATGCTCCGGCGCAGGGATATAGAACTCGCGGTCCAGGATCGAGTATCGGGCCGAGTACTCGTTCACATTGGCGGTGCGGTGGCGGATCCATTGGCGTGCCACGAAAACCGGCAGCTTCACATGGAACTTGATCTCGCACATCTCGAAGGGGGTCGAGTGCCAGTGGCGCATGAGATACCGGATCAGCCCACTGTCATCGCGGGCCTTCTTGGTGCCCTGGCCATAGGAAACCCGAGCCGCCTGCACGATGGCGGCGTCGTCGCCCATATAGTCGATCACCCGTACAAATCCGTGATCCAGGACCGGATACGCGGTGTAAAGCCACTCCTCAAGCCCAGGCGAGACAACCCGGCGGGTTGGGGTCTGAGCCGCGCGCTGGGCTTCTATTTCGGCCGATTGTTCCGGCGTCAGGGACATCTCGTTACCTTTCGGATTGGGGCAGGCTGGAGCCGCCCCTAGGGCGGGAATTGGCATTGGCCACGGCCTCGTACCACGGGACGGCGGACAGGCTTTCGATGAAGATCAGGTCGCGCGAGCCACCGGTGCGGAAGATCTCGGGCGCGCTTTCGCCCATGCCGATCAGGCGGCGACCGATCGCGGCGAGACGCTCGGAGGACCAGATCGGCCCGGCGGCAATCAACATGGTTTCGTCATAGAGCGCCGCCCCCGCGCTGGGCGATGCCTTGCCGGTGACCACCGCGCCGTAATTCGCGGGCAACAAGCGCGAGGCATGGCCGATCCGCTGCGGCAGACCTTTCGGCACGGGCAGCCGTGCCAGAAAGGGATCGGCCAAGGCGCAGCTATCGATCAGGAATGCCTTCGGCGTGGCTGAAAACCGGCTGTGCCCGATCCCTCCGCACCCGATCCAGGCCACCTGGGGCTGCGCTGTGGCGAAACTTCCCTCCGGCACCCGCGGCAGTTCGGCCGCGGGCGCCGTCAAGCCGTAGCGCTGGAAGTAGAAGCCCCGCTCGTCAGCAATGCCGCCGATGACCGTATGGTGATGGTAATCCTGATCGAGCGGCGGCGGATGGCCAAGCAGCAGAGCCGCACCGGCCAGCGCAACGCCCCAGGCGCGCAGTTTAACCGGGGTCATCGCGCTGGCGATCAGAAACAGGCTGACCAGAAACGGCACCGCCAGGAAGCGTCCACGCATGAAATCCCCGCCGATCCAGACCAGATAGGCCAGGTGCAACATGCAGCCGAGCGCCAGAAAGCGCGCCATCCCACCGCGCTGGAACCCCGCAACGATGCCCAACAGGATCATCCCGGGCGTGAACCCATCCCGCTCGAACGCGTCATTTATGTAGAAGACCCCGTTGTTCAGCCGCTCCGCAATCGATTGGCCCGCCGCCAACTTGGCATAGAAGGTGTTCGGGAAGGGCGAGCCGAAATAGATCGTGGCAAAGGCCAGCCAGCCGACAATCAGCGCAAGCCCAGGCAGGACCGTCCAAATGCGCCCCTCGCGCCAGGCGGTTGCCAACAACACCAGCGCCAGCGGCCCGAACAGCACGGCATGGTCCAGCCGGTTCAGCACCAACAGCGCCAGTACAACCCAGATCCAAACGCCAATCGGCCGGAACGAGACCAGCCAGACGGCGATTGCGGCGAGAAAGAAGGAAAGCCCGTTCTCCAGCCCCGACGTCCCGTAGTCGACAAACCCGCGCGAAAGCAGCACCGACAACGCCAGCAGCGTCGCGCCCGCACCCGTGAACACGACATGCTCGCGCGCGAAGGACCAGAGCAACAGGACAGCCCCGATGGTGAAACCGGCGCCCAGCAGGATCGCGGGCCAGAACAAAGCGCCTGTGATCAGATGCGCCAGGCTGAGCACGCCGAACCAGGTCGGATGGGTAAATGCCTGAACGCGGACCCCGGGGTTCCAGACCATCCCCTCGCCAGCAACGAGCAGCCGGACCTGATGCAGCGAGATCATCGCGTCGTCACCGATCCAGGCGGTGCGCATCAGCACAGCGGCCAGCACCGCCACCACCAGACCGCGCCAGCCCAGAAATCCGTCATCGACAAATCCCAGCGGCCCCGACCCCGGCGTCGACGCGATTTTGATCTGGCGATCCGCCTCACCCGACATATCATCAAATCCTACAAACGGGCCGAGTCGGCCCACACCACATCTGGTATATACCGCCCGGGAGGCCACGATATGAAGACCAAATATCTCCACACCATGGTGCGTGTCCGAGATATCGAGGAATCAAAGCGTTTTTACTGCGATCTTTTGGGTCTGGAGGAGATCCGCCGCTATGATTCCGAGGCCGGAAAATTCACACTGGTCTTCCTGGCTCCGCCCGGCCAACACGATGCGCCGATCGAACTGACCCACAACTGGGGCTCCGAGGAGGAGTATGACGAGGGCCGCAATTTCGGCCATCTCGCCTACGAGGTCAGGAATGTCTATGAGATGTGCGAGAAGCTGCAGGCTGCGGGCGTGACAATCAATCGCCCCCCGCGTGAGGGGCGCATGGCATTCGTCCGCTCGCCCGACGGGATCTCGATCGAGCTTCTGCAGGCGGGCGACAACCTGCCGGTGCAGGAACCCTGGGCAAGCATGGAAAACACCGGGCATTGGTGAGACGGCGCATTGACCGTTAAGGGCAGCTTTCGCCTCGCCAGGGTTGGCCTTCTGGCTGCCATGCTTTCGGGTGCGGCGCCGGCAGCCTCGGCTTGCGGGTTGGAGCTGATTCTGGCGATGGATGTGTCACGCTCGGTGGTGAATGCCGAATACGACCTGCAGATGGGTGGACTTGCCGCCGCTTTCCGCAGTGCCGAGGTGATTGAGGCCATCGAATGGACCCCCGGCGGCATCATGGTCACCGTTACGCAATGGTCGGGGCCGCGCAGCCAATCGCAATCGGTCCCCTGGGCTCATGTCTCGACCGCGGTCGAGGCCCTGGCCTTTGCAGATGCCATCGACAACCAGCAGCGCGAGTTCTTCGCGGCCTACACCGCAATCGGCGAAGCGCTTTATCACGCCGCGCGTGTGTCCGACGCCAATCCAAAGCAATGCCAACGCAAGGTGATCGACGTTTCGGGCGACGGTCACTCGAACCGCGGGCGCCCCGCGCGTCCGGTCGCCGAGGCGCTGGCAGTCAAAGGCTACACCGTCAACGGCCTGGTGATCGAAGGCGCGCTGGGGGAGGATCTGGTCGAGTTCTACCTGCGCAACGTCACGCGCGGCCCCGGCTCCTTTGTCGAGGTCGCGGACGGGTTCGAGGATTACGCCCGCGCGATCCGCGTCAAGCTGGTGCGCGAGATGACCCCTCAACTGGCGGCGCGCTGAGATGCGGTCCCTGCTGATCCTGATCGTCGCACTCGCCGCGTTAGGCAGCCCCGCCCGCGCGCAGGCGCCGTTTTGCAAGCTGGCGCTGTCGCTGGCGCTCGATATCTCTTCCAGCGTCAATGCCCGCGAATACGAACTGCAATTGCAAGGGCTCGCCAATGCGCTGGAGACCGCCGAGGTGGTGGAAGCGATGCTGGTGCCGGAGGGCGCCTACATCGTCGCCAGCGTCTATGAGTGGTCGGGCTATCAGCAACAGGATCTGATCATCGACTGGACGGTGCTGGACAGCCCCGCCGCCGTGACGGCCTTCGCAAGCCGCCTGCGTGCGCACAAACGCCGCTACGCCGAGTTTGCGACCGCTCTCGGCAAGGGCGTGGAGTTCGGGGCGAAACTTTTTCAGACCGCACCGCCCTGCTCGCGTCAAGTACTCGATGTGTCTGGCGACGGAGCGAATAACGACGGTGTGGGACCGGAGTATTTCCGCGAACAGGGGCTTTTGAATGGCCTGGTGATCAACGGGCTGGTGATCCTTGGCGCCACGCCGAACCCATCGATCTACTACCGTGAGCATGTGATGCAGGGACCGGAAAGCTTCGTCGCCCTGGCCCGGGACTTCGACGACTATCGCGATGTGATGGTCGGCAAACTGCTGCGCGAGATCAACACCGAGATGGTCCTGGGAGGCATCCGGTGAAGTGGTTGCTGGCCTTCCTGCTGCTTCCGGGCCCGGCCATGGCCTGTGCGCTGGAACTGATCCTGGCAAGCGATGTGTCAGGCTCGATCGATCAGCGCGAGTATCGGCTTCAGGCGGGCGGACTGGCCGAGGCCTTCGCGGATGAACGCCTGCTGGAAGCCATCGAGTTGCTGGATGGCGGCATGCTGGTCACCCATTCGCAATGGTCCGGCGCCTCGCGCCAGCGTCAGGTCAATGACTGGCATCACCTGACAGACCGCGCCTCGGTCCTCGCATTTTCAGCGGAACTTTCGCGCACCGGGCGGGTCTGGCGCAACTTTTCGACCGCGATCGGCGAGGCGCTGATCCATGCGGCCGAGGTCAGCGCCACCGCCCCGATCGCCTGCGAACGCAAGGTCATCGATGTCTCGGGCGACGGGGTGTCGAACGAGGGGCGCTCGCCCAAGCCAGAGGCCGCGCGCCTCGCCGCACAAGGCTTCACGGTCAACGGCCTTGTGATCCGCGGCGCCGCGCCCGACCCGGTGGATCACTTCGAGAACGAGGTGATCGCCGGCCCCGGCGCCTTCGTCGAGATCGCACAGAATTTCGAGGATTACCCGGAAGCCATCCTGCGAAAACTGCTGCGCGAGATCGATCCGCCGCTGGTCACATCGGCCCTGCCCGGGCGCTGAGCGTCAGCCCGCGCCCGGGCGGCGGATGGCGAACTCCATCGGGGCACCATTTGCCTGACCGTCGAACAGAACCAACACCCGCACCCGGTCGCCAGCGTCGCTTGGCAGCGGCATCACAGCCTCGGCCTTCCAGCCCGCGGGAATATCCAGCTTGTCCAGTTGCCGCGCCGCCTCCCCCGGACGCCAGAACCAGATGGAGGGCACGAGATGCCCACGCTCCGCAGCGCCGGTCAGCAGGAGGAACCCATCGCCAAAGCGCGCCATGCCACGAATGCCATGACCCGCCCCCAACGGCAGGCGATGCAAAGTCGCGTCCATAGGCTGTCCGTCAAACAGACCGGACAGGGAAACCTCCAGCACCGCCGTTCCCCGCGCGTCGACCGGCGCGCGGAACCCAGCATAGAGGCGTCCATCCATCACGCCGATGCCTTCAAAATTCGCGCCATCGTCCAGAAGAGAATTCTCCGAGCCGCCACGATAGCTCGTCATACCGCGCACCAGAGCGCCCAGGCGGTCGCTGCGCTCGATCTCTGGCGCAATGCTCTTGCCACTGACATCGAAGCGCGGCGCACCGTTGTCCGGATCCACCGGCAGGCGATAGACGAAAAAGCGCGACGGTTCGAGTTTGCGCTTTTTGCGCGACAACCCGTGGGATCCGGCGATATAGATATACCCCTCCCCCACCGCCACACCTTCGGCATCCGCTTCGTCCCAGTCGTCCTTCTCCAGCAGACGGATCCGCTTGCCCGGGATCAGGCGCCGGCCGGTGACCGAGAAAAGCTGCGCGTAGTTCTTCTCGTCGTTGACCGCTAGGCACCAGGCCTGGCCGCCACCCGCACAGGCAACACCGCTGATCTGGCAGTGCGACTGCTTTTCCTCCGCTTCGCAACGTGCTGCGTTGCCCTTGAAATCGGGGGATACGTCCCACGGAATCGGCTGCACCGCCGGGTCCGCATATGCCACGCTCAACCATCCGGCTGCTGCGAGCAGCCCTAGCGCCACTGGGCCTAAATATCTGAATATCATCGGAAATCCCCTGATCAGAACGAGAGTGTAACAGATTTCGCAGACACGAATTGGCCGCATGGGGTTTTGTTGATCGTCGAAAACCGGGGTACAATAGCCCCGCAGCAACGAATGGGAAACCGAACCTATGATGGCGAAAGTGACCCTCGACTGGCCAGGCGCCAGGGACGACTTGCGATTGCAGGAGGCACGGGATTTTCTCGACCTGGCGCGCCGGGCGCCGGGTCTCTCGCTGGACCGCGCAGTCGATGCGCAACCGGATCCCGGCAGCCGGGGAGCGGGGATCGAGATAGGCACCTTCGTGATGGCGCTTGCCACCTCCGGCGCGATCACGGCGCTGATCCAGGTTCTGCAGCACTACTTCTCTCGCAATTGCAAGGCAGAGGTCAGTTTCGAGTCTGAAGCTGGCGCCAAGATGTCCATCTCGGCCAAGAACATGGACCCGGATGAGATCGAGGAGACCGCCCGCCGGCTGAAGGCGGTATTCGAGAGCAAATGACCGGCCCGTCAGGTGGACAGCGCCGCGCCCTGCTGATCGGCGTGGCGTCGTATCCGGCAGAGCCTGAACTGCCCAATCTGCGCTGCCCGCTCAACGATGTGGAGGGGCTTGGCAATCTGCTCGACGACCCGGCGCGCGGGGCCTTCGACACTGTCCAGCGACTGGAGGATGCAACCAGCAGCGAGATGAAGCTCGCACTGAATGTCTTTGTGAATGAGACGACGCCAGACGACACGGCTTTGATCTATTTCTCGGGCCACGGGATGCTGGACAGCAGTTTCGACCTGCACCTCTGCACCTCGGACAGCCGTCGTGCGGTGCTGGAAGCGAGTTCGGTCCCCGACGCATTCCTGTGGAACCTGATCGGGAAGTGCCGGGCGGAGCGCAAGGTTCTGATCCTGGATTGCTGTTACAGCGCGTCCTCTGGCGGTACGCCGCGCAGCGCGGTGAAAGATCAACTCACAATGGCAGCCAGTGGCTCCGGCGCCTATCTGCTGGCCTCGACCACCGCCGATAAAGTGGCGCTGGAATTGGAGGGCGATCGCTACGGCGTCTTTACAAAACATCTGATCGGGGGGCTGGAGACGGGCGCCGCCGACCGCGCGGGCGACGGCGTAATCACGATGGATGGTCTGCATGACTATGTCACGACGATGATGGCGCGCGAAGTGGCGCAGAGACCCTATCGCCGGGTCGACAGCAGCGGCGATATCATGATCGCGAAAAGCGGCCGCGACACCCGCAAGGACCGGGCCGTGGCCGCGCGTCGGACGCTCTATGGCCATGTGTCCGAAGATTTGCTGGACGCGAAATTCGCCGAGCTGGCATACGAAGTCGCCGCGAAACCGCTCAGCGCCCTCGACGCGCGGGATCACGAGATCGACGCGGCGCTGGACGACTTGTTGTCGGGCGCAATCGGTGTGGGTGCATTCGCGGGACGGCTGCACCAAGCCATCGAAAGCTGTGCGACGGCGCCGGCCCCTCAACCCAGGCCCGAGCCCGCACCGGAGCAGCAATCAAAACCTGAACCGGATGTCGAGCCAGCGCCAGGCAACCGGCAGACAGCCTGGTCGGCGCCCGGGAAGGACAACGAACGCTCACCCTGGAATCAAATCGACGCAGCAACGGCGAAGCCATCTCTGTTACCCGGTAACAAAGACTTGCTGTTCAAGTACGGCATCCCCGGCGCTTGTCTGGCGCTGCTGCCCGCACTCGCCGCCGCGACGAATGGGAACGGTCTGTTGCCAGGCCTGGTGGTCAGCGTGCTGACTGTCTGGAACCTGAAAACCAACCTGCCGCGTCTTGGCCTGGGCGGTGTGATTGCCAACTCGTTTCTGCTGTTTTTGGGCGTCCTCGCGCTGATCTCCGGCCTGCTCGCCTGATCGATCCCGCAGCACGGCGTTGGCCGCCCCTTTTCAAAGCATGCGCAAACCCATATATTCCAACCGTTCCCGCAAGGGATCTATGGCGATAAACGCGCCCGTAATAAGCGGATCGGACCCGGGGGCGGTACCCGGCGGCTCCACCAACCAGTTCCTCATTGGGGGCTGATGGGGCCGAAATAGGATCGACGGACGTCTAAAGG
>JBCCDU010000107.1:0-11003 GCA_039030715.1 Pseudomonadota bacterium
GAGGACTGCACGTCTTCCAGCGTCACAACCTCGAACCCGTCCATCGCGGCCTGCAGGGCGCAGATCGGATCGACCTCGGTCACCTTCACCCGGGCACCCGCGCCGCGCAACGAGGCAGCCGAGCCCTTGCCGACATCGCCATAGCCGCAGACTAGGGCAACCTTGCCCGCCATCATCGTGTCGGTGGCGCGGCGGATGCCATCGACGAGGCTTTCCTTACAGCCATACTTGTTGTCGAATTTCGACTTGGTCACGCTGTCATTGACGTTGATCGCCGGGAACGGAAGCTGGCCGTTCTTGCTGAGATCGTAGAGCCTGTGGACCCCGGTCGTGGTCTCCTCGGAAACACCCTTGATCGCGTCGCGGGTCTTGGTGAACCAGCCGGGGCTCGCCTCCATCCGCTTCTTGATCTGCGCCTTGATCACCTCTTCCTCCTCCGAGGAGGGCACGGGAATGATGTCTTCCCCCGCCTCGGCGCGGGCGCCCAGCAGAACATAGAGGGTTGCATCCCCGCCATCGTCCAGGATCATGTTGGCGCCGACCCCATTCTCATCGGCGGGGAACATGAAGGACTTGTCGAGATAGTCCCAATGCTCCTCCAGCGTCTGGCCCTTCACGGCAAAGACCGGCACGCCCGCCTTGGCAATCGCCGCCGCCGCGTGATCCTGGGTCGAGAAGATGTTGCAGGACGCCCAGCGCACATCGGCGCCCAGCGCCGTCAGCGTTTCGATCAGCACCGCGGTCTGGATGGTCATGTGCAGCGAGCCGACGATCCGCGCGCCCTTCAGCGGTTTCGTGTCGCCAAACTCCTCGCGACAGGCCATCAGGCCCGGCATTTCAGTCTCGGCGATGTCCAGTTCCTTGCGACCAAATTCGGCCAGCGAGATGTCGGCGACTTTGTAATTTTCCATGCCTCAGCGGGTCCCATGCAGATACGTTGCGCTGCGGTCTAGCGATCCCGGACCAGCGGGGCAAGTGGACAGAATGTAGCCACGCCAGCCCCTGCCCCAGATGATAGAGCGCAGCGCCCCCGGCCAGCGCCAGAAACGACGACGCTGCGACCAGCCAGATATAGCTGGCATCGTCATTGGTGAACCCGATCCGGCGCGTGACGGCATAGATCACCTGGAACAGCACGAAATGGCTGAGATAGGCGAGGAACAGATACTTCTCGACAAACAACAGCGCCCGCACGCCCGCCAGGCGGCTCAGGCGGTGCGTGAGGTAGAGCGCCACGGCGATCAGAAACACCCGGCGCAGAATATTCTCCGGCGTATTGGGCGAGAACACATACTCCCCGCCTGCCAGCAGGAAGAAAGACGTCCCGGCCACCAGCGCCACCGGCAGCGCGATCCGCGGCTGGCTGAGGCGGCTGATCGTGACCCCGCGATGCGCCAGCACGAACCCGCTGGCGGCGAAGAACAGCACAGTGCCCCGCACGATCACCGGATCCAGCGACACTTGCGTGATCAGAACCAGATAGAGCGGGCCCAGAACTGCGAACCAGCGCAGGATCGCCCCGCGCAGAAGCAGGATCAGAACGATCGCCACGAACAGCTCGCGCAGGAAGAACAGCGGATGCTTGGCATAGGCCCCGGTCAGGTTCAGCAGCCCGTCCACCACCGGGAAGCCCAGCAGCCCCTGATCGAAATAGGTCCAATAGGCCCCCGCATCGCCCGAGATCCGCAGCCGCACCCAGACCAGCGCCAGAAAGACCGCGTTCCAGATCACCATCGGGACATAAATCTTGCGGAACTTCGCGGAGACGATCCGACCCGGCGGCACCCTCTCGCAAGCCAGGGCAAGCAGGTAGCCGCTGATCAGGCTCAGCACCGCAACGCTGGCGCGCCCGATGAAATCGCGAATCACGAACACCACATCGGCGTAGAGCGCGGCATGGGCGAAACCCGGATCGTGGATCTTCGCACCGAAATGCACATACATCATGAAGAAGATGCAGAGGATCCGGCAGAGACGGATCTGATCCGATTCCAGCGCGGACAAACGGGTGGGGCCCATGGCTGCTTTCCCGGCCAATGACAACGCGGCCGGGCACAGGGCACCCGGTAGAAGCGATTCTCGTTAAAGTTGATTAAAGCTTTGTTAAAATGCGAAATGTCTGCGCGGCGGCTACGCCATTGATCCGCGCCGCGATGCCTCCCTATGATGCGCGCCGGACGAGGCAGAGGAGCGATGGATGGCAGAGCCCCCCCGCGCATGGCAGCGGATGCTTTCGGGACGGCGGCTGGACCTGCTGGACCCCTCGCCCCTGGACGTCGAGATCGAGGATATCGCCCACGGCCTGGCCCGCGTCGCCCGCTGGAATGGGCAGACCATCGGCGACCACCCCTATTCCGTGGCGGAGCACTCGCTGCTGGTGGAGGAGATCGTGGGATATCTGCGGCCCAAGGCCAGCCCCGCGATGCGCCTGGCCGCCCTGCTGCATGACGCACCGGAATACGTGATCGGCGACATGATCTCGCCCTTCAAGGCGGCGATCGGGCTGGACTACAAGGCCTTCGAGCATCGCCTGGCCCATGCGGTCCATATGCGCTTTGGCATCCCCGATCCGGACGAGGCGCTGGAGGCCCTGATCAAACGCGCCGACCGCCTGTCGGCCTGGTTCGAGGCCACCCACCTGGCCGGCTTCACCGAGGCCGAGGCCGCCAAATTCTTCCCCCGCCCCCGGTTCAGGGCCGCCGCCGCGATTGCCCTTGACCCCAAGCCCACCAACGCAGTCAAACTGGCCTTCATCGACAGGTTCGAGGTTTTGAGCAAAGCGCTCTGAGGGGGCATTTATGAACAAGATCGTCGCGGTCGGGCTGATCGCCATTGTGACCGGCCTGGTCTGGTACGCGATATTAAGTCAGAACAGCGGCCCCTTCCTGACGGGATCCGAGCCTGGCGAGAGCACCGCAGCGCCACATTCCGGCAAGCTCGCTTTCGACGCGATCGGCGTGGCGATCACCCCGCCAGAGGGATGGCATATCCTGTCCCTCGGCGAAGTCGCGCGTCTCAGCAACACCGTGGACACCGGCTCGGCCGAACTGAACGCGCAGTTTCACTCGCCCGATCCCAGCCTGCTCGCGACCGTGGCCCGCGACAAGATCACCCGCGGCGTGAACCCGGCGATCACGCTGAACTATCACCCGGGCGAGATCGTCGACTTCCAGCTCGCATTCGCGAGGGTCAGCGAGGTCCTGGGCCAGATGCCCGAATTCGAACCGCTCGAAGGGCCGGTCAGCGACCCCCTGGGCCCGTTCGATGCGCAATACATGCACTACCGGATCGCTGTCCTGTCGAATGGCATCCAGTTGGATATCGAGGAGATCCTGTGGCTGGTGCCGATGGGCGATCACTATCTCACCGTCTCGGTCGGCGCGGACGTGGCCGAGGCGCCGGATCTGCTGCCAACGCTGCGCCGGGCCGCCCACTCGCTGGAACGGATCGAGTAGCCGAGCCCGAAGAACGCCGCTTGCCATGCCCAGCCGTTTGTCGCAAAACCGCGCGGCGGAACGAAGAGGAGCCCTCCCATGACCATGAAACTGTTGATCCTGCCCGGCGACGGCATCGGCCCGGAAGTGATGACGGAGGTCCGCAGGATCATCGATTGGTTCAGGACCAGGGGCCATGCCTTTTCGGTCGAGGAGGATCTGGTGGGCGGTGCTGCCTATGACGCCCATGGCGTGCCCCTAAGCGACGCGACCATGGCGAAGGCGCAGGAGGTCGATGCCGTGCTGCTGGGCGCGGTCGGCGGGCCGGCCTATGACGATCTCGACTTCAGCGTGAAGCCCGAACGCGGGTTGCTGCGGCTGCGCAAGGAGATGGACCTCTATGCCAACCTGCGCCCGGCGCAGTGCTTCGACGCGCTGGCGGATTACTCGTCGCTGAAGCGCGACATCGTGGCGGGCCTCGACATCATGATCGTGCGCGAGCTGACCTCGGGCATGTATTTCGGCGAGCCGCGCGGGATCACCGACATGAACGACGGCACGCGGGTCGGCATCAACACCCACCGCTATACGACCGAGGAAGTCCGCCGCGTCGCCCGCTCGGCCTTCGAACTGGCCCGCAAGCGCGCAAACCGCGTCTGCTCGATGGAAAAGGCCAATGTGATGGAGGCCGGCATCCTGTGGCGCGAGGAAGTCGAGCATATCCATGCCGAGGAGTACCCCGATGTGGAACTCAGCCACATGTATGCCGACAATGGCGCGATGCAGTTGGTCCGCGCGCCCAAGCAGTTCGACGTCATCGTGACGGATAACCTCTTTGGCGACATCCTGTCCGACTGCGCGGCGATGCTAACGGGCTCGCTCGGGATGCTGCCCTCGGCCTCCCTCGGCGCACCGATGGAGAACGGCCGGCCCAAGGCGCTTTACGAGCCGGTGCATGGCTCGGCCCCGGACATCGCAGGCGAGGGCAAGGCCAACCCGATCGCCTGCATCCTCAGCTTTGCCATGGCGCTGCGCTACTCCTTCGATCTGGGCGAAGAGGCCGACATGCTGGAGGGCGCGGTCGAGGACGTTCTGGCGCAGGGCTATCGCACCGCCGATCTGGCGGGCGATGGCGAGACCAAAACCGTCAGCACCACCGGCATGGGCGACGCCGTTTTGGCCGCTTTGCAGGCAAGAGCGGCATGATCACCCTGCGCGAGGCCACGGCGGACGACCGGCCCAGCCTCGCGCATCTGCTGCGCCTCACCGATGCGCATTACTACAACCGGCAGATGGAGGAGGCGGAGTATGCCAAGGTCCTCGACGATCTGCTCACCAGCGGCTTCATGCGGGTGGTGCTGGCCTTCGAGGGCGAGGCGCCGATAGGCTATGCCATCTACACCCTGATGCAGCCCACAGACGGCATAGGCGCGCAGATGTTCATGAAGGAGCTGTTCGTCGCCCCTGAAGGCCGCGGCAAAGGCATCGGCAGCCTACTGATGCGCCGTATGGGAGAGATTGCGAAGGCGCGCGGCTGCCTCCGCCTCGACTGGGTCGCCGACGGCGACAACGCCAGAGGCCAAGCCTTCTACGACCGCCTGGGCGCCACCCGGCTGGAGGGCCGCGTCTATTACCGCGTCACCGACTTCGAAGACTTCCTGAGCCGTTTCGAATGAACCCTAGGTGTTACCCATATGGCAGGCCTTGCTCATGAAACTCCTTCTCTATGGCAACTGCCAGGCCGAGGCTGTGGCGAAAGCCCTGCAATTCTCGAACCCGGACCATCAGATCGACTATGCCGGCAGTTCCAACCGTGTCGCCCGGTTCGATCCTAAACGCAGCCAGCGCCTGATGACGGAATGCGACCACCTGGTCGCGCAGCCGATCATGAATCCCGAAAACCCGGACAGTACGGAGCAAATGCGCGAACGGTTCGGCGACCGGGTCAGCTTCATGCCCTATATCTTCGTCGACGGGCTGTTCTCGCTGGTCCAGTCCGGCAACACCACCAAATACCTGACAGGGATCATTGGCGAGAAATATATCCTCCGCGAGTTGGAAACATACAAGGCAGCCGAGGTGGTGGAGCGGTTCCAGCAAGGCGAGATCGACTTCGAACACAAGACGCGCTTCGCGCAGAACCTGGTCGAGATGCGTCGGCGCGAGGCTCATTGCAGTTATAAAGTCGCAAACAAGATCGCAGATACCGCATTAGAACGCCCGCTATTCATCTCGCACAATCACCCCAGGCCCGAGTTGATCAATCACCTTGCGCGACAGATCGCGTCGCGGCTTTCACTGAAGTTCACCCCCGTGACGCGAGAGGAGCCGCTGAAGCTCGCCGCTATCACACTGCCCAACGCGCAGCGGGTGATTTCGCCCTATACGACAAGGGACTTGGACGCCTCATTTGCCTACGATCTGCATTGGCTGACCGAGGGGCTAAAGATGATCCGTCAGATCTTGGACGCCAGGCAGGAGAAGGGTTTTGGCGGCAGGTTGAAAGATATCTTGGCACTGGGGGGAAGCGCGCGTCCGGGCCACTGAGTCACTCCACCAGGTCGATCTCCATCGTCGCGCCAGCCCAGCCGTGAACGCTGTCGCGGGCTTCGATTTTGACCCTGGTGACGTCTTCCGGGATATCCACGCCGCCCAGCGAGCGGGTAAACGGCTGCTCGTTCACATGCGGGTGCGCCAGGATGCGGGTGCCATAGACCGTGCCGTCCGGGCCAACCACGCGCCAGGCATCGGCATAGTGGTCCCAGCCCGTGTCGGCATGGACGACGGTCACGTCGAAGCGCCAGCCGCTGCCGCTCTTCTGCGCCTTCACATCCACCACATCGACCTCGCCCGCCTGGCTCCATCCGGCGGCCCCAGCAGCCAGGGCAACAGTCACAGCGATCATCATCCGGCGCATCTCGGCCTCCATTAAGCTTGGTTAACCGCCCGTTTACCAGAATCGGCGGATCAAGTGATTAAGATTTTCGTTAACTTGAAGGGGCTCGCTTGGTCGCCCGCGCCCATACTGTCGCGTTCATCGGGGTCGAGGCCCGCCCGGTCGAGGTGCAATGCGCGCTGGCCCCTGGCCTGCCGGCCTTTCATCTGGTGGGCCTGCCGGACAAGGCGGTCTCGGAGTCGAAGGAGCGTGTTCGCGCTGCGATGAGCGCCATCGGCCTCGCCATGCCGCCCCAGCGCATCACCATCAACCTCTCGCCCGCCGATCTGCCCAAGGCGGGCTCGCATTACGACCTTCCGATTGCGCTGGCCCTCATGGCGGCTCTGGGCCTGGTGCCTGAGGAGGAGGTGAACGAACATGTGGCCATCGGTGAGCTTTCGCTGGACGGCCGTATCGGCGCCGTGCAGGGCGCGCTGCCCACGGCCCTGGCCGCCGCCGAGCAGGACAAGGGTCTGATCTGTCCGGAAGCCTGCGGGGCAGAGGCCGCCTGGGTCGGCGCCTGCGAGATTCTGGCGCCCGACAGCCTGATCGCGCTGGTCAACCACTTCAAGGGCCGCACCGCCCTCAGCCCACCGGAACCCGGGCCGGTCTCGGCCCGGCGCGATGCGGCGGATCTGCTGGACGTGAAGGGGCAGGAAACCGCGCGCCGCGCACTG
The DNA here is from genome assembly GCA_039030715.1 of Pseudomonadota bacterium. Classification (GTDB taxonomy): domain Bacteria; phylum Pseudomonadota; class Alphaproteobacteria; order Rhodobacterales; family Rhodobacteraceae; genus Thermohalobaculum. Next base: position 7,047 of record JBCCDU010000107.1, read on the forward strand.
GAAGTCGCCGCCGCTGGCAATCACCATATCATGATGGTGGGCGAGCCGGGCTCGGGCAAATCCATGCTGGCCTCGCGCCTCACCAGCATCATGCCACCGCTGAGCCCGGCGGAGGCGCTGGAAGTCTCCACCATCCGCTCGCTCGCCAATCTGCCCGGCGATGGCGGCATCACCGCCGAGCGGCCCTATCGCGACCCGCATCATTCCGCCTCGCTGCCCGCGATGATCGGCGGCGGAAAGGGTGCGCAACCGGGTGAGATCAGCTTGGCCCATCGCGGGGTCCTCTTTTTGGACGAACTGCCGGAATTCCCCCGCCAAGTGCTGGAGGCGCTGCGCCAGCCGCTCGAGACCGGCGAAGTGGTGGTCAGCCGCGCGACCGCCCATGTGACCTATCCCGCCCGCTTCCTGCTGGCCGCCGCGATGAACCCCTGCCGCTGCGGGTATCTCACCGATCCGGCGCGGGCCTGCTCCAAGGCGCCGCGCTGCGGGGCGGATTACATGACGCGCCTCTCCGGCCCCCTGCTCGACCGCTTCGACATCCGGGTGGAGGTGCCGCCGGTGACCCCGGCCCTGATGGCCTTGCCACCCCATGGCGAAAGCTCCGCCAAGATAGGCGACCGGGTGCGAGAGGCCCGCGCGGTCCAGATCGCCCGCGCCAATGGCCATGGGCCGCGGCTGAACTCGGAACTTGAAGGCGAGGCGCTGGACCACGTCGCTAAACCCGACGATCCGGGCATGCAGGTGCTGCAGGCCGCGGCCGAGAAGTACCGCTACTCCGCCCGCGGCTACCACCGCGTCCTGCGCCTCGCCCGCACGCTCGCCGACCTGGAGGGCGCCACCGCAGTCGGAAAACCCCACATCGCCGAAGCCGTCAGCTACCGCCGTGTGATGGGTTGAGGCCCGCTATCAGCCGATTTCGGCGCGGACATCCACGATCTCCCCCGCGGTTTTTGGCGACAGAAGCCCGCGCAAGTCGGCGATCAAGGCCGCATTTTGCAGACAATGGGCCAGGCCCGGCTTGCAGATCAGGCAGAGCCGCTCCTCCCGACCCGATGCGTCGGCAACTCGCGCGATCTCGAACCGCTCGAGATCCCCATCGCCGCCACCCAGCCGCACGAGGCAATCGATTGCACCGGCCTTGACCTCGTGCAGATCCGCGGTCGCGACACGCTCGCGCACATGAGGCTCCAGGTTTCGCCTGGCCAACGGCCACCCCGGCGGCAGCACGGCGGCAGCCCTGGGACAAACACCGACCGAGAACTTGCGCCCGTTCATCTCAGGCGCGATTTCCTCTGTCGCCGCAGTCAGATCGTCGAAGACCCGTGTGATCCTCGGCAGATAGGCGGCGCCTTCCGCAGTCAGCAACAATCCATGCGGCAGCCGGCGAAACAGATCGACGCCCAGGGATCGCTCCAGCTTGCGCACCTGCTGGCTGATGGCACCGGAGGTGACCCCGATCTCGCTGGCCGCAGCCCGGAAGCTGAGATGCCGCGCCGCCGCCTCGAAAGCGCGCAGCGAATTCAGCGAGGGCAGCCGGTATGTCATGACAGGACCCTAGCATACCGGCCTGCGGCCCAGGCCTAGAAATTCTCGGTCTGCCACGCGCCACGGCTGAGCTAGAACGCCGTGCATCGCGACGAAAACATCTCATTACAGGAAACGGAGTTCCAAGCATGGGCACCACAGATATCGATGGCGGTACAACAGCGAAGGTTGGCATCGGGGCGATCCGCTCCCTCGACTACGTTTTCCTGCTCTGTGACGATCTCGAGAGGATGAAGCGCTTCTATCTGGACCTCTTCGAGCTCCAGATAGAAGAGGATATTCCAGGCCGCATGGTCGAATTCCGGCTCGGCAGTTTGTTTCTGGGCCTGCGCGCGCGGGGACGCCAATATGACGGACCCCAGATCCCAGGCCCCTCGGCGGCCGTTCAACTCAGCTTCAGGGTGCCGCCAACTGATGTCGACCTCGCCTACGAGACGCTGAAAGCCAAGGATATCGAGGTGATCGAGGCGCCGACCGACCAGGACTGGCCGCACCGCACGCTGTATTTCAAGGACCCGGAGAACAATATTCTCGAGATCTTCGCGGACATCCATGTGCAGCAGACCGCCCCGGCGCCGTCCGGCGCGCATGGGCTGGTGGATCGCTGACACAGACAGCCCCTGCCCCAGAAACCGGACACGTTCACCCCACAGATCGGGGAGGCGCGCGACGCTGCAAGGGCTATGCAATCCGCCCCATCGGCGTTAAGACCCCGCGCATCTGCTTATCGAAGGACCAGTCACATGGGGTACAAAGTCGCCGTCGCGGGCGCCACGGGCAATGTGGGCCGCGAGTTGCTGAACATTATGGCGGAACGCGCGTTTCCCGCCAATGAAGTCGTCGCCCTGGCCAGCCGCCGCAGCCAGGGCACCGAATGCAGCTATGGCGACGAGACACTCAAATGCGTCGATATCGACAGCTATGACTGGGCGGGCACGGATATCGCGCTCTTCGCCATCGGCTCGGGCCCCTCGAAGGTCCACGCGCCCAAGGCGGCGAAGGCGGGCTGCGTGGTGATCGACAACTCCTCGCTCTACCGCTACGACCCCCAGGTCCCGCTGATCGTGCCGGAGGTGAACCCCGACGCGGTCTACAACTACGCCCGAAAGAACATCATCGCGAACCCCAATTGCTCGACCGCCCAGATGGTGGTGGCGCTGAAGCCGCTGCACGACCGCGCCACGATCAAGCGCGTCGTGGTCTCGACCTACCAATCCGTCTCCGGCGCGGGGAAGGAGGCGATCGACGAGCTCTGGAACCAGACCAAGGGGCTCTACGTTCCGGGCCAAGAGGTCGACCCCGCCAAATTCACCAAGCAGATCGCCTTCAACGTGATCCCGCATATCGACGTCTTCATGGAGGACGGCTCGACCAAGGAAGAATGGAAGATGGTCGCCGAGACCAAGAAGATCGTCGACCCCGCCATCAAGGTCATGGCCACCTGCGTCCGCGTCCCCGTCTTCGTCGGCCATTCCGAGGCCGTGCATCTGGAGTTCGAAGACCCGATCACGGCGGAGGAAGCCAGTGAGATCCTGCGCGAGGCCCCCGGCTGCATGGTCGTCGACAAGCGCGAGGATGGCGGCTACGTCACCCCCGTCGAAAGCGTCGGCGAATACGCCACCTATATCAGCCGCATCCGCGAGGACATCACGGTGGAGAACGGCCTCGCCATGTGGGTGGTCTCCGACAACCTGCGCAAGGGCGCGGCCCTCAACGCCGTCCAGATCGCCGAACTCCTCGGCCGCCGCTGCCTGAAGAAGGGCTGACACGCCGCAACGCCCACCGGCCCTGCCTACTTCCCGCATGGGCGCATCCGTGGCACGATGCGCCCATGAGTTCGAATGACGAAGACAATTACCGCCCGAACTGGCTCTCGAAATTCTACCAATCGGTCGGCAAGGCGCTCTCCGCGCTGACCCGCGATGCCAAGGCGCTGGGTTTCACGGCTGAAAGCCGGGCGGCCATCGGTGATTGGCTGAAACGCAACTATGTCTGGCTGGCCATCCTGATCGGCGGTGGCTTCTACATCTATCTGTGGCTTTACATCACCGGCGACCTGCCGGGTCTGGCCACAACGGCCCTGGCGAAACTGGGCACCGCATTGAACCTGGACGGAGAAGCCTTCGACAGCGACGTCGTTCGTAATCTGGCCTATGCCATCGGCGCGCTTCTGGGCGGCATCGCCCTGCTGGCCACAGTGCCGTTCCAACTGATCAAGACCTGGATGAACGAACGCCAGGCGATCACGACCGAACAGGACCACATCACCGACCGCTTCACCAAGGCCATCGGCCAACTGGGCGAGGAGAAAACGGTCACGCGCGACGAGGAAACCCGCACCGAACCCAATCTGGAGGTTCGCCTCGGCGCCATCTATGCCCTGGAACGCATCGCCCAGGACAGCGAGCGCGA
>JBCCDU010000108.1:0-10787 GCA_039030715.1 Pseudomonadota bacterium
AACAGGATCACCAGCACATTCAAAAGTCAGTTTCGATCTCGCATCGGTCATGAAATCTGGATTCCTTACCTGACACGTTTAATTTCAACGAAACGCAACACGGTCGTTAGTACAAACCGCAGCATTGGTCAGTTTGGGCTCGATCCGGGCCTTCGCCGCAATAGTCACGAAGGACTGCTAACCGAAACGTGCACCCTTTTATCGAGGCTGTTCCCTAAATCTGTTTGGCCGCACCGCCGTTTCCCTGTCCTTCTTCGCCGGAGTGCTACTACGCCTTTTACACTGTTGCGATACCCCTAATCCCAGTTCTCTTAATCGTCCCCGATACCGGGCCGTCATGTGACGTCCCTCCAACCGAGGACGAGCATGACCGTTTTACAACAACACTCAGAGGCGGTTTTACGCGGCAGTCGCATGCTGCGCACCGCGCTCGGCGCCGCGATCGCCCGATATCTTGACGATGCGCAAATCGTCGAAGTCATGCTCAATCCCGATGGACGGCTTTGGATCGACCGGCTTTCAGAGGGGCTCTGCGCCACCGATGATTGCCTCTCCGCTGCCGATGGCGAACGGATTGTCCGCCTAGTTGCCCACCATGTCGGCGCCGAGGTTCACGCCAGTAGCCCGCGCGTTTGCGCCGAATTTCCCGAGACCGGTGAGCGGTTTGAAGGGCTTTTGCCACCGGTCGTAATAGCACCGACTTTCGCCATCCGGAAACCCGCTGTCGCCGTCTTCACACTCGACGATTATGTGGCATCGGGGATCATGTCCGGCGCGCATGCGGAAACACTCCGAGCAGCGGTCGCCGAACGCCTGAATATCCTCGTCGCAGGAGGCACCTCGACGGGAAAAACAACTCTCACCAACGCACTGCTCGCCGAAGTCGCGAAGACCGACGACCGCGTCGTCCTTATCGAGGACACGCGCGAGTTGCAGTGCGCCGCTCCGAACTTGGTTGCGCTCCGCACCAAGGACGGTGTGGTTTCTCTTTCCGATCTCGTCCGCTCGTCATTACGTCTGCGGCCTGACCGCATTCCCATTGGCGAGGTGCGTGGGCCGGAAGCCCTCGATCTCCTCAAAGCCTGGTGCACCGGCCATCCCGGTGGCATCGGCACCATCCATGCCGGGACCGCTTTGGGCGCTCTCCGTCGAATGGAGCAACTCATTCAGGAAGCTGTCGTCACCGTGCCTCGAGCCTTGATCGCCGAGACCATTGATCTGGTCGCGGTGTTGTCTGGGCGTGGATCCGGGCGCCGCCTTACTGAATTGGTGCACGTCGAAAGCCTCGACCCGACCGGTGGCTATCGACTGTCCCCTGTAACCGACACCAGTAAAGGATCCATTTGATGTTCATAAGCTTTCTAAAAAGCCGCCGGGCGGTCGATGCCTTCTGCATTTCCGCCTTCGTCTCATTGATCTTAGCCTCCCCCGCCCGCGCAGCAGGCTCGTCAATGCCTTGGGAGGCGCCGCTGCAGGCAATCCTCGAATCCATCGAAGGCCCAGTCGCCAAGATCATCGCAGTGATGATCATCATCATCACCGGCCTGACCTTGGCCTTCGGCGACAGTTCGGGGGGCGCGCGGCGGCTGATCCAGATTGTCTTCGGCATCTCCATCGCTTTTGCGGCGTCGAGTTTCTTTCTGTCGTTCTTCTCGTTCGGCGGTGGTGCGGTGATCTGATGTTCGATCCTGACGCCATCCCCGGCTTTATCATCCCGGTCCACCGGGCTCTGACTGAACCGATCCTGCTTGCCGGAGTGCCGCGCTCCATCGCGATCCTGAATGGCACGCTTGCCGCCGCAATCGGGCTTGGCTTGCAACTTTGGCTGGTCGGACTGCTGATCTGGATCGCAGGGCATCTCGCCGCCGTCTGGGCGGCCAAGCGCGATCCGCTCTTTGTCGATGTGGTGCGTCGCCATCTGCGCATCCCCGGCCATCTCGGAGTGTGACCGATGATGAACCTCGCCGAATATCGCCGTAATTCTTCCCATCTGGCCGATTTTCTGCCCTGGGCGGCGCTTGTCGGCGCGGGCGTTGTCCTGAACAAGGACGGATCATTTCAGCGCACTGCACAGTTTCGTGGTCCCGATCTCGATAGCGCAGTGCCCGCCGAACTGGTCGCCATTGCGGGCCGGATCAACAACGCTCTGCGACGGCTCGGCTCTGGCTGGGCAATGTTCGTTGAGGCGCAGCGCGTGCCCGCCCTCTCCTATCCCGACAGCCAGTTTCCCGATGCAGCGTCGGCTTTGGTCGATGCCGAGCGCAAGGCGCAGTTTGAGGAGGAAGGCGCGCATTTCGAGTCGCGGTATTTCCTGACGCTGTTGTATCTGCCGCCCGCTGAAGAGGCCGCGCGGGCAGAACGGTTTTTATACGAAGGGCGCGATCGCGTCAGCGGGGCCAATGCCCGTGAGACGCTGGCGGGCTTTGTCGACCGGACCGACCGCGTGCTGCAACTTCTTGAGGGGTTCATGCCGGAATGTATCTGGCTCGATGATGCCGAGACACTGACCTACCTGCATGCGACCATCTCGACCAAGGTTCAGCATGTACGCATGCCTGAGGTGCCCATGCATCTCGATGCGCTGCTCGCCGATCAGCCGCTTACTGCAGGGTTGGAGCCGATGCTGGGGAACGTCCATCTGCGCATCCTGACGATCACGGGTTTCCCAAGTGCGACGACGCCCGGCATCCTCGATGACCTCAACCGGCTGGCCTTCCCCTATCGCTGGTCCACCCGCGCGATCATGCTCGACAAGACCGACGCCACGCGGCTCCTCACCAAGATCCGAAGACAATGGTTTGCCAAACGCAAATCCATCGCGGCCATCCTCAAAGAGATCATGACGAACGAGACGTCAGCCCTTCTGGATTCCGATGCTCATAACAAGGCGATGGATGCCGATGCGGCCTTGCAGGAACTTGGCTCCGACTTGATCGGCGAAGCCTATGTCACCGCTACCGTGGCAGTCTGGGACACGAAACCGCGCATTGCCGACGAGAAACTCCGCCTTGCCGAGAAAATCATCCAAAGCCGCGACTTCACCTGCATTTCTGAAACCACCAATGCGGTCGAAGCCTGGCTGGGATCCCTGCCCGGCCATGTCTATGCCAATGTCCGCCAGCCGCCGGTGTCCACGCTCAACCTCGCCCATATGATCCCGCTTTCAGCCGTCTGGGCGGGTTCCGTACAGGATGATCACTTCGCGGCCCCGGCGTTACTCTTTGGGCAGACCGAAGGCTCGACCCCGTTCCGGCTCTCCCTGCATGTCGGCGATGTCGGCCACACACTGGTCGTCGGACCGACCGGCGCAGGTAAATCAGTCCTGTTGGCGCTGATGGCCTTGCAGTTCCGGCGCTACGCGGGGGCCCAAGTCTTCGCCTTCGATTTCGGCGGATCGATCCGAGCTGCGGCGTTGGCCATGGCCGGTGACTGGCATGATCTGGGGGGAGCACTGTCCGAAGATGTGTCCGACCCCATCGCTCTTCAGCCCCTGGCCCGCATTCATGAACCCGCGACCTGCAACTGGGCAGCAGACTGGATCGCCAACATCCTTGCGCGCGAAGGCGTGACGGTCACGCCTGACGTGAAGGACCACCTTTGGTCCGCACTGTCGTCTCTGGCGTCCGCGCCGGAGGGTGAACGCACCTTGACGGGCCTCTCGGTGTTGTTGCAGTCCCAAGACCTCAAACGCGCCTTGCAGCCCTATTGCATCAATGGAGCCTTCGGCCATTTGCTGGATGCCGAAGTCGAGCAACTCGGCGCGGCCACCGTTCAAACCTTCGAGACCGAAGGGCTGATCGGCACCGGCGCGGCCCCTGCCGTACTGGCATATCTGTTCCACCGCATCGAAGCCCGGCTGGACGGATCTCCGACCCTGCTGATCATCGACGAAGGCTGGCTGGCGCTGGATGACACAGGTTTCGCGGGACAGTTGCGGGAATGGTTGAAGACCCTGCGCAAGAAGAATGCCAGCGTCGTCTTCGCGACCCAGTCATTGGCGGACATTGACGGTTCCGCCATCGCGCCCGCGATCATCGAAAGTTGCCCGACACGGCTGTTCCTGCCAAACGAACGCGCACTCGAGCCGCAGATCGCCGAAATCTATCGCCGCTTCGGTTTGAACGATCGCCAAATCGACATCCTCGCCCGAGCCACCCCAAAACGCGATTATTACTGCCAGTCCCGGCGGGGCAACCGGCTCTTCGACCTCGGTCTGGGCGAGATCGCCCTGGCCTTTACCGCCACTTCGTCCAAATCAGATCAGACCGCGATCACTCGGGTTCTCGCCGAGCATGGGAGCGACGAATTCGTTTCGGCTTGGCTGCGCGAACGCGGCGTCGATTGGGCCCTCGATCTGCTTCCCAACCTGACCAATCTGGCCCCCTTGCCACCAGCTTCGGACATCGAAGAGCAACACGCGAAGGACCCGCCAGCGGGTCCCGCACCCCTCACGCAAAAGGAGACTTCCCCATGACCGCCAAACACCTCACCCTTCGCCTTGCGACAGCACTTCTGCTCGCAGTTCCAGTTGTCGGGACCGTTGCACCCACCCCTGCCCACGCGTTTTTTGGCGGCGGCTTTGGCCGCATCGTCTACGATCCGCAGAACCACGCCGAGAATATCGTCTCCGCCGCCCGCGCGCTCGAACAGATCAACAACCAGATCACCTCGTTGCAGAACGAAGCGCAGATGCTGATCAATCAGGCGCGGAACCTCACGAGCCTGCCCTATTCGGCGTTACAGGACCTGCAGCAATCGGTGCAGCGCACGCAGCAACTTCTGGGCGAAGCACAGCGGATCGCCTATGACGTGCAGACAATCGATCAGGCCTTTGCGACCACCTATGGTCCGGCCTCGCTGACCGATACGGATCAGGCGCTGATCGATGGTGCCCGCGCGCGCTGGCAGACGACGGTCGGTGGTCTGCAGGACGCGATGCGGGTGCAGGCGGGGGTCGTCGGCAATCTGGATACCAACCGCGCGCAAATGTCTGCGCTGATCGGTGAGAGCCAGGGCGCGACCGGGGCCTTGCAAGCGACACAGGCCGGCAATCAGCTTCTCGCCCTGCAATCGCAGCAGATCTCAGACCTGACAGCGCTGATGGCCGCACAGGGTCGAGCTCAGAACCTGGAAGCGGCGCAACTGGCCGCCGCCCAAGAGCAGGCACGAGAGCAACGGCGGCGGTTTCTGGAACCCGGCACCGGTTATCAGCCGGGCAATGCCCAGATGTTCCAGAACTGAGGCAGGAGATGAAGGGCGCGTTCCTCCTCAGGCTTGGCATTGGCGTTATCGCCTGCATGGCGGTCCTCGGCGCATTGCTAGAGATCGCGCGTCAGGATGACATTGATGTCCGATCCATCCCCGAACTGTCCGAGGCGAATGATCCGCTGCGGACAGAGCTGCAGCGCTGCCGGGACCTTGGAGGCGCCGCTTTGGACGATCAAGACTGCGCCGCCACCTGGACCGAAACCCGCCGCCGTTTCCTGAATCCGGCACCATTTTCAGAGCCGGAGGATTGAACCAATGGGTGGCACCGGCGTCATCGACCGCTTCCTTGAGGTCTTCACCAGCTACATCGACAGTGGGTTCGGCCTGCTGGGCGGCGAGGTCGCATTTCTTGCCACCACGCTGATCGTCATCGACGTCACGTTGGCGGCGCTTTTCTGGGCCTGGGGCGCGGATGACGACATCCTCGCACGGCTGATCAAGAAAACCCTCTTTGTGGGTGCCTTCGCCTACATCATTTCGAACTGGAATGCGCTGGCGCGCATCGTTTTTGAGAGTTTCGCCGGGCTCGGTCTGCAGGCCAGTGGCACCGGGTTCAGTGCCACCGATCTGATGCGCCCCGGGCGCGTGGCCCAGGTTGGGCTCGATGCCGGGCGACCCATTCTGGCCTCGATCTCCGACCTGATGGGCTATGTCAGCTTCTTCGAGAATTTCATCCAGATCATCGTGCTGATGTTCGCCTGGGCCATGGTGCTGCTCGCCTTCTTCATCCTCTCGGTGCAACTCTTCATCACCCTGATCGAGTTCAAGCTGACGACCCTTGCGGGGTTCGTGCTGATCCCCTTCGGCCTTTTCGGCAAAACCGCATTTCTCGCCGAACGGGTGCTCGGCAACGTCGTCTCTTCGGGCGTCAAGGTGCTGGTGCTCGCCGTGATTATCGGCATCGGGTCGAGCCTTTTCGGTGAGTTCACGGCCGGGTTCGGCGGCGATCAGCCCAATATCGAAGACGCCATGGCCATCGTGCTGGCGGCTTTGTCGCTGCTCGGCCTCGGCATCTTTGGCCCCGGCATCGCCAACGGGCTGATCTCCGGCGGACCGCAACTCAGCATGGGAGCCGCCGTGGGCACCGGGCTCGTCGCAGGCGGCGTCACCGCCGTCGGTATGGCCGGAACGGGCATGGCGGCAGGCGCTGCTGGACGTGGTGTGGTTGCCGGTGCCCGCGGCGGAGCTGCAACAGTTGGCGGAGCGTCCGCAGCCTACAGTCTCGGATCCGCCGGACGAACCGGAGCTGCAGGCGTGGCATCTGGGGCCGGTGGTATCGCGCGGGCTGGAGCCGGTGTCGCCGCCAGCCCCTTGCGCCGGGCCGCGTCAGCCTTGAGCGACAGCGCCCAAGGCGGGGCACGGGCGGCGGTTGCGGCAATCGGCGGTTCCATCACCGGTGGCGGTAGTTCTGATGCTCCGACACCTGCGTCCAGCCCGCCCGCTTGGGCCGCGCGCATGGGTCGCGCACAAACGCTTCACCATGGCGCGACCGCCGCCACCCATGCCCTGCGCTCCGGCGACAGCCCCGGCGGAGGAACTTCTGTCAGCCTTTCGGAAAGGGATCCCTGATGTTCAAACGCCCCTCGCTCACCTACGGCAAGACCCCGGAACCCGAGACCCCCTATCAAAAGGCAGCACAGGTCTGGGACGACCGCATCGGCTCGGCCCGCGTGCAAGCCAAGAACTGGCGGCTGATGGCCTTCGGGTCCCTGTTTCTATCAGCAGGACTGGCCTTCGGCCTCGTCTGGCAATCCACGCGGGGCACGGTCGTGCCTTGGGTCGTCGAGGTCGATCGGCTGGGCGAGGCCCGCAGCATCACCCCCGCCACTGCCGACTACGAAGCGACCGACCCGCAGATCGCCTATCACCTTGCGCAGTTCATCGAACGGGTTCGCGCGATCCCGGCCGATCCCATCGTTGTGCGACAGAACTGGCTGCGCGCCTATGAGTTCACCACCGATCGCGGCGCGATGGCTCTCAATGACTATGCCCGGTCCAACGACCCATTCGCTCAGGTCGGCGAGGTCCAGATCTCGGTCGATGTCTCCAGCGTCATTCGCGCCTCACCCGACAGTTTCCGCATCGCCTGGACCGAGCGGCGGTATCAGGACGGCAGCCTCGCCGCGACCGAGCGCTGGACGGCGATCCTGACAATCTCAATCCAGCCACCGCGCAGCGCCGAACGGCTCCGGCAAAACCCGCTCGGCATCTACGTTCACGCCATCAACTGGTCCCGGGAGCTTCAACAATGAAACGCGTAAACACCACTATTCCGATCACCCTAACCGCCTGCTTCTTGATGAGCGCCTGCGCGACCTACACGCCGCCCGAAATCGACTATGACAGCGATGTCCCCGCATTGCCCGCGCCTCCGCCGCCCGTGGTAGAAGAACCGCTGCGCGCGATCCACACGCCGCCGCCCTGGACGCCGTCGCGCGGCGGTGACGCGGATGCGGCTAACGCAGAGGCCCGCGTCATCAATGCCAACGCCGCCGCCCGCGTCGAACCCCGCCGCGAGGGCTACTACAATGCGATCCAGGTCTTTCCCTACAGCGAAGGTGCACTCTACCAGATCTATGCGGCCCCCGGTCAGATCACCAACATCGCGCTGGAACCCGGCGAGCAATTGACTGGCGCGGGACCGATTGCAGCCGGCGACACCACGCGCTGGATCATCGGAGACACCGAAAGCGGCAACGGGCGCAGCGCCCGCGTTCATATCCTCGTCAAACCGACCCGGCCCGACATCTCCACAAATCTCGTCATCAACACCGACCGACGCACTTATCTGCTGGAACTCCGCGCCAATGAGACTTCCTACATGCCGTCGGTCGCCTGGTCCTATCCGCCGGGGCGCGTCCAACCGCGCCCGCCTGCAATCCAGCAGCCCGCAATCCCTCCGGCCAGCCACCGCAACTATCGCTATGGACTGCAAGTCGAAGGGAACACCCCGCCATGGCGGCCGGACAGCGTGTTTGATGATGGCCGCCGCGTCTATGTCGTCTTCCCGCGCGGGATCGTGCAGGGCGAGATGCCGCCCCTTTTCGTGCTTGGAGCCGATGGAAGCGCGGAATTGGTGAACATCCGCGTCTTCCGCAACGTCCTGATCGTGGACAGGCTCTTTGCCGCCGCCGAGTTGCGGCTCGGAGGTGACGATCAACAGGTGGTCCAGATCGTGCGCACGGATGGGAGGCCACGCCCATGACCACGTCAGCTTCAGGCCCCGGAGCGCCGCCTACCAACCCCACTGACCCCTTCCAGCTGCGATCTGATCCGCCCCGCGTCGTGCGCCTCTCCCGCAAGGTCCTCGGCGGCCTCGCCGTCATAACGGCTATTGGCATTGGCGGCGCACTGATCTTCGCATTGCAGGATCGCCCGGTCCGAGATCGCCCCAGCGAGCTCTTCACCACGGAAAACCGCCCCACGGCCGACGAACTGCGCCGCCTGCCCTCCGATTACAGTGGAGTTCCGCAACTCGGACCCGCCCTGCCCGGAGACCTCGGACGCCCGATCCTGCGGACGCAGGACGCGGGTCAACCCGTCCCTGCCTCGCCCATGCCAGGTCCTGACCCAACCGAGCAACGTCGGCTCGCGGAAGAGGAAGCCGCCCGCACCAGTGAAGTGTTCTTTGCAACGCAATCACCAAACGTTCCATCGGGCTTCGCTTCACCCAGTTCCGCACCTCCAAGTAGTTTCCCGGCCCCGCAACCGAGTCAGGTCGGGCCACAAAGCGACCAAGACCGCCAACTCGCTTTCCTCAATGCCCCCGTCGACCGTCGCATCGTCGCGCCCGACAGGGTCACGCCGCCCGCCTCGCCTTTCGTCCTTCAAGCCGGGTCCATCATTCCCGCCGCCCTCGTCACCGGCATTCGCTCTGACTTGCCGGGTCTGATCGTGGCTCAAGTGACCCAGAACGTCTATGACAGCCCTTCGGGGCGCTATCTCCTGCTGCCGCAAGGATCCCGCCTCATCGGCGAATATGACAATGGCGTCGGTTTCGGCCAACGCCGCATCCTGCTTGTCTGGACCCGGATCATCTTGCCCGATGGCCATTCGATCGTACTGGAACGACAACCAGGAGCAGATAGCGCGGGCTATGCAGGACTCGAAGATGGCGTCGATCACCATTGGGGCGGTGTATTGAGGGCGGCGGTTCTTTCTACGTTGCTCAACATCGGTGCCGAACTGGGAACTGATGATGATGACCCCATTGCCAGTGCCATCCGCGACGGCGCGCAAGACACTATCGGCGACGCGGGCCGCGAGATCGTGCGCCGTCAGATCGATATTCCGCCAACCCTGACAATCCGGCCGGGGTTTCCGGTGCGCGTGATCGTGACCCGCGATCTGATCCTCGAACCGCAAGGAGGTCACTGATGACCAAATTGAAACTGGGCGCTTTGTCGGACGACAAACCGGTCAAACTGACCGTGGAACTGCCAGCCCAAGTCCACCGCGATCTTGTTGCCTACGCCAAAGTCCTTGAACATCAAACTGGCCAGACGGTTGCGGAACCGACAAAACTGATCGGCCCAATGGTAGATCGTTTCATGGCAACAGATCGAGGCTTCGCGAAGCTGCGACGAGAAGTACCGAAGGAGCGCAATTCGGCGACTGAGGGATAGACCAACGCAGCCGTGGCAAGTCATTATACGACGCCACATCTCGCTATGGTGACCTATCCTCGACGAAACAACCACATAGCCGCCGAAGCCCACCGACTGTTCCCGTTGATTTGCGCCTGATTCCAGCCGATTTTGGTGCAGATACCCTGATCTGAGAGGCAGCTATGAACACACTCTTTCTTTTGATGGCGCAATATGACGCCCGCGCAATTGTGCCTGCAGAAACCGTCTGCCAAGACTACTTCTCGCATCTGACATTGGCAAAATTCTTGCGCAAAATCGGTTCAGGAGACATCGATCTGCCGCTAACTCGTTCTGAGAAAAGCCAGAAAAGCGCCCGAGGCATCCACATTCAGGACCTTGCGGAATATCTGGACAGGCGACGAGCGCTGGCCTTGTCAGAAGCCCGCGCTTTTCAAGAACGGGCCTGAAGTCGAGGCTAACGGCGATCCTAGATACATCGCGAATTTTCCGATCAACGCCGCTGACTTACAATTTCCTTGACCGCCGGCGCAGGCAGAGCGGTCGCGTATTCAATCGCGTGCATCTCCTCGGTGGCAAGATCGCCAAGGGAAGCGGTTATTGATCCAACTTGCGGCGAATAACTGGAAAGAGCCCAACTCGGTCATTGTGATTTCGTGCTGCGTGCGCACGCAGCGCGAAAGTCGCTGCAATTGTGCGATCCTTTTCGCCGTCCGGCAACGTAGATAGCCGCCGTTCGGTCATAGCTCGGCTGCTTCCCGGCTATTTGCGCTGGCTACATCTATTCAGGGGGGGCTCTACCCCAAATGCGCATCCAGCACCAACTTAGGCGCGTAGCTTCTGAACACGGCTCTTGCCTAGGACAATACAATCCCCCTGCCAGCATGGTGCTGTTGATTGGGGTTTGGAGGG
>JBCCDU010000109.1:0-10682 GCA_039030715.1 Pseudomonadota bacterium
CCATTAGATATTCTGAATCGGAAACAGATCCCAACAGAGTGAAATATGGCGACTGGATTCTAGGTATGATCAAGAAAGTGCATGAAGCTGGTATAGGCCTCATGGCAGGCACAGATACGCCTATCTTCTTTCTCACACCTGGTTTTAGTCTCCATGAAGAACTGGAGAGACTTCGCCAGCGTTTCGGCTCAGCAGACGGCAGTCTGATCGGCTGGCCGATCAGGCCTCCAGCACTGCATCCCAGTAGAGGAAGTCCATCCAGCTTTCATGCAGATGGTTCGGCGGGAACTTACGCCCATGGTTCTGCAATTCCGCCGCATCCGGGCGGCGGGGCGGGCGGGCAAGCTTCATGCCCGACTGGCGCAGCGTCAGATTGCTCTTGCGCAGATTGCAGCGTCCGCAGGCGGCGACCACGTTCTCCCATGTCGTACGCCCGCCCTTCGAGCGCGGGATCACATGATCGAAGGTCATCTCGCCCGTCGCGCCGCAATATTGGCAGGTAAACCCATCGCGCAGGAAAAGGTTGAACCGCGTGAATGCCGGATAACGGGCAGGCTTCACATAATCACGCAACACCACCACCGAAGGCAGACGCATCGCCATCGACGGCGAGTGCACTTCGGTTTCATACTCGGCAACGATGGAAACGCGGTCAAGGAAGGCAGCCTTGATCGCCTCCTGCCAGGGCCAGAGCGAAAGCGGAAAGTAGGAAAGCGGACGGTAATCTGCGTTCAAAACCAGCGCCGGATGATCCTTAACCCCGGCCGGCTGCCGCACATAACTCGTCGCAAACGTCGCGTCCATCACACCTCACCCGCGCAATCCTGCGCTTGCTCCGCATCCGGGGCAGGTCCCGGGCCACATGGTGGATACGGCACAGCCACTATATCTCGGGTCCGGAACCTGACAACCCTCAAAATCCGGCGTCGAACCGGTGGGCAGGGTCTGGCAAAGCGGTATTACGGCTTCGTGACAGGTTTGGGTCAGGCCCCCGGCATCTCCAGCTTGATCCCCAGCTTGTCGCAGATAAAGCCCAACGCTAGGCCCAGACCGTCGGGCGCGATTCCGTGACCGGTGCCTTTCGAGACATGAGCATAAACCTCGAACCCCGCCTCCTTTAGCCCGTCCTGGGCCTCGCCCAGGGCCGCGACCGGGATCACTTCGTCCTGGTCGCCATGGATCAGCAACACGGGCGGGCGCGATTGGTTTAGGCCCATCTCCTCGGCCAGCAACCGACCGGAAAACCCGACAATGCCCGCGAATTGCGCCGCCCGGCGCGGTCCGACCGCAAGGCTCATCATCGTGCCTTGGCTGAAGCCGATCAGGACCGTTTCAGCCTCGGTCACGCCTTCCGCGGCCATGGTCTCAGTCAGATAGGCATCCAGCGTTTCCGCCGCGCGCAGATAGCCTTCGCGCATCGCATCCTCGGTCGACCCATCGATCCACGGGATAGGAAACCACTGATAGCCCATAGGGTTGACCGAGCATCTTTCGGGTGCATTCGGTGCGTGGAACACCGTGTCCGGCATATACTCCGCCAGTGCCTGATGCAGGCCAAACAGGTCGTTCCCATCGGCGCCATACCCATGGAGCAGAAAGACGAGCGATTTCGTGGAGCCGGATTTCGCCGGCGCGCGGGGCCCTTCCAGGGTCATATTCTACTCCGTGATACCTTCGCGGTTCTTGATCACCCGGTAGTAGGCCCATAAGGCCCGCGCCGCAACGCCGCGCCAGGGGGACCAGGCGGCAGCGATCTCGCGCATCGCCTTCTCGTCGGGGCGCTCGGACAGATCCAGCAGCACTTTCGCGGCCTCCTGCAAGGCCAGATCGCCATGGGCGAAGACATCCGCGCTGCCAACGCAGAACATAAGATAAATCTCGGCAGACCAGGACCCGATCCCTTTCAAAGCAGTCAGGGTCGCGAGGGCATTATCGACCGGCATGGTCTGCAGCGCCGGATAGTCCAGATCCGCCTCCGCCAGAGCCCGGGCATAGCGCAGCTTGGGCCGCGACAAGCCGCACTCGCGCAAGGTTTCGTCCGTCATCGCCGCAAGGGTCGCCGGATCATCCGCACCTGCGGCGCGGAGCCGGTCCCAACAGGCCGCGGCGGAAGCGACTGAGAGCTGCTGGCCGCAGATGATCTGCAAAAGAGCCCCGAAACCGCCCGAGCGGCGACGCAGAGGCAGCGGCCCGCTGGCCTCCAGCACCGGGACAAAACGCGGCTCGGCCTGGACCAGCCAGGCACAGCCTTCGGCGATGTCGTCGTGGGTCTCGATCAGGCGGGCCGTCATCGGTGCAGCCTGGGGCGCGGCGAGCCTTGGGTCAATGCCCGCCAAGCATCGGCATCAGTTGCGGAACGGGTTCAGGCCATAATGTTCCGCCAGACGCTGCAGTGCGATCTTCAGCACCACCTTGCCGGAGCGGGCCGACCACCCCATCCGACGCTCACACGCTTCCAACCCCTCGTGAAAGCAACAGACGCGGAAGGCGATATCCGCCAGGCCCATGCCCAGCGAGCCGAGGGCATTCGACACCCGGTCGCGGGCCGAGAACGCACTGTCGCTCATCTCGCCGGATTTCGGACTGCCGGAGTATTTATCCCCCGGCGTCAGAAACTTGCGCCAGTCCTGCCCAACCTGCGGGCCCAGATTGGCCAGTTCGAAATCGTTGGCCAGACGTTCGCCCGCCTCGACCTCGGTCGGGTCCAGAAAGGCTTTGCCATCCGGCCCCTTGCGGCGCGCAAGCCAGCCCAGGGGAGATTCCGCCAGATTGACCCGCTTGACCTCCTGCTCGCCGCTATGGACGTTCATGAAAATCCGCTCGCCCTCGATCCGGTGCTGAGCCTGGAACGGGGTCTGCGCATCCGCAAAGCCCATTGGCTGGCGTTCCGCCGCCTGCTCCGCCAGCACACGGCGCAGATACTTCCGACCGGCATCGGTGATGCGATAGGTGATCGAGGCCTGGCCACGTTTCGCAATCTTGATCCAGTCACGCTTCACGAACTCCACCGCGATCGCAACCGGCAGCATCGCGATCGGCTTGCGATGCTCGTTCGCCGAGCAGAAGATCCCGCCCCGCTTGGCGCCGGGGGCAATCATCAGAAACGAACCCGGCTCGCTCAGCCGGCGCATATAGCGTTTGACATCGCGCAGCAGATCCTTCTCGGAAATCTTTTCGACCGGTTCCGACTTCTCCAGGCGGTCCTCGCTCCCGCCCAGATCGTTCAGCAACTGATCGATCAGCGGATCGTCCCGCTGATCCTCGACCCGGCGCACGGCGCGCATCACCGTCGAGGGATGGGTCCCCGCCGCCTCGGCCAGGGCCCGGATACTTTCACCCTCGCCCGTATGAGCGAGATAGAGCGCAGCGTCACGCGGCGAACACGCGCCGCCCTCAATTGGAAATGTGATGCAAGCAAGCTCGGTACAACTGTTCAACACGTCTTGAGTCTTCGCCACCTTGATCCACCCTTCGCTACAGGCAATTTTAGACAAATCACTCCTATCCTCGACTCCTGAACAGTCTGTTAACCAACAAATTTATATGTTTATTAACAAGCTGTTAGACTTGGTTTGATGTTCGTTAATGTTCTCGGCAGCGCGCGCTGGAGGGGCACTGGGGCAACGCCCGCTGCGACACCCGCACACTCGGCTCATGTTGGTGCAACCCATTCTCTGCAAGAGGATCTACCCCATGAGCCGACCCAAACTGATCGTGCGCGCCGCCCGTACTGGCGCGAAGCTCTACAAACGCAAGCGGGACCTGCCGGGCGCCGTGCCGGGATTGCTGGCACGGGCCGAAGCGAGCATCGTTCCGCAGCTCATCGAGACCGAGGCGAAATGCGAGGCCGCGCGGCGCTCGAAATCGCCGACCTACCGTCCGGGGCATCACGTTCAGGTGCTGGCAGCCCTGCTGGCCGAGGCGGCCCGTCAGACGAAAGCGTCGGGTTCCGAGGCCTTGCGCTTGGCGACGTAGTCTTTCAGCGCCTCGTCGATACCCGGATCCAGCGCGGGTTGCTGGTAGTCGCCCAGCATCCTGTGCATCCGGGTATTGGCGAGTTGATAGCTGTCGCGCGCGCCCTCTTCCGACCAGGTCTCAAACGGTTTGTAATCAAAGACATCCGAGCGCCAGAACGCCTCCTTGAAGTTCGCCTGGGTATGCGCACAGCCCAGATAGTGGCCGCCTGGTCCCACCTCGGCAATCGCGTCCATTGCCTGCCCATTGGTGTCAGCGATCACGCCTTCGGCCAGTTTGTGCAAGGCGCCAAGCTGATCGGCATCCATCACGAATTTCTCGGGGCTCGAGACCAGCCCACCCTCCAGCCAGCCACAGGCGTGGAGCATGAAGTTCACCCCACCCAGCAGGGCCGCATTCAGGGTATTCGCGGTCTCATAGGCCGCCTGCGCATCGGGCAGTTTCGAGGTGCAAAGCGATCCGCCAGACCGAAACGGGACGCCAAGGCGCCGCACCAACTGGCCGGCACCATAAAGCACATGGCTCGCCTCTGGCGTGCCCATGGTCGGCGCACCGGAATTCATGTCGATCGAGGTCACGAACGCCCCGGCAATCACCGGTGCGCCTGGATTGATCAACTGATTATAGGCGACACCAGCCATGATCTCGGCCAGCACCTGGGTCAGCGTGCCCGCGACCGAAACTGGCGCCATCGCGCCCCCGACGATGAAAGGTGAGACAATGCAGGCCTGGCCGGCGCGAGCATAAACCTCCATCGCGCCCATCATGATCCCGTCGAAGGTCAGGGGCGAGTTCACGTTGATCAGCGATGTCATCACCGGGTTCTGCGGTAGCACGCCACCGAACAGGATGCGGGACATCTCGATCGAATCTTCCGCCCGCTCCGGCGCCGTGACCGAGCCCATAAAGGGTTTGTCGCTGAGACTCATATGCGCGTAGAGCATATCGAGATGACGCTTGTTCACCGCCACATCCGTCGGTTCGCACACCGTGCCGCCCGAGTGGTGCAGCCACTTCGACATATAGCCGAGCTTCACCAGACGATTGAAATCCTCCATCGTGGCATAGCGGCGACCACCTTCCAGATCGCGCACGAAGGGCGGGCCATAGACCGGAGCGAGCACCAGCGACTTGCCGCCGATCGTCACCGAGCGCTCGGGATTGCGGGCATCCTGGGTGAAATGCGCAGGCGCCGTCGAGCAGAGCTTGCGCGCCAGACCGCGGGGCAGACGCACCCGCTCGCCATCCACATCCGCGCCCGCGTCGCGCCAGCGATCCAGCGCAGCGGGGTTTTCGACGAAGTTGACGCCGATCTCCTCAAGCACGCGCTCGGCATTCTCCTCGATGATTTCGAGCGCCTCAGTCGAGAGAATCTCGAAATTCGGGATGTTGCGCTCAATGAACTTCGCGCATTCGATCCGGGGGGCGGTGCGCTCGGCCCGCCGCGCCGCACCGCCGCCGCCGCGTGCGCGCCGCCGGCTGCCCAGGGTCTCACCTTGCTCGATCATCGCTCGCACTCCTCGCGCAACTCAGGTCCCAGACCAAATTTCAGACCAGATTCGCGACAATAATCGACAAAATCGCGACCGCTCATCCAGCTCTATATTGGTTTACCGAATTGGCCGGTGGGGGATAGGGAAGATTTCGCCCCTCCCGTGTCTGCTAGCGACATTGCCCGGCGCTCTGACACAATGGCGGGGATGACAGCGCGCCAAGGCCCGCCTATAGAAAGGCCAGATCGCGAAGGACTGCCCGCCATGACCCAATCCCCTCACGACCGAAACCCTCACGAAACCTGCCTGATCGTCGATTTTGGCAGCCAGGTGACGCAGTTGATCGCCCGGCGCCTGCGCGAGAGCAGCGTCTACTGCGAGATCCATCCCTATCAGCAGGTGGATGCCGCCCTGCTGGCTCGCCTGCAACCCAAGGCGGTGATCCTGTCCGGTGGACCATGCAGCGTGGAGGACGAGGGCAGCCCGCGCGCAGCATCCGAGATTTTCGACCTGGGCGTGCCGGTTCTGGGCATCTGCTATGGCCAGATGGTGATGGTGCATCAACTGGGCGGCAAGGCCGAAGGTGGCCATCATCGCGAATTCGGCCGCGCCTTCGTCGAGATGTCCAATACCTCCGACCTGATGTCGGGCGTCGCCGCCCCGGGGGAACAGACCGAAGTGTGGATGTCCCATGGCGACCGCGTGACCGCGCTGCCACCCGGTTTCTCGGTCCAGGGTGCCTCGCCCAATGCACCCTGCGCAGTACTGGCCGATCCGGCGCGCCGCTTTTATGGCGTGATGTTCCATCCAGAGGTTCATCACACCCCGGCAGGCGCCCAGATGCTGAAAAACTTCATCCACGGTATCGCAGGTTTCTCCGGCGACTGGACTATGGCGGCCTATAAAGACCAGGCAATCGAGGCGATCCGCGCACAGGTCGGGTCGGAGAAGGTGATCTGCGGCCTCTCGGGCGGAGTCGATTCGTCCGTTGCCGCAGTGCTGATACACCAGGCCATCGGCGATCAACTCACCTGCGTCTTCGTCGACACGGGCATGATGCGCGCGGGCGAGGCCGAGGAGGTCGTGAGCCTCTTCCGCGACCATTACAATATTCCGCTGATCCATTCCGACGACAGCGATCTGTTCCTGAGCGAGCTCGCCGGCGTCGCTGATCCAGAGCAGAAGCGCAAAACCATCGGCCGCCTGTTCATAGATGTATTCGACAAACACGCGCAATCCGTTGGGGGTGCGAAGTTTTTGGCGCAGGGCACGCTTTATCCAGACGTGATCGAGAGCGTCAGTTTCTCTGGCGGCCCCTCCGTCACCATCAAGTCCCACCACAATGTCGGGGGCCTGCCAGAGCGGATGAACATGTCGCTGGTGGAGCCGTTGCGCGAGCTTTTTAAGGACGAGGTGCGCGCCCTGGGACGCGAACTGGGCCTGCCCGACGCCTTTATCGGGCGGCACCCCTTCCCCGGCCCCGGCCTCGCCATCCGCTGCCCTGGAGAAGTGACAGCCGAAAAGCTGGACATCCTGCGCCAGGCCGACACGATCTATCTGGACGAGATCCGCAAAGCTGGGCTCTACGACACGATCTGGCAGGCTTTCGCCGTACTATTGCCCGTGCGCACCGTGGGCGTGATGGGTGATGGGCGAACCTATGATCATGTCTGCGCCCTGCGCGCGGTGACGTCAGTCGATGGCATGACGGCGGATTACTTTCCCTTCGAACATGACTTCCTGGGTCGCGTCGCCAGCCGCATCATCAACGAAGTGCGCGGCATCAACCGGGTGACTTATGACATCACCTCGAAACCCCCGGGCACAATTGAATGGGAATGATTCCGAGGCGTTGAAGACGATCGGCAGCTATCGGAGAATAGCCTCTATCCCGTTGAGATAAATATATAAATACCCCATACACATTCGCTTACTTTCATCCTGCAAAGAAGTCTGACGACGGACCGACCGACGGGACGCCTTGACTTGTCACAAGCGCATTTCAGGCATACCGTCATATTCATTAGCCCAGTTGACGGTAGTTTTTCTGACTTATCTTGCTGATAAAGTTAGAAAAATGAGGAGGTGGAGGCACCGCACTGAGCTGACGGTATTCACGAAAGGAACCGCCATGCTCACCGATGTTGCCCTCAAGAACCTCAAACCAAAGGGAAAACCCTACAAAGTCAGCGACCGGGACGGGATGTATGTCCATGTTGCACCGACTGGCCGGATCACGTTCCGGCTCGACTACCGCCTACACGGGCGAAGGGAGACTCTGCTCCTGGGCCGCTACGACCCAGCCGATCTCTCGCTCGCACGGGCGCGTGAGAAATGCATCGACGCCCGACGAATGGTCGGAGAAGGCATCTCCCCGGCTCAGGAGAAACAGCGCCAGAAACGACGCTTGAAGGAGGCGAAGAGCTTTGGAGAATTTGGTGAGCGTTGGCTTCAGAAAGCACCGATGGCCGACAGCACGCGCGCGATGCGCCGATCTATCCTTGAGCGTGAACTTCGACCCGTTTAGCAGAAGTGCCTACTGACCGAAATTCTCCCCGACGACCTGCGCGATCTTTGCGGAAAGATCGTTGATCGCGGAGCGCCAGCTACTGCGATCCACGTGCGGGATATCGTGAAGCAAATTTACGGCTTTGCGATCCTGCATGGAGAGAAAGTGAAGAACCCAGCTGACGAAGTCGGTCCAGCGTCAATTGCAACATTCAAGCCGCGCGACAGATCACTGTCGGCGGCTGAAATCCGCATAGTTCTGAAACAGATAGAACACGTCGCGACGCTTCCGACGATCCGGCTTGGGGTCCATCTGTTTCTGCTCACAATGGTCCGAAAAAGCGAGTTGCAAGACGCTACGTGGGACGAGGTAGATTTCGAAAATGCGGTCTGGACGATACCAAAGGAACGAATGAAGCGGTCGCGACCACACAACGTCTATCTAGCTCGACAATCGCTCGACATCATGATTGCGCTGAAGACATGTGCGGGTAATTCTCGTTACTTGCTACCGTCTCGGTAAGATGCAGATGCCCCGATGTCTCGTGCAACCTTCAATAGAGTGACGCAAACGGTCATCAAACGAGCAGAGGATCAAGGCCTGCCACTGGAACATTTTACCGTTCATGATTTGCGGCGTACTGGGTCTACGATCTTGAACGAGCTCGGCTTCAACAGCGACTGGATCGAGAAGTGTTTGGCGCACGAGGACGGCCGATCGTCGCGCGGCGTCTACAACAAAGCTGAATACGAGCACCAACGTCGCCATATGATGCAGGAATGGGCTGATCTCATCGACGCGTGGGTCGAGGGATGGCAACGAGCAGCGGTCATCATGCCCCCTGCAATGGTTACTCCGCTGCTCGACCCGTCCCTTTAACCGGGCGGGTCTTGCGGAGCCGAACGTTGGGATGATGAGCGGGAGAGACCTGTTTGCCTCTTCTGGAGGCAAGCCAGGCTTCGACCTCCGTGAGATCCCAGACAACGCAGCGCGGGCCAAGAGCAAAGCGGCGAGGAAACTCGCCGCGCTGCTCCATCTCGTAGATCGTCGTGTCTGCGAACGGTATGATCTGTTTGAGTTCGTGCCGTCGGATCGTTCTCGGCAAGTCTTTTGGTTTCTGGCCAGGCATAACGGTCTCCTGAATGTTTTCAGAATAATGCAGCAGATCGTCAGCGAAGGAAGATGAAACGGGTCGTAGTAGTGCAAAGACAGGGTGCAGACTGCTGGTCACGTTCAGACACCTTTTACCTGCGCCCTTCCGCTTGTGGTTCGCGTATCTCTTTAGGTCGGTGCTTACCCGCTGCTCACGTGGGGCTGACTGATCTACTTTTATTTGAGAAATTGGCGCAGCTTCACCAAGCGGTATCTTTACCGTCATGAAAGAAGCCGCCTGTTGGCCCGTCCCTATCCAGCGTCGCGGCCCACACAACGCTAGCTGCTCCGTCGCGGACTGAGCGGCCGCCGTCGCCGCCCATATCGGTTGCGACCCAGCCCGGGTCGACAGCGTTCACGCGAATTCCATCATCATCCAGTTCCGCAGCGAGGATCCGAGTGAAGGCGTTGAGAGCCGTTTTCGAAACGGAATAGCCTGGTGAGTTTCGACCCATGGTCGCGAGCTGGCCTGCGTCAGAAGAGACATTGACGATCGCCCGCGGCCCACATGTCGCTCTCATCAAGGGTATTGCGGCTTGCGTGAGCGCCCACGCGCCGAAGAGGTTGGTATTCAAAATCTTCCGGACACGCTCAAGGTCGGCTGAGGTGGCATCCTGATCGGCGTCATAGTCGATACCGGCATTGTTGATGAGAACGTGCAGTTCACCGTAGGTGGTGCATATGGTCTTGACGGCGCTTGCGATACTTGCCGGGCTGGTGACGTCGAGGGGAACGACCGTTGCTTCACCACTTTCGCCCTGGACGGCCTCAACTGTCTCTTTCGCACTCTCGGGATCGCGCGCGCCGATGACGATCGCCATGCCTTTGGCCGCCAATTGGCGGGCGACTTCCGCGCCGATCCCGCGGTTCGCGCCGGAAATGAGCGCTATATGATCGCCGTTGGCCATGGATCAGAGTGCCTCCGAGCAAATGAAGCGCTGGTGCAACTGGCGCTTGTTGTTCCTACCAGAATCATGTGTCCGATCTGCGCCTTTCTGTGGTGCACAATCCCGCTATCCTTGTGCGCGAACTAAGCAAACATGCGCTTGGCCTTTGGAACGAGCGTCCGAACTGCTATGTTGATAATGAGATAACATGAGACGACGCGGCCATCTGCAGTCTGGACTTCGCTACTATCGAATGACCTTTCGCGCCCCTGCCGGTCGAAGAAAGGATGCCATGCAAGCCCTTCACGCTGCGCCAGGTAAAGAGTTCGAGAGCTTCGCAGATTTCTACCAGAATTCTGTCTATGCTTCATTTCCTCAAGAACATCGGTCAGGAGGATCGTTCGGGTTGAACATATTCCGCGCGCATCAAGAACCAGTCGACTTCATCGATGCCGCAGTACAGGATATGGTCTTCACTCGAACGGACGACGATATTGGAGATGTTCTGATTGATATCGGCGATGGTGCACAAATTTCAGGAGGATGTCCTGGCACTTTCGCCTATTACCCTGCTGGCACCTTGGATTATCCCCCTGAGATTGGTCCACCAACTGGGATAGATTTATCCCGCAATTGGAGGATCAGCGATGGCTGGATAACGAGTGA
>JBCCDU010000110.1:0-10378 GCA_039030715.1 Pseudomonadota bacterium
CTACGGGTTCTTCTGGTACTTTTATCAGGATGGGACGATCGGGGTCGAGGTGAAGGCCACCGGCATTCCCTTTCCCAGTGGGATCGCCCCCGGGCAGCAGCCGGAATTCGGTGCGCTGATCGCCCCCGGGATCGCCAGCCATGTCCACCAGCATGTTTTCAGCTTCCGCTTCGATATGTGCGTGGACGGCCCGCGGAATTCGGTGGCCGAGGTGGAGTTCGAAGCGATGCCGATGGGCGCGGCCAATCCGAATGGTAACGGGGTGCGAATCCTAGAACGGCCACTGACCAGCGAAGCCTGTGCGCAGCGCAAGTTGGAGCCCTCGCGTTCTCGCTATTGGAAAGTGTTCAATCCCGGTTGCAGCAACGCCTTGGGGCAGCAAACAGCTTTTCGCTTGGCGCCTGGGGTTAACACATTACCACTGCTGGATCCGGACGCACCGGTGGCCAAACGCGCGGGGTTCATGTTCAATCACTTCTGGGCGACGGAATACGCGCCGGATCAACTCTACCCAGCGGGCTGGTACCCGAACCAGAGCGCGGGTGGCGCCGGTTTGCCCGAGTGGGTTCAGGCCGATAGATCCCTTGAAGATGCCGACCTTGTCGTCTGGTATACTTTGAATTTCCATCATCTGCCCCGACCCGAGGATTGGCCGGTTCAGCCTGTTGTCTATGCAGGTTTCCATTGGATGCCTGAAGGGTTCTTCGATGAGAACCCTGCGATGGACGTACCCCCGAATTCAGGCTGAATGCGTGTCTGCCCACGCATTCAATTGAGCGCGCCCAGTTTGGATTCGATGGCACTGCGCATATCGGCGACCGAGAAGGGCTTCGAGACGAAATAGTCCACCAGATCCTCGCGCGCCTGATCCTTGTAGGCCTCGGACGTCGCCAGAAAGACCGGGATGCGGTTAAAGATCGGATGCGCCTTGATCTTGGCCGCCAGTTCCAGGCCGCTCAACCCGGGCATGTTCAGATCCGAGATGACGACATCGAATTTAGCGGTTTGCATCGTCTCCAGCGCCGCTTCGCCCGACGCCGCGAGAGCGACATCGATCACGCCCAGGCGCTTAAGACATTGCCGGGCCAAACCCCGCATGGTTTGTTGGTCGTCCACGACCAGCACTTTCAGTGCGCGTGCAGATGGCATTTGGGTTCTCCTATCCGATCTGGGGGGGGATATGGCGCGAAGCCGCGCCATTCGGCCTGGGATTTGTCTGCATGGGTTTCGGGCTATTGCGGGCGGCCTGCATGACCTGGCTCGCAAGCTGATCGATATCCAGTTCGTGCATGACGGCGCCCTTTGCGCGCGCGGCACGGGGCATGCCATAGACGACGCAACTCGCCTCGGACTGACCGAAGGTGATAGCGCCTGCCTTGCGCATCTCCAGCAGGCCGTTTGCGCCATCCCGGCCCATTCCCGTCAGCATGATGCCAATGGCTTTCGCCGACAACTCGGCAGGGATCGAGCCAAGCAGTGTGTCAACCGACGGTCTATGGCCCGAAACGGGATCGTCATCGCTGAGCTGTGTAATGATAGCACCGCCACTGAGCGCAATTTTCAGATGCCGGTCGCCGGGCGCGATCCGGATCATGTTGTTGGTCAAGACCTCGCCATGCCGGGCCTCGGCGATATCGAAAGCGAATTCGCCATCAAGGCGTTTGGCAAAGCGCTGAGTGTAGTCGGGCGGCATATGCTGGGTGATGACCATCGGAGGCAGGGGAGGTTGCAACCCGCGAAGGAACTGCGCAATGGCAGAGACCCCCCCGGTCGATGCACCAATCGCGATCAGCCGTCGCGCGAAATTCTGGGCAGGTGCCGGGGGCAGCTTCTTCGCCGTGACCTGCGCCGCGGGTGCCGCTGGCCTGTGCTTTCGGATATTGGCACAAGCTGCGGTGCGAACCGCGTGGCGCAGGTTATTGGCAAAGTCAGGGCCGGTTTTGCCCGCCGGTTTGGCAACTGCGTCCACGGCGCCGGTGCCCAAGGCCGCCAGCGTCGTGTCAGTACCCGACTCGGTAAGAGAGGAGACCATCACCACCGGCATCGGGCGCAGTGTCATGATCTTTTCCAGGAAGTCGATGCCGTTCATCCCCGGCATCTCCACATCCAGGGTCAGAACATCGGGGTTCAGCACCTTGATCATGCGTCGCGCCTCTACTGTGTCTTTGGCGCTACCGATGCAGGTGATATCGCCTTCGGCCTGCAAGGCGTCGCGGATCATTGCGCGCATCAGCATGCTGTCATCCACGACCAGGGCGCGGATGGGTGCGGAACGTCGCGCTATGCCACTCATTGGAATAGCTCCACACCGCCCACCTTTAGCGCGTCGTTTATCTGTGTATGGAACTGTGTTTCGCTGCGGCCGAGGTCGCGGGTCTCGGCAGGGGCAAGTTTCTGCACCCGAACCCGGCCGGTGGTCGGGAAGAAATAGACCCGGCGCGCGCACTCTCCCCCCAGATCCGAGGAGAGGATTTGGATCCCCTCGCGCTCGAGGTGGGTGACCACGAAACGAGCATTGCTGTCGCCAACCGTCTCGTGTGCCGACAGGTCGATCACATTGGCACCGCCGAAGACTTTGGCTTCCAGCCGCTCGCGCCTGCCGCCCTGCTTCAGGATATCGTTCACCAACACTTCCATCGCATGGATACCATAGCGTGCGGTCTTGTGTGAGCCGTCCTCGGGCCCGTCCGGCAGCAGGAAATGGTTAAGCCCGCCGAGCCCAAGTTCGCTGTCACGGATACAGGCGGCGACGCAGGATCCGAGCAGCGTGGTCACGGCGACATTCGTCTCGTTCGTCACCAGATGTGTGCCCGGCAGCACAGTGCGTGCGGGAGAGCCGATACGGGGGTCCCAGAAGCAGCCCAGCGGCAGATCCGAGTCGGGAGTGGCGGTCATGGGCGCCTCCGATACGTGGTTTTGCCCTCGCGCGACAGCAGGGGGTGCTTGCCCAGAAGCGACTCCGAGTGCCCGAGATAAAGAATGCCATCCGGAGCCAGTAGCTTGGCGAATTGGTCAACCAGCCGCGCCTTGGTCTGTGGGTCAAAATAGATCAGCACGTTCCGGCAGAAGATTGCATCGAAAGGGCCGCTGACCGGCCAATTCTCAATCAGATTGAGCCGCCGGAAGGTGATCAGGCGCTTCGCTTCGGGCCGCATTTCGAACCCTGTTTCGAAGGCTTGGGTCCAGCGGTCGAGCGCCGCTGGTATCGCTGCCTTACGCTCGGCGCCATACTGACCTCGCGCAGCAACCCCCAGCACATTCGTGTCCAGGTCGGTGGCAAGAATGCGAAAGTCCCAAGCGCTGCGCCAGTGCGGCGAGGACAGGCATGTCATGGCGATGGAGTAGGGTTCTTCGCCGGTCGAGCAGCCTGCGGACCAGATGCGCACACGTTTGGCCCCGGATTCTGCCAATCCGACCATGACCGAGTTTTCGAGATGGTCGAAATGATGGTTTTCGCGGAGGAAGGACGTGAGGTTGGTGGTCACCGTGTTGATGAAGCTCTCCAACTCGGTCTCGCGGTGTGGGCCTTCAATCAGATCCAAGTAGGCGGCAAAATCGGGCAGATCCAACGCGCGGACGCGTCGCGCGAGCCTTGTCTGGATCATTTGCTGTTTGTGGCCTTCCAGCACGATACCGGCAAGCTCGTCCGCCAGGATGGAGACGCGATCGAACTCCTCCTCGGTCAGGATTAACTGGTCGATAGACGGCAGTGCTTCTGCAGCGGCAGTCATCTCAGAACTCCGACCAGTCTTCATGATCATCTTCGACAGTGGCCAATGCGGCACCAGCGGTCGCATGTGCCGCCGGGCTGGTTTGCGACTTGGGTAAAGCCATCGTAGCGGGATCGGTTTTGGATACGGCCACTCTTTTGGAGGCGAAATCCTGCCAGTCCGTGTCGAGATCGACTTCGCGTTTTGCGACCGGTGCTGCGTCTCGATCATCTACTTTGAACGTTGCGGTCAGCGCTGTCAGCGCTTCCACTTGGGTAGAAAGCGCGGCTGCCTCTCCAGCGCTCTTATCTGCAAGGGCGGAGTTCTGCTGCGTGATCTCGTCGAGTTTGTTGACGGCAGCCGCGATATCCTCGATCCCGTTGGTTTGTTCGCGTCCGGATGCGGCGATCTGCGCCGCAGTTGCGGCGACCTTTGTAATACCAGTTGCAATCTCCTCGAGCGACGTCCCGGTGGAGCGAACCAGCCTCACACCATCGGCCACTTCACCACCGCTCTGCTGGATCAGGTCGTTGATGTCGCGTGCCGCATCGGCGGAGCGTTGGGCCAGTGTGCGCACTTCAGAGGCCACGACTGCAAAACCCTTGCCGGCATCTCCCGCCCGTGCGGCCTCGACCGCCGCGTTCAGTGCTAGCAGATTGGTCTGAAAGGCAATCGAGTCGATCACCGCGACGATTTCGGAGACTTTGGCGGCGCTGTCCTCGATCCGTGTCATCGCATTTACGGCGTTCGTCACCACGCTCTGACCGTTTTCGGCCGCGCGCGAGCTTTGTTCGGCAAGAGCATTCACTTCCTCGATATTTGCGGCATTGCTGCGCACATTGGCGGCCAACTGCTCCATCGTCGCTGCGGTCTGCTGTAGCGAGGAAGCCTGGTTTTCCGCCCGTGCCGACAGATCGCTGGCGCCCGCGGCAATTCCGCCTGCTGCAGTTTCGATCTCGTGGCTCGACGTTTTGATACGCCCAACCAGGGTACCAGTTTGCGCCATGGTCGAGTTCGTGGCCTCCGCAACCTC
This sequence comes from Pseudomonadota bacterium, assembly GCA_039030715.1. Lineage (GTDB taxonomy): Bacteria > Pseudomonadota > Alphaproteobacteria > Rhodobacterales > Rhodobacteraceae > Thermohalobaculum. Next base: position 4,744 of record JBCCDU010000110.1, read on the forward strand.
CAGGAAACGGCCGGTACGCCCGGTTGACATCCGCTGGGTTGTGTCGCCAGCAGACATTGTCTCCAACGTCTTGCGCAGTTCGGTCAGGAAGTCGTCAATCACTTCCGAAATGCTGTTCAGGCCACGGATCAGATTGGCCACGAAAGGCTGATCGCTTTCCACTGAGATGCGGCGCGAGAAATCCCCCGTGGCGACGGCGCCAATCACGTCGTCGATCTGTTTCTCGATTGCCAACTGATCGCTGATATCCAGCCATTCGATGTGATAACCGCTGCGAATGCCGTTGCCATCGAACAGAGGTGAAACAGTGGCTCGGATCGCATGATCGCCTAGGGTCACCACAGTGTTTTCCGGTTTGGCGATGGTGGCGAGCTCCACAATGGTGCCGCCGTCCAGCGCCAGCAGAGGGGCCAGTGATCCGCCTATCAGGTTGTCCGGATCGAAATGCGGATCATGTGCTTGGATGGCAGCCAACGAGCGGTGCAGCAACCCGCACATGGCGGTGTTCAGATACGTTACTTTCCCATCCGCGTCCGTGAGCAAAAGTGCCTGTTCAGCACCATCGAGTGCGCGTCGGATCTGCCCGTTTCGCATAGCCATATCGTTGATTTTGGTCAGCGCCCGGGCGAGACCGCCCAGCTCGTCATTGCGTTTCTGACCCGGCACTTCCAGCAACTCGCCCGCAGCCAGCCGCGCGACGGCCCCTGACATGCTGGCGATGGGGCGCGAGAAGCTGCGAGAGACCAGCCAGGCCAAGCTCAAGATGATAGCCAGCACAGGCGCCGCGAATAGCAGCATCAGCTCGCGCATCTCGCGCGCCGGCGCCATGAAGACATCGACTTCCCACTGGGTCACAACCGCCCATTCTTCGGCGCCCCAGGTCACGGTTTCGATGGCGGCGAAAACCGGTTCTCCCGTGATGCCAACTGTTTCGCCCAGGGCGCGGCCCTCGGCGAACGCCTGTTGCAGAAGGGGTGACTGCCAGCTTCGGCTCAGCGCGTCCTCCCCATCGATTTCGGCAATGTCGGAGCGCAAAATTCCGTCGGCGCCCACCAGATATGTTCGCGAGGCCTCGACGGTGCCGGCTTGCCCCTCAGCCGCCGCCTGTAACTTCTCGCGGCTTACATGGATTGCGGCGACGCCTAGAAAAGTTTCATTATCGGCAAGTATCGGGGCAGCGAAAAACAGGGCAGGGGCATCTTCGCTGGGCCCGTATGTCTGCAACGGGCTGACCGCACCGCTCCTGGTTTCCTTTGTGGCCAGAAAGACATTTGCCAAGCCGCTGCCCGCCAGCGGGCCATCGATCACGTTCGTCGCAAAATCATCTTCCTTGCGGACCGAGTAGACGATATTGCCATCCGGGTCGATCAGAAAGACATCGTAGAGTCCGCTGCTGTCCGCGAACGCCCGCAGACCCGGGTGATGCCTCTGGTGTTGCAGCGAATAAGCTGAGCCATCGTCACCCTTGTCCAGCCGATCGCGCTGCGCGAAGGGATGCGGGTTCTTGTCGAGATAGGCTTCGCGAAGGCTCGCGGATGGGTCGATGCCGAACTGCTCGTTCCATTGGCTGGAGAATTCGATCATCGGCTGTCGACCAAGGGTGGAGGCCGCCAGCGTCGCGACCAGGCTCTCCATCCTCTCGCCATAGAGCTTTACCCCAAGTCGGCCGGCCGCTGTCCGATTGGCGAGCTTCTGCGAAGTTAGATCCAATGCGGTGCTGCGGCTTTGATTGTCCGCCACGGCGCCGATCAGGAACATGGCCACGAGGCTGGTGGCAAAGACCATCCCGGCGAGCTTCCAGGTGATCGATACGGACCACCTTTGCGGGCTGATCTGCTGACTTGCGTCGCTCATCGAACTCATCCTGTTTCCGGTCACGCGGTCGCTTCAGCCGGCACGGCGAAAAGCGCCGGAAGATTGATCAAGGCGACCATGTGGTCATTGGTGTTGACCAGACCGCTGATGGCAGAGCTGTCGAGTTCGGACGCGGTCGCGGGCACAGGACGGATCTCGCCGGCTGCAACCGTCACGATGTCGGAGACCGCATCGACCAGCACCCCTACGGTCTGCTCGCCGATATTCACGATGACGACGACATGGGTCTCGCCCGGCTCGGTCAACGGCCCGCCGAAGCGCGCGCGCAGATCATGGACCGGCACGATGGTGCCGCGCAGGTTCAGGACACCGCGGGTATAGCTCGGCTGATTGGGTAATCCGGTCGTGGCGGACCATTGCTTGATTTCGCGGACCATGACGATGTCGACGGCATAGACCCGATCGCCAACTAGAAAAGTCACATATTGCTTGGTCTTTCCGGTCGCCTCGATAGCGTCATCCGAGATTTCAACGAGATTTTCGGTCATCCGACAGCCTCCAGAAGGCCCTGGCTTGGGGCGGAAGTTGACATTTCAAGCAAGCTAGAGACGTCGAGGATCAGCGCGACCCTGCCATCGCCGAGAATGGTGGCGCCTGAAATGCCCTCCACGCGGCGGAAGTTCGCCTCCAGGCTTTTGAGCACGACCTGCCGTTGGCCGATCAACTCGTCCACGATGATGGCGACGGGTCCTTGCGCTTCGTCATCGACAACCATCGCCATCTCCTCGGGCCGCGCATTGCCATCCAGTTGAAGCGCTTCGCGCAGGCTGATCAGCGGCAGGTAGTCGCCGCGCAGCCGCATTACGCGGCTGCCATTCGGCAGAATCGCGAGGGTTTCAGGATCGATGCGGATCGCTTCGACCACGCTGCTCAACGGCAGGATGAAGCGTTCATCGCCTACCGAAACGATCATGCCGTCCAGCACGGCCAAGGTGAGCGGCAGGGTGATTACGAAGCGCGTACCCTGACCTGGCGTGTTTCGCAGCGTACATCGCCCGCCCAACATCTGGATCTTCTTCTTGACCACATCCATTCCCACGCCGCGGCCCGAAACGGCGGAAACGGACTCCGCTGTCGAGAAGCCTGGATGGAAGATCAGGTTGTCGATCTCCTCCGGTGCAATCGCCTCCGGATCTTCGACCAGGCCGTTGTCGACGGCCTTCTGCAGGACGCGCTCGCGGTCGATGCCACGCCCGTCATCCTCGACCGTGATCAGCACCCGTTCGCCGCGATGTTCGGCAGAAAGGCGGAGCGTGCCCACCGGCCTCTTCCCGGCCGCCTCGCGGTCTGCAGAAGTTTCCTCCAGCCCGTGATCCATCGAGTTGCGCAACATATGCGTCAGCGGTTCGGCTAATTCCTCGATCACCGTGGTGTCGACCTCGGTCTGTTCGCCGGAGACGATCAGCCGGGCTTCCTTGCCCAGCTTGTCGGCGAGGTCTCGCACAACCCGCGGCATCCGGCTGAACACCGACTTCACCGGCTGGGCGCGGATCGCCATAACGCTTTCCTGCAACTCGCGAGTTTGGCGCGACATGCTCTCGACCGCATGGTCCAGTTCCAGATGTCCGTTGGCGTCGATTTCTGACAAGCGCTGGGCCAGCACGGCTTGCGTGATCACCACTTCGCCCACCAGATTGACCAGCCGGTCGATGCGCGACAGCTCCACCCGCAAGGTTTTTGCGATCTTCGCCCTGGCGGTGTCGGATCCGAAAGACGCTTGAGCAGAGATTGGTGCGACCGGCGCAGTCTGATCATTGGCATCAGAGGGGTCGGGGCGAGGTTCTGCCGAAGGTTGAGGTTCGTCCTCTTCGGCCTCTAGCATCGCCTCCGCCTCGATCTTGACATCGGCAAAGGCTTCATAGATCTCGAAAAACGAATAGAACTCCGCAATCGACGCCGCACTTTCGAACTGCAATTTCCAACTGAGGGGCGAGTTGCCGAGATCTATAGCCTGCGGCAGCGGGACCTCGCCCAAGGCTTCGACGCCGACCAGACCAAGCGCTTTCGCGGCCCGTACCAGACGCAATGGTTCATGACCCACGCGCAAAAAGCCTAGATGAGGTGTGAGGGTCACTGTCACGCCGCGCTCACCGGTTGGTTCGTTCGTTCCCTCTAAATCGTCGCTGTTTTCCGCCCTGGCGGTAATTTCTGCTGCCTCGGGCGGCGAGCCACCTTCCGCCACCTGGTGCAATTCTGCGGTCACCCGCTCCACCATCGCGGCATCGGCTTCGCCGCCGTCGCGCGCCTGCTCGACCAATGCCATCAGTACGTCGCCTGCGCGGATCAGCAGGGCGCTTAACTCGCCATCAGTCTCCCGCGCGCCGTTGCGCACCTTGTCCATTACCGTTTCGAAAATATGCGCAAATCCAATCAGACCTTCGAAGCCAAACGCCGCGGCGCCGCCCTTGACCGAATGTACGGCACGGAAAGCGGCATTCACGGTCTCCGGGTCGCTGTCCCCTGCGGCGAGTTTGTCTAGCTGCTCCTGAAGGTCGCCCAAAAGCTCGACGCATTCGGCGAAGAACAGGGCCTGATAATCCTCGTCGTCATCCATGGTTCGGCGTCCTTGGGTCAGGCCAGTTGATCGACCAGCCGCAATACCTGATCGGGGTCGAAAGGCTTGGTCAGCCAGCCTGTGGCGCCGATCTCTCGGGCGCGCTGTTTCATATGGTCCGCAGTCTCGGTCGTCAGCAACAGCATGGGCAGACGGCGCCCGGCCTCCTCGCTGCGCGCGGCGTCGATGAAGTCCAGTCCATCCATGTTGGGCATCGTCAGATCGGTGATCACCATGTCAGGCTGCGTTTCGCGCAGGCGCTCCAGCGCCTCGCGACCATCGGATGCCTCGACCACTTCATGTCCCGCACCACGCAGACAATCGCTGAGCATGTTCAGCATTGAGGCGGAATCATCCACAGCAAGAATGCGCTTCATTGACGGAACTCCATTTTCATAAGGTCTTGGAACAGGCCCAGATCGGAGAACGCATCGACGAAGACCGGCGATGGGCGGCTGACGGCCAGTGTTCCCCCCACTTCGGCGAGCTGTCGTGTCGCGCTGATCACGGCCAGAAGGAAGACGGTGCTCATCTCCGAAATAGCCTCGGCATCCAGCAGGAACTGACCGGGCGCGTTGGCGTCGCGAAAGCTTGCGAGCAACGTTTCTGCTTCGGCGAGCCCCGGTGTCTCGGGCGCGGTGTAGTCCGGCGATTGGGTTTGGTCGCTCATTCGTGCTCCCCGGGTGTCGCAAGAACCAGTTTCAGGCTGCTCCGGAATGCGTCGTCGGGTGGATCGGTTAGCTTGATCGCCTTGGATCCGCCAAAAGCGCCAAGCTGGCCGATGGCCAGAGTGTCCTTCGCCGCCGTACCGCCCATGGTCAGCGCCACCTGACTGCGCGCGCTGAGCGGGATTTCCAGGACGTCGCCAGGGGACAGGGCTTCAACCTCCGCCACATGCAACTGCACCCGATGCAACACGGAGTGCAGACGTGCCGGCGTGTTCGCCGCGACGCTCGACATATGCTTCTGCCAGAGATTTGCGGCGCTGGGCTGCGTCTTGCGCGGCGCTTTCGTCATCGCCGAGGATTTGAATATGTCCAGGATCGAAAGCGGCACGATCAGGTCGAAGTCGCCACTGCGCGCCGCCTCTCCCAGATCGAGGCTGGCATTCAGAACCAGGACATCTGCGTTATCCGGCGCAATCGACAGCAGGGTGGCGTGTTCCTCGAACGTGGCCAGCGACATCTTTGTATCGAGAGGGGTCTC
>JBCCDU010000111.1:0-10283 GCA_039030715.1 Pseudomonadota bacterium
CAGCATCTTGGTCGACAGCATCCAGAGGAGGATATCCTTGGTCCGCTTCGACGGCACGAAGGCCATCGACCAGGCGGCGGGCACGGCCAGTATCACGCCCAGTACGGTCGAGCCGCCTGCAATGATGATCGAGTTGATCAGGAAGCGCATATAGTCGGAGCGTTCCTGGACCACCGCGTAATTCTCCAGCGTCCAGCTGAAATTCAGGAACAGCGGCGGGCTGGCGATGGCCTCGGCCTCGGTCTTGAAGCTGGTCAGGATCGTCCACAGGATCGGGAAGAAGATCAGCAGGCCCACGCCCCAGGCGAGAGCGGTGTTGAAGGCTTTGCGCCGGGGGGTGACTGCACGTGCCATGATGCGCTCCTCAGCGGTCCAGGTTCTTGCCGACGATGCGCATCAGGAAGATCGCAACGATATTGGCGAGGATGATGGCATAGACGCCGCCTGCGCTGCCCAGACCCACATTCTGGCTTTCGAGCACGCGCTGATAGATCAGATAGGTCAGCGTCCGCGTCCCGAAGGCGCCGCCGGTGGTCACGAAGATCTCGGCGAAGATCGACAACAGGAAGATTGTCTGGATCAGCACCACGATGGTGATCGCCCGACTGAGATGGGGCAGCACGATATGACCGAACCGGGCGAGCGGTTTGGCGCCGTCCATCTCGGCCGCCTCGAGCTGTTCGCTGTCCAGCGACTGCACCGCCGTCAGCAGGATCAGCGTGGCGAAGGGCAGCCATTGCCAGGACACGATCATCACGATCGAGGCAAGCGGCGCGTCGCTGAGCCACGAGACCGGCTCGGCCCCGAAGAACCGCCAGAGATGGGCGAACAGACCATTGGTGGGATCCATGAACATGTTCTTCCACACCAGCGCCGAAACGGTGGGCATCACGAAGAAGGGCGCGATCACCAGGATACGCACCACCCCTTGGCCCCAGATCGGCTGGTCGAGCAGCAACGCCAGCAGCACCCCCAGCACCACGGTGATGACAAGCACGCCGCCCACGATGATCAGCGTCGTCTGCACACTGGGCCAGAACGCGCTGGAGGTGACGAAGCGGACATAGTTGTCGAACCCCGCCGAGCCCAGGTCGCCGCCGCGCAGGGGTAGATATTTGCGGAACGAGAACCAGAGGGTCATGACCAGCGGCACCAGCATCCAGCCCAGGAGCAGGATCACGGCAGGCGCCATCATCAGGCGTGCGGCGGATCGGGAGTTCCGGGTCGCCATGGGGCTATGCCTCCGTGGTCGGGCCGGGCCTCAATCGGGGCCCCGCGCGGGATGAAGAACGGATCGTCTGCGCGCATGCGGGCGCCGGCCTGACCGCCGCCCGCGGAACCTTTGGGCTTAGTAACCCGCGGCTTCCATCTCTTCCGCGGTCAGGGCCTGCGCTTTTTCCAGCGCTTCCGCCACGGTCTGCTGTCCGGCATAGACGGCGGAGAACTCCTGGCTGACCTGGCTGGCGATGCCGGCGAATTCGGGGATCGCCGCGAACTGGATGCCGACATAGGGCACCGGCTCGACCGTCGGGTTCTTCGGATCGGCGGACAGGATCGAGCGCAGGGTCATATCGGCGAACGGGACCGCCTGATACTCGGCGGTTTCATAGAGCGAGGTGCGCGCGCCCGGGGGCACGTTGGCCCAGCCCTCGTTCTCGGCCACCAGGGCGATATAGTCCTTGGAAGTCGCCCATTCGATGAATTGCTTGGCCTGCGCCTCCTGCTTCGTGCCTGCGGGAATGGCCAGCGCCCAGGCCCACAGCCAGTTCGACCGCTTGCCGAGCCCGGTATCGGGGGCCAGCGCAAAGCCAACCCTGTCCGCAACGGTCGAGTCGTCGGGATTGGTCACGAAGGAGGCAGCCACGGTCGCATCGATCCACATCCCGCATTTGCCCTGCTGGAACAACGACAGGTTCTCGTTGAAGCCGTTGGTGGCATAGCCGGCGGGGCCGGAGTCGTTCATCATTCCCACGAAGAAGGTCAGCGTGTCGGCCCAGGCCGCAGTGTCGAATTGCGGTTTCCAATCCTCGTCGAACCAGCGTGCGCCGAACGAGTTGGCCATGGCGGTGATGAAGGCGCCGCCCTCGCCCCAGCCCGCCTTGCCACGCAGGCAGATGCCGTTGATGTCGGCGTCGCGGTTGGTCATCGCCGCTGCGGCCTGGCGGATAAACTCCCATGTCGGGGTTTCCGGCATTTCCAGCCCCGCCTCGGCCATCAGGTCGGTGCGGTACATGATCATCGAGCTTTCGCCATAGAACGGCGCGGCATAGAGCGTGCCGTCATGGCTGAGGCCATCGGCCATCGCGGGCAGGATATCGGCGGCATCGTATTCCGCGGACAGGTCGTCCAGCGGCACCAGCCAGCCATTCGCGCCCCAGATCGGCGTTTCGTACATCCCGATGGTCATGATGTCGAACTGGCCGCCCTTGGTGGTGATGTCCGTTGTGACGCGCTGGCGCAGGACGTTCTCTTCCAACGTCACCCATTCGACGCCGATGCCGGTCTCCGCGGTGAAGCGGTCAGTGTAACCCTGCATGCGGATCATGTCGCCGTTGTTCACCGTCGCGACGGTGAGGGTGCTGTCCTGCGCATGGACCGCAGTCGAGCAAAGCATAAGCGCCGTGGTGGCGCCGAGAACGCGCTTGGTGAACATCCGTTTCCTCCTAGGCTTTGTTTTTCCGGATGTAGCTACGTCAACCGGCGCGTGCGCGTCAACCAAAATTTTACGCGCGTAAGTTTTTTAGGCAGAGTTGCGGATCACCAGCGTGCCGTCGAATAGGGTGGAATTCTTCTCGTCCGGGCGCTGGCCGGTCTCGATGATCGACAGAAGCATGTCCAGACTGCGTCCGGCAATCGACCCGTAATCCTGCGACACGGTGGTGAGCGACGGGCATGTGAACCGCGCGTAGGGGTGGTCGTCGTGACCGGCGATGCGCAGCGCATGGCCGTGACCGGTGCCGACCCGGAACCCATGCTCGTAAGCCGCGGCGAGGACGCCGATTGCCAGGCGGTCATTGCTGCAGAGGATGGTATCCGTCGGAAGGCTGCGCCCTGTCATCAGCCGCGTCGCCTCGGCGTAGGCGATGCTCTCGAAATTCCAGTCCGACCCCTCCGCCTCCAGGACCATCGGCTCCTGCCCCAGCGCACGCATCGCCGCATCGTAGGCCGCGCGCCGCTTGTTGGCATTGGGGTTCGGTGCATTGCGCAGCTCGAAGAACGCCGGGGGCTCGCCAGTTCGCACCAGGTATTCCGTAATTTTTCCAATGCTTTGATCATTGTTGGATCCAAAGAACGCATCGCCCGCGCCGTCGACATCGCAATCGAACAGCACGGTCCGGACGTCGCGGCAGAATGCCTCGAGCGCGCCGCGCCGCGACCGGCGTCCGAGCGGGGCGAGCAGAACGCCCGCCGGGCGAATCGCCCTGAGACTGTCGAGATTCTCGATCTCGCGCGCCGCATCGCCATGCGAACTCAACAGGATCGGGTTGAAGCCGGATTGCGCGCAGAGCGGTTCGATCTTGCGCGCCACCTCGGCAAAGAACGGGTCCGCGAGATAGGGAACCACGATCCCGATATTGCGCGTCATGCTGCGGTTCTGATTGATCGCATAAACGTTCGGCGTGTAATCGTACTGCTGAAGTGCGGCCTCGATCCGCGCGCGCGTTGATGGCCTTACCGAGCCAGGATCGTTGAAATACTTCGAGACGGTTGGCCGGGAGATCCCGCTCAGCGCCGCAAACTCCTCCATCGTCTTCACACGCGTATGTCGCATCGCCTGAACCGCTCGCTTATTCCTGACGCGAGATCACACTAGTCTAAAACTTGACGCGCGAAAAGATATTTGTTGGCCTGATGGGGAACAAGCGCCGGCGCCGGAATGCCGTTTCACCCTGCGCGCGGTCGAATTAATGTCCAGACCTTGCCCGTGCCCTGGGCCGGGCATCGGCGTCTCTGCGTCGTTTCTGCTGCGCCCGCAGGCACATTTGCCGGCGAGTTCAAGTCTCGATCAAGGTCGCCCCCCGCCATTCGCGGCGGCGATGCCCGTATCGGCTTGGGCCTTGATCAACTGCGTGTGGCGCTTCATTTCCGCATTCAGATCTTTGAAAGTCTCGAAACCGCGCGCCTCGGCTATTTTCAGCAGGCTCACCAGCGCATCCGCGGTCACGCGGGCATCGCCGAGGGCGGTGTGACGCTGGCTTTCCGGAATGCCAATTCCCAGGCGATCGCATAGCGCGTCGAGCGTGTGCGTTTCCGAGGCGCCGAAAACCACCGCCGAGAGCAGAACCGTGTCGAGTATCGGGTGATCCCAGCAGACACCGCATGCCGGGGCCGACTTGTGAAGGAATGCCAGATCGAAAGGCGCGTTATGGGCCACGATGACCGCGTCCTTGCAGAACTGGTGAAGGCCCGTCGCGGCGACCTCGATCCCCGGATGATCGGCGACCATCGCGTCGTCGATGCCGTGGACCCGGGTGGACGCCTCGGGGATCATGCGGCCCGGATTGACCAGCAGATCCAGTTCCTCCCCCGGAACGATCCGTCCGCCGACGACCCGGACGGCGCCGATCTGTACGATCTGGTCGGTCCGGGGCGACAGGCCGGTCGTCTCGGTATCGATGACCGCATAGGTCAGGGCGGAGAGCGGCATCTCCTCGACCCGCTGCGCCACCGCCGCCGTGGTCAGCTCGAAATCATAGACCAGGGGGCGCGAGCCTGCTGGGTCGAGGTGCAATGCGGTGGCGTCGATGATGATCATATAGCCCTCCGGCAGGCGCCTGATCCGTGCCGGATAGGGATGCCGCGCGCCGCTGGAATAGAGTTGCGCATCGACTTCGCCGCAATCGCCCTGCAGCGCGGCCAATGCGGTCTCGACCGCTTCAGCCTCGAAATAGTCGAACAGGCAGGCATGGAGGCGCGGCGTCTGGATCCGGCCCAGCAGATCGGCGGCTTGCCCGTCATAAAGGACGATCCGGTCGCCGGCGCCCACCATGATGGTGGCAACGGGTATCTCGCTCAGCAGGGCGGTCAGCCGGGCTTTCTCGGTATTCAAGCGGGCCGTCTCGGTTGCGATGCTGTGGGCGGTCTGGCTGGCGCTGTCCCCCAGCTTGCGGGTCATCGCATTGGCGGCCGGGGCGAGATCGCCGAGATATTGCGAGGATTTGGCGTCGATCTCGGCATCGATCTGCGCATGGGTTCGCGCGCGCATGCTGGCGGCCAGCCGCTCGATCGGCTTCGCGACGTTTTCGTCGAACAGCAACCAGACGCCGGCATTGAGCGCCAGCAGCAGAAACCCAGCCAGGACCGCCGCGAAGATGAACCCGTCCTGGGGCGAGCTGTCAGCCATTCGCGCATGACCCACCCAGAGCGCCCCGGACACCGCCGCGATGCCGCCGAGCGCCAGGAACGCGAAGAACAGCAGGATGCGCAGACGCAGGCTGAGAGCAGAGAGTTTCACCCTGCCCCCTTGCCGGTGCAGACCGTGCTGACGATCGGGTCGTCTGGCCCGACATCGCGCCAGACCGGGTCGCCCGTGCGCCCCTCCATCGGGTCCGCGCGCTTGCCTTCGCTGCACGAAACCATGATCTGCGCCGCGGTGACCGGCGCCCACCGTCCGAAGAAGAAGAGGTCGGCCAGTTTCAGGTCCTGGTCGGCCTCGTTGCTGCGCAGCCCGGCCATATCGACCGCGATGAAGCGTTCGGTGAAGGGATGCAGATAGGTCCAGGGGCGATAGAAAGCCTGGCTCTCGACCTTCTGGGCGATAACCATGCCTTCGGGCAGTGCATCACGGGTGCGCGGAAACCAGGAATATTCGCTGGCAATCGTGGTCGCGAGCATCGCAGCACCCGCGCCCACCGGGATCAGCCAGCGCGGCAGGCGCCTGCCCGACAGCCGGTTCAGCGCCATGATGACACCCGCGCCCGCAAAGCCCGCGATGAACGTCGCGATCAGTTCCAAGAACATATTCTTCCCTTTCCCGGCGCCAGTTTGCCGGCGCCTTTGGCCGTCAGCTCAGACCCGCCCGCCCGTGTCCAAGGGCGGATTGCAGCGATTTAACCACAACAAAGGCATCGCGGAGATGACTTCGCTCAAAATCCGACAGATCGCTGGGTGCGAGGTAATTGTCCGGGCGCTCTGCCGCCGTGATCTGGCGCGCCTGATGTTCAAGCCGCATTTCCGCGATGGTGTCATAGGCATCGAGCAGATCGCGCCCGCCGCTCTGCGATAACAGGTCGGTGGCCATCGCGTCCTTGATCCGGACGCGCGTGTTCACCGAACTCAGTTGACCGCGCAGGGTATAGATCCGGCCCAGATCGACGATGGGCACGACGCCGTTATGCTTGAGGTCGAGCCGGTTCTTGTATTCGCCCGACCGAATGGTGGCGAGGCCGCGAAGCAGGCCGCGCGGGGGCGCATTCTTCAGAGAATTGGCGATCATATGGGCGACGAAGATCGAGTTCCTGGATGCGGCCTCCAGCGTATCGCGCTTGAGATCGTCGAACAGATGCGAGGCGCCGCCGATGGGGCGCAGGTCGAACATGACCGAGGCCAGCATCTGCGCCTGCGGATCCGGCCTGGCGATCCAGCCCTGGAAATAGCTGCGCCAGACATGCAGGGGCTGACACCATCGCGGGTTGCTGGCCATCATGTCGCCGGGGCAGAAGACATAGCCGCAGGCGTCGAGGCCGGCGCAAACCTGCTGCGCCAGTTCGCTGAAATAGGGCATGTCGGCATCGGTCACCGCATCGTCGAGGATCAGACAGTTGTCCTGATCGCTGACGCCGGTCTGCTCCTGCCGCCCCTGACTGCCGCAGGCGAGCCACAGATAAGGAACCGGTGGCGGGCCAAGCCGCGCCTCGGCCATGCTCAGCAGGCGCCGGGTCAGGGTGTCGGCGACATCGGTGATCAGGCGGATCACGCTCTCGTGCCGCGAGCCGCTCGCCACAAGTTGCACCAGCAGGTCAGGGATACGCGCGGTGACGGCGGCGAAATCCTCGACGGTTTTCGCGCTTGCGAGATCGGCGATCAGAACGGCCGAGCTGATCGCCTGGAAGCGGGTCAGGTCGGTCTGCGTGACAATGCCGATCAGGCGGCCCTGCTCGACGATGGGGACATGGCCGATCCGCTGTTCGACCATCATGTGCAGGACGTCCGACCCGATCGCGCGGGGCGGCAGGGTGATCGGGTCGCGGGTCATCACCTGAACGAGCGGCGTCGTCCCAGGCAGCCCGAAAGCCACGACCTTGCCGGATAGATCGCGCACGGTGGTGATCCCCTCGAGGGTATCGCCCCGCGTGATGCAGACCGAGCTGATATGCGCCTCGGCCATGACGATGGCCGCCTCGCGCACGGTTGCCTCGGGCGGCAGGCTGCGCGGATCGCGGGTCATCAGATCCTCGACCCGGATCGCGGCCAGATCCTTCGAGCTGTCGCGCGGCACGCGGTTTCGGTTGAAGAAGCGGGCGGCCTGCGGTTCGGTCTCGATCAGCCGGTGAAATTCCGTCTTGGGCAGTTCCAGCAGCACCGTATCGCTGAGCGCGCGGGCAGAGGTCACCGCGATCCCGTCCCGCGTCAGCCCCCTTTCGCCGAAGGAGTTGCGCGGACCCAGGATCGAGATCTGGACATCGTTCTCGTCCCGCGTCTCGACCTCGCCGCGGTAGATCAGGAAAAGTCCCGAAAGCGGCTCGCCGAGGGAGTAGATCGGCGCATCCGATGGAAACTCGCGGGCCTTGAAGCGCGCGGCCCAGCCCTCGATCTCCGTCGGTTCCAGCGCATCGTAGGGGTGGACCGAAGTCAGGAAGGCGGTGATCTGGTCGGGATCAGGGGGCATGCCGTTCTCGCGCAAACCAGGGAAAGAGGGATGTGCCGCCCCTTGGGGCGACACGTTCGTCGGTGGACCGGGCCCGGCGCACCGGGCCCGTCGCCAGTCAGTGCCCCGCGGTCGCGGCGCCGGCGCCTCGGGGGATCCGCACGCTTTCGACCAGTTGCTCGATCTCGCGCGGGATGGGCGAGGTCATCTTCGACACGGTGAAGGCCACCGCGAAGTTCACCAGGGCCCCGACCGCGCCGAACGAGGTCGACTTGATCGTCCCCAACAGCGGATCCGCATCCGTGAAGCTGTTGGTGTCCGGGATAAAGAACCAGCCCTTGTGCAGGAAGATGTAGAGCAAGGTGACGCTCAACCCGGCCAGCATGCCCGCCACGGCACCCTTGTTGTTCACCTTCGTGAAGATGCCCATCATCAGTGCCGGGAAGATCGAGGCCGCCGCGAGGCCGAAGGCCAGTGCCACCGTCTGGGCCGCGAAACCGGGGGGATTGAGCCCCAGATAGGTCGCGACCACGATGGAGACGGCCATGGCAATTCGGGCGGACATCAACTCTCCCTTCTCCGAGATGCGCGGCATGAGTTGTCCCTTGATCAGGTCGTGACTGACCGCCGACGAGATCGCGAGCAGAAGCCCCGCCGCCGTCGACAGCGCCGCCGCCAGACCGCCCGCGGCGATCAGGCCGATCACCCAGGAGGGCAGATTGGCGATCTCCGGATTGGCCAGCACCAGGATGTCGCGGTTGAAGTTGGTCAGCTCGTTGCCCTGCCAGCCTTCGGCAGCGGCCCTTTCCTCCATGGCGGGCGAGGCATCGTTGTAGAACTGGATCTTGCCGTCGCCGTTCTTATCTTCCCAGCCCAGCAGCCCGGTTTTCTCCCAGGTCGTCATCCAGTCATAGCGTTGCTCGGTCTCGATCTGCTGCACCGAAACGGCATCGCCCTGCAGACCGTTAGGCCACATCATCTCGGTGATGTTCAGCCGCGCCATCGCGCCGACAGCCGGTGCGGTGAGGTAGAGGAGCGCGATGAAGACCAGCGTCCACCCCGCCGACCAGCGGGCATCGGCCACACGGGGCACGGTGAAGAACCGCATGATCACATGGGGCAGGCCCGCCGTCCCGATCATCAGGGACAGGGTGAACAGCACCATGTTGAACGTATCGCCGTTATGGGTGGTGTATTCGGCGAAACCCAGTTCGCGCAGCGTCGCGTCCAACTTGGCCAGAAGCGGCTCGCCGGAGGCGGTGTGATCGCCGAAGAGACCCAGCGCCGGGATCGGATTGCCGGTCAGTTGCAGCGAGATGAAGACAGCCGGGATGGTATAGGCCGTGATCAGCACGCAATACTGAGCGACCTGGGTGTAGGTCACCCCCTTCATGCCGCCGAACACCGCATAGGCGAAGACGACACAGGCGCCGATCAGAAGCCCGGTGGTGTTCGAGACCTCGAGAAACCGGCCAAAGGCCACGCCCACGCCGGTCATCTGGCCGATCACATAGGTGACCGAGGCGACAATCAGACAGATCACCGCCACCATGCGGGCGGTGGAGCTGTAGAACCGGTCGCCAATGAACTCCGACACCGTGAACTTGCCGAACTTGCGCAGATATGGCGCGAGAAGCAGGGCCAGCAGCACATAGCCCCCCGTCCATCCCATCAGGAAGGTCGAGTTGTCATAGCCGACAAAGGCGATCAGCCCGGCCATCGAGATGAACGAGGCCGCCGACATCCAGTCGGCCGCCGTCGCCATCCCGTTGGTGACCGGGTGAACGCCCCGTCCGGCCGCATAAAATTCCGAGGTCGAGCCCGCGCGGGCCCAGATGGCAATGCCGATGTAGAGCGCGAAGGACGCGCCCACGAACAGCAGATTGATCGTAAACTGGTCCATGGCTCTTATTCCTCCTCAACGCCGTGCTCTTGGTCGAGCTTGTTCATTCGCCAGGCGTAGAAGAAGATCAGCGCCAGGAAGACCAGGATCGACCCCTGCTGGGCGAACCAGAAACCGAGATCGGTGCCCCCCACCGCGATCCCCGACAGAAGCGGGCGCAGCAGAATGCCGAAGCCGAACGAGCACAGCGCCCAAATGGCGAGACTGATAAGAATGATGCGCACATTGGCCGACCAGTACGCGGAATCGGACGCGGCCTGGGATGCGCTTGGTGGTGATTGATCTGCCATACTCAGTTCCTCCTTCTTCGTTATGCTTTTTTCAGTGCGTGCCGACGGTCGTGTCTGCGATGACGGGCGCAGGCGCTCTCGACCGTCCCCGATGGATGCTGCGGCATCAGAGCCGGTGCCGTTTCCCGTTCAACGTCCATCGGATCACCCCCTGTTCATCCGGTTTTCGATCAGGTCATCGACCACGGCGGGTTCGGCCAGGGTCGAGGTGTCGCCCAGCGCGCCATAGTCGTTCTCGGCGATCTTGCGCAGGATGCGCCGCATGATCTTGCCGGAGCGGGTC
>JBCCDU010000112.1:0-10189 GCA_039030715.1 Pseudomonadota bacterium
CGAAGCTTCGGCAGGTTGAAGTTCTACAGGGACAAGGCGTGACGGTTGCGGAGGCGGTGCGCCAGATCGGGGTTACTCAGCAGACGTTTTATCGGTGGCGCAAACTGTATGGCGGCATGGGGCGGACACAGCTCAAACGGCTGAAGGAGCTTGAGAAGGAGAACCAGTGGCTTCGGCGAGCTGTGTCCGACCTGACGCTGGACAAGCTGATCCTGACTGAGGCCGCGAGGGGTGCCGAAGGCCAGCGAAGCGCTACTTCTAAGTCCTTCGCGCCGCAGAAAGCGCATTGACCATGTGCGACAGGCTCTTGGCGTGCAGGCTCTTGGCGTGTCGGAGCGCCGCGCCTGCCGTACACTTGGTCAGCATCTCGGTGCCCCGGTCGGTCAGGACGCGCAACAGGCTGATCTTGTGTTCCGCAAAGAAGGGGATTACGCGGTCGTTCAACAGGTCTGCTGCCGTGATCGCCGTCTTCTCGGTGTAGAGCTTGCAGATCGCGATGCGGGCATAGGTATCGACGAAGGTCTGCTGATAAATCCGCCCCAAGCCCTTCATCGTGCCAACGTAATATGTATCCTGACTGCCCAAATAGCCGGGATGGTGGCTCTCGATCTCGCCATACGCTTCCTTCTTCTGCTTAGCCTTTTCCAGCGCGGCCATCTGCTCTTCGGTCAGAAGGATACCCTCCTGGGCGGCGCGGGCCTCTAAGGCCTTGAGGCGCTTCTTCATGGTCTCAAGGTCGTTGCGCAGCCAGATCGACCGGATGCCTGAGGACGACACCATGATGCCGTTCTGCTGCAACTCCCAACTGGCCCGTTTCTGACCCAAGGCCGGGTTCTCGATGGCCAGTTCGATCACCGCCCGTTCGACGTGTTCCGGCACGCGGTTCTTGAGGATCGGCTTCTTGCGACTGAGGTCCATCAAGGCTTCCTCGCCGCCTTGCTCATAAAGCTCCTTGAAGCGGTAAAAGCTGTCTCGTGAATAGCCCATGACGTTGCAGGCCTGCGAAACAGACCCGAGCTGCTTGGCAAGTTCCAGAAGCCCGAGCTTCGGTTTGATGATCTTCTCTTGAATGCTTGTCATTGATCGACACTCCTTGCTGCGCTCCAGAAGAGCATAATGTCAGATCAAATCGCGTGCTTTGCATATGAGCACAAGCATGTGGTCTTGCGCCAGGCATTCCCAAGGATGCTGTCCTACTGCCCTGAAGACAAGTTTCAAACCGCGAAAACTGCTCTACTCCTCAGACAGTTGGGCCAAAATGAGAGCCAAAAGTACGTTTGGTGGAGCCGAGGGGAATCGAACCCCTGACCTCGTCATTGCGAACGACGCGCTCTCCCAACTGAGCTACGGCCCCGTTAGACGGGTCGGTAGCCTTAGTGTGCCGGTTCTGTCAAGCACCGCGCCCTGAGCGGAATCGGTGCCGAGCAAGTGTGTCTGCGCGGCGCGACGCGGCCCGTCAAATCGCGCTATACGCGCATTTTCAGGTTGCCATATCCGACAGAGATGTATCGGCGCAACATTGCCTCGGTCTGCGCGCTCTTGCGCTGTTGTCAGCTTTGCGTGGGGGCGTTACTCCTCGACCGTATCAGAGTGGGGAGTCGCCCGATGGGTTCGTTTCTGACCATCTTCAACATGCTGATCGATCTTGCGACCTGGATCATCATTATCCAGGCGATCCTGAGCTGGCTTGTGGCGTTCGAGGTTCTGAACCTGCGCCAACCTTTGGTGAGCCAGATCTGGACCGTGCTGAACCGGCTTACGGAACCGGTCTATCGTCCGCTGCGCCGCATGATCCCCGATTTGGGCGGGATCGATATCACGCCGATTTTCCTGCTTCTTATCCTTTTCTTCCTGCAGGTGATTGTGTGCAACAATCTGGGGCCGCATCCGAGCTGCCCGCTCTGGTGAACTCTATACGATCGTGACCATGCGCGGCGCCCTTCCGCGACTTGACAACGCATCGGCCCGGCGGCTTTTCCTGACCTGCCATGGGCTGACTGGGGCTCCCATTGATCTGATGGATCTGATCCGTCAATTGGGTTTCGTCCAAGTGGACAGCATCAACACGGTGGAGCGGGCGCATCATATGATCCTGGCCGCGCGCCAAAAATCCTATCGCCCGAAACATCTGAAGCGGTTGCTGGAGAAAGACCGCGCCTTGTTCGAGCATTGGACCCATGATGCAGCGGTCATACCGACAGAGTTCTTTCCCCATTGGCGCCTGCGTTTTGCCCGCGATGCGCAACATCTGATTCCGCGCTGGCAGTCCTGGCGGCGCGACGGGTTTCAGGAGAAGTTCGACGCGGTTCTGGACCGGATCGCCAGCACTGGCCCGGTTATGGCCCGCGATGTAGGCGAGGGCGAACAACGCGGCAGCGGTGGCTGGTGGGACTGGCATCCCTCGAAAACCGCGCTGGAATTCTTGTGGCGGACCGGCAAGCTCTCCGTCACCCGGCGGGAGGGGTTTCAGAAGGTCTTCGACCTGACCGAGCAGGTGATCCCAAAGGTCCATTTAACCGAGGAACCGCGCGAGACCGACAGCATCGACTGGGCCTGCAAGGGTGCCCTGGACCGGCTGGGCTTCGCCACGTCGGGAGAGATCGCGGCCTTCTGGGATGCGGTGACCCCGGCGGAGGCCAAGAACTGGTGTCAGGCCCAGTTGGGCGACGATTTGATTGAGATCGAGGTTGAAGGCGCCGATGGGGCTCTGCGGCGTGTCTTCGCCCGTCCAGATGTGATGGAACAGGCAGCCAATGCGCCGGAGGCCCCGGGCCGGTTGCGTGTCCTCAGCCCCTTCGATCCGGCGTTGCGCGACCGCAAGCGGGCCGAGCGGTTGTTCGGTTTTCACTATCGGATTGAGGTCTTCGTGCCGGAGGCGCGGCGCAAATACGGCTACTATGTCTTTCCGCTGATGGAGGGAGATCGTCTGATTGGACGGATCGACATGAAGCGGCGAAGCGAGCGGGGTTGCCTGGAAGTACGCGCGTTCTGGCCCGAACGTAGGATCGCGCTTGGCAAGAGCCGGATGCAGCGGCTGGAGGCCGAGCTCGCGCGCTGGTCGCGCCTCAGCGGGTGTGGCGAGGTCGTCTTCTGCGACGGCTGGCAGCGCGAGTCGCTGGGTTAGTCGCCAGAAGGTCTGTCATCATGTTCGCCGAACAGCGCGCGGTGTTGGTCGCCTTCCAGATCCGAATACTGACCGTTGCGCAACGACCAGACGAACGCGATCAGCCCCAGCCCGCCAAGGCAGAGTGAGACCGGAATAAGATAAGCGATGATGGTCATTGAACCCTCCTGAGACGCAGGGCGTTCAAGACCACGAGGATGGAGGAACCGGACATCGCCACTGCCGCGATCAGGGGCGTGACGGCGCCGGAAAGCGCCAGCGGGATCGCCAGCGCATTGTAGATGGCGGCGATCGCAAAGCTCTCGAGCGCACGGCGCCGGGCGGCGCCTGCGACCCGGATCGCGGTTGCGACAGCGCCAAGACTCGCGCCGGTAAAGACCAGTCCCGCAGCGACTTTCGAGACATCGGCAGCGCTGGCCGGAGAGATCGAGGCATGGGCCGCCGCCAGCGCCGGGCCATCATTCAGTCCGTCGCCCACCATCAGCACGCGCCGACCCGCCTCGCGCCAGCGATCCAGCAGCGCGACCTTGTCGCCGGGATGCAGATTCGCATGGGCGGTTTCGATCCCCGCCCGTTCTGCCGCGGCGCTTACCGGCCCCTCGGCATCGCCTGAGAGGAGCGCGAGGTCGAGACCACGGGTGTGCAGCGCCTCGCAGGTTTGCACCGCGTCGGGGCGCAGCGTGTCGGCAAAGGCAAAGCGTCTGGTCTCGCCAGCGCCCAGCGACAGCATGACCCCCTGACCGTCGGTCGCGGGATCGATCCATTGTGGCCGGCCAAGGCGCAGCTTGCGGCCATCCAGAACACCCTGCACCCCCTGTCCCGGATGCTCGCGGATCGCTGTTACCGCGGCGGGGACGATGGCCCGCGATGCCGCTTCGGCCGCCAGAGTTTGCGAGAAGGGGTGGCGCGAAGCACCGGCCAGCGCCGCGATCACGGGCCAGTCAGGGTCGTCTTCGGATGGCGCATCGACCAGGCGCGGCGCGCCATCGGTCAGGGTGCCGGTCTTGTCGAAGACGACCGTGTCGACCTCGGCCAAGCGCTCCAGCTCGGCCCCGTCTTTCAGGAAGATACCCGCCCGCAGCAGCATCCCCGTGGCAACGGTATGAACCGTCGGCACGGCCAGCGCCAGGGCGCAGGGGCAGGTGATGATTAGGACCGAGGTGGCTATCTCCAGCGCGATCTGCCAGTCGCGGCTGATCCAGAACCAGCCCGCGAAGGCCAGCAGCGCGACCAGATGCACGCCGGGCGCATAGATCCGCGCGGCCCGGTCTGCCAGACGGTCATAGCGCGTGCGGCCATGGGCGGCGGTCTCGACCATGCGCGCGATCTCGGCAAGCAGGGTACACTCGCCGGTGGAGGTGACGCGCATCCGAATGGGGCCGGTGAGGTTCAGCATTCCGGCATGCACCACCGTCCCCTCCGCCACCGGTACGGGCACGCTCTCGCCGGTGATCAAGGCGCGGTCCAGATCGCTTTTCCCCTCCAGTATCGTGCCATCTGCGGGTACGCGCTCACCGGCGGCAATCTCGACAACCATGCCGGGGGCCAGCGCATCGACGGCCACGGCCTGCCGGGCGCCGTCGGAGGCGATCCGCATCGCGGTGCGGCTGGTCAGCGCCGTCAACTCCGCCGCGGCGGAGCGGGCATGGGCCCGGGTCCGGTGGTCCAGATACCGTCCGATCAGCAGGAAGAAGATCAGCATGATCCCGGCATCGAAATAAGCGTGCTGTCCTCCCTGTGCCGTTTGAATCAGCGAGTTCAGCACAGCCAGGCAGATCGCAAGCGAGATCGGCACGTCCATGTTCATCCGCCGCCCCGACAACGCCTTCAGCGCGCTGCGAAAGAACGGCAACCCGGCATAGGCAATCGCAGGCAGGGCGATCAGCGCCGAGATCCAGTGCAAGAGATCGCGCGTCGCGTCTTCGGCCCCCGACCAGACCGAGATCGAAAGCAGCATGACATTCATCGCGGCGAAGCCCGCTACGCCCAGGCGCAGCAGCAGATCGCGACCGGTCTGGTCGGCGCCCGCTGCGGCCTCCATCGACGGCAGGAAGGGTCTCGCGTCGTACCCGGCGTCGGAGAGAGCCGCGACCACATCATCCGCAGTGATCAGCTCGGGTTCGATTTCAGCCCGTACCCGGCGAGTCGAAAGGTTGACCCGCGCTGCCGTTACGCCGCGAAGCGCGCCCAAGCGACGCTCGATCCCCGCGATGCAGCCGCCGCAGGAGATTCCGGGGACCAGAAGCTCGACTGTCTGGCTCGCGGTAGGGTTGGCGGCGGTCATTTTGCAGTCACCCTGATCTGCGCGACGCTGCGATAGGCGGGTTGCCCGGTCGAGCGCAGCTCGATCCGCCAGACGCCCGGGGTCAAATCGGCCGGCAGTGTCTGCGTCCCAGGCGCCAGGGTCCGAACCCTGTCCTGCACATCCGTCGTGGGTCGGCCGATCGTCACTGCCAGCGTCGCGGCTTCGCTCCCTTCGCCCGTCAGTCCCAGCGACAGGGTCGCGCCGTCATAGTGGGGACGGAATTGCCAGCCCAATGCTTGCTGATCCCTTGCGCGCTGGTTCCATCCCTGGCCCTCGACATAGGCGTTCTTGACGACCACGCCCGGGAAGCTGCCGGTTGCGGCAATCACCATCGCAATATTGGCCGCGATCACCGTTCCAAAGCACAGGACCGCAATCAGCAGAACGCGGCGGCCGGTGAGAGGGGGTCTGCTGTCGGTGGGGGTCATGGTGCCTCCGGTCCTTGGAAATGGGTCTGATAGGGGCTGCGCTCGAGGGTGAAGAGGTTCTCGATCCACAGCGTCGCGGGGATGCGCCCGGTGAAATCGGCCTCGGTCGGTGCCGTCAGGAAAACCCGCAGCTTCTTGGTGGCATCCGGCGGGATCAGGATCGCTGCCGGATCCTCGCCCTGCACGGTCAGGCGCAGTTGGATGTCGGCATCCGTGGTTACCGACATGCGGAACGGGTTAGGGTCCGGGTTGCGGTTCTGCACCCGCACTTCAAACGTGTTGCGGATCGAGCCATCGGACAGCGTCACGAAGATCGGATTACGGTCGCGGCGCACGGTCAGATCAATAGTGTCGCGCAGAAAGAGCGAGACGACCATGCCGATCCCGATTGCTGCCCAAAGCACCGTGTAGAGGATTGTGCGCGGCCGGATCACCCGTTTCCAGACGGGCAGGGGCGTGTTGCCCTGACGCTCCAGCGCTTCATCGGCCAGCGAGCAGTAGTCGATCAGCCCGCGCGGTCTGCCGATCTTGGCCATGATTTCGTCGCAGGCATCGATGCAGAGCGCGCAGGTGATGCAGCCAAGCTGTTGCCCCTCGCGGATATCGACGCCGGTGGGGCAGACATTCACGCAGGCATTGCAGTCGATGCAATCGCCCAGCGCACCGGTCTCGGCGGCGGGCGCTGCCGGGATCCCCCCGGCGAGACCGGTGCGCTGGGCGATGCCCGGCATGGCGATCAGTGGCGCATGGCCGCCGATACGAGGCTCGGCGGCTTCGGCTGCGACCTTGGCCGCCGCCGCGCGTTTGCGATGTTTGCCGCGAGGCTCTCCCCGCCAGTCCTTGTAGGTGACGGTCAGCGAGTTCTCGTCCAGCATCGCGGCCTGGATGCGCGGCCAGGGGCACATATAGATGCACACCTGCTCTCGCATGAAGCCGCCCAGCACGAAGGTCGTCGCGGTCAGCACACCCACCGTGGCATAGGCGACGGCAGGGGCCTGCCTGGTGAGAAGATCGACCAGCAATGTCGGAGCATCAGCGAAGTAGAACACCCATGCCCCGCCGGTCGCCAGCGCGATCAGCAGCCAGACCGACCATTTCAGCAGTCGCCGTGCGACCTTGTGCGCATCCCATTTGCGCTTGAGCAGCCGGAACTGGTTGTTCCGGTCGCCATCGATCAAGCGTTCGACATGCTGATAGAGATCGACCCAGACGGTTTGCGGGCAGGTATATCCGCACCACACCCGGCCCAGCAGCGAGGTGAACAGGAAGAGCCCGATCCCCGCCATGATCAGAAGGCCCGCCACATAGTAGAATTCCTGTGGCCAGATCTCGATCCAGAAAAAGAAAAACCGCCGGTTGGCCAGATCGATCAGTACCGCCTGATCAGGCAGATGCGCACCCCGGTCCCATCGGATCCAGGGCACCAGGTAATAGATGCCCAGCGTCACCGCCATGATCGCCCATTTCAGGCGCCGGAACATACCCTGGACGGATTTCGGAAACACCGGTTCCCGGGCAGCGTAGAGGTTTGGCGGGGCGGTTTCGGTGGTCAAGGTTCCGGCCTTCGATTGAGTGGTCTGCAGGCACGATGTAACTGACGCAAAAGAAGCGCCTTGATGTGGATCAACCGCCAAGAGCAATCCTGCGCCCTCGCCGATCAAGTGATCGACCGGCGAGGGCGGGATCGGGCGCCGGACCCTGGGAGATTTAACGGCGCCCGTATGCTGTTCAGGTCACTCGCCCCCACCCAGGCTATGGACGTAGTGGGCGACCTGTTTGATCTCCGCCTCGGTCAGGCGGGTGTTCCAAGCGGGCATCACGCCATAGCGGGAATGCGTAATGGTCGCGATCACCGTCTCGCGGTCGCCACCATAGAGCCAGATCGCATCCGCCAGATTGGGCGCACCCAGATCGCGCAGTCCCTCGCCGCCATCGCCATGGCAGGCGGCGCAATTGTCGGCATAAAGCTCGGCCCCCGCATCGCTTGCCGCGCCCGCGCCGGACAGCGAGAGGACATGGTCTGCCACTGTCTCGATCTCCTCACTGGTCAGCAGATCGTCGTCGCCGAAGGCCGGCATCTGACTGTCGCGCGTATCGTCGTTCTCGGCCCAGCGGATGCCATTCTGCAAGGTGTAATAGATCTCCTCGTGGCTGCCGCCCCAAAGCCAGTCGTCATCCAGCAGGTTGGGATAGCCCTTGGCGCCCGCCGCCCCCGCACCGTGGCATTGCGAGCAATAGGTGCGGAAGATCGCAGCGCCGCCCGCCTGAGCAAACTGGTCGAGTTCGGTGTCCGAGGCGATATCGGCGAATTCGGTGCTGGCGACGCGGGCCATCATGCCCTCCAACCCGCGCTCATGCTCGGCGATGGTTTCGGCCAGCTCGCCCCTTGTCGAGTATCCCAGAACGCCCGCAGTCGCGTTCGAGATCAGCGGCCAGGCCGGATAGGCGATGGTATAGGCGATCCCCCAGACGATGGTGATGTAGAAGGTCCAGAGCCACCAGCGCGGCAGGGGAGTGTCGAGTTCCTTGATCCCGTCCCAGTCATGGCCCGTAGTGGCCGTGCCGGTGGCGGCATCGTGCTCGCGATCTTGGTCGTTCGTGCTCATTTTGCATCCCTCTTCGGATCCCCGCCACGGAGGTCGAAGGCCCCGCCGCCACAGGCGCAAGCCGCGCAATTCCCCGCGCAAGTCGTCTCATCGGGCTCTACGTCGCGCAACGGGATCATGGAGATCTCGGCATGTTTCGCGCGTGCGCCAGGGCGGAACGTGAACAGGACAATGCCGACGAAGATCAGAAACATCGCCAGCAGCATCCAACTGTCGGCAAACTCGCGGAGCAGGGTATAGGTGTCCATCATTCCCTCCGTTCAGCGGTAATTGGCTTCGGCGTCATAGGTAGAGAAGTCCACCAATGTGCCTAGCATCTGCAGATAGGCGATCATCGCATCCAGTTCGGTGATCTCGCGCCGCCCGTCGAAATTGCGCACCTGCGCCTTTGGATAGCGGGCGAGCAGATCGTCGACCCCGTCGTGATCCGGATTGACCTGCGCCGCCATATCGGTGCGGGCGAGCGCGATCATCTCGTCGGTATAGGGCACGCCGACCGCCCGGTTGGCCCGCAGATGCGCACTGGCATGGTCCAGATCCAGCCGCGTTTCGGCTAGCCAGGGATAGGCGGGCATGATGCTTTCGGGCACCAGGGCGCGGGGGTCCTCCATATGGTCGATATGCCATTCATCGGAATACCGGCCGCCGACCCGCGCCAGATCCGGGCCTGTGCGTTTCGATCCCCACTGGAACGGGTGGTCGTACATCGACTCGGCGGCCAGGCTGTAATGGCCATAGCGTTCGACCTCATCCCTCATCGGGCGGATCATCTGGCTGTGGCAGGTATAGCAACCCTCGCGGATATAGATCTGCCGCCCGGCAAGCTCGAGAGGGCTGTAGGGACGCATCCCTTCGGCCTTCTCGATGGTGTTCTGGAGATAGAACAGCGGGGCTATCTCGACGATCCCGCCGATTGTGACCACGATGAAGGCTAGGACCAGCAGAAGAGTCGCGTTCTTCTCGATCTTGGCGTGGCGTTCCAGGATCTTCTGGGTTGCTGTGCGCTTGGGCTCGGACATATCCTGCCCTCCTTATTCTGCCGGGACCGCGAGGGGCATTTCACTGCCCCGCACTTTTCCGCGAATGGTCTGATAGAGGTTCCAGGTCATGATCAGCGCGCCGGTGACATAGAGGACACCGCCCGTCGCACGGACCACATACATCGGCATCTTGGCGGCCACGGTGTCGGCGAAGGAGTTGACCAGGAAGCCGTGCGCATCCGTTTCGCGCCACATCAGGCCCTCCATGATCCCGGTGACCCACATCGACGCCGCGTAGAGGACGATGCCGATGGTCGCCAGCCAGAAGTGCCAACTGACCGCCGCCATGGAGTAGAGCCGCTCGCGGTTCCATAGACGCGGCACAAGGAAGTAGAGCGCGCCGAACGTGATCATGCCGTTCCAGCCGAGCGCACCGGAATGCACATGCCCGATGGTCCAGTCGGTGTAGTGGCTGAGCGAGTTGACGGCCTTGATCGACATCATCGGACCTTCGAAGGTCGCCATGCCATAGAAGCCGACCGACACCACCAGCATCCGCAGCACAGGGTCGGTGCGCAGCTTGTCCCACGCCCCTTGCAGGGTCATCAAGCCGTTGATCATTCCGCCCCAGGACGGCATCCAAAGGATGATCGAGAACACCATCCCAAGCGTCTGCGCCCAGTCGGGCAGGAGAATGCCCAGAAGCGTGACATCCGCTTCGACCAGCTTGAGCTCGAGGGATGCGC
>JBCCDU010000113.1:0-10061 GCA_039030715.1 Pseudomonadota bacterium
CGATCAACCAGGTGGGCACCGTGAACGTGCCCGAACCGCGCATGGTCACGATCAATGTCTGGGACAAATCCATGGTCAACGCCGTGGAAAAAGCGATCCGCGAAAGCGGGCTGGGCATCAATCCGCAACTGAACGGCACGATCATCATGCTGCCGATCCCCGAACTGAACGAAGAGCGGCGCCGCGAACTGAGCAAGGTCGCAGGCTCTTACGCTGAAAACGCCCGCGTGTCGGTGCGCAATGTGCGTCGCGACGGGATGGACCAGATCAAGAAGGGCAAGGCCGATGGCATGTCCGAAGACCTATCAACAGGGCTCGACCGTCAAGATCATGTTCATCCATGTTCCCGCGGCGATGCTGGCGATCAACACCTATGCCCTGATGGCGGTTGCGTCGATCATTGGGCTGATCCGGCGACATCACGTGAGCTTTCTGGTCGCCAAGGCCGCAGCGCCCATCGGGGCGGCATTTACGCTGGTCGCGCTGATCACAGGCGCTGTTTGGGGTCAGCCGATGTGGGGCACCTGGTGGGTCTGGGACGCACGACTGACCGCCGTCCTGATCATGTTCTTCTTCTATCTTGGCTACATGGCGCTCTGGTCCGCCATAGACGAACCCGAAAAGGCACAGGATCTTAGCGCGGTGGTCTGCCTGGTCGGCGTGATATTCGCTTTTCTGTCACGCTACGCCGTCCAGTTCTGGGCCACTCTGCATCAAGGGTCTTCGCTGAGCATCGAGAGCGGCCAGCGCATCGATGATACGTTCCGCATGCCGCTTTACCTCTGCATGATCGGGTTCTACCTGTTCTTCATCGCCCTGCTGCTGGTGCGCGCGCGCACCGAGATTCGCCTGCGCAGGGCTCAGGCACTGCGCCGCCGGGAGGTGCCGGCATGAGCTTTAACGACCCTTACGCGGTTTATGTCCTCTCTTCGTATGGTGCGACGGCGCTTATCCTCGGCTGGCTGTTGTTCGCCACGCTGGGCGCAAATACGCGCGCGCGCCGAGCGCTGGAGGAGGAAGAATGAGCGACACCCCTGCCCCGCGCAGCGGCTTCCGCCCTTGGATGTTCCTGCCGGCAATCGGTGCGATCCTACTGTTATCGACATTCTTCGCAGGGCTGGGGCGCGAGCGAGCGAACGACCTGCCCTCGACCCTGATCGACAAGCCCGTGCCAGAATTCGCTTTGGACCCGTTGCTGGACAGCAAGGGCGGTCTCGCCACCGCCGATCTGCATGAGCCAGGGGTGAAACTGGTGAATATCTGGGCGAGCTGGTGCGGACCCTGCCGGTTGGAGCATCCCTATATCAATGCTCTCGCGCGCGAGGGCATCACCATTCACGGCCTGAATTACAAGGACGAACCCGAAGCCGCCAAGTCCTTCCTGCGCGAGCTGGGCGATCCCTATACGCGCATCGGCACAGATCGAACCGGGCGCGCCGGGATCGAATGGGGGGTTTACGGCGTGCCGGAGACGTTCGTGATCGATGGCCAGGGCCGGATCATCTACAAACATATCGGCCCGATCGTCGGCGACGATGTTTCGACCAAGATCCGCCCGGCGATCGAGCAGGCTCTGGCGAACGGTGACGGTCAAGGTGACGGTGAAAACGGCGGCTAAGCCCGGCGGATCTCGAACACCATGACGCCGGCATCCTCATCACGCTGGCCCAGTAACTCGTGCCCCTGCTCCGCGCAGAAATGCGGAATATCGACGCGCGCGGCCGGATCGTCGGCGCGCACCTCCAGGACCGCGCCCGCATCCATGCCTTTCAGCCGCTTCCGGGCCTTCAGGACCGGCAGCGGGCAAAGCAACCCAGTGGCATCCAACATCTCGCGTCTCGCATCCATGGGCTGACCTAATCGCGGCTGCCTTTGGGGCACAAGAGGTTGCGTGGCCCCAGCGCCGGATTTAACGTCGCGCCAACAGTCGCGAAGGCCCTGACCATGTTACACAAAGGCACGATTTTCCTGACGTTCTGCCTTTCGATGCCCGCATGGGCGGGAGCGGACGACCCCCCCGTGATCGCGCCCTACACCATCACCGATGGCCGCTCGATCGACGACCCTCTTGCAGGGGCGGAGGGGGTTTGGCAGACCGGTCGCCTGATCTATTTCGACCGCAAGCTGACGGGATGTTCGGGGTGCCATGGCTCACCCGGCGGCCCGGGCGCCGAAATCGTGGCAGGGAACGAGGGCGCGCCCGCCCTCAGCGGGATCGGCAGCCGGATGAGCCCGGGCGAGATCCGCCTGTGGATCGCGGCGCCTGTCGCCATTGACCCCGAAACCGCGATGCCGGCCTTCTATCTGGCCGGTCAGCGCCGCGACGGGGAAGGCGGCGCGGTCAACGGTCCCTGGCTGAGCGCTCAACAGATCGAGCATCTGGTGGCCTATCTCTCACGTCAAACGGACACGCAATAGCGGAAACCGCCCCTGCCGCCTGACGGCAATGTGAGGTTTGTTTCCCCCTTTGCCCTTCGCGCGACGGGCACGAAGATGTATCTGAAGGGCGTCCCGCGCATGGGACACGCATCGGGCGGAGACGAGGGTTCCATGGTCATCGAGGTGTTCTGGGCATTTATCGGGGGATTGTTCAGCTTTCTCAGCCCCTGCGTGCTGCCGCTCGCGCCGCCTTATCTGGCCTATATGGCCGGAACCACGCTGGATCAGGTCGCAGGTGGCGAGGATCAGAAGATCGACTCCGCCCTACGCGACCGGGTGTTTCTGTCCGCTGTCTGCTTCGTGGCGGGATTGGCGGTGGTGTTCGTCGCGCTCGGTTTCGGTACGGCCACCGCGGGCAACGTCTTGCTAGACAACAAGGCCACGTTCTCGGTCATCGCGGGCTACTTCATCACCCTTTTCGGGCTGCATTTCATCGGCTTTCGCCATGCCGCCAAGGCGATGGTGGCGATCGTTGGGCTGATGGCCCTGTGGCTGATCGGTGCCGAGGGTGGGATCGGCGCCTACGCAATTGAAATCGGTGTCCTGATCGCACTTTGCGCCCTGCTCTGGGCTGCGTGGCGATTTCGCGGGATGGATAAGATCCCGCTGCTGAACCGCGAGGCCCGGTTCGAGGGGCCGGAACAGGCAGGTAATTATGGTGCCAGCTTCGTCATGGGGACCGCGTTTGCCTTTGGCTGGACGCCCTGCATCGGTCCGTTCCTCGGCACGGTGCTGACCCTTGCGGCGACCGGCACAGTGGCAGAGGGGGGGATCCTGCTATCTTCCTATGCGCTCGGTCTCGGCGTCCCGTTCCTGGTCGCGGCCTGGTATATCGGCCCCTTCCTCAACTGGGCAAAGGGCTTTCGCCGCCATATGGGCACGGTCGAGATTGCGATGGGCGCTCTCCTCATCGTTGTCGGCACCATGCTGATCACCGGCACGATGGAGCGGATGGCGCTTTTCCTGATCGAGACTTTCCCCATTCTCGCCAGGATCGGCTGATACGGCTTTCCCACCTGAGCACCGCGCGGTAACCTTTTCCGGTTAACCATGCGCGCCCGTATGGGGAGGGAGATGAACCTGTCACCATCGATCCAGGCCCCGAAACAGGCCGAAAACCCGGTTTCGCACCCGGCGAAGACCCGCGCGCCCGTCGCGCGGCGCAAGGTCTTTTACGTCTCGGGGTTCGATCCGTTGGGCCCTCGCCGCTACCGCGAACTGCACCGCTCCGAGGGGCGCCTGCAAGCAGAGATCTCGGGTTACGACCTGAAGCTGGAGGGGCAGAACCGCAGTGAAGACGGCGCCTATCGCTGGCGCACCAGTCTTCGGAAAGACGGGCAGACGACAGAGGCGGAGTTCGAGTTTTTGGGCTGGGACGATATCGTACGCCACTCGATCCGGCCCTCGCTGCTTTATGTCTACAGCCTAATGTTTCGAACCTTCTGGGCCTATCTCTCGTCCGGCGCGATTGCGGCTATGCTCAAGCTGCGCTCCGGCCCGCTGATCGCGGGGCTGGTCCCTGCGGCGGTCATGCTGTTCTACCTGCTTTACGCGGGCCTTGCCGGGCTTGCCGGCGGCATGCTGGCCGGCGCGTTCGGCGCGCCCGGCTGGGCGATGCTGGCCACGGGCGGTTTGGCTGGCCTCCTGATCATGCTGGGGACCAGATATCTGGAAGAACAGATGATGGTCTATTTCATGGTCAACGATCTCGGCTACACTGCGGTCGCGGGGGGCGAGTACCCCGCGCCGGTCAGCCAGCGCCTGGATCGGTTCGCAGAAGTTATCGCGGCGGCGATGCGCGATCCCGACTATGACGAAGTTCTGGTGGTCGGCCATTCTTCGGGCGCTCAGCTTGCGGTCACGGCCTTGGCGCGTGCGCGCAACATGGCGCCCGATGTGCCGGTCAGCCTGCTGACACTGGGCCAATCCATCGCGATGCTGAGCTTTCTGACCCGCGCGAACGAATTGCGCGCCGATCTTGCCACCGTCGCCGATGATCCTCGAACCTTCTGGCTGGACGTCACGGCCATGGGCGATGGCGCCTGCTTTGCACTGACTGATCCGGTTGCCTCCTGCCGCACGCGCGGGCGGGTGGGCAACAGCCCCATCGTCATGTCGGCGGCCTTCTCGCAGACCATGGATCCGGGCGAGATGAAACGCTATCGCTGGCGCTTCATGCGGCTGCACTTCCAGTATCTCTGCGCTTTCCGCCGTCCGGGGGAGTTCGATTACTTCCAGATCACCGGCGGGGCGGAGCGGCTGGCGGATCGGTTCGCCGAGCGTCCCTCCTCGCCCTCCATGCTGGCGGAACCGGTGGCCCCGATCTGCCATCCCGGATAGTCTCGCCCAATGGCCTTCACCCCGCCAATCCCACCCAGCCGACCCGACGGGCAAGGCTTCCTGAAAAGCTGGCTGACCGCGCGGCAGAATATCTTCGCCGCCCTGCCGCAGCGCCTATACCGCGCCTGGTTGGCGGAGGCTCGGACGCCGTTTTTCACCTCCTACCTGGCCAATCAGCCGGAGCTTGTGCGCCGTGTTCTGATCGAACGCCCGCGCGACTTCCCAAAATCCGATCTGCAGGCGCGGGTGTTGCGCGATCTCCTCGGCGCCTCGGTCTTCGTGACCAACGGGCCTCTATGGGAACGCCAGCGGCGGATCATAGATCCAGCCTTCGAGGGCGGTCGCCCGCGCAAGATGTTCGCTCCGATGCTGGAGGCGGCCGAGCAGATGGCAGCGCGCCTGACGGAGGGCGAAGTGGAGGTGGAGTTCGAAGCTTCCCATGCCGCAGCAGATGTGATCTTCCGCACGCTCTTCTCGCAGCCCATCACCGAGGGCGCAGCGGAACGGGTCTTCACCGCGTTTCGCCGGTATCAGCTTGCCGCCCCCATGCTCAGCCCGGCGGATATCCTGCGCCTGCCCGGTTGGGTGCCGCGTTTGGGCCTGCGCAGGCGTCGCCAGCGCAAGGCGGCGCTGCAAATCAGAACACTGCTGACCGATCTGGTGACCGAGCGCGCGCGTTTGATTGCTGAAGGGACCGCGCCCGACGATCTGGCCACTGCGATCATGACGACGCCGGATCCGCAGGACGGCAAGACATTCTCGGCGGAGGAAATGGTCGACCAGGTCGGGATCTTTTTCCTCGCCGGGCACGAGACATCGGCCTCGGCATTGGCCTGGGCCCTCTATCTGATCGCATGCGATCCGGCGGTGCAGGAGCGGATCCATGCGGAAGCCAGCCAGGTCTTCTCCGGGAGCCCGGAATTCGGCGACCTTCGACGCCTGGGCTTCACCCGCGATGTGTTCCGCGAGGCTTTGCGCCTCTATCCCCCGGTTCCGATGATGATCCGCGAGGCGGCCCAGGCGGAAGATATGCGCGGCAAGTCCATCACCCCGGGTTCTCCTATCATCCTCAGCCCCTGGCATCTGGGCAGGCACGAGCGGTTGTGGCAGGACCCCGATATCTTCGACCCCGACCGCTGGGCGCGGGAGGCGACGCGGACCAGCGCGCGCGAGGCCTATCTGCCCTTCTCCGCCGGGCCGCGCGTCTGCTCCGGCGCCGGGTTCGCGATGCAGGAGGGGGTGCTGATGCTGGGCCTGCTCGCCAGCCGGTTCCGCTTCGCCCCGGTGGAGGGTCGCGTACCCAAACCGATGATGCATCTGACCGTCCGCGCCCACGACGGCATCTGGCTGCGGGTCAGTCGGCGCTAGGATCTTTCGCCCGCGCCAAGGCCCATGCGAGTACATGCAACCGCATAGCCGAAGCCAGCGAAGCGGGCGGCTGCCGCCGTGCATCCAGTTCCACCGCAAGGGCGTTCACCGATATGCCCCGCTCTGCTGCGATCTGTTGGAAAGCCTGCCAGAATGGCTCCTCCAGGCTAACGGACGTACGGTGCCCCTGCAGGGTCAGCGAGCGTTTCAGGGGACGTGGAAAACTCATGCGGCCTGCCCTGCCCGATCGCGCACACCGGAGGCGAGATAGACCCCGATCGAAACCACCAGAACGCCGATGACTTTCACTTCATCCAGCGGCTCACCCAGCATCGTGACGCCCGAGATCAAGACGACGACCGGCGTCAGCGCGGTGAAGGCCGCAGTGCGCGAGGCCCCCAGCAGCCGAACGGCCTGGCCATAGGTGATCAGCGCCAATGCCCCACCCAGCGCACCCTGAATGAAGGTGACCATCGAGATTTCGAGCCAGCCAGCCTCGCCGGTCGAGACGCCCATCAAGAATGCAGCCGGGATCACCATCAGGACCGACCAGCCGATGGAGATCGCCGCCCCCTCCATAGCACCAAGGCCCGAAAGGCGGAAAATCACCGTGTAGATCGCCCACATGCTGACGCCGGAGATGATGATCAGATGGCCGCGCCATGCGCCATCTGCCCCGGCGGTTACGGCCTCCCAAAGCCCGATCATCAGACCGCCGATCAGGATCAGCAAGAAGCCCAGCAGGCGTCCCCTGCTGAAACGCTCGGACAGGATGAAAAAGCTAGCGATGGCGATCAAAAGCGGCAGGCTGCCCGGGGCCAGGGCACCGGCATCCGAAGCGCTGGCGAGGGATACACCAAGCGAAATCAAGTAGTAAAAGGGCACGCCAGATCCGAGGACCATCAGCAAAATCTGCCAATGCGGCACGCCTTTGGGCAGCAAACCGACGCGCCAGATCACCGGCGCGAGGATCATGGCAGCGGGTAGGAATCGCATCAGCAGTATCGCTCCCTGACTATAGTCGTGGGTCATCGCAAAACGCAGCGAAACCAAGAAACTGGCCCAGATTAGAACGGTCACAAGGGCTGCGACGACGCCTGCGAGAGGCATCCCCCCTCAGCCCGAACAGCTCGCGCCGCCTAGGACGCAGAACTTCGCGCAATGGGGATGATTGAGGGCGACGGGGCGCGCGGCCTCCGCCAGCGTCGAGCCCATTTCGAACTGAGTGTCATAGGCGAGCAGCGTGCAGGACAGCACCACCGGACCCGGCGCACCGCGCCTGCGCACAACCATGCGAGAGCTGGCACACATCACATCCTTCGGGCGTTTGCCCAGAATATCCCAGCACGCGGTGGTGATTTCGGGCACCTCGACCATCGCATTCATTTCCGGGAACAGCACACAGGCGGTCGGATCCGCCGCGTCGATGGCAAACCTCTCGCGCGCGAAGAGATCGGCGAACCCGGCGCGAGAGATCGCTTCATCCTCGTCCCACATGGTGCGGCCAGCCACGGCCATCGCGATGCCCTGATCGCGCAGCCAGCGCATGCCTTGCAATGTAATCTCGAAGCTGCCTCGACCGCGTTCTTCGTCATGGTGGGTTGCGGTATGATGATCAAGCGAAACACGCAGCGTCAGCCGGGCGCCATGGGCGGATTGCAGCCTCACCAGGCCCTCGCGCATCGCCGGGCGCATCATCGGACGCATTGCGTTGGTGAGGATCAGAACCTCGAAACCGCGCTCCAGCGCGGTCTCAGCCAACTTGATCATGTGTGGGTTCAGAAAAGGCTCGCCACCCGTAAAGCCGATCTCTCGCGTTGCAAGTCCAGAGGCCGCGATTTCGTCGAGATAGGGCAGAACGTCATCCAGCGTCAGATAGACCAGCGCGTCATTACTGGGGCTCGACAGGATATAGCAGTTCGCGCATTGGATATTGCAGAGCGTTCCCGTGTTGAACCAAAGCGTGTCGAGCCGTTCAAGCGCGACATGCGCCCGTGCATCGCCCTGGGCGGTCACATGGGGATCCGAGAATTTGGCAACCTTGCCGCCGTCGATCGCGGCTTTGTCCTGCGTCGTCATTCCCGTCCCCTGCCGGCGCCAGAAACCGATGCGCCAATCGTGCCAGCGCGGCACTCATCAGTTCTGCGGGCTTGGCCAGCCGCTGTCAACGCGGCGCAGGTCACGAGCTTGCGAAGTGAGCGGCAGCGCAGGGTCTGGAGGGGTTGGAGCGGGCGATCGGGATCGAACCGACGACATTCAGCTTGGGAAGCTGACGTTCTACCACTGAACTACGCCCGCATGCCGCGTTGGCTAATCTACCAGCCCGCTTGCGTCAAGGCGGGGGCGCCGATCGCGGCGCCTCGACCAGACGGTAGCCGCAATCGAGTTCAGTTAGGTCGCGCAAGGCCCCGTGACGCCGCTCCCACACACCACTTTGTAGATCATGCTCCAGCCTCGCCAGCCCGTCGGATATATCGCCGAGAGCCCAGAAAGAGGACATTGCGGCGCGCACCCTCTCGTCCAGATACGCTTCCGGCCGTTGCCAATAGGCCGCGAGGAACCCGTCGGTGCAGTCTTCGGGTATCGCGACGGACGAGATCGTGATTTCTCCAAGCCAGTCTTCAAACTCCCCCAGACCGGGCATTTGCCCCTCGTCCAGAGCCACAAGCTCCGGGAAATAGTCGAACAGCCAGAAGCCTCGAAACGCGGGATCGTAAGTCAGGAAGACGATCTGGCCCCGCGCCACGCGGCGCATCTCCGCTACGCCCTTTGGCTTGTTGGACCAGTGATGAATCGTCAGTAAGGCCATCGCGGCATCGAAGCTGTCGTCGCCGAACGGCAAATCTTCCGCCCTGCCCCGAACAACTCGCGCGGTCGAAGGCGGGCGCTGCTCGATCATCTCCGCCGAAGGTTCGACCGCTGTGATCTGCCTGTCTGGAGGTTCGTAGGCGCCCGCACCCGCGCCGACATTCAGCACCGATTTGGCATCGCCCAAAGCAGCCTTGATCCTAGCCGCTATTCTGGCATCGGGGCGGCGCAGATCCGCATATTTGAGGCCTATCTTGTCATAGAGAGCCATCCTGACGCCATCCGTTGTTCACCGCTGAAAAGGCTGTTAGCCCTTATGCAAGATCATGCCATCGCGGCTGTCCGCGGAAAAGCCCAGCTTCTCGTAGAAACCGCGCGCCTTCATATCGTGCCCAGTCAACAGCATGATGTGATGGCAGTCCGCACGCCAGGCCTCGCGAATAGCGGCCTCCATCAGCATCCGCCCGGTGCCCTTGCCGCGATGAGCCGTGGTGACGACCACGTTCTCGACCAGGGCATAAGACTGCCCCGCAAAGCTGATATTCGGAAGCACATGCAGGGTGGCCATGCCGACCACACCGGTACCCGGCAGATCGGCAACAAACACCGTGGTGCCTGAATGCGTCACCACCGCCGCCCAACGCTTCGCGCCCAGCGGTCCATCCGCGACCTTGACCTCAGGGCCGACGAGTTCCTGCATCAGGCCGATTGCGGCAAGGCCATCCCCGATGCGGGCCGGGCGTATGTTCATGTGCTACCTGTCGAGGCCGATATCGGGCGCGTCTTCCGCCTTCATACCCACAACATGATACCCGCAATCGACGTGATGACATTCGCCGGTGACGCCGGAGGAAAGATCCGACAAAAGATAGAAACCCGCCTTGCCCACATCGTCCTGGGTCACGTTGCGCCGCAGGGGCGAGTTATATTCGTTCCACTTGAGGATATACCGGAAATCGCCGATGCCGCTGGCGGCCAGGGTCTTGATCGGCCCGGCGCTAAGGGCGTTCACGCGGATATTCTTGGGCCCCAGATCCATCGCCATATAGCGCACCGAGGTCTCGAGCGCCGCCTTGGCGACCCCCATCACATTGTAATGCGGCATC
>JBCCDU010000114.1:0-9893 GCA_039030715.1 Pseudomonadota bacterium
CCGGCCCCGATCTCCACCATATCGATCACCGGGATCGAGATCGGCATGCCCGAGCCTTTCTTGAACCGATAAGTGCGCGCCACCTCGAACACGCGGGAGGTCTTGGGCGTCTGATCCTTGATCAGGCAGATCTTGGCCGTGGTGCCACCCATGTCGAAGCTGAGCACCTTGTCGAGGCCATAGCGCGCGGCGATATTGGCAGCAAATACTGCGCCGCCAGCCGGACCGCTTTCCACCAGCCGCACAGGGAATTCGGCCGCGCTTTCGATCGAGATGATCCCGCCGCCCGAATGCATTAGAAAGATCGGACAGTCCACGCCTTCGGCCTTCAGACGCCCCTCCAAACGGCCCAGATAGCTCTTCATCAGCGGCTTGATATAAGCATTGGCGACAGTCGTGTTGAACCGCTCATACTCGCGCATCTGCGGCGAGACCTCGGAGGAGAGCGAGACCATTACCCCCGGCAAACGCTCCGCCAGCACGTCCCGAACCATCCGTTCATGCGCGTCGTTGACATAAGAATGCAGGAGGCCCACCGCGACGCTCTCAAAGCCCGCTTCTGCGATCCGATCGGCCTGCGCCTCGATATCGGCGCGCTGCAACGGGATCAGGACATTGCCCTCCGCCCCCATGCGCTCTCGCAGCGTATAGCGGAACTGGCGGGGCAGCAGCGCTTCTGGCAGTTTGAGATTGAGATCGTATTGCTCGAACCGGCTCTCCGTGCGCATTTCGATCACGTCGCGAAAACCCTCGGTGGTGATCAGCGCCGTTTTGGCCCCGCGCCGCTCGATCAGCGCGTTGGTCGCCAATGTCGTTCCGTGGATGATCTGCCCTATGGCACCCGGCGCCAGCCCTGCCTTGCTGCAGACCTGATGGATGCCATCGATGATCGCATCCTCCGGCGCGCCATAGGTCGTCAGCACCTTAGTCGAGACTTGGTCACCCCCTATCTCCAGAACCACATCCGTGAAAGTGCCGCCGATATCCACGCCGACCCGGGCTTGCTTGGTATCCATAGGGTGCCTTCTGATCCGATATTGCTCGGCACGATGATTGGATGCGCGCTCAGATCAATGCAAATTATTAAATTCTATTCTTACAATCAGATTTATGGATGCTCCGCCTGAAACGCGATGGCGGCCTCCCGCGCGATCTCCGCCGCGCGGGCGACGAATTGAGAGGATTTCTGAGCGTCGTAGCGCGCCTGAAACCGCAAGGGCTGCGGCGACCAGTCATGCGCGATCCGTACCAACTCACCCGTTGCCATCTCGCGCATCACCATCGCTTCGGGTAGGATGGCAATGCCCATGCCATCAACGCTCATATGCAGACAAGCACTGAGATTGCTGGAGGGGACAAGCTGCACACGCTGTCCGGGGACGGCGCCAAAGTGCGCCTCCACCTCTTCGTGCAGTCGCGTGCTGCGCGCCGGGGTAAGGATGGCATGCGCGGCCATCGCAGGGATATCGGGCCGGTTCGGCAGCGCACGCGCAATCTCCGGGGCCGCGACCCAGATCATCGGATAGGTGCCCAGATCCTGCTGGCCGGAGACGCGATGACGGAACGGCTCGTTGTGGAAGGCCAGATCGATCGCGTGCTCGAACAGTTCTTTCTCGATATGGACCGAGACATCGACCAGAAGCTCTACGGTTACATTCGGAAACGCCTCCTTCAGCGCCTTGAGGAAGCGGCGCAGCCAGGTGTGGGTGATCAACTCGGTCACCCCCAGACGCAGCGTGCCATCGATCAGGCCAGAGGTGCCGGAGGCTTCGATCAACCCCTCTGTCGCGCGCAGGACATCGCGCGCATGAGCCAGCAATGCGCGCCCCTTGGCGGTCAGCCGGACCGAACCCGCATCGCGATTCATCAGCTTCACTCCCAGCACGGCCTCCAGGCTGGAGATCCGTGCGGAGATATTCGGTTGTGTCGTATTCAGGATCTCGGCCGCGCGGCTGAAACTGCCCAGATCTGCGGCCCAGATAAACGCCTCGAGCTGCTTCAGGCTGAGATTGACGGCGCCGCGCATCAGGCTGTCACATCATGACTTCGATCAGTGCCGGGCCCTGCACCGCCAGACCACGCGCCATCGCGTCCGCCAGGGAAGCCGTGTCTTCCACCCGCCAGGCTTCCACGCCCATGCTGCGGGCAAGATCGGTCCAGGCGAGCTCCGGCCGGTTGAGGCTGAGCATGTCGATGGCGCGCGGTCCCGGATTGGCGACGCCGACATTCGTCAACTCGCCCAACAGAATGCGATAGCTGCGATTGGCAAAGATCAGGATAGTCACGTCCAAGCCCTCGCGCGCCATGGTCCAGAGGGCCTGGGGCGTATACATGGCACTGCCATCGCCCTCCAGCGCGATCACCTTCCGGTCCGGGCAGGCAATGGCGGCCCCAACCGCAGCTGGCAGGCCGTAACCGATGGAGCCGCCGCAATTGTTCAACCAAGTATGCGGGTTCGCGCCGTGTGTCTGGCCAAAGAACAACCGCCCGGTGGTCACGGATTCATCGACGACAATGGCGTTCTCTGGGATCAGATTTGCGAGGACGGTCGCGATACTCTCCGGCGTCGCGGGGCCGTCGGGGATATCGGGAAGGGCGGGCCTGTCCACGGGTTCCGGCTTGGAGGCTTCGATATGATCGGCCAGCGCGGCCAGGCTGCCCGGCAAGTCGGCGGACGGCGCAGCCAACACCGCGAACTCCGTCCCGTCCGCCGTCAGAACGCCCGGCTTGTCAGGATAGGCGAAGAACCCGATCGGCGGGCGCGCGCCAGCCAACACGATGCGACGAAAGCCGGACAGCACCTCCACCGCCTGATCGATCGGATAGGGGACGCGGTTGACAGCGATGCGGCCCCGCCCCCGCTCCATCCGTGCATTCGCCCATTCGGTCAGCAAAGCGCAGCCGGTATGCGCGGCAATCCGCCCAGCGGCGGCCAACCCGTCCTCCGTCAGAGCCCGGCCACCCAGCAGCAGCAAATCCTGAGGACCCGCCAGTTTTGCAGCAGCGCCGGACACGGCGTCCTCCGTCGCAACCGGCAGTTCCACATTGCGGATCGGCCCCGCGACGGCGCCCCCCGGGTCCCACGCCGCGTCGCCCGGGAGGATTAGTGTTGCGATCTGGCCCGGTGCCTCCCGAGCCGCAGCCACGGCTTCGGCCCCGTCGGCGCCCACATTGGCCGCATCGCGCGCCGTTCGCACCCAATGCGAGACGGGCCGCGCGATGCCGTCGATATCGGAAGTCAGTGGTGCGTCCAGCGCGATATGCGCGGTCGCGTGCTCGCCAACAATGTTCACGACGCCGCTGCCCGCCTTCTTCGCGTTGTGCAGATTGGACAAACCGTTCGCCAGGCCCGGCCCCAGATGCAGCAGCGTCGAGGCGGGCTTGCGTGCCATCCGGAAGTACCCATCGGCGGCCCCGGCCGCGACGCCCTCCTGCAACGCCAGGACCGAGCGCATGCCCGGCACATGATCGAGTGCAGCCACGAAGTGCATCTCGGATGTGCCGGGATTGGTGAAGCAGACATCCACCCCGCTCGCAAGCAGGCTCCGCACCAGACTCTCCGCACCGTTCATCGCCGTCCCCCCTGAAACCTGCACCGACTGAACGGCACCGGAACGGGCAATGCAACTGTGGAGAAGCCGCCTAGGCCATGGATTTCGGCAGGACCGACCCGCAGATGCAGGTGTGGTAGCGGCCAGTCGCCGAGTGTGCATCGATGATTTCGTCAAGATCCAGATTGTCCAGGGCGTGCTGCATGTCCCGATCCGCCTGATCTTCAGCAGTCTGGCCCCGCATCTCGACGCATTTCCCGTTCTGGTCGGCCAGGTAGACGAGATCGCCGATATGGACGTAGTCGTCAGACAGCAGGTTGCCGCCACCCGAGAGACCGAGAATTTTCATGATCCAGCCCGTCAAATCGAACTTCGGCCAGACCGGCAGAAAGGGCACAATGTCATAGCGGTTCTGATATCTCGTGGTCTTGGCGGTCAGCCCCGCCGCACTGTACCAGTTGGCGAAGGACTGATTTGCAGTCATCGGCGTCGCATAGGCATCGACGCGTGCGATCCGCCCCGGCCAAGTCGCTTCGACCAGGCTCGCCACCGGATAGACGAGTGCAGCGCCCTTGGAATGACCGCAGACGACGATGCCCCTTGGCGGATTACCGGGATCGTCGACGATCTTCGCGAGCGGCGCCTCGGCCACCGACCACAGTTTCTTCGCAGCGCTGGCAAATCCCGTCTCGATCTGACCAATCACCGTGTCGCAGGGCAGCGCCCAGTCTTCAGGCCCCACTTCGAAGTCTTCCAGCCAGTCCTTGATCCAGGCAGCCGTGTCCTGGCCGCCGGGAGGCAGGGTGCCGCGCAGCGCAAGAACCGCATAGTTGTCACTGGTACGCCCGACGAAACCGGCGTCGATGCTCTGATCACCGCTGAAGAACCAATCCGGCGGGTTTGCAAGATCGCCAACATTCTTAAGCAACCCCTCGGTATTCGCGTTGGGCGCCCATTCGGACACGGCATTGCCCATCGGCAGAATGTCATAGGTCAGGATCGCGGCGTCCAGGAGACGGCACGCCCAGGTCGAATTGTCGGTCATCGAAAGCCCCCATCTGTTCTAATGAACAAGATACCACCATCGGTTGAATGTGCGAAACGGAACACGCCCATGTGACACCTAAATCGCTCGGACATGAGCTTTGCGGACGATCCTCCCGCCACTCTGGCCCGCTCACCGGCCCATAACGGTGGCGCGAACGGGCATCAGATGTTTGATCGTGGGATCGAGCATCCGCGCTTGACCGCGGGCAGGTGCCGCTGCACCTTGCGCGCCACATGAAGGCCGCGATGGATCGGCCCACCACCGAGGAGAAGCGCCATGACCTATGAGACTATCGAACTGCTGATCAACGGGGAGTGGCAATCGGGCCAGGGTGGATCCGAGGACATCATCAACCCTGCGACCGAGGAAGTGCTGGGCCAGACCCCGCATGCCTCCGCCGCCCAGCTCGACGCCGCCCTTGCGGCGGCGGATGCGGGGTTCAAGACCTGGAAAGCAACCACGCCGCTGGCCCGTCAGGCCGTCATGGCCAAAGCCGCGGATGCGATGGCTGCGGATATCGACCGCATCGCCACCAATCTGACGCGCGAGATGGGCAAGCCGCTGTTCGAGTCGAAGCTGGAGCTCGGCTTCGCCATCGACGTGCTGCGCTGGTATGGCGAGGAGGGCAAGCGCGCCTATGGCCGTGTGATCCCGCCCCGGGTGCCCGGCCTGCGCCAGATGATGGTGAAGGAGCCCGTGGGGCCCTGCGCCGCCTTCGTCGCCTGGAACTTCCCCGCCGTGAACGTGATGCGCAAGATTGCCGGTGCTTTGGGCGCGGGTTGTTCCATCGTCATCAAACCGTCGGAAGAAACACCGGCCACCGCCGTTGCCATGGGCCGCGCGCTGCAGAATGCGGGCCTGCCGCCAGGGGTGTTGAATATCGTCTTTGGCGTGCCGGATACAGTCTCGCGCCATTTGCTGGCCTCGCCGGTGACCAAGAAACTTAGCTTCACGGGATCAATCCCGGTCGGCAAGCATCTACAAAAGCTGGCGGCCGAGACCTTGAAGCGCTGCACGATGGAGCTGGGCGGGCACTCGCCGGTGATCGTCTTCGATGACGCCGATGTGGACCGCGCGATCGAGGTGATCGGCACCAACAAGTTCCGCAATGCGGGGCAGGTCTGTATCTCGCCGACCCGGTTTTATGTGCAGGAGAATGTCTACTCTAAATTCGTCGACGGCTTTGCCGAGATCGCCAAGGGTTTGAAAGTCGGCAACGGGCTGGAAGAGGGCGTGCAGATGGGTCCGCTTGTGGCCGAACGCCGGATGGATGTGATGCAGGGCTGGGTTTCGGACGCGGTCGACAAGGGGGCCACCGTGTCCGCGGGCGGCGAGCGGATCGGCAACAAGGGCTGGTTCTGGGCGCCAACCGTGCTGTCGGACGTGCCGGAGGACGCACGGATCATGACCGAGGAACCTTTCGGCCCGGTCGCCCCGGTCACGCCTTTCAAAGCCATGGACGATGTGCTGGAGCGGGCAAACGGCCTGCCCTTCGGTCTGGCATCCTATGTCTTCACCTCCGACACCAACAAGGCGCGCCAGATGAGCGAGCAACTGGAGGCCGGGCTGGTGGGGGTCAACCACCCGATGGTTTCGATGCCCGAGACACCCTTCGGCGGGGTCAACGAGTCCGGCTACGGCTCGGAAGGCGGCGTCGAGGGGCTGGAGGCCTATCTGCGCACCAAGTTCGTCACCGAAACGCTGACCTGATCCAGCTCTAGACCTGACCGAAAAGGCCGCTCCCCGGGGCGGCCTTTTTCTTTGCCCCCCGTTTTCGCCGCATGCGGCATTTCCTGTCGGTTCGTGGCGAGATCGGCACGCCCCTCCATGCTGGCCTGAGAAAAAGCCGATGGAGGAAGACCTGATGGACACCGCCAAGCTGAAATCAGACTACGACCGCGACGGATATGTGGTCGCGGAGGGAATTATCCCGTCCACCCTGCTGGCCGATTTACGGGCCGAGACCATTCGGATGGTCGAAGCAGCCCGCGAGGGGAGGCTGATCGGTCGGCATTTCGACATCATCGACACCACCACGGGACCGGACCTGCGCCGCATCGCAGACCCGGAGGACGCGGCCGAGATCTATGACCAGGCCATGCGTTTCGATCCTCTGGTCGAGCTGGTGACTGCGCTTTTGGGCGGCACCTGCCGGTTCGACCATGGCAAGCTGAATTTCAAGCCGCCCTCCGGTGGCGGGGCGCTGGACTGGCACCAGGACTATGCCTTTTACCCTCAGACCAATCAGGACATGCTGGCGGTCGGCATCATGATCGAGGATTGTACCGAGGAAAACGGCCCCCTGATGGTCATCCCCGGCTCGCATCGCGGAACGGGCGGGATCGATGGCGGTCCGATCTATGACCATCATCAGGCCGGGATGTTCGTGGGAGGTGTACCCGCCTCGGCCCTCGACGGTTTGGATGCGCAGGCCGTGGCGCTGACGGCGCCGGCCGGGTCGATTTCGATCCATCACGCAGCGACGCTGCATGCCTCCACCGCCAATCGCGGGCGGACCAACCGACCGCTGCTGCTCTATAACTATTTCGCCAATGACGCATTTCCGGTGCATTACACCTATGACTGGCAGGCCTTCAACACCCGGATCCTGCGCGGGGCAGAGGTGTCTCAGCCCCGCTACGATCCTCTGCCATGCAAGATCCCACAGCCGGTGCCCAAGGCGGCGGATGATAGCCTGACCGGCTCGATCTTCGCGGTTCAGCAGGGGTTGGAAGGGGGCGCCGTCCTTACTTGAAGCACGCGACCTGTGCGGCAATCCTGTCGAAGGTAGTGGTATCGCCCAAGCTGACCGCCAGCATCATGGCGCCCTGCAGGGCTGCCAAGGTTAGCAGTGCGCGCGCTCTTGGATCGTCGCAACCGACTTGGGTATAAATGCCCTCCAGCCATTCCACGTTGGTCCGCATAAAGCTCCGAACAACTTCCTGAACCGGGGCGGGCAGACCCTGCATTTCAGCGCCCATCACGCCGCAAAGACAAACACGGTCGCCCTCGGCCAATGCCGCGCGATAGGTCGCGCAATAGGCGGCCAGCGGGGTGTCACCCGCTTCGATCCGCGCCTCCACCATGGCGAAGACCCGCTTCTGGTAGCGTTCGACAACAGCAGCGCCCAGGTCCTCCTTGCGGCGATAGTGATAATGCACGCTCGCGCTTTTGATCCCCAGATCATCCGCCAGATCGCGAAAGCTGACAGCGTGAAACCCGCTGCCGCGTATCCGCGCCTCCGCCGCATCCAGCAATTGCTCCACCCGGTCCGACATCGCACCCTCACTTCCAACCTATCGATAGATAGGCTTGACACGAATCGGAGGCAAGATCATTCATCTACCTATCGATAGATAGATGGAGAGATCAAATGAAGATCTACGACTTCCCCGCTTTCCCCAACCCGTTGCGCGTGCGTATCGCACTGGCCGAAAAGGGGCTGACCGACGATGTGACCTTCGAGTTGGTGGATGTTCCGAACGGAGCCCATCGCAAGCCCGAGTATGTCGCGAAGAACCCAGACGCGGGTGTCCCCCTGCTGGAGTTAGAAGACGGCACGCTGATCTCGGAATGCGCGTCCATCACCGAATATATCGACCACAGAACGGGTGAGCCGACGCTGACCGGCAAAACGCCCAGGGACCGCGCTGTGATCTCGATGATGCAGCGCCGGGCCGAGCAGGGCCTGCTGGATGCGGTCGCCACCTATTTCCACCACGCGACCCCCGGTCTGGGCCCCGATATCGAAACCGACCAAGTGCCGGAATGGGGTGAACGCCAGCGCAGCCGCGCGCTGAAGAGCATGCGCTATCTCAACAAAGTGTTGACCGAGCA
This sequence comes from Pseudomonadota bacterium, assembly GCA_039030715.1. Lineage (GTDB taxonomy): Bacteria > Pseudomonadota > Alphaproteobacteria > Rhodobacterales > Rhodobacteraceae > Thermohalobaculum. The sequence goes on from JBCCDU010000114.1 coordinate 8,437, forward strand.
GCCCTATCTGGCCGGTAAGGACTTCACCATCGCCGACATCACTGCCTATGCTGGGTTGGTATTCGCGGATTTCGCCAAGATCGACGTGCCCGCGGATTGCCCGGCGCTGAGCGAATGGCGCGCCCGTATGGAAACCCGGCCCAGCATCGCGGCCTGAGGAGGAGCAATGGAACTCAACGCAGATTTCTCCAAGCGTGCCGTGGTTCATGGCGCGCAGACAGACTGGATCCCCTCTCCCATGAAAGGCGTCGACCGACGGATGCTGGATCGGATCGGGGACGAGGTGGCCCGCGCGACGTCCATTGTGCGCTATGCCCCAGGCTCCGCCTTCTCCGCGCATACCCATACGGGCGGCGAGGAATTTCTGGTGCTGGATGGGGTTTTCCAGGACGACTATGGCGACTTTCCCGCGGGCACCTATGTGCGCAACCCGCCGACTACCTCGCACACGCCGGCATCAGAAGGCGGCTGCACGATCTTCGTGAAGCTTTGGCAATTCGACATGGATGATCGCAATCAATTCCATGTGGATACCGTCGCAGGCGCTTATGCTGTCGATCCCAGTCGTCCTGGGGTCACGATATTACCGCTCCACAAAGACGATCGCGAAACGGTCACGATGGAACGCTGGGCACCTGGGGCCGAGGTCACGCTGAACGCACCCGGCGGGCTGGAAGTGCTGGTTGTCGAGGGGGGCTTCGTCGAAGCAGGAGAGACTTTCGCCCCGCAAAGCTGGCTGCGCCTGCCCAAGGGCGCCACAAGCACCGCCATTGCCGGGGATGACGGCGCCCGGATCTGGGTGAAGTCCGGCCATCTTCGGGGAGAAATCCACGCACCGGTATAAAAGTTTACGCAAGGAAATTGCCAGATGCGACAGTCTGGCGACATTTCCTTGCGTGGTTTTCGTTGACCGTCTGGCGCGGGGCCGCTAGGTATGCTCGCAATCGCAACATTGCGTTGACGCAACGCAGCAAGCGCCCTTCTGCCAAGGATCCCGCCCATGAACGCCGAGACCGGAATAGCCCAAGCTGCCCCGATCGATGCCGAGACACTCCTAGGTTTGTCGCGCGACGCAGTGGGCGCGGCCCGCGCCTTCCAGGCAACCGCCACCACTGATCTGGCAACGCGCGTGAAATCGGGCGAGCGCGTGTCCGGCGCTTTGCTCGAAGCCGAACAATACGCCGCCCACGCTCTGGCCTGGCTTGCAACCTATGTCGAGGCTCTCGACCAGATGAGCGGCTGGGCCGAACGTCTTTCAGAGACCGGCAGTTTCGGCGAGACCGAACGCCTGATCCTGCAGATCGGCATGGGCGAATACCTCTGGCAGCTCTACGGCGGCCTGCCCGCCAGCCAGACCGAAATCATCCGCCCTCAGGACCTCGGCCTCAGCCAGGACGACCAGCGCGCCATGATGATCCCGGCGGTCATGACCCTCACCCAGGAGGGCAACACCCAGG
>JBCCDU010000115.1:0-9833 GCA_039030715.1 Pseudomonadota bacterium
CCCTGATCATTTCTGCCAAAGAAATCCCCAACTCAGCGGTACTCATCGCTCCCGCAAGAGACACTAACATCTTCCTGTCTTCTTCAAGATGTGTTTTATAGCCCCTGGCAGCATCAACTAAAGCGGCCTTCAAGCGCGGCCAGGGCCGAGCCTGCCACGATCGGAATATCATCGCCTGGGAACTCATAGTCACTGAGCAGTTCGCGGACTTCCATTTCCACCAGCTCCAGCAGTTCCTCATCGTCGACCTGGTCGACTTTGTTGAGGAACACGACCAGGGCGGGCACGCCGACTTGGCGAGCCAGCAGAATGTGCTCGCGGGTCTGGGGCATCGGGCCATCTGCCGCGTTCACGACCAGGATCGCGCCGTCCATCTGCGCCGCACCGGTGATCATGTTTTTCACATAGTCGGCATGGCCGGGGCAATCGACATGGGCGTAGTGGCGCGCATCGGTCTCGTACTCGACGTGAGCGGTCGAGATGGTGATGCCGCGGGCTTTTTCCTCGGGCGCACCGTCGATTTCGTCATAGGCTTTGAACTCGCCGAACTGCTTGGTGATCGCAGCGGTCAGCGTGGTTTTACCGTGGTCAACATGGCCAATAGTGCCAATGTTGCAGTGCGGTTTATTACGTTCAAACTTTTCCTTGGCCATCTTTCCTAGTTCCTTCTTCTGCGGCCCGACCGGGGCGCCCCGCCCACGGCCGATGCACCCATGACTTGCCTTGTTACGCCGAGAATTTCTGCTGAATTTCCTCGGAGATGTTGTTCGGGACCGGCTCGTAGTGGTCGAACTGCATCGTGAAGTTCGCCCGGCCCTGGGACATGCTGCGCAGCGTGTCGATATAACCGAACATGTTCGCCAGCGGGACAAAGGCGTTGATCGCGATGGCGTTGCCGCGAGTCTCCTGCCCCTGCACCATGCCGCGACGGCTGGTCAGATCGCCGATGATGCCACCGGTATATTCTTCCGGGGTCACGACCTCGACCTTCATCATCGGCTCCAGCAGCTTGGCGCCCGCCTTCTTCAGGCCTTCGCGCATACCCATGCGGGCCGCGATTTCAAATGCCAGAACCGACGAGTCCACGTCGTGGAACTTCCCATCCACCAGCGCGACCTTGAAGTCGATCACGGGGAAGCCAGCCAGCGGGCCCGAGTCCATGACCGACTGGATGCCCTTTTCCACACCGGGGATATATTCCTTGGGAATGGCACCCCCGACGATCCGGCTCTCGAAGCTGTAGCCTTCGCCCGCCTCGGTTGGCGTGATGATCAGTTTCACCTCGGCGAACTGGCCCGATCCACCCGACTGTTTCTTGTGGGTGTAGGAATGCTCCACCTCGTGACCGATCGTTTCGCGATAGGCCACCTGCGGGGCACCGACATTGCACTCCACTTTGAACTCGCGGCGCATCCGGTCGATCAGGATATCGAGGTGAAGCTCGCCCATTCCTTTCATGATCGTTTGACCGCTTTCGATATCCGAGTGGATCTGGAACGACGGATCCTCCGCCGCCAGACGCTGCAGCGCGACGGCCATCTTCTCCTGGTCGCCCTTGGTCTTGGGCTCCACTGCTTTCTCGATCACCGGATCGGGGAAGCTCATGGTTTCCAGAACCACCGGGTTCGAGGTGTCGCAGAGCGTATCACCCGTCGTCGTGTCCTTCAGACCGGCAAGCGCGATGATGTCACCGGCAAAAGCCTCCTCGATCGGCTCCTGCTTGTTCGAGTGCATCATGACCATACGGCCAATGCGCTCCTTCTTGCCCTTGGTCGAGTTCAGAATGCTGTCGCCTTTCGACAGCGTGCCTGAATAGATCCGGGTGAAGGTCAGAGTGCCCAGGAACTGGTCGTTCATGATCTTGAACGCCAGACCCGAGAACGGCTGGCTGTCTTCGGCCGAGCGTGCGATGTCGCGGGTCTCTGTCTCGTCGCCGGGCTTGAAGCCCATATAGGCCTCCACATCCAGCGGCCCGGGCAGATAATCGATGACAGCGTTGAGCAGCGGCTGAACACCCTTATTCTTGAAGGCCGATCCCGAAAGCACAGGCACGAACGACATGTTCAGCGTGCCCTTGCGGATCAGCTTGCGCAGGGTGTCGATGTCGGGCTCTTCGCCCTCCAAATAGGCTTCCATCACATCATCGTCCTGCTCGACGGCAAGCTCGATCATGGTGGCGCGCATCTCTTCGCACTTGTCTTTAAGGCTATCGCGGATGTCGCGCTGCACCCAGGTCGCGCCCAGGTCCTCGCCTTCATAGACCCACTCTTTCATGGTGATCAGGTCAACCGCGCCTTCCAGCTCGTTCTCGGCCCCGATCGGGCACTGGATCGGCATCGGCACGGCACCGGTACGGTCGGCGATCATGTCGACACAAGCAAAGAAGTCCGCACCGATCTTGTCCATCTTGTTGACGAACACGATCCGCGGAACCTTGTAGCGATCTGCCTGGCGCCAAACGGTCTCGGTCTGAGGCTCGACACCCGCATTGGCATCCAGCACACAGACAGCGCCGTCAAGCACTGCGAGCGAACGCTCGACCTCGATAGTGAAGTCGACGTGACCGGGCGTGTCGATGATGTTGAAGCGGAACTTCTCCGACTCCGGGGTCGCGCCGTCTTCGGTCCGCTCCCAGAACGTCGTCGTTGCGGCCGAGGTGATGGTGATCCCCCGCTCCTGCTCCTGCTCCATCCAATCCATGGTGGCGGCGCCATCGTGCACTTCACCGATTTTGTGCTCCCGACCCGTGTAGTAAAGAATCCGTTCGGTGCAGGTAGTTTTGCCTGCATCGATATGGGCCATGATGCCGAAGTTGCGGTAGCGGTCGAGCGGATATGCGCGGGCCATCGGTTTGTCCTCGAAAGGGTTGGTTTACCAGCGGTAATGCGAGAAGGCCTTGTTGGCCTCCGCCATCTTGTGGGTGTCTTCGCGTTTCTTCACGGCGGTGCCGCGGCCGGAGACGGCGTCCATGAGTTCGCCCGCAAGGCGCTCTTCCATGGTGTTCTCGTTACGGTTGCGGCTTGCGGTGATCAGCCAGCGGATCGCCAGGGCTTCGCGGCGCTCCGGGCGCACCTCGACCGGAACCTGGTAGGTGGCGCCACCGACGCGGCGCGAACGGACTTCGACCGAGGGTTTGATGTTGTCGAGCGCTTCGTGGAAAACTTCCACGGGTTCTCGCTTCAGACGACCCTCGACACGGCCAAGCGCGCCATAGACGATCCCCTCTGCAACCGACTTTTTGCCAGCATACATGAGGTTATTCATGAACTTAGTCAAAACGCGGTCGCTATACTTGGCGTCCGGCAGAACTTCGCGCTTCTCGGCACTGTGACGTCGTGACATGCCAGTCTCTCCTTACTTGGGCCGCTTGGCGCCGTATTTCGACCGACGCTGTTTACGGTCCTTGACGCCCTGGGTGTCCAACACACCTCGCAGGATGTGATAGCGGACGCCCGGAAGGTCTTTCACACGACCGCCACGGATCAGGACCACCGAGTGCTCCTGCAGGTTGTGCCCCTCACCGGGGATATAGCTGATCACCTCGAACCCATTAGTCAGGCGCACCTTGGCCACTTTCCGAAGCGCCGAGTTCGGCTTCTTCGGCGTCGTGGTGTAGACGCGGGTGCAGACGCCGCGTTTCTGCGGGCACGCCTGCAGGTGCATCGCCTTTTGGCGCTTCACTTTGGGCTGCCGGGGCTTCCGGATCAGCTGTTGGATCGTCGGCATGAGGCCTACCTTACGTTCGTTCATCCATATCGACTGCGCCGCAAGCGGATGCTCGAAACGCATGTACCGCTGAGCGCGCCAAAAGGGCGCCTCCGCGGCGGGAATTCCAGAGGACCGGGCAACGGCCAGGTCATGATGTGCCACTTGTCTTGGCGATCTGTCATCGCGATGGAGCAAACCGGAGAGGCTCCTTGCGAAGTGCGCGGAACATACGCGCGAGTCTCCGGTCGGTCAAGGCGAAAGATTCACGAATTCTTCAACGCTGGTTTGACCCTCAAAACGCTTGAAAATCCTTGGTTTATCGCTGGTTTGCCGGAACGATCCCGCCTGGCTGCAAAGCCGGATTGCCGTCCCATCCGGCCGGGGCGTTTCACTTGGCTTTCAATCGGCAAATTCCGCCTGGAACTGGTTGAGAGCCAGCAGCCACCAATCCAGTGTCAGGTCGAAGTTTTGCCGGGTCACGCCACCGGCGAGGATCAGATTCATCTCGAGCACCGCAGCCCCCTCCTCGTCGATGGAGGCTTTGCCAAAGCGCTGATTGGTGTTCCAGTCGGCGATCCGGTCAGGCTCGATCAGCTCGTCTTCGGACGACGGAAACTCGGCCACGAAGCGCAGATCGGTGCAATTAGACCCATTAGAGCAACCGTAGAACTCGACCCGCCAGGATTGACCTGCGGTCTCTGCCCGGATCACCGGGTCACGCAGTCCATCACGACGCCAGAAACCAGTGCCCCGGCGCGCGACGATATCGGTGAGAGCCTGCGGATCGCTCGCATCAATCAATCCCGCCGGGGTCGGCACCGGCGTTTCCGGCGGGGCCCAACCCCCTGCCGTCAGATCGCAGGCGGTCAGCGGCAGGATCGCAATCAGCGGGAAGACACGCATTGATACTCTACCCAAACCTGCATTTAGCAGATCATGCCCCCGTGTGGTGGCAGCCGCAACGAAAAACCCGGCGCCCTTTCGGTGCGCCGGGTTCGATTTCATCGCTGCGGTCGCGGTCAGAGGATCTCGCCGAACCCACCGCCCTGGTCTTCGCCCGATCCAGAAGGCGCCAGATCGTCGACCAGAGTGCTCTCCTCGGCAGCTTCCTCCTCGATCACCTCCAGGGCGGCGGCAGCGGCTGCGGCGGCCTCCTCCTTCTCCGCCACGATCAGCTTGTCGCGGCGCGAGGCTTCCAGCTTGATCCGGTTGGTCGCGCCACCGGTGCCCGCCGGGATAAGCCGGCCGACGATGACGTTTTCCTTCAGACCGATCAGCCGGTCGCGTTTGCCCTGGGTCGACGCCTCGGTCAGCACCCGCGTCGTCTCCTGGAACGAGGCCGCCGAGATGAAGCTGCGCGTTTGCAGCGACGCCTTGGTGATGCCGAGCAGAACCGGCGCGCCCTCGGCAGGCCGCTTGCCCTGAGCAATCATTTTGGCGTTGATCTCGTCGAACTCGGACTTGTCGACATTCTCGCCCGCCAGCAGGGTCGTGTCACCGGAAGCCGAGATCTCGACCTTTTGCAGCATCTGCCGGACGATCACCTCGATATGCTTGTCGTTGATCTTCACACCCTGCAGACGATAGACGTCCTGCACCTCGTTGATCAGATAGTTGGCGAGCGCCTCGATCCCCATGATAGCGAGGATGTCATGGGGGGCAGGATTGCCATCCATGATGTTCTCGCCCTTGGTGATATGATCGCCTTCCTGGACCGCGATATGCTTGCCCTTGGGCACAAGATATTCGCGCTTCTCCATGCTTTCGTCATGGGGCTGGATCTCGATCCGGCGCTTGTTCTTGTAGTCCTTGGCAAAGTGCACGACCCCGTCGATTTCGGCGATGATGGCGTGATCCTTCGGACGGCGTGCCTCGAACAGTTCCGCCACACGGGGCAGACCCCCGGTGATATCCTTGGTCTTGGCACCTTCGCGAGGAATACGCGCAACAGTTTCGCCGACAGCGATCTCCTGGCCGTCTTCGACCGAGAGGATTGCGTCCACCGACATGAAGTAGTGCGCCGGGTTGCCGTTATCGAGCTTGATCATCTCGCCGCCCTTGTCGACCAGCGTGATCGCAGGCTTCAGATCGTTGCCCTTGGGCGCCGCCCGCCAGTCCGAGACAATGCGCTGGGTGATCCCCGTTGCTTCATCCGTCTCCTCGCGGATCGACATACCCAGATCAAGATCGACGAACTTCGCCACGCCGGCCTTTTCCGCGATGATGGGCAGGGTATAGGGGTCCCATTCCACCAGACGCTGGCCGCGCACGATCTCCTCACCCTCCTTGACCAACAGCTTCGAGCCATAGGCGATCTTGTGGGTCGCCCGCTCGCGCCCCTGCCCGTCGACAACCGCGATCTGCATGTTGCGCGACATGACGATGGTCTCGCCATCGGCATTGGTCAGGGTCGAGGCGTTGCGGAACTCGACTTTGCCTTCCTGTGTGCTCTCAAGGAACGACTGGTCCGACACGTTGGCTGCACCGCCGATATGGAAGGTCCGCATGGTTAGCTGGGTGCCAGGTTCCCCGATGGACTGCGCAGCGATGATGCCCACCGCCTCGCCGATGTTCACCGGCGTCCCGCGGGCAAGATCCCGGCCATAGCAGTTAGCACAGATCCCGTCATCAGCCTCGCAGGTCAGGGGCGAGCGAATATAGATCGACTGGACTTTCGCCTCGTCAATCCGAGCTGCATCGGCCTCGTCGATCAGGGTGTTGCGCGCGTGGATTACATCGCCTGTCGCCGGGTCGATCACATCCTCCTGCGGCACCCTGCCCAGAACCTGTTCGCCGATCGAGGCGATGACATTGCCGCCATCGACCACGGCCTCGGCGGTGATCCCGCTTTCGGTGCCGCAATCCTCGACCGCGATGATGCAGTCCTGTGCCACGTCGACCAGACGGCGGGTGAGATAGCCCGAGTTCGCCGTCTTCAATGCCGTGTCCGCCAGGCCCTTGCGTGCCCCGTGGGTGGAATTGAAGTACTCCAGCACCGTCAGACCCTCTTTGAAGTTCGAGACGATCGGTGTCTCGATGATCTCGCCCGAGGGTTTGGCCATAAGGCCGCGCATGGCGGCAAGCTGGCGCATCTGGGTCGGCGAGCCGCGGGCCCCGGAATGGGACATCATGTAGACCGAGTTGGGATCAAGCTCGCGCCCCGTTTCCGGATCGTGCTTGGTTGCCTTAATCTCGGCCATCATCTCATCGGCCACCTTGTCGGTGCATTTTGCCCAGGTATCGACGACTTTGTTGTACTTCTCACCCTGGGTGATCAGACCGTCGAGATACTGCTGTTCGAACTCCTTCACCTGTTCGCGGGTGTCGTTGACGATGTCCCACTTGGTGTCCGGAATGACCATGTCGTCCTTGCCGAACGAGATCCCCGCCTTGAAGGCCTGAGTGAAGCCCAGCGTCATGATCCGGTCGCAGAAGATGACACTCTCCTTCTGACCGCAGTGACGGTAGACGGTGTCGATGATCTCACCCACCTCGCGCTTGCGCAGCACGCGGTTGATGATGTCGAATGGCACCTTGTGGTTCTTGGGCGTGATGTTGGCGATCATCATGCGGCCAGGCGTGGTCTCGACCCGCTGCACGATGGGATTGCCGTCTTCATCGGCGGTGTGGAACCGGGTGACGATCTTGGTGTGCAGGTTGATCAGCCCGGCTTCCAGTGCATGCTCGACCTCCGACGGGTCGGCCAGCATCATGCCCTCGTTCGGCTCGCCTTCCTTCATCAGCGAGATGTAGTAGAGGCCCAGGATCATATCCTGCGAGGGGACGATGATCGGCTTGCCATTGGCGGGGCTGAGGACATTGTTGGTCGACATCATCAGCACGCGCGCTTCCAACTGCGCCTCGAGGCTCAGGGGCACGTGCACGGCCATTTGGTCGCCATCGAAGTCCGCGTTGAAGGCCGAGCAGACCAGCGGATGAAGCTGGATCGCCTTACCCTCGATCAGCACGGGCTCGAATGCCTGAATCCCCAGGCGGTGCAGCGTCGGCGCACGGTTCAGCAACACCGGATGTTCGCGGATCACCTCGTCGAGGATATCCCAGACCTCCGGTCGTTCCTTCTCGACCAGCTTCTTGGCTTGCTTGACCGTCGAGGACAGCCCCTTGGCGTCCAGCCGCGAGTAGATGAACGGCTTGAACAACTCCAACGCCATCTTCTTCGGCAGGCCGCATTGGTGCAGCTTCAGTTCCGGCCCGGTCACAATGACCGAGCGGCCGGAGAAATCGACGCGCTTGCCCAGCAGGTTCTGGCGGAACCGCCCCTGCTTGCCCTTCAGCATGTCAGAAAGCGATTTCAGCGGGCGCTTGTTGGCGCCCGTGATCACGCGGCCGCGGCGGCCGTTGTCGAACAGCGCATCCACCGACTCCTGCAGCATCCGCTTCTCGTTCCGGATGATGATATCCGGCGCGCGCAACTCGATCAGGCGCTTCAGGCGGTTGTTGCGGTTGATCACCCGACGATAGAGGTCGTTCAGGTCACTGGTCGCGAACCGGCCACCGTCCAGCGGCACCAGCGGGCGCAACTCGGGCGGGATCACCGGCACCACGGTCAGGACCATCCATTCCGGACGGTTGCCGGATTCCAGGAAGTTCTCGACCAGCTTCAACCGCTTGATGATCTTCTTCGGTTTCAGCTCGCCAGTCGCCTCGCTGAGGTCCACACGCAGACGCTCGGCCTCGGTCTCGAGATCGATGGCGGCCAGCATCTCGCGGATCGCTTCGGCCCCGATACCGGCGCGAAACTCGCCCTCGCCATAGCTGTCCTGGGCATCCATATACTCTTCCTCGGTCATCAACTGACCGGGGGTGAGATCCGTCATACCAGGCTCGATCACCACATACTGTTCAAAGTAGAGGATACGCTCGAGATCCTTCAGCGTCATGTCCAGCATCAGGCCGATGCGCGACGGCAGCGACTTCAGGAACCAAATATGCGCCACGGGGGCGGCGAGTTGGATATGGCCCATCCGCTCACGCCGCACCTTTTGCAGCGTGACTTCAACGCCACATTTCTCGCAGGTCACCCCGCGATACTTCATGCGTTTATACTTGCCGCAGAGACACTCGTAATCCTTGATCGGACCGAAGATCCGGGCGCAGAACAGGCCGTCTCGTTCGGGCTTGAAGGTCCGATAGTTGATCGTCTCGGGTTTCTTGATCTCGCCGAAGGACCACGACAGGATCCGCTCCGGCGATGCCAGCGAAATCTTGATCTCGTCAAAGCTGCGCGGCGCTTCGATCGGATTGAAGATGTTGGTCAGCTCTTGGTTCATTTGGCTCTCCATCATCCCCCAAACAGAAGAACACCCCGGCTGGCCGCGCGCAGGGGGAGCGCGCGGCCGGGGCCCGGGATGTGATTAGGTCTCAGGCTCGCTGTCCTGCAGTTCGACATTGAGGCCGAGCGAGCGGATCTCCTTGACCAGGACGTTGAACGACTCCGGGATACCGGCCTCGAAATTGTCCTCGCCCTTGACGATGCTCTCATAGACCTTGGTGCGCCCTGCGACGTCGTCCGATTTCACGGTCAGCATTTCCTGCAAGGTGTAGGCGGCACCGTAGGCTTCGAGCGCCCAGACCTCCATCTCACCAAAGCGCTGGCCACCGAACTGCGCCTTACCACCCAGCGGCTGCTGGGTCACAAGCGAGTACGGACCGGTCGAACGGGCGTGGATCTTGTCGTCCACAAGGTGGTGCAGCTTGAGCAGGTACTTGATGCCCACGGTCACAGGGCGCGCAAATTGCTCACCCGAGCGGCCGTCAAACAGCACCGACTGACCGCAGGTCGAGAAGCCCGCGCGCTCCAGCGCGTCGTTCACGTCCGCCTCCTTGGCGCCGTCAAAGACAGGCGTCGCAATCGGCACACCGCGGGTCACGTTGCCAGCGGCCTCGACCATGTGGTCTTCGTCCATGCCAACGATGCCCTCTTCATAGACATCCTCGCCATAGGCGATCCGCAACGCCTCGCGCACCGGGGTCATGTCACCCGAGCGACGATACTCCTGCAGCGCCTCATCGACATTCACACCCAGACCGCGTGCGGCCCAGCCCATGTGCGTCTCGAGGATCTGGCCTACGTTCATCCGCGACGGCACGCCCAGCGGGTTCAG
>JBCCDU010000116.1:0-9572 GCA_039030715.1 Pseudomonadota bacterium
CATTGGGCTTCCTGCCAACAATGGGACAGATCCTGGAATGTTGGCGGCAGCACTGAAGGAAAGGATGGCAATCATGGCAAGTCGTCCGTTGTTGAGCTCGCGGTTCTTCTTGACGGCCATGGTCTCTGCGGAAACAGAGCTGAAGTCAATTGGTGGGAAAACGATGGTTGGGAGATCTCCTCCCTTGGTGTGGGGCTGGAGCAGGTCTTCACCCGCCACCAGTTCCTGGCCGAGGGCGTGCGCCGCGCGGTCGATGCCTGGGATGGCTGCCGCCTCTGCGCCGCGGGCCCGGAATGGGTGTCCAACACCGTGTCGGCCATCGTGATCCCGGAAGGCTTCGACTCGAACGAGGTGGTGCAGCGTGCCTATCACCGCTATCAACTCTCGCTGGGCGTTGGCCTCTCGAAAGTCGCGGGCCGTGTCTTCCGCATCGGGCACCTCGGCTGGCTGAACGAACTGATGGTGATGCAGGCCCTGACCGGCGCCGAAATGGCAATGAAGGATGTGGGCATCCCGATCGAACTCGGATCGGGCGTCGCGGCTGCGCAGGCCTACTACAGCTCCAGCGACACGGTCGCATTGGCCCAGGCGGCCGAATAAGACTGCCCGGTGGGCCGCGCCCCTGGCGTGGCCCCCGCACTGTGCGATGCCCCCCGCATCGCGCCACGCCGGGTTGAACCCCAGGCGATACAAGTAAAACAAACAGACCAAGGAGATGGCGATGAAAATCTGCATTTACGGCGCTGGTGCAATCGGCGGGTATCTGGCGGTTGGCCTGGCAAAATCCGGCATGGCAGAAGTTTCGATCATCGCCCGCGGCGCCCATCTGGACGCCATCAACGAAAACGGCCTGACCCTGCTGAAGGATGGGACAGAGACGACCGTGAGGGTGCATGCTACCTCAAACCCCTCAGAAGTCGGACCGGTCGACGTGGTCTTCAACTGCCTGAAAGCGCATCAATCCTGGGAAAGCGCCGTGGACATGGGGCCTTTGCTGGGGCCTGAAACTGCGGTGGTGTGCTGCCAGAACGGCGTGCCATGGTGGTATTTCCATAAGCTGGAAGGATCGTTCGAGGGGCGTCGGATGGATGCGGTCGATCGCGGTGACCGCCAATGGATGTATGTCGGTCCCGACCGGGCAATCGGTTGTTCTGTCTATCCCGCCGCCGAAATCGCCGAACCCGGGGTGATCCGCCATGTCTACGGTGACAAGTTCGCACTGGGCGAGCCGGATGGCACCCAATCCAAGCGGATCAAGCGGATCTCGAAACTGCTGGAAGTCAGCGGTTTCCGTGCCCCGGTTCTGGACGACATCCGCTCTGAATTGTGGCTGAAACTTTGGGGCAATCTCTGCTTCAATCCGATCTCGGCGCTGACACGTGGCACGCTGGATGTGGTCGCCTCGGACCCGACCAGCCGGGCGACGGCCAAATCGATGATGCTGGAGGCGCAGGCAATCGCCGAAAGCCTGGGCGCTACCTTCCGCGTCGACGTGGAACGCCGCATCAACGGCGCCGCCCGGGTGGGCGCGCATCGCACCTCGATGCTGCAGGACCTGGAAGCGGGCAAAGCCATGGAGATCGACGCGCTGGTTACCGCGGTGCAGGAGATGGGCCGCATTACCGGCAAACCGACGCCGACCATCGATATCGTACTGGGCCTGGTGCAGCAATTGGCCATGACCCAGGGCCTCTACCCGACCTATCCCATGGAAGAAGACGCCGCAGTTGCTGCGGAATAACCTCCCTTTACCTCCCCTACAGGGCGCACGGGCAACCAGGCGCCCTTTTTTTGTTTTGACGACCTCAGCCCTGCCGGTGCTTCGATTTCCTCAGCATCTGGATGGCTGGCATCAGGATCAGGATGATGGCGATGATGGTGATCGGTGCCGCGATGGGATGGTTGACGAAATCGACGAAGATATAGAACGAGCCGTCCGACCAGATGAGCGACTGGCGCAGTTTCTCCTCGGTGATCCCGCCCAACACGATGGCGAGCACGGCGGGCGCCAGCGGGTAGTCGAGAATGCGCAACAGGAAAGCCCCCAGCCCGAACCAGAACATCAGCCAGACATCGAACATCGAGTCGGTCGCGGCATGGACCCCCGCCACCGACAGCACGAAAATGATCGGCGCCAGGATCGTGAACGGCATACGCAGCATCCAGAGGAAGAGCGGGATGAAGGCCAGGTTCACGATCACCGCTATCAGGTTCGAGATGTAGAACGATCCGATCACCGGCCAGACGAAATCCGGCTGATCCTCGAACAGGCGGGGGCCGGGTTGCAGTTCCAGCAGCACCAGGCCGGTTAACAGGACCGCGGTGGTGGGCGAGCCGGGAATGCCCAGGGTCATCATCGGCAGCATGGCCCCTGTCGAGGCGGAGTTGTTGGCCGCCTCCGGTGCCGCGACACCATCGATGGAGCCTTTGCCAAACTCCTCCGGTTTCTTCGAGGTCATCTTGGCCACGCCATAGGACATCAGCGAACCGGGTGTCGCCCCGGCGGCCGGCAAGATGCCGACGAAGAAACCGAGGCTCGATCCGATAGAGGTGCCCTTCCAGCCATCGGAGAAGGTCTTCTTGGTGGCCGTCACGATCCGAGCGGTCGAGATTTCCGCCTTGGTCATCTCCTGCGCACCGCGCGTCGTATGCAGCGTCCAGAGCATCTCGCCCACGCCATAGACGCCGATGGCCAACACCAGGAAATTGATCCCGCGCGAGAAACCGACCATGTCGAAGAATTGCAGGCGAGGTTCGCCCTCGATCACGTCGAAGCCGACGGCGGCCAGCACCAGACCCAGCACGATGGAGATCACGGTCTTGGCGATATCGTCCGAGCCGAGACCGACAAAGGTCGCGAAGGCTAGCAGCATCAGTGCGAAAATCTCCGGGTTACCGAAGCTCAGCGCGACATCGGCCAGCGGCGGGGCAAAACCGGTGAAGAAGATATTTGCGATGGTTCCACCGATGAAGGACGCGATGGCTGCCGTCACCAGTGCCTGCTCGGCCCGGCCTTTCAGCGCAAGGGGACGCCCGTCGAACGTGGTTGCAACCGCGGTCGATGCCCCGGGAATGCCCAACATGATCGAGGAGATCGCCCCGCCATACATCGCCCCGTAGTAAATCGCGGCAAGGAAGATCATCGGCGCCGCGTCCGATCCGGTCTGTTGTTTGATGAAAAAGATAGTCGGCAGCAGGATCGCGACCCCGTTGACCGAGCCGAGCCCAGGCATCGCGCCGACGAAAAGACCGATGACGACACCCACGAAGCAGATCAGAAGATTCGTCGGCTCCAGCGCGATCAGCATGCCGTCGGCGAGCAGAGTCAGGACGTCCATGGGCTTCGTGCTCCCTCAGATCTTGTGATTATTGCGCGGTATCAGCGGGCTTGCGTGACATCCGTACCGCGGCCACCAGAACAGCCCCGCCGACCAGAAAACAGAGCGCGAATTCAAGCTGCCCCATATTCCGGAAGAACGTGTCCAGCGGCGCATAGATGCCGTCTTCGATGGCCAAAATGCCCTTGGGTAGCGTCTTGGTCATGGTGATGTCGAAGAACAGATACATCCAGAACGGCACGACCACGGCCATGGCCAGCGAAAGCGCGATCCCGTGACGACCAAGAAAGAAGATGTAGTAGAAGAGAAACAGCGCCATCGCGAAATACATCGAGATGACGTCGGTCAGCGCCACCATGGCCAGAACGCCGCCGCCCATCTTGATGACGACGCCGATCCCGTGACTGTCCAGAAACGCTTCCTGGCGCTGGCTCGGTCCGGTCTTCTTGCGGATCGCATTGATCAGCACCCAGATCGAGCAGACCAGCATCACCGCCGACAGCCAGAAGGGCCAGAAGCCGCTGCCCGGTACACCGTCCTCGTTGAAGCCGATATTCGAGAAGCGCGGGCCTTTCCATTCCGGGGTCTCGCCTGCCTCGTACATGATGAAGAGCGAGAGAAGGGCCAGGGCAATTGCCATGCAGATTTCACCGATGCGCATTGTCCTGGCCCCCCTCTGTTTCGTTTGCCGTGGTCAGCTTAGTTGATCGCGCCCGAGGCTTTCAGGATCTTCTCGTGCCGGGTGCGCTGGGTATCCCAGTAAGCTTTCAGATCGGCACCCTGGATCTTATCGCCCAGCAGCGCTTTCTTGGTGCGATAGCCCTGCCACTTCTCGGTCTCGAAGACCTGCTGAAAGAGGCCGTTGTAATAGGCCAGCGCCTCTTCCGACATGCCAGGCGCACCTACGACCGAACGCTGCATGAAGTAGGAGAAGTCGCCGCCCACCTCTTTCAGTGTCGGGGTATCCGGGAACAGCGCCAGACGCTCATCCGTGAAGGCAACGATCGGCACCACATCGCCCGACTCGAAGAAGCCCAGCGCCTCGGAGGGATTGTTCACCGAGGAAGTGATCTGGCGGCCCGCCAGGTCCTTGGCAACAGCGCCGCCGCCTTTATAGGGGATGTATTTGATCTCCAGGCCATAGTTGTTGTTCAGGAAATCGGTGATGATGTTGTCTTCCGAGTTCGATCCGGTACCGCCCATCACCCATTTGTTGCCGCGGGCTTTGGCTTCGGCCAGGAACTCGTCGAAGGTCGAGATGCCCTCGTCCTTGTGAACCCAAAGGACAAAGGTGTCCTCTGCCATCCGGCCAATCGGCGCGAATTCCATGATGTCGACACCCAGCCCCGGCTGACGCAGCGGCGTGGTGAAGAACGAGTTCAGCGTAACCATGATGGTGTGGTCAGGGTCGGACGCGGTGTTGAGATGCACCAGGGCCTCGGCGCCCGAGCCACCGGATTTGTTCACGGGAACCAGCGGTTTACCGGCCAGGCCCTCTTCTTCCACGATGGCCTGCATCAGGCGCGCCATCTTGTCGGCGCCACCGCCCTTACCGGCCATGATCACGAAGTCAATCGGCTTGGACGGCTCCCAAGCCAGCGCCGATCCGGCGAATGCGCCGACGGCCATAGCGGTCGCGGCGCCAAAGGTTACGAGTTTGCTGCGAATAGATGCCATTTTCACCTCCCTGGGGTTATTGGCAAAACATCTGCGCTGGACGAGAACGGGCTTTAACCTCTTACTCTCACGCGCATTCTACGAACGTGTTCAGTCCTCCTGCCCATCACTCCTGCGCAAAGTCGTTTGACAGTCAGCATCGGGCCCAGCGGAACCGAGCGTATCGGTCGGGAACCGAAAATCAACCTGCATCGTCAACCGTTTGCGTCTTTTTAGTCAGCAGTTATCCAATCTTAATCAACCAGGACGGGCAGGGCATCGGCCCTGCCCGTCGGATTCTCAGAACAAGCCCTCGATCTCGCCCGTTTCGTTCAGCATGATCGACTCGGCCGCGGGCTGGCGCGGCAGGCCCGGCATGGTCATGATCTCACCGCAGATCGCGACGACGAAACCGGCCCCGGCCGACAGCCGCACCTCGCGGACGGGGATGTCAAACCCGGTCGGCGCACCGCGCTGGGTCGGGTCGGTGGTGAAGGTATATTGCGTCTTGGCCATGCAGACCGGCAGGTTGCCGTATCCCGCATCCTCCCACTGTTTAAGCTGGTCCAGGATCTTCTTGTCCATCACCGCCCCATCGGCGCGGTAGATCTCGGTACAGATCGTATTAATCTTGTCGGCGAGGCTCATCTCGTCTGGGTAGAGCGGTTTGTAGGACGCCTTGCCGCCCTCGATCAGTTCGACCACCTTATTGGCCAGGTCCTTGGTGCCCTCGGACCCTTTCTCCCAATGCTGGCAGAGCACGGCTTCGGCCCCGATCGAGGCGACATAGTCCTTGACCGCCTGGACCTCGGCTTCGGTGTCGGTAACGAAGTGGTTGATGGCCACGACCGCGGGCACACCGTATTTCTGCATGTTCTCGACATGGCGGCCCAGATTGGCGCAGCCGTCCTTGACGGCGGCCACATTCTCCGCACCCAGATCGGCGCGGGCGACGCCGCCGTTCATCTTCAGCGCGCGCACGGTTGCCACGATCACCACCGCCTTGGGGCTGAGACCAGCCTTGCGGCATTTGATGTTCATGAACTTCTCGGCACCCAGATCCGCACCGAAACCCGCCTCGGTCACCACATAATCCGCGATCTTCAGCGCGGTCGTCGTCGCAACCACCGAGTTACAGCCGTGGGCGATATTGGCGAAGGGTCCGCCATGGACAAAAGCCGGGTTGTTTTCCAGCGTTTGCACCAAATTGGGCTGGACCGCATCCTTCAGCAGCACCGCCATCGCGCCCGCCGCCTTGATGTCGCGGCAGTAAACCGGCGAGCGATCGCGGCGATAGGCCACGATCATATCGCCCAGGCGTTTCTCCAGATCCGCGAGGTCCTTGGCCAGGCACAGGATTGCCATGACTTCGGAGGCCACGGTGATGTCGAAACCGGCCTCGCGCGGGAAGCCGTTCGAAACACCGCCCAGCGAGGCCGTGATCTGACGCAGCGCACGGTCGTTCATGTCGACCACCCGGCGCCAGGCAACGCGGCGGGTGTCGATCTCCAGGCTGTTGCCCCAGTAGATGTGGTTGTCGATCATCGCACTCAGCAGGTTGTGGGCCGAGGTGATCGCATGAAAATCGCCAGTGAAGTGAAGGTTCATATCCTCCATCGGCACAACCTGGGCATACCCGCCGCCAGCGGCACCGCCCTTCATGCCGAAATTCGGGCCAAGCGAGGCTTCACGGATGCAAATCATCGCGCGCTTGCCGATGGCGCAGAGGCCGTCGCCCAAACCCACGGTGGTGGTGGTCTTGCCCTCGCCCGCAGGCGTCGGGTTAATCGCCGTGACCAGGATCAGATTGCCATCGGCGTTGCCCTGGACCGAGTTGATGAAGTCCGCCGACACCTTCGCCTTGTCATGGCCATAGGGCAGCAGATGCTCCGTCGGGATGTCCAGCTTGGCCCCGATCTCCTGAATGGGTTTCTTGTTGGCCGCGCGGGCAATTTCGATATCGGACATGGGGCCTCTCTCTCGATGGCGTTTCGCTCAGGCGCCGAGTTTCGTTCCTGGGGTCACGCCGGCGCTGGCCGCCCATTCGGCTGCCGGAACCTTGCCGCCCCCCTCGGGCCGTACACGTTTTAGGAGGATGCGGCCACCCGCGGCCTGCACAGTTACGCCATCGTCTGACACAGACACGACTTCCCCAGGGTTACCATCGCCCTCATCATCGCCACCGGGACGCGCATCATAGACCTGGATTTCCGATCCACGCAGAACCGTCCAGGCGCCGGGCTGGGGATTGCAGCCGCGAATCAGGTTGTAGACATCGCGCGCCGATGCCGCCCAATCGACCTTCGCATCGGTCTTCTTGCACCAGCTCTCGTAAGTTGCCTTGCTTTCATCCTGCTGGCTGCGCGGCGGACTGCCAGCGCGGAAGAGATCGCAAACCTCCAGCACCGAGTCGATGGCGCGGGGGAAGATCTTCTTGAAATAGACATCGCCTAGCGTGTCATCCGGCCCGATCTCGCATTCCCACTGCATCAGGATATCGCCCTCGTCCAACCCATCGGTCGGATAGAACCAA
This sequence comes from Pseudomonadota bacterium, assembly GCA_039030715.1. Classification (GTDB taxonomy): domain Bacteria; phylum Pseudomonadota; class Alphaproteobacteria; order Rhodobacterales; family Rhodobacteraceae; genus Thermohalobaculum. The sequence goes on from JBCCDU010000116.1 coordinate 7,528, forward strand.
CTAAAGCCGGACTTTGCAGACCCCCAAATGATCGGCCAGTTGATCGAGCTCGGTCCCCGATGCAGCGGCAGCAGCGAGGGGTGGAAACAGATCGATCCCATCTTCGGGATATCCCGCGCGGCCTCCGGCACGAAGATGATGACATAGGCCATGACCATGAGATCGGCCTTGTGGCTGCGCATCAGGTCCAGCGTTGCGTCGTCTTTGAAGTTTGGCGGTTGGTGGACCGGAATGCCCTTCTCGACCGCCAGGGCCTTGAGGGGGTCGACCGGGCGCCCCTCCTTGTCCGGGGCGCAATAAACCGCGACGACCTCGTCGGTGCCAGCCTCCAGGATCTTGGCAAGCGCCTGCTCCCCAAAGGCCTGCTGGCCCATCACGATCAACCGCATCCTGTTCCTCCCCGTGTTGTCTCGGATGCTGCGCAGCGGGACGCTGCGTTGCTGGTCCGGGACCTCTTGGTCACGCTCGCCTGACCCTTTTCCTCATGACGGAAGCCCCGCCAGCGGGCTGTCCGATTTCTGGCAGATCCGCGTATCCGATACCCAGACTCCACCCTTGCGATCGCATTCCAGGATGGCTTCCTCGGGCCGCAATTCGGGGACGTAGATCAACGCCATCGCCACCAGGCCCATCGCCCCCATCACCGCCGCCATGATCCAGCCGATCTGTCTGTCTTCATCCATTTGCATACTCCCGTCATCAGGTTGCAGCCGGAACCCACCGCCCCGGCGCCATCCCGTGGGACAACTATGTAGCGCGCGGAAGCCTGGGGTCGCTCGGCCAAGATGAGGGATTTGGTAACCATGTTTATTTGAGGCGACGTTAAGCGGCGCCCGGATCTCCCTTCGCGCGCAACGTCACTCGGCCGCCTTCGGCAGATCGCCCACCGCACCCGCACCCGCAATCTCATGGATCTCAGAATCGGAATATCCCAGCACGTCGCGCAGGATCTCCTCGGTATGTTCCCCAAGAAGAGGCGAGCGGGTCACTTCCGCAGGCGAAGCCGACAGCTTCACCGGGCAGCCAACGGTCATATATGGGCCGCGTTCCGGGTGATCGACCTCCACTATCGTACCGGTGGCCTTCAGCCCCTCGTCCTCCATGATCTCCTTCATGCTCAGGATCGGACCGACAGGGATATCCAGCGGATTGCAGATATCCATTACCTCGAACTTGCTCTTGGTCTTGGTCCAGTCCTCGATACGCGCGAAGATCGCGTCCAGCTTGTCCAGACGTTCAGGTGGCGTGGCATAGCCTTCCTTGGTCTTCCAGTCCGGCTCGCCAATCACGTCGCAGACCTTCTCCCAGACCGCCGCCTGGGTGATGAAATAAGTATAGGCGTTGGGATCGGTCTCCCAACCCTTGCATTTCAGGATGCGCCCTGGCTGACCGCCGCCACTATCGTTACCCGCGCGCGGCGTCGCCTCGCCGAACTCGATCCCGGCACCGTACTGCGAGTATTCCTTCAGCGGCCCCGCCGCCAGGCGCTGCTGATCGCGGAGCTTGACGCGGGAGAGGTTCAGCACCCCGTCCTGCATCGCCGCCAGTACCTTCTGACCCTTGCCGGATTTCTCGCGATGGTAAAGCGCGGTGACAATCCCCAAGGCCAGATGCAACCCGGTGCCGCTGTCCCCGATCTGCGCGCCCGTGACCAGTGGCGGCCCATCCAGAAACCCGGTGGTCGAGGCCGAGCCGCCCGCGCACTGCGCGACATTCTCATAGACCTTGCAATCCTCGTATTTGCCCGGTCCGAAGCCCTTGACCGAAGCCAGGATCATACGCGGATTGATCTCCTGTATCCGCTCCCACGAAAAGCCCATCCGGTCGAGCGCGCCGGGCGCGAAGTTCTCGACCATCACGTCGCATTCCTCGATCAGCCGGGTCAGGACCTTCTTGCCCTCCGGGTTCTTCGAGTTCAGCTCGATCGAGCGCTTGTTGTGGTTGAGCATTGTGAAGTACAGGCTGTCCGCGCCAGGCACGTCCACAAGCTGTTGTCGCGTGGCATCGCCCACGCCCGGACGCTCGACTTTAAGGACATCCGCGCC
>JBCCDU010000117.1:0-9525 GCA_039030715.1 Pseudomonadota bacterium
CCTCCTGGCTCAGATCGCCGTGGTCGCGCTGGCCATCGCCGCCGTCGACTTCCTCTGGCAACGCTATAGCCACAACCGCAAACTGATGATGAGCCATCAGGAGGTGAAGGAGGAGGCCAAGCGCTCCGAAGGCGATCCGCATATGAAGGCGCAGCGGCGCCAGCGCGGGCAGGAGATCGCGAACAACCGCATGATGCACGAGGTGCCGAATGCCGATGTGGTCATGGTCAACCCGACCCATTACTCCGTCGCGCTGAAATGGGACCGCCAGGCGGGCACGGCGCCGGTGGTGATCGCCAAGGGGGTGGACGAGATCGCGCTCCTGATCCGTGAGCGCGCGTCCGAGGCCGGGGTGCCGATCCACTCCGACCCGCCCGCGACCCGCGCGATCCACGGCACGGTCGAGATCGGGCAAGAGATCGAGCCCGACCACTACCATGCCGCCGCCGCCGCGATCCGCTTCGCGGAAACCATCCGCCGCAAGGCGCGGGAGCGCGGCACATGACGCCGGAGGATTTCGCCCCCCTCGCCGATCTCTCCGAACGCATGCTGCTCAGCGATCTCGCGACGCTCTCGGCGCTGCGCGAGGAACTGACGGCGGCGGAGGCCGAGATTGCAGCGCTCCGCGCCCGCGCCGCACGTGAGATCGACATGCTGAAGGGCGCCGACCCGGTCCAACAGCAGGCGGCGGCAAAATGGCAGGCCCAGGCCGAACGCCGCATGCGCGCCCTGATCCAGCGCAAGGCCGAAATCGCGGCGGAAGAAGACCGCGCCCGCGCCTCCGCCCTCGAAGCCTTCGGCCGAGACCGCGCAGTTGCAATGCTCACCGACCGAGCCCGCCAAACCCGCCAGGCCCGCCAACGACGCCGCGCGGAACAGGACGGAATGCCGTTCTGAGTTCAAGCAGGATCCGTTTCTGCGCAGTATGTGCTCGACGATCTGAAGAGACCCAGGACGCACAAGCCTTACAATGGCTCCTCGCGAATGCTATCTCGCTGTTATGCCAAAGTTAGAACGCGGACGCCTCGATGGCTTGTACGGAATGGCCGGCTTCACAGCCGAGGAGCTTTATGATCGGGCGAAGGAGCTCCAGGCAAAGGCATGCGATCCTGCGTCCCAAGACGATCCTCGTTACCTCACGAGATGGGCCGCGAAGATTCGCAAACTGGCTGAGCGCAAAGAGAAGTCCCTGGAGCACAAGACTGGTCAGCGAAAGGCTCGCTGAACTATGCAAATCCTGCCTCGACAATGTGCCAACTAAGCTGCGGTTTGACCCTCGCCGATCATTCCGAGAGACTGCGTTTCAAGGCGAGGCCTGCGGGACACCGATCCATGAAGACTGACATGCTCCGAAAGATCAAAGCAGGCGATGCGATCTCAATCGACGATGTTGGCGGCGTGGTGGCTTTTTCATCGGTCACGGACAGCTACTCGTTGACGTTTCCAAAATCTGAATGGCCCGATGCCGGTATGACGGGATCATGCTCCAGCACGAGAATGGCGCATTGATTTTTCATGATACTGAGTACTTGATGACCGATCATTGCAGGGTTGAGCTGCTCTGAAGATTTGGGCAGGAGACTCTCTATCCCAGACCACCACACCAAAGGACCCCTCCCCATGCAGAGCCATCTTTTCGAGCCGATCCGGCTGCGCGCGCTCGAGATCCCGAACCGCATCGCCGTCGCACCGATGTGCCAGTACACCGCCCGCGACGGCGTGCCCGGCGACTGGCATCTGGTCCATCTCGGTCAGTTCGCGATCTCCGGCCTCGGCCTCGTCTTCATCGAGGCGACGGGGGTGGAGGCGGAGGGGCGGATCACGCCCGGCTGCACCGGGCTCTGGTCCGATGCGCAGGAGGCCGCATTTCGCCCCATCGTGCAGTTCTTCCGCGACTATGGCGCCTCGAAGATTGGCATCCAGTTGGCCCATGCCGGGCGCAAGGCCTCGACCAATGTGCCCTGGCAGGGTGGCACGCCCCTGACGGCCGAACAGGGCGCCTGGCAGACCTGCGCCCCCTCCGCGCTCCCCTATGCCGAGGGTTGGCATGTGCCGGAGGCGTTCGGAGACAACTCCCTGCAACGGGTCCGCGATGCCTTCGTCCAGGCCGCCGAACGCGCGCTGCGGTTGGATTTCGACGTGATCGAGATCCACTCAGCCCATGGCTATCTGCTGCACCAGTTCCTCTCGCCGATTTCCAACCAGCGCGACGACCAATATGGCGGCAGCCTGGAGAACCGGATGCGCTTCCCGCTCGAGATCTTCGATGCCGTGCGCGCCGTCTGGCCGGATGACCGGCCGCTCGGCGTGCGCTTCTCCGCGACCGATTGGGTCGAAGGCTCCGGCTGGGGGCTGGAGGAGGCCTGCACCTACGCCCAGGAACTCGCCCAGCGCGGCTGCGATTTCGTCGATGTCTCGTCGGGCGGCAACTCGCCCCTGCAACAGATCCAGGTGGGGCCGGGCTATCAGACCGGCTTCGCGGCGGCGGTCCGGGCGGCCTCGGGCCTCACCACCATGGCGGTCGGCAAGATCACCGATCCCGTCCAGGCGGAAACGATCCTGGCGACCGGCCAGGCGGATATGGTGGCTCTGGCCCGCGGCGTCACCTATGACCCGCGCTGGGCCTGGCACGCCGCCGAGGCGCTGAACGATCCCCGCGCCGCCTTCCCCGCGCAATATGCCCGCTCGCATCCCTCGATGCAGGGCCTGCCGATCCCGGGCAACCCGCCACAGGCCAAATCCCCGGCCAAGTGAGATGTGGGCCCGCACCGCCATCGGCGTCTCGGCGCTTGGCCTTTATGGTTGGCGGGTGGCGGACCCCAAGGGCTCCTACGCGGCCTTCTATGACGCCGCCGACTGGGCCACCGGCTTCCTGATCGGGTCCGAGGGCGCGATGGGCTGGGTCAAGAACCTCGTCACGCTGATCCTGGTCGACCAGACCGACGGGTTCCTGCTGGGCATGGCCTTCATGGCGCTCCTCTCGGTGCTCTTCTGGCCGGTGCGCGCGGGTGGGCGCTGGTGCCTCCACCGGCTGAAACCGCGCGAGCGCAACGAAACCTCCCGCTAACCAAGATTTCAGAGCGTTCCTTAAGCTTTCCCCGCTTAGATACGGCTCGACGGGGGGCATCCTCCAACAACCAACGGAGGATCGAATGACCAACCTCAAGACTTTCATCCATGACGAAGCGGGCGCCGTAACCATCGACTGGGTCGCCATGACCGCGGGTATGCTGCTGCTGGGCATCGCCCTCGTCTTCGGCATCTTCAACAATGGTGTCGATCCGCTGACTGGCAGCATGGTCGACACGATGGAGAACGCGGCCCTCAGCAGCGATCTGGGCGAAGCGCCGGACCTGAACCCGGGCAGCTAAAACCTGGACAAAACCCTGGATGCGACTGGCCGGCCCGCCCCGCGCGGCGCCGGCTTTTCGCCGTTCCGAGGCGCGCCAAATCGACATAGATCCGAGTTAACGGACAATTTAGTCGATTTTGTCAGACTGCCTGTCGCGACGGATGTCGCGTAACCTGTCGCGTGCCCGTCGCGCCCCTTGTCGCGTAATGGACCAGGATATCCCATGACCGAGACCCTATTGCACAACGCCGTCGAGGCGTTGCTGAGCGAACTTGAGAGAGAGCTGGAAAACGCAACCGATCTGAAGGCCCGGCTGGCCCGGAACGAGGCCCGGCGGTCCACGCTGATCACCGGGGTGAAGAACACGTTCCTCGCCCTGCCGGTCGAGGCCCGCAGCCCGTTCCGCGACCGCCTCAACGCCGCGATCGGCGAGCAGAGGCAAAACGCCCAAGGGCGCCCCGCCCATCCCGGACGGCATGCAACGATCCTGAAATACCTGGCCGAGCATGCGGCCAAGGAAGTGAAAGTCGCCCAGGTGCAGAAGGCCCTGCACCAGGCGGGCCACACCGACGCCCCCCGCGGCTATGCCTCCTTCATCATGGCCCAACTCGCCAAACGCTATGTCTGCCGCAAGGAGCGGATGGGGATCTACTGGGTGAACCCCTTCAGCATCGAGATTTTGGAGCAGCGTTGAACTGTTAGGTCAGAATCACTGATAGATCCGATGTCAGGCAATATGTTGTGGGTAACTCACCGGTTTCACCCATATATGTTGACATCAACATTAATATTGAACATGATTCTTTCGCTAGACTTGATCTGCTCTTTTAGATCAAAAAGGGGCCTCAAGCGATTGAGGCCCCTAAGTTTTGTGTGGCCTTACTAAAATACTTCAGCAGATTGGGCGGACGTCTATATATTGACGTTAAGTCAATAAAAACTACGACAACTTGACAATGAGCCGAAATCCTCAGAGCCTTTAGTGGCGCGGCGCAGAGCGGCGTCAGGAGAGTAGATCAAGTCTAGCGCCTTGTTGCTCTCCTGCCATTTGAGCAGCAAAGGAGGTTCTTATGAACCTGCAAACAGGGGCCCGTGCTCCCATCGGCACAACAGCGAAGACGGGTGAAAAATGCCCAGAAAGCGGCGTGTGGAAAGTGATCGGCAATCCGTCGACCACCGCACCTATCGCCAAGGGCAACACCATGCCTCCGTATAGCGGCAAAGCCGTGACGTGGAAGCTGATCCAGTACGCATGACTTTCGGATCCGGCTTTGCCCTCTCGTGGTCCGCGCAAGCGGACCACGAATTTGCTACAAAACGTACCGCGACACATCCACCGCCTTCGCCAGGTCGCCCAGGGAGGCTTCGACCATGGCGTCGTCCACGGTGACCTGTTCGCCGTCGCGGTCTGAGGCGGTGAAGCTGAGATCTTCGAAGACCTTCTCCACCACCGTATAGAGCCTGCGGGCGCCGATGTTTTCGACCTGGGCGTTCACCTCGGCCGCGATGCGGGCCAGGGCCGCCACGCCGGTTTCGGCGAATTCGACGATCACGCCCTCGGTGGCCATCATCGCAACATATTGTTTTGTCAGGGAATTATCAGTCTCTGTCAGGATGCGGGCGAAGTCTTCCTCGGTCAGCGCGCGCAGTTCCACGCGGATCGGCAGGCGGCCCTGCAATTCCGGCAGCAGGTCCGAGGGTTTGGCGATGTGGAAGGCGCCCGAGGCGATGAACAGGATATGGTCGGTCTTCACCGCGCCATGTTTGGTGGCGACCGTCGTGCCCTCGATCAGGGGCAGCAGGTCGCGCTGCACCCCCTCGCGGCTGACATCGGCGCCCCGCGCGTCGGAGCGGGCGCAGACCTTGTCGATCTCATCCAGGAAGACGATGCCGTTCTGCTCCACCGCCTCGACGGCGGCGCGGGTCACCTCCTCCTGATCCAACAGCTTGTCGGCCTCCTCGGCGATCAGCAGATCATAGCTGTTGGCGACCGTCATCTTCCGCTTCTTGGTGCGGCCCGAGAACGCCTTGCCGAACAGATCGCCCAGATTGGCCATGCCCATATTGCCCTGCATGCCGGGGATCTCCATCATCCCCATCGGGTTCGAGGTGTCGGCGACGTCCACCTCGATCTCGGTGTCGTCCAGATATCCGTCGCGCAGCTTTTTCCTGAATGAATTCAAGGTCGGCTCGGACGCATTGGGCCCGACAAGGGCAGCCAGGACCCGGTCTTCGGCGGCCTGATGGGCGGCGGTCTTCTTCTCCTCGCGCCATTGGTCGCGGATCATCACGATGGCGCTTTCGACCAGGTCGCGGACGATCTGGTCGACGTCGCGGCCGACATAGCCGACCTCAGTGAACTTGGTTGCCTCGACCTTCAGGAAGGGCGCATTGGCGAGTTTTGCCAGTCGTCGCGAAATCTCGGTCTTGCCGACACCGGTGGGGCCGATCATCAGGATGTTCTTGGGGCTGACCTCCTCGCGGATATCGTCCTCCAACTGCTGGCGGCGCCACCGATTGCGCAGCGCCACGGCGACGGCGCGCTTGGCGTCGGACTGGCCGATGATGAAACGGTCAAGCTCGGAGACGATCTCTCGCGGGGTCAGGTTCGTCATGGTCTTCCTTCGATGCGGGCTGTCCGGCATAGGGCCAATAGCGCCAAATCCAGCCCTTGCGGTCGGTGGGCGGGATACGCCCTCCCGGCCCCAGGGTCCAGCCCTTTGCCTGCGAGTACATATGCAGGAAAGGCCAAATGGCCAGATCCACAACGATAATCGCCAGAATCACGCTCGACCATTGCTCGAGACTCAGCTCAATTCCCAGTGGCTGAGTGATGGACAACATCAGCGGTTTTGCCATGGCGAGATGGCAGGCGACCATCACCGCGACCCGGTTGATCCGCATGGTCCAGACCGCCGCCGCGATGAAGGCAGAACTCAGCAGCACAATGTCCAGCGGGGTCGGCAGCATGCTCATCAGCCGCCCCGCGATCAGGGCGGTCACTCCGCAGCCGATCAGGTGCAGAGGCCGGGCCGAGGCGAGGCCGAAATCGTCGCCATGGATATCGAGCCTACGCGCCATGAAGGCGGCCCATAGGCCCAGGATCCCGAACGCGCTGGCAAAGAGCGGCTGGTTCAGCAGCGCCGCGATGATGCCCCGGGGACTGAAACCTTCGACCTCGCGCAACCGCTCCGGGTCGGTGCCATAGATCGTGAGGAAGAGCGCCACTATCGAGAACGTGACAACAGGTGACACCAGTCCAGGCAAACGAAAGCGGAACAGGAAGCACAGCATCAGCGCGGCGGAGACGCCGGAGACGATGGCGATATGCACCTCGAACGGTGCGTCGCGCATGTCGGGCGTCGCCAAGGCGGCCGCGAAGCCGACCGAAAGCGGGCCGACGATTCCCAGCGCGCTGCCGGGCCAGATCAGGTTGCGCCGGCCAGCCACATCCTCGGCCCCGATCCATGTCAGTATACCGATCCCGAACAGCCAGGGCGACGGGCCTGTGCCGACCATGCCCTTGCCGAAGGAGGTCACCCACAGAATGAAGGCGACCAGAACGATCCAGGTGAAAACCAGGCTGAGAGCAAGGGCGGCTTCGTAGCCCGGCCGGTTGAGCGGCCGTCCTGCAGGATCGATCAGCCGCTCGCGTTTCGTCATGCCCCGATCACCTCGACCACGGCGTTGCCGTTGGTGAAAACACAGATTTCCGCGGCGATGTCGAGCGCCTTGCGCGCAACCTCCTCCGCCGATTTGTCGCTTTCCATCAGACCCTTGGCAGCAGCCAAGGCGAAATTTCCGCCCGAGCCGATGGCGGTTACGCCACCATCCGGCTCCAACACGTCCCCCACTCCCGTGACCACCAGTAGGGTCTTGCCATCGGTGACGATCAGCATGGCTTCGAGGTTGCGGAGGTATTTGTCCGTGCGCCAATCCTTGGCCAGCTCCACTGCGGCGCGCATCAATTGACCGGGGGCGGCCTCCAGCTTCGTCTCCAGACGTTCCAGCAAGGTGAACGCGTCTGCAGTGGCGCCCGCGAAACCCACCACCACGTCATGACCGCCGGGCGAGATGCGTCGGACTTTCCGCGCATTGCCCTTGATGACCGTATTGCCCAGCGATACCTGGCCATCCCCCGCCACGGCCACCTGATCGCCCCGCTTGACCGCCACAATCGTCGTGCCGTGCCAGCGTTCCTGTTCGCTCATCAACTCCTCCTCGTCCCGTGTCGGGCAGGATATAACAAGCCCGGGCGTGATTGCTACCATCGCGGGGGCCGAGTATAGAGGGCGGGACGTAAAGGATCTGCCCCATGCGCAACGCGAAAATCAGCCGGAACACGGCAGAAACGACCATTACCGTAGCGGTGAATCTTGACGGAACCGGGGCGTATGACAACGCAACCGGCGTCGGGTTTTTCGACCACATGCTGGATCAGTTGGCACGCCACTCGCTGATCGATCTGGAGGTGCGGGCCGAGGGGGATCTGCATATCGACGACCACCACACGGTGGAGGATGTGGGCATCGCGTTGGGCAAGGCCTTGGCCGAGGCGCTGGGCGACAAGCGCGGCATCCGGCGCTATGGCTCGTGCCTGCTGCCGATGGACGAGGCGCTGGTGCGCGCGGCGCTCGATCTCTCGGGCCGGCCCTTCCTGGTCTGGAAGGTCGATTTCACAGCACCCAAGATCGGCACCTTCGACACCGAACTGGTGCGAGAGTTCTTCACCGCGCTGGCGATGAATGGCGGTATCACCCTGCATGTCGAGTGCCTCGACGGGATCAACAGCCACCATATGGCCGAGGCGAGCTTCAAGGCCGTGGCACAGGCGCTGCGCCAGGCGGTCGAACCCGATCCGCGTAAGGGCGATGCCATCCCCTCCACCAAGGGCACGCTGTGACGGTCGCGATCGTCGATTACGGCTCGGGCAATCTGCGCTCGGCCGAGAAAAGCTTCCAGCGGATGGCGAAGCGGGCGTCGGATATTGTTGTCACCGCGGATCCGGATGTGGTGGGCCGGGCGGATCGTATCGTGCTGCCGGGGGTCGGTGCCTTCGCCGATTGCCGCCGGGGCCTGCTGGCCGTGGACGGTATGTTCGAGGCGATTTCCGCGCGAGTGGGGGACGGGCACCCCTTCCTTGGCATCTGTGTGGGCATGCAGCTTATGGCTACGCGTGGCCTCGAGCATGGCGAGACGCCCGGTTTCGACTGGATCCACGGCGACGTCGTCAAACTCGCCCCCAATGACGACACGCTGAAAGTGCCGCATATGGGCTGGAACGAGCTGAGCTTTACCGAACATCCGTTATTCGAGGGGATCGAACTGGGCGCGCATGCCTATTTTGTTCACTCCTACCATCTGCGCCCGCGCGTTCCAGACTGCAGAATTGCACATTGCGCCTATGGAGAAATGGTGACTGCGGCGGTTGCCCGTGGCAATCTGGCGGGCACCCAGTTCCACCCGGAAAAGAGCCAGGTGGTAGGCCTGAAACTGATCGAGAATTTCCTGGGCTGGACGCCCTGAGCCTTCAAAGGAGAGCCGAGCCATGATCCGCACCCTGTTGACCGCCCTGATGCTGGCCTTTGCCCTGCCGCTTGCAGCGCAGGCGGGCGATCTGAAGAAGCCGGAAGTCTTTGCCGATTTCAAAGGATTGGCGCTGAAGGGCTATGACAGTGTCGCCTATCACACCGAACGGCGCGCAGTGAAAGGCGATCCGGCCTTCGAGGTGGAGTGGAAAGGCGCCAAATGGCACTTCGCCTCGGCCGAGAACCGCGATCAGTTCGCCGCCGATCCCGAGCGCTGGGCGCCGCAATATGGCGGCTATTGCGCCTGGGCGATCACCCGGGGTCGCGTGGTGGGGATCGATCCGACAATCTTTCGTATCGTCGATGACAAGCTCTACCTGAACCTCAATATGAAAGTTCACAAGGACTGGCTGGCCGAGATGCCGCAGATGATCGCCCGCGGCGACGAGCAATGGCCGGAGGTTCTGGTTCTCACGAATTGAGCGAAGACCAGCGGTCTGGTTACTTTCCAGCCCCATCCGCTCTGCGATTTGCTGTCCCGGGCATTTTGCGGGGCCACGTCGTCAAAACGCGGGGCAGAGGTACCGGGTCAACAACGGGCCCGCCCACCCCGACAAGCCACCCGGGCGCCCCCACCCAAACCAC
>JBCCDU010000118.1:0-9459 GCA_039030715.1 Pseudomonadota bacterium
CACCCAGGCCACGCGCCTCATCATCCTGCCGCAGGCGCTCAAGATCTCCATCCCGGGGATCGTGAACGTCGCCGTGGGCCTCTTCAAGGACACCACCCTCGTCTCGGTCATCTCGATGTTCGATATCGTGGGCATGATCCGTGGCCCCATTCAGCAGTCCACCGATTGGATCAGCATCTACTGGGAGGTCTACCTCTTTGCCGCGATGGTGTTCTTCGTCGTCTGCTACGCAATCTCTCAATACTCACAGTGGCTCGAGCGTGAGCTTGCCACAGATCACCGCTAAGAAAGGACCGAACTCATGGCTGAAGCTGCACAAATGCAGGTGTCCGACGAGGTCGCCATTCAAATTGAAAACATGAACAAGTGGTACGGCACGTTCCACGTTCTGCGTGACATTGACCTCACCGTCTATCGCGGCGAACGGATCGTGATTGCGGGGCCCTCGGGCTCCGGCAAATCCACCCTCATCCGCTGCATCAACGCGCTCGAAGAGCATCAGCAAGGCAAGATCGTCGTCGACGGCACGCATCTGAGCTCTGACATCAAGAACATCGATACGATCCGGTCCGAGGTCGGCATGTGCTTTCAGCATTTCAACCTCTTCCCGCATCTGACGATCCTTGAGAATTGCACGCTTGCTCCGATTTGGGTCCGCAAGACGCCCAAGAAAGAGGCCGAGGAGGTCGCGATGCACTTCCTCGAAAAGGTGAAAATCCCCGATCAGGCGGGCAAGTACCCGGGCCAGTTGTCTGGTGGTCAGCAGCAGCGTGTGGCCATCGCCCGCAGCTTGTGCATGCGTCCGCGCATCATGCTCTTTGACGAACCCACCTCGGCCCGCACCTTGTCGAGGTTCTTCAGGTCCGAGTTCAACTCGGTCCCATCCACGATGATGTCGCCCTTCTGGTGTTCCTCCAGCCGGTTGATGCAACGGATCAGGGTCGACTTGCCCGAGCCCGAAGGCCCACAGACGACGATCCGCTCGCCCCGATTGACGGTCAGGTTGATGTCGCGCAGCACGTGGAATTCACCGTACCACTTGTTCATCCCCCGGATCTCGATGGCCACCTCGTCCGAGACGGTCATGCCGGGATTGGTTGCAGCTTCGGTCATGTTGGTCTCCTTAACGGTGGTCGGTCTTCAGCTTGTTCTCGAGATGCATCGCATAGCGGGACATGCCGAAGCAGCAGATGAAGAAGAAGAGCGCGATGAAGCCGTAAAGCTCCCACACGATCCCGTTCCAATTGGCATCCGCCCGGATCGCCGAGGACAGCCCCAGCGGATCGAGCAGGCCGATCACGATCACCAGCGTGGTGTCCTTGAAGAGCCCGATGAAGGTCGAAACGATGTTCGGGATCGAGATCTTCAGCGCCTGTGGCAGGATGATCAGTTGCATCGACTGCCAATAGGTCAGGCCCATGGCATCCGCCGCCTCGTACTGGCCCCTGGGCAGCGCCGCGATGCCGCCCCGGATCACCTCGGCCATATAGGCCGACGCGAACAGCGTCACCATGATGCAGACCCGCAGGATCAGATCGAAGGTCGTGCCCGGCGGCAGGAAGTACGCCAGCAGCGTCGAGGCCACGAACAGCAGAGTGATCAGCGGCACACCGCGCATACACTCGATAAATCCGACCGAAATAGCTCGCACGATAAACAGGTTGGACTGACGCCCCAGTGCCAGCGCAATCCCAAGCGGCAGCGAGGCAACGATGCCGACCACGCCGATGATAAGCGAGAGCAGGAAGCCGCCCAACTTGTCGGAGGCGACCTTCTCCAGCCCCAGCGGCGCAATCGAACTCATGATCTCATCGAACTGGGTCACGCCGAACAGGAACCAGAACACCACGGCCAGAACCGCGAGTATCAGCGTAACCAAGGGCCCAAACGCCTCGCCAACCACGGCCTGTACCGCGTCTCCTCCACGGGACATGATCACGGCGCCGATCACGGGGCCGAGCAGCACGCCGATCGGGCCCCAGATGGTGCCACCCCAGATCAGCAGATAGGCAATCGCGGGATAGACCGCCGTGTGCCACATCAGACCGCGCGGCGCTTTCTCGAACAGCACGGGCCAGAGCGCGAGCAGCAGAAGCAGGAACGCCAAGGTCGGGCGCCAGTAGAACTCGGACGGATAGAAGCCGAAGATGAACTGGTAGAACCGCTCGTTGATGACGGCGAAACAGGCGCCTTCCACTTCGGCGCGGCAGCCTTTCAGGGACATCTCCTCCGGGCTCCACGAGCTGTCGAGGAACCAGGGCAGGATCTCGTAGAGCACCAGCGCGATAAAGGCGCCGGAGATCAGGGTCAGGACCGTATTGAGCCAGCCGTCGAACAGGTTGTCCTTCAGCCATTTGACCGGCCCCACAGCGTTCGATGGTGGGGGCGCGGCTGGCACTTCCTGGGTGCGGACGAATGAAATATCGCTCATATCACCGCTCCTTCAGCTTTACGCGTTCGTTGTAGATGTTCATCACGAAACTGATCGACAGCGAGATGACGAGGTAGAACGCCATCAGGAGCAGCAATGTCTCCATCTCGCGACCCGTCTGGTTCAGCGTGATGCCGCCCAGGGTACCGGTGGCATCCATGTAACCCACCGCGATTGCCAGCGAGGTGTTCTTCGTCAGGTTCAGATACTGGCTGATCAGCGGGGGCACGATCACCCGCAACGCCTGAGGCAGGATCACCAGCGACATGGTGCGCCCTGGCCGAAGGCCGAGCGCGAAGGAGGCCTCGGTCTGACCTTTCGAGATCGCCTGGATCCCGGCCCGCACATTCTCGGCGATGAAAGCCCCGGTATAAAGGCTCAACGCCAGCCAGAGGCCGACGAAGCTGTCGCGGACATAGGTGCCACCCTTGAAGTTGAAACCCTTCAATTCGGGGTATCCAAGGTGGAAGCCCAGCACCAGCAACAGCGCGATCAGCGGCAGGAAAATGACGCCGAGGCGATACCAGAGTACGTTGGGGCGGTCGCCGGTCGCGGCCTGTTTGGCATCCGCCCAAGCGCCGATCTTGCCGGAAAAAAAGAGCCCGCCAATCAGCACCGCGAGGATCGCGAGAAAGTCGATGGAAATCTTGAAGTATCCCGCCACGTCGATATTGCCGAAGCTGGAGGCGAACAGCGCCTCCGGCAGGTAGAGGCCGCGGTTTGTCAGCACGACGGCACCCGTCTCGACCCCGCGGAACGCATTGGGCGGCGGCAGCGTTTCGTTGACGACCGCGACGACAATGATGATCCACAACAGGACCGGCACGTTGCGCATCACCTCGATATAGAAAGTCATCAGTCGCGCGACGAGCCAGTTCTTCGAAAGCCGCAAGACACCCGCCAACACGCCCAGAACGGTCGCGGTGATACAACCGACAACTGCCAGAACCAGGGTGTTGAGGATGCCCATTACTGCGGCGCGGCCATGGGTGGACTGCGAGTTGTACTCCAGCAGCCGCTGGTTGATGTCATAACCCGCCGGCGTCCAAAGGAACGAAAAGCTGAAGGTCTTGCCCAACGCTTCCAGGTTGCTGATCGTGTTGCTCACCAGCCATCCAACCGCCAGCATAAACGCGAACAGCGCGACAATCTGGATCGTCATCGACCGGTAGCGCGTGTCGTAGATAAGCTGGCTTAGGCGGAAACTTTCGGTTGGCGGTACGTCTGACGCGACGGACATTCGCGCACCCCTCTCACTGTCGAGTTATTATCCCATGCGCCTTTTATGCAGCGCTTCGAGAAAGGGCGCGCCCGGTTGGGCGCGCCCTGGTGTTGGAAGATCCGATTAACGGAACGGTGGCGAGTACAGAATGCCGCCGTTGGAGTAGAGCGCGTTCAGACCGCGCGACAGGCCGATTGCGGTCGACGGACCGATATTGGCGTCGAAGATCTCGGCATAGTTGCCTTGGGTCTTGATCGCGCGCATCGCCCACTGGCCGTCGAGGCCTAGCATGCTGCCCAGTTCACCTTCGGAACCCAGAAGACGGTTCACCTCAGGGTTGTTGGTGCCCTTGGCCATTTCGTCGACATTGGCCGAGGTCACACCCAGCTCTTCGGCCGAGATCAGCGCATTCAGAGTCCAACGAACGATGTCGGCCCATTCGCTGTCACCGTGGCGAACCAGCGGACCCAGCGGCTCTTTCGAGATGATCTCGGGCAGAACGACGTGGTCGCCCGGGTTCTCGAATGTCGCACGGGTGGCTGCCAGGCCTGACGCGTCGGTGGTGTAGACGTCGCAGGCGTTCGACAGGTATTTCTGCTGTGCTTCGGCATTGGTTTCGATCGGAACCGGCTCGTAGCTGATGTTGTTGGCGCGGAAGTAGTCGGCCAGGTTCAGCTCGGTGGTCGTGCCGGTCTGGATGCAGACGGTCGCGCCGTCCAGCTCGGTGGCCGAAGTGACGCCAAGCGCTTTGGGCACCATGAAGCCCTGACCGTCGTAGTAGTTCACGCCGATGAACTCGAACTTGAGGTCGACGTCGCGGCTGAAGGTCCAGGTGGTGTTCCGGGCCAGCATATCAACTTCGCCCGAAGCAAGCGCGGTGAAGCGCGTCTTACCCGTGGTGGGGACGAATTTGACCTTGCTGGGATCGCCCAGGGTCGCGGCTGCAACTGCGCGGCACACCGCGACGTCGAAGCCTTCCCACTGGCCTTCAGCATTGGGGGCGGCAAAGCCCACCAGACCGGTCGACACACCGCATTTGACCTCGCCCGCTGCTTTGACATCGTCAAGCGTGCCGGCAGTCGCCATCGAGGCGGCCATACCGGCAGCGGCCAGCGTGCCAAGGAATACGGAAGTTTTCATGTTTTACCTCTTTTACCTGTTTACCCGCATCGTGCCTTTGGTGGCGATGTGCGGTCGGGCTCCCTGCCCGAGGCTGATTTGAGTTTTCGGGACTATCCCCGTCTGCGACCATGCAAACTCCGTTGCTTGCGTCAAGCGCTCAACGAGGAAACCCGTGCATGCCTTTATAGAACGCCCGAATCCGCATCCGCACAAGCGGAACCTCGTCTCAAGCCGGGAAACAGGGTAAGTATCATTGACCCTTCAGTCTCTGTCGGGCGCGGCGATGCCATCGGGCGTTGCAGGATGAGAAGAATTGCGGCAGCAACGATGCGTTAATTCTTTTGCCACGCGCATTTCGAAAAGGTCCACGACCGATTGTTGCGCGGGCGCGCGCGACGCTCCGAATCGGTTCACGTAAGGGAAGATAGACGTTGTGTCGGCCAGTCACTCGGGGCCACTCGCAGCCTGGACACACTCCGTAAAGGGGTGAACCAGCACCAGCTTGACCACCGCCGCCGCCCGGCTAGGATCGCAACGCAGCGTCAGGCGAGCCGCGCCAAGCGCAAACTCAATCGGGCCCCGCCCCCAGGGCCACACCCGCAGCTCACTGAAAGGCACCTTGCATGAAAGACGCCACGCGCGCCGTCGTCACCGGGCGCAACCCAGCCAATCAATCCGGGATCGTGAACCGCCCGGTCTATCACGCCTCGACCGTCGTGTTCCCGACCCTCGATGACCTCCGCGGCAGCCGCCATATCCCGCCGGGCGAGGGCATGGTCTATGGCGTGCATGGCACCCCGGGCACCTATGGGTTCGAGGAGGCGGTCGCAGCCCTGGAAGGCGGGTACCGCACGCGGCTCTGCAACTCCGGCCTACAGGCCTGTACCGCACCGCTCCTCTGCTACATGGATGCCGGCGATCACCTCCTGATGACCGACAGCGTCTATGGCCCGACGCGCGCCTTCTGCAATGGGATGCTGAAGCGGATGGGGATCGAGACGACCTATTACGACCCGCTGATCGGTGGCGGTATCCGCGAGTTGATCCGCCCGAACACCAAGGTGATCTTCACCGAAAGCCCGGGCTCCTGGACCTTCGAGGTGCAGGATATCCCCGCCATCGCTGAGGAAGCCAGGAAACAAGGCATCATCGTGATGATGGACAACACCTGGGCAAGCCCGCTCTACTTCAAACCGTTCGAGCACGGGGTGGATGTCTCGATCCAGGCGGCCACGAAGTACATCGCCGGGCATTCCGACCTGGTGATGGGCACCGTAACGACGACCGAGGACGCATACCCTAAGTTGCAAAAGGGCTGGGCGGATCTGGGCCTCTGCGGGTCGCCGGACGACACGTTCCTGGCAGCGCGCGGCATCCGCACCATCGATGTGAGGCTGGAGCGCCACTGGAAAAACGGCCTGAAGGTCGCGGAGTGGCTGATGTCGCAGCGCCAGGTCGCCGAGGTGATGCACCCTGCAATGGAGCATGATCCGGGCCACGCCCTCTGGAAACGAGACTTCCTGGGCTCCTCCTCGCTCTTCGGCTTCACGCTCGCAGAACAGTATTCCAACGACGAGTGCCTGCGCGCCTTGCTCGACCGGTCGAAACACTTTGCCATGGGATTTTCTTGGGGCGGGTTCGAAAGCCTGATGATCGTGACCACGCCGCAGAACATCCGGACAGCCACCCCGTGGCCGAAACCGGACCGGCCAAAGGGCCAAAGCCTTCGCATCCATGTGGGGCTGGAGGATCCCGACGACCTGATCGCCGACCTGGCCGAAGGCTTCGCCCAGATGTCATGATCGGGCCAAGCAAGAGGTCCCGGGTCAAGCCCGGGACACCTATGCCCTTGTGGCCACGGTTGCACCGTTGCCCTGCCGCCGGGACTGCGGATAGGTAGGAGAAGAGGTGTCCGCGTCGCACCCGCGATTGTGATCTCGGCCCTGCGCCTGATTTCTGCTAGACTGCCGTTCAATCAAAAAACAATCGAGCAGGAGACCCAAATGACATTGAACCGCCGCCATATCATATCCGGCCTCGGCGTTTTGGCCCTGACCGGATGCGCGACCGGGGCACCGAACAACTCCGGTGCCGAGATCGACCAGAACGTCAATTTCGCCCTCTCCGACATGTACGAACGGCTGCCCTTCACCCGCGAGCTCGCCAACCAGGCGCAGGGGGTGCTGGTCATGCCCGGCGTGATCAAGGCGGGCTTCATCGTCGGCGCGTCCTATGGCGAGGGTGCGCTGCGTCTGCCGGCCAGCGGCTATAATTCCACCGCCGACTACTATTCCTTCTCGTCCGGGTCGGTCGGCTGGCAGGCCGGGGCGCAGAAGACCGCCCATGCGATCTTCTTCATGACGCCCACGGCCCTGGCAGATTTCCGCCGCCACCAGGGATGGGAGGCTGGAGCGGATGCGGAGGTCACCCTGCTCGACAGCGGCCTGAAGGCGGATGTGAACACCACCACCGCCCAGAGCCCGGTGGTCGCAGTGGTCTTCAGCCAGACGGGCCTGCTGGCGGGCGCCAGCCTGGAAGGCGCCAAATACACCAAGATCCGCCCTTAAGCGGATATTTGGCGGAACAGTGAGGGTCCCGGGTCAAGCCCGGGACAGCGCTGGACTTGACGCCGCCCCCTGTCCATCCTGCCCCCAGATTTCGATGACGAGAGGGCGGGATGACCCCGGAAGACAAAGCCTATGCCCTGGCGGACGAACGCATTGCCGAGGCGAAGGCGGGTGGGCACGTCTTTCTGAATTTAAGCGGGCTTCCTTCTGAGTAAACTTTCGAGGGTGAAGACCGCCCGGGCGACGACACCTTGCACGCCCTCACACCCTGCCGGCCCAGATCGCGGAACTGACCGGCCTGCGCTGCCTCGACCTCGACAACACGCAGGTCGCGGATCTCGATCCGCTCCACGCCATGACCGCGATGCAGGGGCTCTACCTCAGCGACACGCAGGTCGCGGATCTCACACCCCTCACGGATCTGGAAGCGCTGCGCGATCTCGAGTTTAGTGACATCCCCGCCTGGACGCCGATCCAAGGCTGGCGGAGCTCAGCCATATCTTAGACGACGAAGAACGCACCACCAAAACCCTCGTCTATCTGAGCGAGCAGGCCGGGCGCGCGCGCAAAGTGCCCGAAACGCTGGACGAGATTGCCGAGGCGATGGCCAGCCCACTTGTCCAGGCGGCCTATACCGATATCAGCTACTCTCACGGGCAGTTTTCGCTGAACCCGCTGGCGGGCGATACCCTGACCGGGGCCGTGCCAGCAGATCACGACGAAACCATCGCGACCCTGAAAGCTGCGTCGGAAGAGTTGATGAAGCTTGCCGACCGCAACCAACTGGGCCCCGACGACGCCGATGTCTATGCCACCTATATCGCGCGGTTGGGCGATACCCCGCCGAACCCACGCATCTTGCATATGTTCGCGGCCGCCCTGGAGGCCGAAATCCGGAAAGCGATCAAGGAGGATCGCTTGCATCCCGGCAGTCAAGTCTTCGCAGCGCAGTTCATTTCCAACCACCATCGTCTAATCAAAACCTATTACCCGGAGGTTCTGGCGGTCGATCCGGCGGCAGATGCCATTCCGATGCGCGAGGAGCCAACACCCGATACGCTGGCCGAGCCCTTGCGCGACCTAAACAGCGTGTTGCGCGAGGAGGCCCATCTTATCTCCGCCGAACTGCGCGAAGTTTTTGAGACGCTCGACCGTGTCCGCGAGGGCTTCGAACGACGCCGTATGCTCGACCAGATCGAGGATGCGGAGGAAGAGCAGAGGTTGCTACGCCGCTTCGTCAAGAAGACCGTGGCCACCATCGAAAGGCTGGTGCTGCGGCTCAAGGAAGTGGCGCTGCTGGACGGTTTGTCCGAGGATCAGAAGGACGGCGTGCGCGTCGGTCTCCTCAGCACGCTTGTGCCCATCCTTGAGAAACTCATGAAGTTGCTGCCGAGTTTGTTCGGCTAAACGCTCGGCGCCGATTGGCCCAGCTTCATCACCAGGCAGGTCGTCGTGCCGGTGGCATAGATTTTGCCACCGGTATCGACCAGGCGCCCCTCGGCGGTGGCGGTGCGCCGGCCGACATGGATGGCCTCGCCGATGGCATCCAGGGGCCCGGTGCTCTCGAAGGCCGGGCGCAGGATATTCAGCTTGTATTCCAAGGTGGTATAACTCGTGCCCGCAGGCAGGCAGGTCTGCACAGCACAAGCCATGCAACTATCCAGCAGCGTCCCGAACCAGCCGCCATGAACCGTGCCGATGGGGTTGTAATGCGTAAAATCCGGCTGGCCGCGAAAGACGACCCGCCCTTCCTCCACCTCGACCATCCGATAACTGAGCGTCCGCGCAATCGGCGGCGCAGGATAGCGCCCCTCAGCAATCCCGCAGATGAAGTCGAGCCCCGAGATCTTCGCAATTTGCTCGAGGCTCAGCAGATCTTCGGCGCGTTCGGCGAAATAGGGCGAGACGGGGGTCATGGGCGAATTCTCCGGTAGGTGGACATATCAGAGATGCGCGACGACGCGGGCCGAGGCAAGGCCTCGGACGGTTCTGAGAGGCGAACAAACCCCTTGTCATCCTCACAGCCGCCCCCTAGACACGGCGGCGGGCAGGTGGCCGAGTGGTCGAAGGCGCTCCCCTGCTAAGGGAGTAGGCCCCAAAAGGGTCTCGTGGGTTCG
>JBCCDU010000119.1:0-9246 GCA_039030715.1 Pseudomonadota bacterium
ATGGCGCGTCCACTACAATACCGTCAGGCCCCACAGTGCCTTGGGCTACCGACCGCCCGCGCCGGAAAGCATCGTTCCGATGGATCACAGGCCCACCATCCACTAACAATCAAACTGGACCACTCGATGGCGGCACGCCAGTCGCGATGCGCAGCACCAATGCGGAGCTTGAAAAACGGGTTGTTGAGAGGACCAAAGCCCAATCGCCCACAACACAGCCTGGCGCGACGCCCCCACAGACTGTTGATGGCGGCGCCCTTGTGTGCTGCGCGGCTGAGTGTCAGACAGACGTTACTCTCGCAAAGATATCCGGTCGAAATCCCATGCCTGCATCCACGCCATCTTGTCTGTTCTCGCCAATCACGCTGCGCGGGATCACCTTCAAGAACCGCGTTGCGGTCTCGCCGATGAGCCAGTATCGCGCCCGCGACGGGGTCGCGAACGACTGGCATCTTGTGCATCTGGGGCGCTTTGCCCTGGGCGGCGCCGGGCTGGTCTATGCAGAGGCCACGGCGGTGGAGGCGGATGGCCGCCGCACCCACGGGGATCTGGGGATCTGGACCGATGCCCAGCGCGACGCGCTGAAACCGATCACTGCGTTTCTGGAGGCCGAAGGCGCAGTCCCAGGCATCCAGCTTGCCCATGCCGGACGCAAGGCATCTGAACGGCGCCCCTGGGATGGCGAGACCCCCGTCGATCAAACCGATGCCGCAACACGGGGCGAGGCGCCCTGGCAGGCAATCGCCCCCTCTCCCCTGCCTTATGCCGAGGGCTGGCCAGCCCCCTACGAGATGACGCAGCAGGATATCACCCGCGTGATCCATGCCTTCGGCGAGGCGGCGCGCCGGTCGTATCAGGCGGGCTTCAAGATCGTCGAGGTCTACGCTGCACATGGCTTCCTGATCCACCAGTTCCTATCGCCCGTTGCCAATCAACGCGGCGACCAATGGGGCGGCAGTGCCGAGAACAGACGGCGCTTCGCGGTCGAGGTCGCCCGGGAGATCCGGGCGCACTGGCCGGATGACTTGCCTCTGGCGTTCAGGCTTTCTGCCACCGACTATCTGGAAGGCGGCATTGAAACCGACGAGACTGTCGAAACCGCCAAGGCCCTCAAGGACGCGGGTGTGGATCTGATCGACTGCTCAACTGGCGGCATCGGGGGCAAGGAGCGTCCCAGGCGCATGGTCATCGAGCAGGGCTTCCAAGCGCCCTATGCGGCCAAGATCCGCCAGCAGGCCGAAATCGCCACCATGGCCGTTGGCTTTCTGTGGGATCCACAGGTTTGTGAGGATCTGCTTGCCGAGGGTCAGTCAGATATGATCGCGCTTGCACGCGAATTGCTGGACGATCCCAATTGGCCGCTTCATGCAGCATCGAAACTGGGCGCGGATGAAGGCCACAGTCTCTGGCCCATCGAAGCCGGATGGTGGCTGATGAAACGTGACCGCCTGCTGAGCAAGCTGGGCCTGCGCTAGCCGCGCACCACCAGGACCGAGACCGGCGATTTCGACACGATCCGATCCGCGTTAGAGCCGACCAGGAACTCGCGCATCTGATCGGGCTCATGCGAGGCCATGGCGATCAGATCGACACTCAGTTCGTTGGCCATCTGCAAAATGCGATCGACCGTGGCGCCATGGGCCAGGTGGGTCTGGACCGCGGTTCCGGCGGGGATCTGATCTCTGGCGAGCTCCTGCAAATGCTGTTTCGCTTCGCTCAGCGCCTGCTGCTCGAAGTCTTTCGGGAAGAAGTTGCCGACCAGCGACATGCCGAAGTCGGGAACCACGGTCATCAGGTGCAGAACCCCTCCAGCGCTGGTCAAGTCCAGCGCGGCGGGCAGGGCCTTCTGCCAGGATTCTGGGTGGCCCAGATCTACAGGCATCAGAACATTATTGAACATGGCGCCGTCCTCCTCTCAAGCCAGGGTGGCACGGGCGGCTCGTCCGCGTTGCAATAGAATGATCGCGCCCAGCAGCAGCAGCGCAGGAATGAACATCAGATATTTGGAGGGCTGACTGACCGGTTGCAGCACCTGAAGAACCTTCTGATCCCAATCCAGCCCGGCCTTCTGGGCCACGCTGTCGAAGGCCACGTCGTCGATCAGCATGTCCTCACCCTCGGTCCGGAAGAGGAGGCCGGCCTTCTCCAGCCGCTCCTCGCCGCTCGTGCCCTCCAGCACCGGGACCAGGGCTACGAACTCAATCGGATCGCCAACATCGTTCAGCCCCGCGACCTTGATGCGCAGGTCCTCGCCGATCTCGGTCGCTGCGGCGGCTGAAACGATCTCGGTCGGTGGCGTTTCGACATAAGGCGGCGCGACCATGTCCATCCAGAAGCCTGGCCGGAACAGGGTGAAGGCCACCAGCAGCAGCGCCGCCGTCTCGTAGAATCGGTTCTTCGCCAGAAACCAACCCTGCGTCGCCGCCGCGAACAGCAGCATGGCAACGGTTGCGACCACAAAGACGAAGAGCCCCTGCGCCCAGCCGACCCCAATCAGCAACAACTCGGTGTTGAAGATGAAGAGGAACGGCAAGGCCGCCGTGCGCAGGCTGTAGAAGAACGCGACCACGCCGGTCTTGATCGGGTCGCCACCCGAGACGGCAGCGGCAGCGAAACTCGCCAGACCCACCGGTGGCGTCACATCTGCCATGATCCCGAAATAGAAGACGAAGAGGTGGACCGCGATCAGCGGCACGATCAGGCCGTTCTGCTGGCCCAGCGTCACAATCACTGGCGCGAGCAGGGCCGAAACCACGATATAGTTCGCTGTGGTTGGCAGGCCCATGCCCAGGATCAAGCTTAGGATCGCCGTCAGGAACAGGATCGCCATGATATTGCCGCCCGACAGCACCTCGACCACATTGGCAAGCGCCGAGCCGACGCCCGTCTGACTGACCGCGCCCACTATGATCCCGGCAGTTGCCGTGGCGATGCCGATCCCGATCATATTGCGCGCGCCGGAGATCAACCCGTCTAGCAGATCGGCGATCCCCTCGCGGATATCGGCGCCCAGGCTGCTCTGCCCCCGGAAGATCGCCATCAGCGGGCGCTGCGTGACCAGGATGAAGATCATGTAGGACGCAGCCCAGAATGCTGAAAGGCCGGGCGACAGCCGGTCGACCATCAGGGCCCAGACCAGCACGATAACCGGCAGCAGGAAGTGCAGACCCGACCGCACTGTCGGTCCCGGCAGCGGCAGTGCCGTGACCGGCGCATTGGGATCATCCAGCTCCAGCGGCTCCTCCTTGGAAGCGACATAGAGCAACCCGACATAGGCCGCGGTCAGGAGCCCGAAGATGATATAGCCCGCTGTGTCCGGGAAGGCCGGTCGTATCCAGCCCATGCCGTAATAGACCCCGAAGCTCAGCGCACATATCAGGCCGACGGTAAACGCGATCCCGATCAAGCGCTGCACGATGGGTTTGGGAGTATAGGCGCGCGGAAGACCCTGCATCCCGGCCTTCAGCGCCTCGAGATGGACGATGTAGACCAGCGCGATATAGGAGATCACCGCAGGCAGGAACGCATGTTTGACCACGTCGAAATAGGGGATGCCGACATACTCCACCATCAGGAAGGCTGCGGCCCCCATCACCGGCGGCATGATCTGGCCATTGACCGAGGAGGCGACCTCGACCGCACCCGCCTTTTCCGACGGGAAGCCGACCTTCTTCATCAGCGGGATGGTGAACGTTCCGGTCGTCACCACATTGGCGATGGAGGAGCCGGAGATCAGCCCGGTCATGGCTGACGAGACCACCGCAGCCTTGGCTGGCCCGCCCCTCATATGGCCCATCAGGCTGAACGCGACCTGGATGAAGTAATTGCCCGCACCCGCCTTGTCCAAGAGCGCCCCGAACAGCACGAAGAGGAAGACGAAAGAAGTCGAGACCCCCAATGCGATACCGAACACACCCTCGGTCGTGATCCATTGGTGATTGACCACTTCGGAGAGCGAGTTGCCCTTGTGCGCGATGATGCTGGGCATGAAGGGACCGAGGAACGTATAAGCCAGAAAGACCGTCGCCACGATCATCAGCGCGGGGCCAAGCGCGCGGCGCGTCGCCTCCAGCAGCAACAGCAGGCCCAGCACCGCAACCACGAAATCCTGGGTGATCGGCGCACCGACCCGGTCGGCGATCTGACTGTAGAAAAGATAGAGATAGGCCGCCGCGAGCGCGCCAAGCAGCGCCAGCGCCCACTCCCACAACGGCACATGATCGCGGGGCGAGCCCAGTGCCACGGCAGCCGCAACCGCCAGTCCGATGATCGGTATCCACCAGACAGCGACGCCTTCCTTTGCGCCGATCATGAACAGCGCGGTCAGCGCCAGGGGAACGCCGATCCCCAGGACAAGCTGAAAGGGCGAACGTGCTGCGGGATAGGCCATGAAGGCCAGGAAAAGCGCGAAAGCCAGGTGGATCGACCGGGCTTCGGTATCATTGAAAACCCCGAAACCGACCATGAAGGGAATGGGCGAGGCGAACCAGAGCTGGAACAGCGACCAGGCCAGCGCGGTGATCAGGATCAGCTTGCCGACAGGCCCCGCCGGGGTTCTGCCGCCAGTGTCCGAGGACGCGACCAGTTCGTCGAGTTCGGCCTGGCTCAGGCCCGAGTCTTCAGGTGCTGCTTGCGACATTCCCCGTCCCCATTATCTGGCTTTGGTCTTGGACCGCCGCGGCTGACCGCGACGGCCCTGGTTACGTAGTTCGGGATCAGTTGACCCAGCCACGCTCTTGATAATACCGCTCCGCCCCCGGATGCAGCGGCGCGGACAGACCCGCTTTGGTCATCTCGGCTTCATCAAGATTGGCGAAGGCCGGATGCAGGCGCTTGAATCGATCGAAGTTGTCGAACACGGCCTTCACGGTCTGATAGATCGTCTCCTCATCGGCAGCGGCCGAGGACACGAATGTCGCGCGCACGCCAAAGGTGCTCACGTCGCTGTCAGTGCCAGTATACATACCGCCCGGGATGGTCGCCGAGGAGTAGTAGGGATTGGCGCTCACCAGTTCATCGATCTCGGGGCCGGTGACCGCAACAACCTTCGCTTCGCAAGAGGTGGTGGCCTCCTGGATCGAACCGTTGGGATGGCCAACAGTAAAGACGATGGCATCGACCTTGTTGTCGCAAAGCGCCTGGCTCTGCTCGGCCGATTTCAGCTCGGACGCCAGGGCGAAGTCATCCGCGGTCCAACCCTTGGCGGCCATGATGACCTCCATCGTGCCGCGCTGGCCCGAACCGGGGTTGCCGATATTCACCCGCTTGCCTTTAAGGTCATCGAAGCTGTCGATGCCCGCATCCGCCCGCGCAATTACGGTGAAAGGTTCCGGATGGACCGAGAACACGGCGCGCAGATCGGGGAAAGCACCCGTGTCTTCGAACTTCGAGGTGCCTTTCATCGCGTGGAACTGCCAATCGGACTGGGCCACGCCCATATCCTGATCGCCCGCTTTGATAGCGTTGATATTGGCAATCGAACCGCCGGTGGATGGCGCGGTGCACTTGATGTTGTGCTTGGCGGTACCGCGGTTCACCAGCTTGCAGATCGACTGGCCGACAACGAAGTAGACGCCGGTCTGCCCGCCCGTACCGATGGTGACGAATTTGTCCTCAGCCTGCGCCGACTGCGCGGTAAAGGCGATCGAGGCCGCCGCTGCCAGAATTTTCCAGTGTTTCATGAGGTCGAGACTCCCTGTCTTCCTAAAGTTACCGGGCCGATACCAGAACTTCGCCAGGATGGGTTTGGCGAGGCACCGCCCAATTAAGTGCCGCCGTATCGGCGCGCGTCTTGGCGTTTCTTGCATCCGAATGCTGGTACCGGATTGCCACCCATTCATTACGCGTCGCATCGTTTTCCGACAGGCGAGCGCGGGCGTTTTGGGGGGATCGCGGGCCTTGCACCAAAAACCGTAGCGGCGTTCCCCGGATTGATCAAGACTGCGTGATTGCGCCGTTTTGATTGTGCTGGCCAGAGTCTTTGCGCGCCTTGGTTGTCAGGCAGCAACGCCGCTTGCAAGCCTGTGTCGGCATTCCTACGCTCGCATTATGCAGCAGGGCAGCGAAACACCAGCGCACCGCACGCTACAGATCGTCATGGTCGTGGTGCCGGGTTTCAATATCGCGGCGACGTTTGGATTTCTGGATCCGTTCCGGGCGGCGAACTACCTGGCGGGGCGGGCCTTGTTTCGCTGGGCGCTGGCCTCGCCCGTAGCAGGGATGGTGCGGGCCAGCAATGGTGCGACACTTGAGACGACCGGCCTGCCGACCGATGCGCCGGACCTCGCGATCCTCTCAAGCAGTTGGCAACCCGAGGCTTATTTCGGCCATCCGCTGGATGCCTGCTTGCGCCGCTGGTCGCGGTTTGGCACCGCACTGATCGGCCTCGACACCGGGGCGTTCGGCCTAGCGGATGCCGGACTGCTCGACGGGCGGCGCGCGACCGTTCACTACGAACATACCGACGCTTTTGCCGAGACTTTCCCAACCGTGATCGCCAGCGAGGACCTCTATGTAATTGACGGCGACCGGATGACCTGTTGCGGAGGGCAAGCGGCGACGGATTTGTCGCTGCAGATTTTGCGCGGGGTTCTGGGCGACGCCGCGGCGAATGCCGCCGCACGCTATATCTTCCACGAGAACCTCCGACCTGAATGCACGCGGCAGCTGCCAGAAAGCTCGGAGCCGCTGGGCAAGCGTGCGCCGGACAGCCTGCGGCGCGCGATCCAGACCATGGAGGATCATCTGGAGGAAGCGCTGCCGATTCCTCAGATCGCGGCCCAGACAGGGCTGTCACAACGCCAACTTGAGCGATTGTTCCACCAGTTCGTTGGGCGCTCGCCTCGGCGCTACTACACCGATATTCGCCTGGATCGCGCGCGGGGCCTGGTTACACAGACCGAACTGCCGCTGCGGGAAATCGCGCTGGCTTGCGGCTTTGCGAGCGCCGAGCATTTCTCTCGCGCTTATCGTCACCGGTTCGGCCTGACAGCACGTCGCGACCGGGTGGAAGGCAGGGTACCCTTCGAGTTTCGCGCCTGGCCGATGCAGGATCGCACTGATGTCGCCTAATGCTAACTCAGAGGCGATTTATGTTAGATTTTGCGGTCCGACCCATAGGATCTTTCATTGAGATATCGCTGACCCACCGACCCAGTTTTGGCAGATGGAGTGTGCAGATGACGGACCAAAGCCCGATCGCGAATATCGCCAAAGGATACCACCCGGACCCTGCGCGCTCCCACTCGCTGTTGGCAGAGGCTTATACCGACCCCAGTTGGCTCGCGCTCGAACAAGGCGCTGTTTTCGCCAACTCCTGGCAATGGATCTGCCATGTGGAAAAGCTCCGCGAGCCGGGCTCCTATGTAACTGCGCAAGTTGCGGGCCGCCCGATCTGTGTCCTGCGTGACCGCGAGGGGGTCTTGCATGCCTTCTACAATGTCTGCAAGCACCGCGCCCACGAGTTGCTTCGGGGCGAGGGGCAAACCACCCGGATCATGTGCCCCTATCACGCCTGGACCTATGACCTGACCGGGCAGTTACGCCGCGCGCCGGAAACGGAGAACCTCGCTGATTTCGACATCGCCGACATTTGCCTAGACGCGGTGCAGGTCGAGGCATTCTGCGGCTTCATCTATGTCAACCTGAATGCGGACGCCGCGCCTTTGGCCGAAACCTCCGGCGATCTGGCCACCGAGATCGGGCATTTCGCCCCGGATGTCGAGCGGCTGACATTCGCCCATCGGCTGACTTATGACATCCGCTCGAACTGGAAGAACGTCGTCGATAACTTTCTAGAATGCTACCACTGCCCGACCGCGCACAAGGACTTCTGCACCCTGGTCGACATGGACACCTACAAGGTGACCACGCATGGGATCTATTCCAGCCATATGGCGGAGGCCGGGAAAGCAGCCAATACCGCTTATGCGGTCGACAACGCCACCGTGCGCGACCACGCCGTCTGGTGGCTTTGGCCCAATACCTGCCTGATGCGCTATCCTGGTCGGGGCAATTTCATCGTAATGCATATCCTGCCCGCCGGGCCCGACCGGACGCTTGAAACCTATGACTTCTTCTTTGAAACCGCCGAGAAGACAGAGGCCGAGGAGGAAGCGATCCGATATATCGATGAAGTGCTACAAGCCGAGGATATCGCCCTGGTCGAAAGCGTGCAGCGCGGCATGGCCACGCCCGCCTTCACACAAGGCAGAATCGTGCATGATCCCAAAGGTTCTGGCAAATCGGAACACGCGGTGCATCATTTTCACGGTCTGGTGCTGGATGCCTATGCTGCAAAAGACGCGAGTAACGGCGCATGAGTGGCAGGCTGGATGGCAAGACTGCCTTCGTGACCGGTGGAGCAGGCGGCATCGGTCGGGCGATCTGCACACGGTTCGCAGCGGAAGGCGCCAAGGTGATAGCCGCCGACATGGCCCCCTGGCCCGACCCGCCGGAGGGCGTGCGGACGGTCAGTTACGACGTCACCTCGGAAGACGCTGCATGCGACGCCATGGCCCGGATCGCGCAGCATTGGGGACATCTGGATGTGCTGGTCAATGCCGCCGGGATCGAGATCGAGTTCACCATCGAGGACACCTCGCTGGAGGATTGGAACAAGATCTTTGCGGTGAATGTGACGGGCACCTTCCTGGCCTCGAAACACGCCCTGCCGGTGCTGCGCAAATCCAAGGGGGCGAGCGTGATCAATTTCGGTTCCTATGACGGGTTCATCGCCGATCCGGGGCTGGCGGCCTATTGCGCCACAAAGGGGGCCGTCCATGCCCTGACCCGCGCCATGGCCTGCGATCACGGGCCGGAGGGGATCCGGGTGAACGCAATCTGCCCGGGCTATGTCGACACGCCGATGCTGCAGAGTTTCTTCGAGGGCGAAGGCTCCGGTGGGGGCGGCGGCAATATCGAGACGCTGCAACAGGCGGTCCGCGATGTGCATCCGATGCGGACCTATGGAACGCCGGAGGATATCGCCAACCTGGTGCTTTGGCTGGCCTCCGACGAGGCGCGCTATGCCTCCGGCCAGCTATGGGTGATCGATGGGGGCTTGTCGGCGCAGGTCCAGCAGATGAAGCTCTGACCCATCATCTCGGCGCTTTGCTGTCCCGGACTTGATCCGGGACCTCTGGCGCAGCGCCCGAAAGGTGACCACCGGCAACCTGATCGCCGCCACCTTCAGACACGAAACGAGCCGCGAACAAGACCCGCAGCTGCACACCCACTGTAGTGACC
>JBCCDU010000120.1:0-9114 GCA_039030715.1 Pseudomonadota bacterium
AATGCCGTACTCTTGTGCTACAGGTCGGCCCTCGGCAACAAGCGGCGGCAACGCGTCGAGCTCTTGGTCCAGGCCACCCTATGCTCGCACGATGAAGGAAGATCCAGCAAAGCTGCGCCGGGGGTGGACCACCGGCGCCTGCGCCACCGCTGCAGCCGTGGCAGCGGGGCGGGCGCTGACTGATGGGTTCTTTCCAGACCCGGTCACGATCACCTTGCCAAAGGGCGAGGAGCCAAGCTTCGCCCTGCTCCACAAGAAAACCGGGCCCGGTTGGGCCGAAGCCGGGGTCGTCAAAGACGCGGGCGACGACCCGGACGTCACCCATGGCGTCACCGTAGTCACCAGGATTGCCAGCGGCCCACCCGGCATCCGCTTCCATGCGGGCGAAGGTGTCGGCACCGTCACCAAGCCCGGGCTGCCAATTCCACCCGGCGAGGCCGCGATCAACCCGGTTCCGCGCCAGATGATCGAGGCGGTGCTCAGGGAGATCTGCAGCGGCCCGCCAGGCTTCGATGTGACGATCTCGATCCCCGGAGGCGCGCGCATCGCGCAACAAACATGGAACCCGAGGCTGGGGATCCAGGGCGGTCTCTCGATACTCGGCACAACAGGTGTCGTGCGGCCGTTTTCCTGCTCCGCCTGGATCGCCTCGATCCATCGCGGAATCGATGTCGCGCGAGCCAATGGCTTGATCCACGTTGTCGGCGCGACCGGCGCGACATCCGAGAAGACCGTGGCCGGGCTCTATGACCTGCCGGAGATCGCCTTTCTCGACATGGGCGACTTTGCAGGCGGATTGCTGAAATATCTCCGCCGCCACCCGGTGCCCAAGCTGACTGTCGCGGGCGGGATCGGCAAGATGACGAAGCTGGCGCAAGGCGCACTGGACCTGCATTCCGCGCGCAGCCAGGTGGATTTTGCCGATCTCGCGCAGATGGCCAGCGAAATCGGGGCGGATGCTGAACAGATCGCCGGTGCCAACACGGCGCTCGAAGCTTTGCAGATCGCTGGGCCCGCCCTGGCACAGCAGATTGCACCCCGTGCCCATGCGGTCATCCAAGAAACCCTGCGCGATGCGCCCGTTCAGGTCGAAGTCATCATCATCGACCGGGCTGGCACCCTGCTTGCGCGCCACGAAGCGCCATGAAAGTCCTGCTGCTTGCCGGCACGACCGAAGCGCGGCAGTTGGCCGGTTTGCTCGCGGCGAATGGACATGACGTGACCGCCTCGCTGGCCGGCGTGACCCACGCCCCCCTCGATCAGGGCGTCGAGACCCGTAGCGGCGGCTTTGGCGGGGCGGCAGGCCTGACCCAATGGCTGAAAACCTCGGGGACGCAGGCACTGATCGACGCCACTCATCCATGCGCCCGCCAGATGCCGCACAACGCCGCCGCGGCGACAGAGACGCTGAACCTCCCGCGCCTGCGCCTGATGCGCCCACCCTGGACGGTCGCTGCGTCGTGGCGGGAAATTCAAGACTTTACTAGGGCGGTCGATGCGCTGCCACAGGGTGCGCGCGTACTGGTCACCACGGGCAGGGGAGAGACGGCACCGATGCTCACACGCCCAGACCTGACGGTCTTTCTGCGCAGCATAGAAGACCCAGGCCCATTACCCCGCCATGTCCATTCGATCCGCGCGCGCCCGCCCTTTACCATGGCGCAGGAACGGGCGTTGCTCCAGAAGCACGGCATCACCCATCTGCTGGCCAAAAATGCGGGTGGCGATGCCGCGAAACTCGACGCGGCGAAGTCCGCGAATGTCAGCGTGATCCTGATCCGGCGCCCTGACCCGCCGCCCGGCCCAGTTGCGACTCACCCGTCGGAAGCACTGGTCTGGATCGACAGTCTCGCACCATCCGCATCCTGAAGCGGTTCCGCGCGGCGGAAACGCTTGACAGACTCTTCCCGGTCGTCGAAGCGTGGTTGGGTATGGTTCCATGGAAGCCTGCTTGAGCAGGCAGTGGACGAAAAGGGAATGCGGACAGTGCCAACCCATCACAGGGGCACTCAGCCGCAGCCGCCCCCGCGACTGTGAGCGGAGAGGCCGCGCCCAAGCCACTGGCGGAAACGCCGGGAAGGGGGCAAGGCCAGGGTCGCAAGACCCGCTCCGCAAGCCAGGAGACCTGCCATACATCGGTCCAACCCAAGGCCTGTCGGGTGTGACGGGCAAAGGAGAAACAAGATGAAACTGACCTCTCGCCCCCGGGTGGCATCGCTGAGTGCGGCAACTTTCATGCTGGCAGCAACCCCGGCTTTCGCGCATCACCCGCTTGCCGGCGCGCCGATGGAGACATTCGCGCATGGCGTTCTGTCCGGCATTGGCCACCCGCTGCTGGGATTCGATCACCTCTTCTTCATCATGGCCGTCGGCATCGCCGCGCTTTTCACCGGACGCGCCCTGACTGCACCGATGGGCTATATTGTCGGTATGCTTGGGGGCTGCACCCTGATCATGGCAGGCGTCGCGCTGCCAGCGGTCGAGCTGGTGATCGCGCTCTCTCTGGTACTGGTCGGCGGGCTGCTGATGTCGGGTCGCAGCCTGGGCCTTGCGCCCACCATGGCGATCTTCGCAGGCCTTGGGCTTTTCCACGGCTGGGCCTTCGGCGAATCGATCGTAGGACAGGAAGCCGGTGCGGGCGCGATGGTTGTGACAGGGTATCTGCTGGGCCTGGCGGCCACGCAGTGGGCAGTCGCAGTCGGTGCCGGTATGGCGGTGTCGCGCATCTGGGGCGCGGTCGAGGCGCAAGCGCTCAGCGCACGCCTTGCCGGTGGTTTGGTGGCCGGCGCGGGCGCGTTCCTGGTCCTCGAAGCGGCCGAGGGCGCTGCATTCGCGGCCCTCGGCATCGGTTGACACGCTGCCGGGGCAAGGCGGACACGAGCGCTTTGCTGTCCCGGGCTTGACCCGGGACCTCTGTCTTTCGCCGCAAAACGGTTCCGGCCAGTGCCGGGGCCAAGCACTTTATCCGTTTGAGGGTCATGCCGGATTTCACCCCCGATTTTCGCGAGCAACTCGCGCTTCTGTTCCACTGGCGCCGTGACGTGCGCCGGTTCCGCCGTGACCCGGTGCCGCCGAAACGCGTGGCCCGGCTGCTGGAGATGGCGGGCAAAGCGCCCTCGGTCGGCCTCAGCGAGCCCTGGCGGTTCGTTATGGTGGAGAGCGAGACCTCGCGCGCGCTCGCCCAGGCCAATTTCCAGGTGGCGAATGCCGAGGCGCTGGCGGGCTATTCCGGCGACAAGGCGAAACTCTATGCCGGACTGAAGCTCTCCGGCATGCAGGATGCCCCGGTCCAGATCGCCGTCTTCTGCGATGGCGAGACCGAAAAGGGGTCTTGGCTGGGTGCCAAGACCATGCCGGAGATGCGCCCCTATTCCTGCGTCTGCGCGATCATGCAGCTTTGGCTGGCGGCGCGGGCGGATGGCCTGGGCCTCGGTTGGGTCTCGATCCTCGATCCGGTGCAACTGCGCGAGGATCTGGATCTGCCGGAGGACTGGACCCTGATCGGTTATCTCTGCCTCGGCTACGCGGTCGAGGACCATGAAGACCCTGAATTGGACCGCGCGGGTTGGGAAACCCGCGAACCTCCCGAAATTCTGACCCGATAGGAGCCGGATATGGCCAAGATACCTGCAACCGTCATCACTGGCTTTCTGGGCGCCGGAAAGACCACCCTGATCCGCAACCTGCTGGAGCAGGCGAACGGCAAGCGCATCGCCCTGGTCATCAACGAGTTCGGCGATATCGGTGTGGATGGCGAAGTCCTGAAAGGCTGCGGCGATGCGGCCTGCGCCGAGGAAGACATCGTCGAGCTGTCCAATGGCTGCATCTGCTGCACCGTGGCCGACGACTTCGTGCCCACAATGGAGAAACTGATCAACCGCGCCGATCCGCCGGACCATATTGTGATCGAAACCTCGGGCCTTGCCCTTCCCCAACCTCTGGTTCGCGCGTTCAACTGGCCGGAGATCCGCACCCGCGTAACCGTCGATGGCGTGGTCACCGTGGTGGACGGCCCGGCCACCGCAGCGGGGCAGTTCGCCCATGACATTGCCGCCGTAGATGCCCAGCGTGCCGCCGATGACAGCCTGGACCACGAAACCCCGTTAGCAGAGCTGTTCGAGGACCAACTTGCCTGCGCCGATATGATCGTGCTGTCCAAAACCGATCAGATGGACGATGCCGGTCTCACCGGCGTGAAAGGCGATTTAGGCACCCGGACCCGCAGCGGCGTGCGCATGGTGTCCTCCACCGCCAGCGGCCTCTCGGCGGATGTGCTGTTGGGCATGGGGATCGGCGCCGAGGACGACATGGGAGCCCGGCATGAGGTCCATCACCACCATCACCACGATAATGACGCGGAGGACCACGAAGACGATCATCACCATGATGATCACCACCATGACGAGTTCGAAAGCTTCGCGATCACGCTGGGCGAAATCGCCGACCCTGCTGCATTCACCGGCAAGCTGGCACAGGCCATCGCTGATCATAAAATCCTGCGCCTAAAGGGTTTTGCCGCCATCGAGGGAAAACCGATGCGCCAAGTGATCCAGGCGGTGGGACCCCGCATGGACAGCTATTTCGACCGCCCCTTCGGCACCGATGCGCGTGAGACACGGCTGGTTGTGATCGGCCTGCACGGGCTGGACCAACCCGCGATCGAGGCGGCCATACGAGGATGAGGCCCGCCACCCCATACGATGCTGTCCCGGACTTGATCCGGGACCTCTTCTTTGGGCCGCAGGTCAGAGGTCCCGGATCAAGTCCGGGACAGCAAAGTGCCAGTTGAGATGACAACGCCCCTCACGCTCCGCCGGAACGATGAGATAGGCCCGGACGCGCTGGCGATGATCGCTGAAAGCGAGGCGGAGCTGGCAGCGCTCTATCCGCCAGAGGTGCGATACGCCTTCTCGCCCCGGCAACTGACCGATGCGGGTGTGATCTTCTTCGTGGCCCTGGGCGGCGACACGCCGGTCGGCTGCGGGGGCGTCGCGCCCTGCGATGGCTATGGCGAGTTGAAGCGGATCTTCGTCACCCGCGCGGTCCGGGGTCAGGGGATCGCCCAGATCATCGTGAAACGGCTCGAGGATGAGGCCCGCGCACGCGCTCTGCCCCTCATGCGGCTGGAAACCGGCGAGCGCAGCCCCGAGGCAATCCGTGCCTATGAGAAGATCGGCTATAGCCGATGCGCGCCCTTTGGCGACTATGTCGAGAATGGCTCTAGCGTATTTATGGAAAAGGCGCTCTGATGCATCTGCTGCTGGCGCAACCAGGCGAAGTGACCGACGGCTCCGAAGCGGTGGATCTGGCCCAGACCCCGGGTGATCTGATCGTCATCACGGCGGCGGATACCGAGCTCGCCGCCCTGTCCGCCGCGCGGGGCGAGATGTCGGACCCGCCGGATCTGCGCCTCGCCTCGCTGATGCATCTGGCCCACCCGCTCTCGGTCGACAAATACCTCGACGATACCGCCACCAAGGCTCGGCTGGTGATTGCGCGGGTGCTGGGGGGCGAGGGATACTGGCCCTATGGTATCGAGCAATTCGCGGCGCGACTGGGCGAGGCAGGCATCGCCTTCGCTGCTCTGCCCGGCGATGACAAACCCGACGCGGCGCTCGCCCGTGTAAGTTCGGTGTCGGAGGCGGACTACGCCGCCCTCTGGTCTTACCTGGTCGAGGGTGGGCCGGAGAATTCTGCGCATTTCCTGCAATATGCCGCTTGGATGATGGATGGTGAGGGGCATCCGCCTCCGGTCGCGAGGCCGCTGCTGCGCGCCGGGATCTATTGGCCGGGTGCAGGGATTGCCGATCTGGACACGATACGCGCGGCCTGGCGCGACCCCGATGCGCCGGTTGTGCCCATCGTCTTCTACCGGGCCCTGGTTCAGGGCGCCGGGCTGCACCCGATCAACCGTCTGGCCCGCGCGCTGATGAGCGAAGGGCTGAACCCGCTGCCTGTCTTCGTCGCCTCGCTGAAGGATCCGGTCTCCGCAGCGACGCTGGCGCAGATATTTGGCGAGGCTCCGCCCGCTGCGGTGGTCAATGCCACCAGCTTCGCGGTCTCCTCGCCGCAATCGGGCTGGGCCCCGACGCCGCTGGATGCGCCGGGCGTGCCTGTCCTGCAGGCCGTGCTGGCCGGTGGGACGGAGGAGGCTTGGGCGAGCGGCACCAACGGCCTCACTGCCCGCGACATAGCCATGAATGTGGCACTGCCGGAGGTTGATGGTCGCCTGCTGGCGCGTGCGATCAGCTTCAAGGGCGAGGCTTTCGTCGACGCAGCGACCCAGTGCCGGATCGCCACCTATCGCGCCCAGGGCGACCGGATCGCATTCACGGCAAAGCTAGCGGCCAACTGGGCGGCGCTGACACAGACCAAACCGAATGCGCGCAAGGTGGCGTTGATCCTCGCCAACTATCCCAACCGCGATGGTCGATTGGCCAATGGCGTGGGGTTGGACACGCCCCAGGCAACGGTTGATGTGATCCGGGCCCTGGGGCAGGCCGGGTATCATCTACGCGACGCGCCGGAAAGCGCCGCCGAATTGATGACCCGCATCCAGGCGGGACCGACCAACTGGTTGGTGGACCGCGCACAACGTCAGGGCGGCGTGCGCCTCTCGCTCGAAGCCTATCGCGCTTTCTGGCGGGAGTTGCCTTGGGACGTGCGCAGCGCTGTCGAGGCCCGCTGGGGCCCGCCAGAGAAAGATCCTTTCTGCGGCGCGGATGGTTTCGCCCTCTCGATCTTCGAGTTCGGCAATGTTGCGGTGGGGGTGCAGCCGGCACGCGGCTATAACATCGACCCAACCGAGAGCTATCACAGCCCCGATCTTGTCCCGCCGCATAACTATTTCGCCTTCTACGCCTGGCTGCGCGGGCCCTATCGCGCCCATGCGGTCGTGCATATGGGCAAGCACGGCAACCTGGAGTGGCTGCCAGGCAAGGCAGTGGCACTGTCGGAGACCTGCTTCCCCGAGGCCGTGCTGGGCCCGATGCCCCATCTTTATCCGTTCATCGTCAACGATCCAGGCGAGGGCACCCAGGCCAAGCGTCGGACGAGTGCGGTGATTGTCGACCATTTGACACCGCCCCTGACCCGGGCCGAAACCTATGGCCCGCTGAAGGAACTGGAAGCGCTGGTCGATGAATACTACGAAGCCGCAGGCGTTGACCCGCGACGCCTCGATCACTTGCGCCGTCAGATCCGCTCTGCTGTCAGCGCAGCGCAGCTTGAAGAGGACGCGGGAATAACACCGCAGATGGCGGAGGAAGATGCGCTTGCACGCCTCGACACCTATCTGTGCGAACTGAAGGAAGCACAGATCCGCGATGGATTGCATGTCTTCGGCACGTCGCCAGAAGGA
The DNA here is from genome assembly GCA_039030715.1 of Pseudomonadota bacterium. Taxonomy (GTDB): domain Bacteria; phylum Pseudomonadota; class Alphaproteobacteria; order Rhodobacterales; family Rhodobacteraceae; genus Thermohalobaculum. Next base: position 7,361 of record JBCCDU010000120.1, read on the forward strand.
CGGCTGGAAACCGATCTGCTGGTCGCGCTGGCCCGCGTACCACGCAGCGACGGGCGGGATGAGAACGCCTCGCTGATCCGCGCGTTGGCCCGAGACCTGGGTTGCGATCCCGAAAGCTTCGACCCCCTCGATTGCGATCTTGGCGCCCCGGCCCCGGATTGCCCGGCACTTGCCAGCTTGTTGCCCTCGCCAAACACGACAGAGACGCCACCCGCCCCCACCCACCCCCCAGCGCGCAGCGTCTCTGTCGTGCTTGGCGAGGGGATAACGGTGCAGGGGCCGCGCCCGGGCGGGTGGGCAAAGGCTGAGAGCGCACCTTTTCGAGGCGGCGCAGGGGAGGGCGCGGCCCCCTATCGCACCAATGGTGACGCCGTTGAAAGACTGGAACAACTCGCGAGCGCTCTGGTCACCGGCCAGAGAGTACCCGACCAAAGTTGGACAGCGACCGCCCCGGTCCTTGATTGGATCGAAACGGAAATGCGCCCGGCCCTCAAGGCCTCCGGTACAGCAGAAATGACCGCGCTGCTCGCCGGGCTCGATGGCAGGTTCATTCCGCCCGGCCCGTCCGGCGCGCCCACACGGGGGCGACCGGATGTGTTGCCGACAGGGCGGAATTTCTATTCGGTCGACAGTCGGGCGGTTCCGACACCAGCTGCTTACACGCTGGGCTGGCATTCGGCCTCGCTCTTGATCGAACGCTTCCTGCAGGACCACGGTGACTGGCCCAGATCCATGGTCCTGACGGCCTGGGGCACGTCCAACATGCGCACCGGTGGTGACGATATCGCCCAGGCGCTGGCTCTGATGGGCGTACGGCCCACCTGGGACCAGGCCAGCCGACGAGTGACGGGATTCGAGATCATCCCGCTGGGCGCCCTTGCCCGGCCCCGGGTGGATGTCACGTTGCGTGTCTCCGGCTTCTTCCGCGATGCCTTCCCGGCGCAGATCGCACTGGTCGACAGTGCGGCGCGCGCCATCATGGCACTGGACGAGCCTGCTGAGGAAAACCCCGCAGCGGCGAAGTTTCGCGCAGAAGGTAGTGACAACCGCGCCGGGTTCCGTGTCTTCGGCTCGAAGCCCGGGGCCTATGGCGCAGGACTGCAGGCGATGATCGATGAGAAGCTTTGGGAGCGTCCGGAGGATCTGGCCGAAGCCTATCTCGAATGGGGAGGTTACGCCTATGGCGCGGGCGCCGAGGGCAGCCGCGAGAAAGCAGTGTTCGAGACGCGTCTGGCCAATGCTCAGGCGGTAGTCCAGAACCAGGACAATCGCGAGCATGATCTGCTGGACTCGGACGATTACTATCAGTTCGAAGGCGGGGCGGCAGCGGCGGTCAAGCACCTTTCCGGCCAGGCGCCGACGGTCTATCACAACGACCACTCCCGGCCCGAGCGCCCGGTGATCCGGACCCTGGAGGATGAGGTGGGTCGCGTCGTACGCTCGCGCGTCGTCAATCCTAAATGGCTGGCCGGGGTCCAGCGCCACGGCTACAAGGGCGCATTCGAGATCGCGGCCACTATCGACTATATGTTTGCCTTCGCCGCCACCACCGGAGCCGTCAAGAGCCGCCATTTCGACCTGGTCCATGAGGCGGTTCTGGAGGACGCCACTGTGCGCGACTTCATCGCCGAGGCCAATCCGGCGGCCCTGCGCGAGATCGCCGAACGTTTGGCGGAGGCGATGGAGCGCGGGGTGTGGGAGCCGCCCGCGAATTACCCCAAAACCCCGGGCGAGGGAGTTGTATGTTGATCGCG
>JBCCDU010000121.1:0-9028 GCA_039030715.1 Pseudomonadota bacterium
CCGCACTTCACGTTCCTGAAGTATAAGTGCGCGGGGGGGGCGGGGGCTTCATGCCCCGGCCTTCCCCACTCCCGGGGGAACACGCATGTTCGATACAGCCGAGGTCAAGACCATGGCTCAGGCCTATGCCGATGCCTGGTGTTCGCACAAGCCATCGAGTGTCGCGGGCTTCTATCCGGAGGACGGTCAGATAAGCGTCAATGGCGCCGAGCCAGTCAAGGGTCGCCCCGGGATAGAGGCGCTGATGACCGGTTTTTACAACGATTTCCCCGATCTGAAAGTACAGCTTGACGAATGCCGCTCCGCCGGGCGGGACGCGATATTTGCCTGGACATTGACCGGTACGCATTCGGGCACCGGAAACAAGGTGGCGATCAGCGGGTGGGAGGCCTGGACCCTCACCGAGGACCTGCAGATCGGCGTCTCGCGCAGTTACTTCAATGCAGAAGAATATGCCCGCCAGATTGCGGAGGGCGTGTGACCCCGATCCCATCCAACCCCAGGGTTGCCTGACATGCTCGCCTATATCATCCGCCGGGTTATCCAGTCGATCATCGTGCTGCTGGCTGTCGGGCTCGTGGCCTTTTCGATGTTCCGCTTTGTCGGCGATCCCATAGAGAACATGCTGGGGCAGGAGCGTACGGACGCCGATATCGAGCGCCTGCGCATCCAGCTTGGCCTGGATCAGCCCTTCCCGGTGCAATACTGGAACTTCCTCAAGGGGGCCGCGCAGGGAGAGCTTGGCACCAGCTATCGCCAGGGCCGCCCGGTTTCGGACATCCTGGCCGAGAGGGCACCGGCGACCCTGGAACTCGCGGCGGTATCGGGCCTGTTCGCGATCGGTCTGGGGATCGCGCTGGGCGTCTATACCGCGATCCGACGAGATGGCTGGCTGTCGAATCTGATCATGAGCACCAGCTTGATAGGCGTCTCCCTGCCAACCTTCCTGATCGGGATACTCTTGATCTACATATTCGCGGTCGGCCTGAACTGGCTGCCGAGCTTCGGGCGGGGAGAGGTTGTGGACATCGGCGGCTGGACGACGGGCTTTCTGACCGTAAGCGGTTTGAAAGCCCTGATCCTGCCTGCGATTACGCTCGGCCTTTATCAGATGACGCTGATCATGCGCCTTGTGCGCGCCGAAATGCTGGAGGTTCTCCGCCAGGACTATATCCGCTTTGCCCGCGCCCGCGGTTTGCGAGAGCGGGCTGTGAATTTCCGCCATGCCCTGAAGAACACGCTGGTGCCTGTGATCACCATCACCGGGCTGCAATTGGGCTCGATCATCGCCTTCGCCATTATTACCGAGACGGTGTTCCAATGGCCGGGCGTGGGGCTGTTGTTTGTGAACGCGATCCAGTTCGTCGATATTCCCGTGATGGCAGCTTACCTGATGCTGATCTCGGTCATGTTCGTGGGGATCAACTTGTTGGTCGATATGCTCTACTTCGCGATTGATCCGCGGCTGCGCACGGATCGGACGGCCAAGGCATGAGCGCGCTGACGCAAGCTTGGAATTCGGACTTTATGTGGTCGTTCCGGCATTCGCCGGTGGCAGTCGTGTCGTTCCTTGTCACGTCGGTGCTGGTTCTGGGGGCTGTTCTGGCTCCGCTGGTGGCGCCCCACGACCCCTTCGATCCGGCCACGCTGAACCTGATGAACGGCTTCTCGAAACCGATGGAGCCGAACGCTTTCACGGGAGAGGTCTTTTGGCTCGGGACCGACGACCAGGGCCGGGATGTGCTCTCGACCATCCTCTACGGCATGCGGATTTCGCTCTTCGTCGGCGTCATGGCGGTGCTCTTCGCGATGACGCTGGGCGTCGCGTTGGGGCTGATCGCGGGTTATGTCGGCGGATGGGTCGAGACGCTGATCATGCGCATCGCCGATGTGCAACTGACCTTCCCCTCTATCCTGATCGCCATGCTGATCTTTGGCATCGCGAAGGGTTTCACACCGGTAGAGTTGCGCGATCAGATGGCGATCTGGGTTCTGATCATAGCCATCGGCCTCAGTGACTGGGTGCAATTTGCCCGCGTCGTCAGGGGGGCCACCCTGGTCGAGCGCAACAAGGAATATGTACAGGCGGCCCGCCTGATCGGTCGCCGTCCTGGTGCCATCATGCTGCGCCATATTCTGCCCAACGTGCTGAATCCGGTCCTTGTGATCGCCACAATCAGCCTGGCCTTGGCGATCATAGCCGAGGCGACGCTGAGTTTCCTGGGCGTTGGCGCACCGCCGACCAAACCCTCGCTGGGCACCCTGGTGCGGATCGGGCAGGATTTTATGCATTCGGAGTGGTGGATCCTGCTCTTCCCTGCGCTGGCGCTTCTCGCCCTCGCGCTCAGCGTCAACCTGCTGGGTGACTGGTTGCGCGATGCGCTGAACCCGCGCCTGCGCTGACTTTGCCACTGAGAGGACGCCGAATGAGTTTTCGTTTAGACATGTTTGCGGCGTGCTTGCTTGCAGGACCGGCGCTCGCTGACGATGACGCCCTGCGCCGAGCTGCAGCCGAGAGCTACGTAAAGGCACCTGCACAGCAGCGCATCCTGGATGACATCCTGTCGATCGAATTGATGGTGGTCCAGATCACTTCGAACAATCCTGCGCTTCCCGAGGATCAGCATCCGGAGGTTGTCAGGCTGGCGGTGGAAGAGTTTGCGCGGGAACGACCCAATCTAGAGGCGGCGATGATAGATGCGGCCTTCCATACGTTCACCTTGGCCGAGCTTAAAGCTCTCGATCGCTTTTATCGTACGCCGGAAGGCCAAGCCGTGATGAAGAAGCAGGACGTTTATTCGAGAAGCCTTTGGCATGGCGTCAGTCAAATCTCGAAATCCCTTCAAGACCGAGTGATGGAACGCGTGAAGCTCGAACTTCTGGGGGGTGAGTGATATGAGCGACCACGTCCTCTCGATCCGCGACCTGGTGGTGGAGATCCCGACCCGCCACGCGTTGTTGCGCCCGGTGGATCATGTCAGCTTCGATGTCGCCCCGGGCGAGATCCTGGGTGTGGTGGGCGAGAGCGGGGCGGGCAAGTCCATGACGGGCAACGCCGTGATCGGCCTGCTCGATCGACCCGCCCATATTGCCGGTGGCGAGATCCTGTTGAACGGCGGACGGATCGACAATCTGCCCCGTGAGGAGATGCGCCGGGTTCGGGGCAAGCAGATCGGGATGGTCTTTCAGGACCCTCTGACCTCTTTAAATCCCCTGCTGCCAATCGGCGAGCAACTGGCCGAGACCATATCGGAACATCTGCCCGTCTCTCGTCGCGAGGCGGAGGCGCGTGCTTTGGCGGCGCTCGAGGAAGTCGGAATCCCCGGCGCGCGCGAGCGGGTCAATGCCTATCCGCACGAGTTTTCGGGGGGTATGCGCCAGCGAGTGGTGATCGCACTCGCGCTTTGCGCCGAACCTGCGCTGGTGATCGCGGACGAGCCGACGACGGCGCTCGATGTCAGTGTGCAGGCGCAGATCGTGGCGCTGCTCCGCCGGCTTTGCCGTGAGCGAAGGACGGCGGTGATGCTTGTCACCCATGACATGGGCGTAATCGCCGAGGCCGCCGACCGTGTCGCGGTGATGTATGCGGGCCGCCTGGCTGAAATCGGCCCGGTGCGCGAGGTGCTGACCCGGCCCGCGCATCCTTACACGCACGGTCTGATGGCCTCCACACCCTTGGCGGCGCAGGGCCAGGCGCGGCTGAACCAGATCCCGGGCACCATGCCGCGTCTGGGCAGTTTGCCCCAAGGCTGCGCATTTCATCCCCGGTGCCCCAAAGTGCTCGACCGCTGCACAACCGATCCCGCGCCCAGCGCCGATGCCTGCGGGGGCCGCGCTGCTTGCTGGCTGGCGGGGGAGGAGGCGGCATGAGTGCGCTGGTCCGCGTGACCGGCCTCAGCCGCGTTTTCGACGTCTCGAAACCCTGGCTGAACCGGGTGCTAGAGCGGTTGCCCAAGGCGCTGCTCCGCGCAGTTTCCGATGTCGATTTCGAGATCGAGGAGAAATCCGTCTACGCGCTGGTGGGTGAGAGCGGCTCGGGCAAGTCCACCATCGGCAAGATCGTTGTGGGCCTTCTGGGGCCCAGCGAAGGCGCGGTCGAAATTGGCGGCGTGGATCTTTATCGCGAGGCGAACGCGGCCAAGGTCGACGCGACACGCTCGGACATCCAGATGATTTTCCAGGATCCTTTCGCCAGCCTGAATCCGCGCTGGCGGGTGCGCGATGTGATCACCGAACCGGTGACCGCGCGTGGTGGCGATGCGCGCGGCTTGGCCGAGAAGTTGCTTGAGCAAGTGGGCCTTTCGCCTGCCGATGCTGGCAAGTTTCCGCACGAGTTCTCGGGCGGGCAGCGGCAGCGGATCTGTATCGCGCGGGCGCTGGCCTCCGAACCCCGGCTGATCGTATGTGACGAGCCGACCTCGGCGCTGGATGTCTCGGTCCAGGCGCAGGTGCTGAATCTGATGAGCGATCTGCGCGAGGATCTGGGGCTAACCTACCTCTTCATCAGCCACGATCTGACCGTGGTGCAGCACATGGCCGACAAGATCGGTGTTCTCTATCTGGGCCGGCTGGTGGAGGAGGCGCCCCGCGATGCGTTGTTCGAGGGGCCGCTGCACCCCTATACGCGGATGTTGTTCGACGCGGCCCCCAAATTGGACGGTTTCGGTCGCGAGGTCGATCCGCCGCAAGGGGAAATACCCGACCCGATTAACCCGCCCAAGGGATGTGCGTATCATCCCCGCTGCCCCCTGACCGAGACGCGTTGCAAGACCGAACGCCCCGCCCTGCGCGATGTCGGTGGCAGGCGGGTTGCCTGCCATCTGGTCTAGCACCGGGTCGGGCGAAGTCTCGATCAGGCTGCCAGAGCCGCGCGTTTGTGCGCGCCTGCTGGCCAATCGAAGTGGAACGTGGCACCGCGTTTTGCTTCCGGGTCCGAGACGACGGCGACTTTGCCGCCGTAATGCTCTACGAGCTTGCGGATGGTGGCGAGTCCCATGCCGCTGCCTTCCACATCGTCGCGTGTGCGCAGTGTTTCGAACAGGCCGAAGATCCGCTCGTGAAAGCGTTCATCTATCCCTGGCCCATCGTCGGAAACCTCGAAATGCAGCCGGCCCGAGGATTTTTGCAGTTTCACCCGCACTTTGCCCGCGTCGCGGTCATGATGCTTGATCGCATTGCCGAAGAGGTTCAGCAAAACCTGACGGAGGGGGGCGTCATATGTTTCCACCGACGCTATATCGCTCTCGACCTCGAAGGCGAACTTTCCGTCCGGGGATAGCATCTGGCCCAGTTCGCTCGTAAGGCTATGGATGTCGATTTCGCCGATGATCGCATCCTCGCGACCCAGTTGCGAATAATCCAGCAGATTGCCGAGCAGCGTCGAAAGCCGGTCGATCTGCAGCAACACCAGATCCAGATTTCCGCGTGCCGCCTCGGGGAAGTCGTCGCCCGCATCCTCGATCGTCCATTCTGTCAGACTGCGGATCGCAAATAGCGGCGCGCGCAGATCGTGCGACGCCGCATAGGCGAAGCGGGTGAGCTCGGCATTCGAGCGATAAAGCTCGCGCGAGTTTGTTTTGAACACGTCCAGTGCAGCCGCCATCTCGGCCAGTTCGTCGCGGCCGTGTACGTTCACTGCGCGCTCGTTGTCGCCATTCGCAATGGCCATGACTGAATCGCGCAGAAGCGCCAGACGCCGCACGATCTGACGTTCGACGATCACGAAGGCGATCAAACCGATCAGCACGATGGCCAGGACAGCGATCACCTGCAAGCGCGAGGTCGTGTCGGAAATCGTGGATGCGACCAGCACGGCTGATGACTGGATCCGCGTTTCGGCATCTGCCACGACCTGATTGGTTTTCTTCAAAACTTCCGAGACGATTCCGGCCTGATTGGCCCGTTCGATCGCCAAGCGCTGCAATGCATCGATATATTCGCGGCGCAGCGCGAGGACGCCGTCCGGACCGAAGAGTTGATCACGCGCGAAGCGCATCTGGCGGGCAATCTCGCGGCGCTTTTCGGTTGCAGGCAGGGCGGTCATGTACTGGACGAGGCTGCGAAAACTATAGGAAAGCTTTCCTTCCAACCCTTGCAACTGCTCTGAATCGGTTATGTTGCCGATGCCGTCGGCGAGCTCTTCGATATTGAAAAGCGCGTAGTTGAATTCGTTGAACTGACCCATCAGGAAGATGTCGCTCGCCAGCGCCTCGGCCGATTCCTGCGTGGGATCCACCGCAGACAACTCCATGATATCCACCTGGACGCGGGTACCGGCGCGCACTGCGAGCGGCCGCACCTCTGCCAGGATCTCATTCACATTTGCCTGAAACTCTGCGGTACGGGCATCGCCGCGTTCCCTGAAATCGATTGCTTCGATCGAGGTGCGGATCGCCGATCCGGAAGATCCACGCAACGCCTCCAAAAGGTTGCCGATATCGCGGTCGATCAGCCCGTCTTCGGTCAGTTCTTCCATCTGCTCGTTCAGCCGCGCTTGCAGGGCCCCCAGCTCTGCCTTCGTGGTCAACGAGGGCACCGCGCTGAGTTCTACCATTAGAGAATTCAACCTGCGGCTTTGCAGCTCCGCCCTCTTGAGGGTGGGAACTGAGCGGTCGATCAGATCGTCCTGCGCCATGTCCACCTGCCGCAGCCCGATGGCGCCTGCGATCAACAGACCGACGACGAGGGCTGCGATCAGAGTTAGCCCCAGACGCAGTCGCCAGGCCGCACTGGCAGTGAAAGTGTCGAGTCCCATCAGGCGCGCGTTCCAAAATTGTTGCTGATTTTAAATATAGTTAAGCGCCGCTTAAAAATCTTTTAATATTTTGGAGCTTCTGTTTATCCGCGCGGCGCGGTGGTCGCTGGCCCCGCGGCACTGTAGGGCGTATGAAGGTTCATGATGTCTGAGTGTCTTGCAGCAATGGCCGGTCTGGGCGGTTCATTCGGCCGTCGGGATCTCTTGCGGCTCGCGGCGTCGGGTTTGTTCCTCGCGGGCGTTCCCACTGCGGCTTGCTCCCTGCATATAGTCGATTTTCACCAAAAGGTTGCAGAGCGTGCGCGGGCGCTGAGCGGTGGGCCGCTGCGATTGTTGGTCCCCACTGGATGCGAAGGCAACATCTCGCCCGTCATCGATGCCTTCCGAGAGGCGACCGGGATCGAGGCGAGTTGGCAGGCCGTGGGTGTGGGCGACGTCGACTCCCATCTCGCGCTGGATGCGCTCAGTGGTGAAGGTGGCTATGATCTGGCGTTGCCCGCGACATTTGCTCTGCCAGATCTGGCGAGTGTCGGCGCGATCCGCGATCTGAGCGAGTTGGCGGCAAGGCACGAGCCGCCGGGTTTTCGCGATGATACGCTCTATTCTATCGGCGACACGTTCGATGATCGGATCTATGGCTTCCAGGCCGATGGCGACACCTACCTGATGTTCTATCACCGCGACTGGATGCTCGATCCGGTCGAACAGGCGCGTTACGGCGATCTCTACGGTATCTCGCTGGACGTGCCGCAAACCTGGGCTGAGCTTGACCGGCAAATGGCGTATTTCCACCGGCCAGAGCAGGGGCGGTTTGGCGGTGCGTTGTTTCGCACGCCGGGCTATCTGGCGTGGGAGTGGTGGGTGAGGTTCCATGCCAAGGGGGTTTGGCCGCTCTCGGCTGATCTGGAGCCGCAGATCGCTTCGGATCAGGGGGTGGAAGCGCTGGAGGAGATGATCCGCGCCAGCGAAACGCTCTACCCCGAAGCCAAGTCCGCCGGTCTCTTCCGGAACTGGAAGCGGTATTCCGAAGGTCAGATCTATTGCAATATCGGCTGGGGCGGTTCGCAAAAATACCTGAATAATCAAGGGTCAGGCATGCGTGGGCGCATGGTCTTCGGCCCTACGCCTGGCGGTATTGTGGACGGACAGTTGCTGCGGACCTCGTATTTCAACTGGGGTTGGAGCTACGCCGTAACCCAGTTCAGCCAGCAGCCGGAATTGGCCTATCTTTTCGCGCTCTTTGCCTCCACGGGTGAGATCTCGACGCTGGCGGTGCGTGATGCAGAGGGGTATTTTGATCCGTTCCGGGCCGAGCATTACAGCGACCCGGTGATCCAGCGGATCTACTCGCCGGAGTTTCTGGAAGTTCACGAGGCCAGCATGCGCGCCTCGATCCCGGATCTCTATCTGGCGCGGCAGAGCGAGTATTTCCGCGTTCTCAACAATGCGCTGCTGGATGCGATCACGGGACGTGAGAAGCCAGAGGCGGCTCTTCGCCAGGTCGCAATCCAATGGTCGCTGCTAAATCGCCAGGTTGGCAAAGAGCAGCAGCGCACCCGTTGGCATGCGTTGAGGGGAAAATATCCCGACCAGGTGCGGCGTCACCTGCGCGATCTGACCTGAGCGCTTCAGCCCGCTATGCGCGGCGCCATCCGCTTGCGCCAGGTAAGCGCAGCCGTCAGCCCCAGACAGCCGCCAAGGATCAACACCAATGCCGGGGCGAAATACATCACATTCTTCATCGCCGGGGCAGCAGGGCTGTACAAGGCCGAGCCTGCGGCACGTATCGGTTTTGGCAGTGACATTCCCGTTGGATCGGCCGAGATCGACGTGATCAGCACGTCCACCGGATCGACCTCCGATGCTGCAAAGTCACTCATTGTCTGGTGATAGCCTTGGCTCAGCTTGCTCAGACGCATATCCGTCGCGACGGCTGCGTCATTGATATTTCCAGCATCTCCCCTGGACGGCAGACCGGCCGACAGGTTGCTGGCGAACAGGGCGACGCAAGCAGCCCCCAGAATCGCTTTGAAAGCCATTTACTCACTCCATACCACTCCACTCTCACACCCTTATTGGTAACAGATCGTTCAACATCAGTCGAGTTGCGGTTTTAGGCTGTAAATCACAAAATCTGGCTCAGAAACTCACGGGTGCGCGGATCTTTTGCCTCAGTGAAGAAGGTGGCGGGGGGGCCGTGTTCCACAATCACGCCACGGTCGGTGAAATAGATGTGGTCGGCCACCTCGCGGGCAAAACCCATCTCGTGGGTCA
>JBCCDU010000122.1:0-9027 GCA_039030715.1 Pseudomonadota bacterium
CGTGCAGGCACGGGCCAGCAGGGAACCTGCTGCTGCGCGCTGGCGCGCAGATGGCCGCTCTGGCACGCCGCCCCGGGCGCTGCACTTGATTGCGGGCGTCAGAGGGCCTGGATTTTTTCCAAGGTCGCATTCTGGATCGCCACGCCGTCACGGTCGGCGATTTCGCGCGCTCGGCCGCGCTTCGCGCCGGGCAGGCGGGTGCCATCCTGCGCGAGGTAATTCGCAAACATCTTCTCGCCCCGCGCCAACGCATCCGCGCCGCCGAGGCGCGCGGGATCGAAGGCAACGATGATCTCTCCCCCAAGCGACGGCCCACCCAGCGTGTTGTTGGGCGGCCCCGCTTCATAAGAGCAAACCTCGCCGATCAGCGGCCCCGCCAGCAGATCGACCATCATTGCTATGGAATTGCCCTTGTAGCCACCGAACGGCAGTTGCGCCCCGGTCAGGATTGCCGCCGGGTCGTTGGTCGGTCTGCCATCGCTGTCGATCCCGGCCCCGTCGGGCATCGGTTCGCCCCTCATCTGGTGCAGCATGATCTCGCCCCGCGCCGTGACCGAGGCCGCCTGATCCCAGATCATCGGCATTTCGCCTTCGCGCGGCCAGGCGAAGGCCATGGGATTGGTCCCGAAGAACGGCGTCTTCCCTCCGCTTGGCGCGACGAAGGGGGGCGAGGAGGTCATCGCCATCGCGGCCAGCCCATCCTCGGCCAGCACCGCCACTTCGGGCCAGAGAGCCGCGAAATGCATCGTTCGGGTGATTGCGAGCACGGCGACCCCCATCTCGCGCGCGGCTTCCGCCAGCGGAGCTAGCCCGATCTTGTGGGCCAGTGGCGCAAATCCCTCGTCGCCATTGACGCGCAGGGCCGCGGGGCTCAGCCGCTCCAGCTTGGGCGCGGCCTTGCCGTTGGCGCGGCCGTTCTTGAGGTTCACCACATGGCCCGGCAGCCGGAACAGCCCGTGCGAGGCAGAGCCGCCACGCTCCGCCGCTGTCATGTTGTCGGCGATCGCATCCGCATTCGGTGCATCGCAGCCATGGGTCAGCAGCGTTTCGCGAGCCAGTTGGTGGATCTCGGACAGCGACATCTGGGTTGTGGTCATGCGATTTCTCCTCCGCTCGCGCGACTTTGCGGGCGCGGGCTCCCTATCGCAATCGTTCTTTGAGGGCGTTCGCCGCGGTCTCGTCGGTCCCGAGATCCGTCAGGTCGCAAATAGGCCGCGATTTTCCGGCCCATTTCCCTTGAAAATTGTCAATGGTCAATGATTGGCGCTTGGCTGCGCCCAATCGACATGCTTAGCATTAGGCCACTAAATCAAAAGAACCACAGGGTTCAGGGAGAGACACATGACCAAGATGATGATGACGGATCGCGATCTGCACCCATGGGCAGACGGGTTCGTCAAAGCCTTCAAGGAAGGTAGGATGGACCGGCGCGAGTATCTGGCGTCGATGATGGGCCTGGGCGTGACCGCTGCGGCGGCCTTCACGCTGGGCGGCATCGCCGGCGGTCCGGCGCTGGCCGACGGCCATGCCAAGAAGGGCGGCACGATGCGGATTTCCATGTCCGTGAAAGCCTTCAAGGATCCGCGCACGTTCGATTGGTCGGAGATGGCCAATGTCTCGCGCCAGGTCTGCGAACACTGCGTGCGCTGGAAGCCGGATTTCAGCTTCGAGGGGCGGCTGCTGGAAAGCTGGGAAGCCTCGGACGACGCTAAGACATACACGCTTAATATCCGCAAGGGCGTGACCTGGTCGAATGGCGACGAGCTAAATGCCGATGACATCATCCACAACATCACCCGCTGGTGCGAATCCGAGGTCGAGGGCAACTCGATGGCCAGCCGCATGGGCGGTCTGGTGGACCCCGACACCAAGAAGCTGCGCGAGGGCGGGCTGACCCGGGTCGATGACCACACCGTTCAGGTTAACCTGCCCGCTGCCGACATCTCGCTGATCGCGGGCATGGCGGATTATCCGTCGATGATCGTTCACCGCTCCTACGAGGGATCGAACGATCCGTTCGAGGCGCTGAGCATCTCGACCGGACCCTACGAACTGGTGGAGTACGAGGTGGGTGTCGGCGCCGCCGTGCAGCGCAAGGAAGGCCACGAGTGGTGGGCCGGTGATGTCTATCTCGACCGCATCGAATGGGTCGATCACGGCACCGACCCGACGGCGATGATCGCCGCCTTCGAGGCCGAGGAGGTCGATGGCAATTTCGAAACCCAGGCGGACAGCCTGGATCAGCTGGAAAGCGTCGGCATCCCGTCCAGCTCGATTGCCACCGGATCCACAATCGTGGCCCGGATGAATGTCGAGAACGCGCCTTACGACAACCAGAAGGTGCGCAACGCGATCCAGTTGGCCGTCGACAACCAGGTGGTGCTGAATATCGGTATCAACGGTTCCGGCGCACCGGCGGAGAACCACCATGTCGGCCCGATGCATATCGAATATGCCGAGTTGCCCAAGATCACCCGTGACGTGGCCAAGTCGCAGGCCCTGCTGGCCGAGGCGGGCCACACGGATACCGAGTTCGAGCTGATCTCGATCGACGATGACTGGCGGCGCAATACGACCGATGCCATCGCCAACCAGATGCGCGACGCGGGCATCAATGTGAAGCGCACGGTGATCCCCGGGTCGACCTTCTGGAACGACTGGACCAAGTATCCGTTCTCGACCACCAACTGGAACGGGCGTCCGCTGGGCGTGCAGGTTCTGGCATTGGCCTACAAGGGCGGCGTGCCGTGGAACGAGAGTGCCTATAACGACCCGGAATTCGACAGCCTGCTGGAACAGGCTCTGGCGACCCCGGATGTCGAGGCGCGGCGCGCGATCATGGCCAAGATCCAGGCCAATCTTCAGTCCTCCGGCGTGATCGTTCAGCCCTATTGGCGCAATGTCTACCGCTCGCACCGCGAGGGGGTGATGGGCTTCGAAATGCACCAGGCATTCGAACAGCATTTGGATCTGGCCTGGCTGGATAGCTGAGCTGATCGCGAGATCGAGGGCAGCCCTGCGGGGCTGCCCTCCAACAGCCAGCCGGCGCGGGGCCACTCCCGTTGCAGCGCGCGAACCCATATTGGCGGCTGCTCCCGGCACGGATAACAGGCCAAGGGGGCCGTCACATGCTGATGTTCACCATCCGTCGTCTCGGCACCATGCTGATCACGATGATCGCGTTGACATTCATCGTTTTCTATCTCGTCAACCTGCCCGGCAATCTGGAAAAGCTCGCCAAGACCGAGGGCAATATGCGCATGAGCGACGAGCAGGTCGCGAACTGGCTCGAGAAAGAAGGCTTCAACCGGCCGTTCCTGATTCGCTATGGCGAGTGGCTGGTGAACACGGCGCAGGGTGACATGGGCTACAGCCGCGTCTTCCGCAAGCCTGTCTCCGAAGTGATTGGCGAACGTCTCAGCTATACCGGCATTCTTATGTTCTGGGTGATGATGGTGATGGTCCCGGGCGCCCTGATCGTCGGCGTTTTGGCCGGGATGCGAGAGGGATCGCTGCTGGATCGAAGTTTATCGGTCGGCTCCATCGCGTCAACCTCGGCCCCGGAATATGTGACGGGGATCATCTTCACGGTGATTTTCGCGAGCAGCCTCGGGCTCCTGAAAGGCATCGCCTCGACCAAATCCATCACGCTGGAAAACTTTACCCTGCCGGTGATCACCATGGCGATCTATGGCATGGGTTACATCGCACGGATGACCCGGGCGAGCATGGCCGAGGTGATGACCTCGCAATATATTCGCACCGCCCGGCTGAAGGGGCTGAACTTCCGCACAGTCGTGATGAAACACGCGCTGAGGAACGCGCTGATCGCGCCCTTCACCGTCATCATGCTGCAATTCCCGTGGCTGCTAACTGGCGTCGTGATCGTCGAGACGATGTTCAACTACAAAGGCTTTGGCTGGACGCTGGTGCAGGCGGCGGGGAACAACGACATCAATATGCTGCTGGCGATTTCCTGGGTGGCGGTGATCGTGGTGCTGGCGACGCAGCTCATCTCGGATATCGGCTATGCCTATCTCAACCCGCGCATCCGCGTGAAATAATCGGGGCCGGGGGGACGCATCATGGAACTTGAGTATATTTCGACGGTCGAGATCATTCTCTACTCCATCGGCCGGTTCTGGCCGACCTGGATCGCGCTGGGGATCACGCTGATCGGCGGATACTTCATCCGCGAGAAGCTGGGGGTGATCGGGCGCCTCTATGGCTCGCCCATCGGGCTGACAGGCGCCGGGATCGTCCTCTTTTGGATCTTCACCGCGGTCTTCGCCGATCTGATCGCCGTCATGCCCGCGCTGGAGCAGAGCGTGACCTTCGGCATGAAAAAGGCGCTGCCCGGCGCCATCGATGCCGAGCGTGAGATCATCTTCCTTTGGGGCGGGGACAACCTGGCGCGAGACATCTTCAGCCGCGTGGTCTATGGCAGCCAGATCGTGCTGGTCATCGCACCCGCAGCCACGCTGATCGCCTATATGGTCGGGTCCACCCTGGGCCTGCCGGCGGGCTACTATCTCGGCTGGATCGACACGTTGATGAGCTTTCTGGCCAATCTGGTTCTGGCCTTCCCGGTGATCCTGCTCTTCTACCTTCTGGTGACGCCCGAGGTGAACAAGCCGATCCTCATCGATCTGGGCCTGATCGAACTGCCTTGGTCACTGCCGATCGGGATGGCCGCGTTCTTCTTTCTGTTCCCGATCATCTTCCTCTGCGCCATGTGGTTCACGAAATACGAGAAGGCGCAAACCAAGCTGGCGCTCTTTGCGGGCGTGACGATCCTGGCGGGGCTGTGGATCTACTCGCAGACCGTGTTCGGGTTCGAGATGCTGGGCAAATCGCTCTCGCCCTTCGTCCTGGCGCCGAACGAACTGAACGTGTTCGCCGCGGTGATCCTCGGCTCCTCGCCCGGGGTGTTCCGGATCGTGCGCGGGCTGACCATGGACATCAAGACCCGCGACTATGTTGCAGCGGCCCAGACCCGGGGCGAGCGGCCCTGGTACATCATGCTGTGGGAGATCCTGCCCAATGCCCGCGGCCCGCTGATCGTCGATTTCTGCCTGCGGATTGGCTACACGACCATCCTGCTCGGCACCTTGGGTTTCTTCGGCCTCGGCCTGCAGCCCGAAAGCCCCGATTGGGGCTCGATGATCAACCACGGCCGCAGCTTCGTACGGCTCGCCAAGACGGCGCATCTGGCCCTCTTCCCGGCGGTCGCGCTGATGACGCTGGTGCTGGGCCTGAACCTGCTGGCCGACGGCCTGCGCGAAGAGAGCCTCAAGGATTAGGAGATTGCGATGACAGACCCCATCCTTGAGATCAACGACCTCAACATCTCGTTCTATACCCGCGCGGGCGAGATCCCGGCGGTGATGGATTTCTCGATGACCGTCATGCCGGGCGAGACCATGGGTCTGGTGGGGGAGTCCGGTTGCGGCAAGTCCACCGTCTCGCTCGGCATCATGCAGTATCTGGGGAACAATGGGCGGATCAAATCCGGTTCGATCAAGTTCCTGAGCGAGGAGATGCAGACCATGAGCCCGGAGCGGCTGCGCGACCTGCGCGGCTCGAAGATCTCGATGGTCTATCAGGAACCGATGGCCTCTCTGAACCCCGCCATGAAGGTCGGCAAGCAGTTGGCCGAAGTGCTGACCGTGCATGAGGGGATCTCCGAGCAGGACGCCCTGAAACGCGCCGCCGAGATGGTCGATGCCGTACGTCTGCCGGACCCGGACCGGATCCTCGCCGCCTATCCCCACCAGCTTTCCGGCGGGCAGCAGCAACGCGTCGTGATCTCGATGGCGCTGCTCTCGAAACCGCAATTGCTGCTGCTGGACGAGCCGACGACCGCGCTGGACGTGACGGTCGAGGCGGGCATCGTCAGCCTGATCAAGGATCTGGCGCGGGAGTTCGGCACCTCGAAGATCTTCGTCTCGCACAATCTGGGCATGATCCTGGAAACCTGCGACCGCATCACCGTGATGTATTCCGGCGAGGCGGTGGAGGAGGGCGACATCGACACCGTCTTCAACAAGATGCAGCACCCCTACACCCAGGGCCTGCTCCGCTCGATCCCTGTGCCCGGGGCCGACAAATACGCCAAGCCGCTGGTTGCTATCCCGGGCCAGCTTCCATTGCCGCATCAGCGGCCCAAGGGCTGCAATTTCGGGCCTCGCTGCGATCATTTCAAACCGGAATGCGATGCGGGTCTGGTCAAGATGCACGATCTCGGCAACCGCCATCGCTCGCGCTGCATCCGGATCGGCGAGATCGACTGGGCGGCCGGGCCGGAGGGCGCCGAGATCGACGAGGCCATCGTGCCCGGCGACGTGGTCGTCAATGTCGACAACCTGCAGAAACACTACTCCGTCTCGACGGGTATGTTCGGGGGCGGTGACGCCCGCACGGTGAAAGCGAACGAGGAACTCAGCTTCAACGCCCGCGAGGCGGAAACCGTGGCCATTGTGGGCGAATCCGGCTGTGGTAAGTCCACCTTCGCCAAGGTGCTGATGGGGTTGGAGACGGCGACCGACGGACAGGTGACCCTGGGCAATCTGGATATCGCCCACCTGCCGGTAGAAAAGCGCGACGCCAAGACGGTCAGCCAGGTCCAGATGGTGTTCCAGAACCCGTTCGACACGCTCAACCCGTCGATGACAATCGGCGATCAGATCTGCCGTGTGCTGGAACAGTTCGAGATCGGCGACAGCGATGCCGACCGGCGAGAGCGGATGCTGGAACTGCTCGACATGGTGAAGCTGCCGCGCGAGTTCGCGGCCCGGATGCCGCGCCAGCTCTCGGGTGGGCAAAAGCAGCGCATCGGCATCGCCCGGGCCTTCGCGGGCCGCCCCAAGCTGGTGGTGGCGGACGAGCCCGTCTCGGCCCTCGATGTCTCGGTGCAGGCGGCCGTGACCAAGCTGCTCACCGACATCCAGCGCGAGAGCCGGACGACCATGCTCTTCATCAGCCACGATCTGGGCGTCGTGCGCTATCTCAGCGATCGGATTGTGGTGATGTATCTTGGCCGGATCATGGAGCAAGGCTCGACCGAGGCGATCTTCGCGCCGCCCTATCACCCCTATACCGAGGCGCTGCTCTCCGCCGTCCCGATTGCCGACACCCATGTGAAGAAACGCCATGTGGTGCTGGAGGGCGAGCTGCCATCGCCGCTGAACCCGCTGCCCGGCTGCCCGTTCCAGACCCGGTGTCAGTATGTCATGCTCGGCAAATGCGACCAGGGCGATGTGCCGGTCCGCGACATGGGCGATGGTCACCAGATCGCCTGCCATCTGAGCGTCGAGGAGTTGAACAAGATGGAACCGGTCATCACCGTCGAGGCCGAACCGACCCAGCCGAGCGCGGCGGAATGAGAGCGCTTCTGGCGGCCCTCGCCGCGCTCGCCCTTGCCGCCACCGCCCATACCGCCGCTTGGGCGTCCGAGGATAAACCCCAAGGCTGGGCGCAATGCCGGGGCCTGGTCGCCGATCCCGGGATCTGGCCCGCCTGCGCCGAGGCCGTTTCGCGCGAATGTGTCGAGGTCCGCGCCGACAGCGGCGATACCGCCTGGGTGGCCTGCCTGAACGCGCGGGCGGTGGCGTGGGAGGCTTATTTGGTCAGCATCTCCAACGACCTGCGCGCGCGCAACAATCCGGCGGGCGAAAGCGCGGCGCTGGCCCGCTGGATGGCCTCGCGCGCATCGCGCTGCCAGCGCGCCTCGGAAATCGAACGCATGACCCAGCAATACGGCGAAACCCTCGCCGCCGCCGCCGTCTTCCAATGCGTGCTTGGCAGCAATATCGAGGAGGCCATGCGGCTGGAGGACATCGCAAATGGCGGTTGACGTCCGGGCTCGTGTTCCGAGCAGCCTGACCGCCGTGTTCTTGTCCCTGACACTGGCCGTTCCGGCGGCAGCCGAGGATGCAACGGCTCTGGAAGCCTGTTTGGCCGCGCAAAGCTGGGACACACGCAAGACCTGCATCGGCACAATCTCGGGCCCCTGCCAGGAACAGCCGAGCGGTGCGACGACAATCGGCATCGTCGACTGCCTGAACCGCGAGCACCGCGCCTGGGACACGCTCCTCAACCGCTGGTGGCCTGACATGAAAGCCGATGCCGAGGCGACCGATGCCTCGAACCGCGAATACGGGATCGACGCGCCGGACGCGTCCGAAACGCTGCTGAACGCCCAACGCGCCTGGCTGAGCTACCGAGACGCCGAATGCACCTTCCAATGGCTCCGCTATGCCGGCGGCACAATCCGAGGCCCAGTCGCGGCGAGTTGCATGATGGAGATGACAGCGGAGCGGGCGATTGGGTTTTATGGAAGGACGAAGCCGCTATCGCGGCAATGGTGCTTTTGGTTTGTGTTGAGCGCTGATCCAGCCGTTTTGGAATTTAGCGGACCTGTCTGACGATTGAGGTTTCTCAATCTGATGACAGGAGGCTCCAATGAAGGAGGAGAAGACAACCCCGCTACGCGAGCGGATGATCGAGGATATTCGCATCCGTGGCATGTCGCCTAAGACCCAGCAAGCTCATGTCAGGGCGGTTAGGTATTTTGCTGAATTCATAGGACGCTCACCCGATACAGCGACGCCGGACGAGTTGCGGGCTTATCAGCTTCACATGACTGATAGCGGGGTCTCGACCGGCGTGTTCAATGCCAGGATCGTGTCGTTGCGGTTCTTCTTCGGGATGACCTGTGGGCGCGAGGAGATGAAGCGGTACATGCAGTTCCGGCGCAAAGCGAAGAAGTTGCCGGTCGTATTGAGCGTCGAGGAGGTCAGCGATCTTCTTGCGGCGGTACCGGGGCCAGGCCTGAAGTATCGCGCGGCCTTGGGGATCAGCTACGGTGCTGGTTTACGCGCATCCGAGGTCTGCAATCTGAAGGTCTCGGACATCGACAGCGATCGGATGCTGATCCATGTGGATGAAGGCAAGAATGACAAGGACCGCAAGGCCATGCTGTCGCCTGCTCTGCTTGATCTATTGCGTGACTACTGGAGGGAGGCA
>JBCCDU010000123.1:0-8414 GCA_039030715.1 Pseudomonadota bacterium
CACCAGCGGTTCTCAGCCAGCTGCGGATCGTGTGGCTGCAAGGTTCAAATTCCCGCGCCAGGTCTTCGACACTCCGCCCAACTCGGGCCAGCGCCACCATCTGCTCGCGAAACTCAGGCGGGTAAGCAGGTCTTGTTCTCGGCATCTCGACACTCTCCTTCGTAACTCAGAAAGTGTCCACCAAACCGGCGGAACTCCAAAGACTGGCTTGAAATACGCCTCAGGAAGTGGCAGTTCGGAATAGTCTTGAATGATTTCTAAGCCCAGATGGCGGAATAGGTAGACGCGAGGGTCTCAAACACCCTTTCCTTTGGGAGTGCCGGTTCGATCCCGGCTCTGGGCACCAAGTCACACCTTTGACATCGCCGTGACGCAATGATTCTGGTCTCTGGCGGAGGCTGGATTTTTCTATTTTTGCAATGGGTTAGGGAGGGGTGGTAGCTTCAAAATCCCCTGGCCTTTGGTCTTGTCGGTTCGAGTCCGACCTCGGGTACCAGATCTCTCTCAGAAACCGGATTTCGCCTTTGGCTGCGAAATCGCCTCGGCGATAAGGTCCGTGATCGCGACGCGCGCCTGCAGACGGTGCGCCAGCAGAAAGATACCTCCGAATTTGCGCTGCAGGTAAAGCGCATCCATCGGCACCGGTGGGGGCAGGAAACCATCGGCTGCCAGCGCCTCTCCCGCAACATTCATGTCTTTGGAAAGCTCCTGCGGGCCAAAATCGAAGACCCGGTCGCGGCTGATCGCCTGAAAGACGAGCCGGATCATTCCGATCACGGCTTGGCGATGCCTCAACAGCGTATCAGGAGCTATAAATCCGATTGCCTCGACAATCTCCTCCAGCGCCTGCCGATCATCGGTGAGACCCGCCGAGAAGAGTCGCCGATACTGCTTGACAATCTCGACGCCGAAGCTGCGCGTAGCGCCGAAGTCGAGCAGAAGGATCCGATCCGTTTCGGGCTGATAGCGGTAATTGGCGAAGTTCGGGTCGGTCTGCATGAACCCAAACTCGAAAAGCTCCCGCAGCAATAAGCGGATCAGCAGCTCTGCAATCCGGTCGCGCGCCTCCTGAGGCAGTTCCAGCGTGGCTTCGATGGGCTCTGAGGCCACGAACGACATGGCCAGGACCGTGCCGGTGGTCCAGTCCTCGTGCCGCTCCGGCACCACGAAATCCGGATCGTCGCGCAACAGGTCGCCGAATTGCGCGAGGCATGCCCCTTCTCGCAGAAAGTCGGCCTCCTCATGCAACTGACGCCGTGCCTCGGCCAGATAGGGTTTGATCTCAAAATCCTGAGGGAGCAACCCCGATACCGACAGCAGCGCGCCCAGATTGGAGACATCGCTGTCAATGCTGCGCGCGATCCCGGGATACTGCACTTTGATCGCCAGATCGCGCCCATCGCGCAGCTTGGCCCGATGTACCTGACCGATGGAGGCAGCGGCAATCGGCCTGGTATCAAAACTGCGGAACTGGCCAAGCCAACCTTCGCCCCAGGCCGCGTTCAGCACCCGTTTTAGCTGCGCAGGCGGCATGAAATCCGCATCCGCGCGAAGCCGCGCCAGGATTTCGCTCAACTCCGGCGGCAGAACCTCGCCGGTATCCATAGAGATCAACTGCCCCAGCTTCATCGCCGCACCGCGCATCCGCGCCAGATCGTCCGCGATCCGGCGCATATTGCCAGGGGTGAGCAGCAGGTCGCGAAAGCGTGGGCGCTCTCCCCGGCCAAGGGCGCGCAGGCCGCCAACTGCCATGTTTCCAGCGACGCTGCCCGCCATAGATCCGATACGCGTCGCGCGGGACACGCGCCCGGACGGCACCAGGACTGCGCCTGCTCGTGATGGCGTTTCGGACATTTGCTCCCTCGCCTGATCTTGACTGGGAGATATCTGGAAATGGTCGCGCTTCAAGCGTCTGAACGTCGACCGGCCCTCGCCAGGTAGCCGCATTTTTTCCGACGGACCAGCGACGCGAGATCTTTACGCTCCATCCATCCCTTCGCAGATAAAATGCTAAGGGCGAAGGTGATCCATGGACGACGCAGCAAAGACGTCGAGTCCGATCTTCGCTGTACGCTGGAGAACTATGGGCTGCAATTGGAGGCGACGACCGGAATCGAACCGGTGTACACGGATTTGCAATCCGCTGCGTAACCACTCCGCCACGTCGCCGAACCCGGTGGTCAGGCGGGTTGATTAATGCGGCCCCCCTCGGAAAGCAAGGGGCAGCGCACGTATCGCATCGGTGCGCCGTCACCGCTGCAGGGGCTTGGGATCGGTTGCGTGATAAACGCCGATATGGCAGAGAAGTCTCAGCGTTTTCAATCAGCGACAGGTGATCGGGGATGATCGATCTTGCAGCAGCGCGAACGGCGATGGTGGATTGCCAGGTCAGGCCCTCGGACGTCACGCGCTATGCGCTGATCGAGGCCATGTTGTGGGCGCCGAGAGAGCAGTTCGTGCCCAGATCCAGCCGCGAAATCGCCTATGCCGAGGCCGAAGTGGAAATCGCGGAGGGGCGCTGGCTGATGATGCCCCGGACCTTTGCCAAGATGGTCGAGGCCGCGGATATCGGCCCGAACGACCTTGTGCTGGATCTCTGCCCCGGAACGGGATACTCGACCGCCGTTATCTCGCGCATGGCCGAGGCGGTCGTCGCGGTTGAACCCGACGAAGCCCTTGCGAAACAAGCTGAAACCGCGCTGGAGGCGTTGGAGGTCGATAATGCTGTCGTTACCGCCGGCGATGCGGCTGCTGGCGACCCGGCGCATGGGCCTTACGATGTGATCTTCGTGAACGGCGCGGTCGAGCAGGTGCCGACGGCGCTGACCGATCAGCTCAAGCAAGGCGGACGGCTCGTCGCGATTGTCCATGATGGTGTAACTGGCCAGTGCCGGCGTATGATCCGCACCGGTACAGGCGTCTCCGACCGCGCCATGTTCGACGCAACAGCCCATTTGCTGGATGGGTTTTCTTGTGCTAAAGAATTCATGTTCTGAATGAACTAAGCATGCTAACTGCCTGATATGATATAAGGCTGCTGACGATGTTGGGACGAGTGAGGGTGATATCGGCGCTGCTGGCGGGGGCAGCGACGATGCTGGGATCGGGGCCCGTCATGGCGCAAAGCCTCGCCGATGCTTTGGCGAAGGCCTACCAAACCAGCCCAGAACTGGCGGCACAGCGCGCGAGCGTTAAGGTGGCCAGTGAGAGCGCTGCGATTGCGCGCTCCGGCGGTCGGCTGACCGTCACTGGGACCGCGAGTATCGAGTTGCAGACTGAACGCGATGATCAGTTTAACCTGCCGACAGCGCTCAATCTCAGCATCGTTCAGCCGATATACACCGGCGGTCAGGTGGAAAACTCGACTTCGGCAGCGGAACGGCGGATCAGTGGAGCGGAGTCGGTTCTGACAGCAGTGGAGCAGGATGTGCTCTTCGCCGCCGCCACCGCGTTCCTGGATGTGCGCCAGGACGAAGCGCTGGTTCGCGTCGCACGCAACAACGTCAAAGTTCTCAGCGAACAGCTAGAGGCGGCGGAAGAACGCTTTGAGGTCGGGGAGGTCACGCGGACGGATGTCGAGCAGGCCCGTGCCCGCTTGGCGGCGGCGCGCAGCTCTCTGGCGGCTTCGTTGGGATCGCTTGAAAACTCGCGCGATGCCTATCGCCGGGCCATCGGCGAAGCGCCGCGCAAACTCGCGCCGCCACCGCCGCTGCCCGATTTGCCGCGAACCGAGCAGGATGCGGCGATTATTGCGCTGCAGAACGAGCCGGACCTGCAGGCCGTTAGGATCGAGCGGGAGGCGTCGGGTTTCGATGTAAAAACCGCCATCGGGGCGCTGCTGCCTCAGGTCAGCCTCCAGGGCAACCTGAACCAGAGCAATATCGTCGATGACGGTTTCGACGGGTCTCGCTCGGCCGCGCTGGGACTGTTCGTGACCATTCCTTTCTACTCCGGCGGGTCCAACTATGCCGCCGTGCGTCAGGCGCAGGCCGATGTCGAGGGTGCCGACGCGAACATCACCGCTGCGATGCGCGATGTGCGTCAGGCTGTTGGCATCGCGTGGTCGGCGTTGGATGTGGCGCGAGCCCAAATCAAGGCCGGACGGCTTGAGGTGCGCGCGGCCGAACTGGCCTTCGAAGGTGTGCGCGAGGAGGCCAAGGTCGGCGCCCGAACCACTCTCGACGTGCTGGATGCCGAACAGGAAACGCTGGAGGCGCGGGCCGGCCTTATTACCGCCCAACGCGATGAATATGTGTCGGCATATCAATTGCTTCAGTCGATGGGTTTGCTGACGGTCGAGCATCTTGGGCTTGATGTTGGGCTTGAGCCGGACACGGCAGCTTACTATGACAGCGTCCGAAATCGGACCTTTGGTTACGATCAGAGCGATGATACGGTCTGGAGCTTGGATTGGCGCCCCTGAGCTTTAGCGGCCCAAGCCGGGTCGCGCCTGGTGCGCGGATGATGTGGAAACGGGACGGTAGGATATGAGCGATCAGAGCGAACGCAGATCGATGGAGGATGTGCTGGCGTCGATCCGCCGGATCATCCGTGCGGAAAAGGCGCCGGAGCCTTCGAGCGAGCCGCCCGTCAAGCTGACACCTGGCCCGGTCGAGCGGCCTGCAGCGGCCGCGAAGCCAGCGCCGCAGCCTGCGCCTGAACCTGCAGATGCCCCCACGCCGCTGGCACTGACGCCCGATATGATGGTCAAGACTGGTCCGACCGAGGAAGCGCTGTTCGACACCACGACCCCGGAGGCCGAGACGCATCCCGAATCTCAACCTGAAGCCGAAACGGCAATCGAGCCTTCGCCGGAGCCGGTATCGGAGGCGGGCAGCGAGCCGTCTAGCGAGCCCGCGACCGAACCCGCCAGCCAGGATCCGATGGCGGCAGCATTGCCTGCGGAGGCCGAGGAAAAGCGCTCGCCCATGGTCATGGACGAAGCGGTTGTCGAGGCGATGATCCGCCGGGTCCTGCATGAGGAACTGATGGGCGAGATTGGGCAGAACATCTCGGCCAATGTGCAGCGCCTGATCGAGACCGAGGTGACCCGGCGCCTGCCGCCGCCCAAATAGATCGCGCGCTCCAATCGGTGTCTATGCCCCCAACCCTCTGCTAATCTGAGTTGCACCTGGGTCCGACCCTGGTTCGCGTTTTTTGGGGGGCTTTCCATGCTTAAAGACCGCTACGGCAACACGCTCAGCACGCGCTCGACCGACGCGCGCGACGCCTATGTGCTAGGGATCGACCGGTTTCTCGCCGCCGAGCCTGGGGGAGCCGATGCGTTGCGGGCGGCGATCGCAGCCGATGAGGGATTTGCCCTGGCGCATCTGGCGCTGGCTCGCAGTAACCAGACAATGGGTCTGGCAGGGGAGGTGGCCGCTCCGCTGGCCCGGGCACGGGAGTTTGCCGCCGGTGCCACGGCGCGGGAAACAGGGCAGATCCACTGCCTTGGTCTGCTGCTGGAAGGGCAGGGAGCCGTCGCATTCCAGTCTGTACGCGCGCATCTCGCAGAATATCCACGCGATGTCATGGTCGCCCAAACCTGTATGGGCGTCTTCGGGCTGATCGGCTTCAGCGGCCAGCCCGGGCGTGAGGCCGAACATCTGGCTTTCACCACGGCACTTGCCCCATCCTATGGCGAAGATTGGTGGTTTCTGGCCCAGCACGCCTTCGCCCAGATGGAGGCGGGACAACCTGGCCCGGCGGAGGCAACAATCGAGCGCGCCATGGCGGCCCGGCCCAGCAACGCGAATGCCGCGCATTATCGGTCGCACCACTACTACGAGATTGGCGAGACCGAGGCGGGGTACGCGTTTCTGGACGCCTGGCGTCATGACTATGACAAGCAGGCCCTTCTGCACTGCCATATCGCGTGGCACATCGCCCTCTGGGCACTGGCGCGGGGCGACAGCCAGACGATGTGGGCAGAGATCGATGCGAATATCGACCCCGCTGGGGCGTGGGGCCCGCCCTTGAACGTGCTGACCGATCTGGCGGCGATCCTCTATCGCGCCGAATTGGCGGGAGTGGAGGTTCCAGCGGCCCGTTGGCAGGTGGTCAGCGACTATGCCATGCGGCTGTTCCCAAAGCCGGGCATCGCCTTTGCCGACGCTCATGCGGCACTTGCCCATGCAATGGCGGGGAATGGCGAGGCGCTGCAGCGGATCGTGGCGGATGCAAAAGGCCCCGCAGCGGATGTTGTGCGCGATCTCGCCGAGGGGTTCGGAGCGATTGTCGCGGCGGATTGGACAAGCGCGACCTGCCATCTGACCGCTGCAATGGCAGACCACGCCCGGATCGGCGGTAGCCGGGCGCAGCGCGATCTGATCGAGTACGCGATGACCAGTGTGCTGCTGAAGCAGGGCCAGGCCGAGGAAGCGCGCCGTATGCTGACCATGCGTCGCCCGGTCGCCACTACCCCCTCGGCCGTTGCCGGGCTTTCGGCGTCACCCTAGTCAGGGTGCCGTCAGGCCTCGACCGTTTGCTTCAGAACCTTTTTGCTGAGCGCTGAGAGGAGATCTTTCAACTCGTCCTCGTGCACCGCCTTGGCCGCGCCGCGCGGAGAGAACCAGCGGCGCGTGCGTTCCGACCGTTCCTTCCAGTTCTTGTGCAGCTTCTCGACCAGAAGCGGATAGACCGAGACCTTGCAGGTCAACGCCGATCCATCCTCCAGCACTTTATCATAATGGAAACAGCCCAGTTGCTCGCTTGCCACGCGACCGCTGACCCCTGCTTCTTCCAGGGCCTCGATCTCGGCGGCTTCCCATGGGGTTTTGTCTTTCATCGGCCAGCCCTTGGGCGTGACCCAGCGGCGCGTCTCGCGAGAAGTGATCAACAGCACCTTCAGAGAGCCGGAATCGTTTATCTGCACGGGCAATGCCGCGATCTGTTCGTGTATACTCAAAGCGTGACCTGCTCAGTCTGCCAGTGGCATCTAAAGTGCCATTGACCGAATTCTAGCATAGGCGTTCGTCAATGGCGAACTATATTGAGGTTCCGGGTGTTAGTTGCCTTCGACGCGCCCCGATGACTTCTTAGACAGCTACTTTGTTAAAATTTTGCGAAGGCGCGGTGCCTTTAGATTTCATCACCCTTCTCCAGCAACTCATCGATGAGGGCGCGGTGGATGCCCTCGCTGTCGCCGCCGCGAAAGGTCAGAGCGCCGCCGGTGTAAAGCGAGCCATAGGTCCGTGCCAGGTTGACCACCTGACCGAGAGCCGAGATGAATTGGTTCTTCTCCAGCGGGCTCAGCGGGTGAATGAACGTGCTCCACAACCGGCCCTGCGCGATGGCATAGCGTGCATCCAGCGCCGTGTCGAAATTGGCCTGCATCATGCGTGACAACTCCTCTGGCGCGATCCCCTGGATCGAGCGGATCGGGACCATCGCGCGCATCCGGTCGGCCGAGGGGTCGGTGATGATGATCACCGGCACTTCCTCGATGGTCATTTGAAAAGCGTTGCCCTCGGCAAGCGCTTGGGGGTCGAGACCTAGGACGATCTCACCCAACCGGTCCAGCGTCATCGGCGGTTCGGGGGGCGACCCGGCCTCCTGTGCCATGGCAGCGGTGGCGAGGAAGCCGCTCAAAACGACAATCAGCAGGCGCATGTCTAACCCTTTCTCATCATGTTCAGACAGGGTACCCCTGCGTTAGGCGACATGCCAATCACCCTTTGGCGATTGGCCCCTTTTCGTGATCGCTCGCAGAGGCTAAGAGACGCCGAGCACTTTCCCGAGGGACCACGTGATGGACAAGACTTTCGACGCCGCCGGGGCCGAAGCCCGGATCTATGCCAAATGGGAGGCCGATGGCTGCTTCGCAGCCGGCACCCATAACGGCGCCAACGGATCGCGCGACGAGACGTTTTGCATCGTGATTCCGCCGCCCAACGTCACGGGCTCGCTGCATATGGGCCATGCGCTGAACAACACGCTGCAGGATATTCTGGTGCGCTGGCACCGGATGCGCGGCTTCGACACGCTGTGGCAACCCGGCACCGACCATGCGGGCATAGCAACCCAGATGGTGGTTGAGCGCAAGCTGGCCGAGGAAGGCAACATCCGCCGCACCGATATGGGCCGCGAGGCCTTCATCGAGCGCGTCTGGCAGCAGAAAGCCGAGAGCGAGGGCGTGATCCTGGGACAACTCAAGCGCCTCGGCGCCTCCTGCGACTGGTCGCGGACCGAATTTACCATGTCCGAGACGCTGTCGAAGGCGGTGCTGAAGGTTTTTGTCGATCTTTATAACGAAGGGCTGATCTACAAGGGTAAGCGGCTGGTCAACTGGGACCCGCATTTCGAGACGGCGATCAGCGATCTCGAGGTCGAGAATGTCGAGGTCGACGGCCATATGTGGCACTTCAAATACCCGCTCGCAGGCGGGGCGACATATGAATATGTCGAGAAGGACG
>JBCCDU010000124.1:0-8246 GCA_039030715.1 Pseudomonadota bacterium
TCAGCGTGGGCCGCGACAGCGGCAGTGATCGCCAGCGCAGCGCCGGCCAGGACAGAACGGATTTTCATGGTGATTCCCCCATTTTGAAATTCGTTCGGATGATTTCTGGGGAATGAAACGTTCAGGTGACAGGCAGATGACGTTTCTGTTTCAACTGACGGGCAGCATAGCACCAAATTTCGCGTATGACTTTTTAAATATCGCCTGTCCGGTCTCGCGTTGCATCGCTTGCCCACAAAGGTTCAGTGCCAGCGCCTCAATTGAACAAAATGAATTAGACCGCTCTTTCATATGTCGTGACACATCATCTGTCTTGAGTCTTCCACATGCGATACCGCCCCTGCCCCGTGACTTCGCAGATCAAACCGCTTGCCTCCATCCAAGCGAGATTACGCTGAACGGCGGCGCGACTGGCTCCAGTCATCGCCTCAGCCATTGGGGCGGAGACCAGGGGCCATTGAGAGAAAGCTCTTCGCAAGGCAACCGGCGTGCGGCCAGACAATTGCGCCATGACGTTTTCTGCCTGACCGGCCCACGCTTCAATATCGTCAAGCGTTCGCATCGCCGTTAGAATTGCGCTGTTCATCCCATCCAACCAGCGTGCCAAGCGTTCGGTTGGCAAACCCGAGACACGCAGCCCCCCTGCCCCGCCCATAGCCAGCGGTGCAAAGACGGCGCCGCTTCCGTCGCTGGCCGCGATCCTGGACGCGGTGACGGCGGCTTCGATCTGGCCGCCGTGCTGTCCGAGGCCGGCCAGGTTCCAGAGATGAAAGCCCATGCAAGCCCGCGTGATTGGGTGGAGCTCGGCTGCTGCAGCCATTACGTCCAACCATCCGCCCGCGCGATCTTCGAAACGCTCAGTGCTGTCGTCAATGTTCTCGGGATCGCGGCGATCCAGGAAGGCGGCCAAGTCAGCCTTCGGTCCGGGACCGCCTGTCAGCCGCCGAACAGCCCATCCAACCCTTGCCAGCGCATTTGGGTCATCCTGTGCACCCGACAGCCGCATCGATATCCAAAGCGCCAGACGATCAGAACTCACCCGATCCGCTGCGAACCAGCTGAGGTCCGCTGCCTCGATAAGTGCGAGGCGATGTCGCCAACCTTCCGGGCCGCGCAGCAGCCTGTCATCCAGAGCACCCAGGCGTCCAGCCACTCTTGCCAGTCGCGCAGCGTGAACGCCTTCTGCCTTTGCCCAGTCTTCGATGACAGCAGTGTCGGGCGGTTCTGCCCGTGGTCCGGGAGGCAAATCATCTGGTTCTTCTTCGAATGGTTCCGGCAGAAACCAGTGTCGCATTTTCTTCACCATTTCAGCGCATGATTATTACGTGATTTCTGGAAGATACCGCGATATCGCACACCATTTTTCAGCTAAGGGCTTCAATTTTGGTTCCCTATTTCAGCAACAGGCCGCCCTGTTGGCGCACGGCCGAGCCGGTCTCGAAAGCGTCATATCGATGACGTCCGGCGGAGGGTATGCTTCGGATGAAGCGTGGACCAAGGCAACGCGTATCGCGCGTGAGCTGGACCGAGTTCTTGACGGAGCGGCGCCCGTGCGTGAGGCCGTGGTGCGCGCGGCATCCGAGCTGCGGCTCTCGACACGCCAAGTCTACAACTATCTGGCGCGGTATCGGGAAGAGCGCAGGGTATCGTCCCTGCTGCCGCGAACGAGTGGAACAAGGAAACCAAGGATCAGCCCCGCGGTCGAGAGCATCATTGCGATGACCCTGCGGGAGATGTGGCTGCGCCCTGAGCAGCCGGACCTTACACCAATCGTTGAAGAGATCCGCGCTCGCTGCGCAGAGGAAGGGCACACTCCGCCCGCCTATGTCACTGTCGCCCGGCGCATTCCCACCCTGTTCGCCCCGGAAGAAATTGCCCGTCGCCGCCTGTCAGATGGTAAACACCTGCACCGGCTGAAGGCGCGACCGGGCTACATCCGGGCTAACCACGCGCTCGACGTTGTCCAGATCGATCACACGCCGGCAGACATCCAGTTTGTCGAGGTGATTGATGACCACGGTGTCTTCGTCGGGCGGCCCTACCTGACCATCGCTGCAGATGTGGCCACGAGCGCGATCATCGGCTTCTGCCTGACCCTCGAGCGGCCGTCACGACTGTCTGTCGCGCTTTGTCTGGCGCACGCGATGTGCTGCAAGATTGACTGGCTGGCAGAACGCGGCATCGATCATGCCTGGCCGATGCATGGTCGCCCGAAGCAGATCGTCGTCGATTCCGCCAAGGAATTCCAAAGCAGCACCTTCAGCAGAGGATGCGCGGACTATGGCATCGCCATACGCATGCGGAACAAGGGCACCGTGCATCGGGGCGGAGTCGTGGAACGCCTGCTTGGGAAAGTGAACACCGCGCTACGCGCCTTGCCCGGCAAGACGGGGCGTTCCATCGCGGATCGGGGCGACTATGCCTCGGAAGCGCGGGCACGGCTCAGCTTCGCGGATCTTGAACGCTGCATCGCGCTCGCGATCATCGACCACAACCTGAGCCAGAATGCGCGCAGGCTGACCGTTCCGGCGAAAGAGTGGGAAGATCGGTTCCAGCCGAAGGACCGACCGATCGATGCACCTGTCGATGTGCTGCTCAATTTCCTGCCACGCAAGACGCGGAAGATTTCACCTCAGGGCATCAGTCTCTTCGCCATCGACTATTTCGAGCCCTGGCTTGGCCCGCTGGTTGCGCGTCGTGACCGGCTGGAGCCGCTCGATCTGTGCTATGATCCTCGCGACATCAGCCATGTCTACGTCAAGGATCCGGATACGCAGGCCTGGCGGCCGGTCAGGCGACGGGACGGACTGGCCGAGCCGATCACGCTTTGGCAGCACCAGGCGGATCGACAGCAGCGGCGTGAAATCCAGCGGCGCCCTGTGCAGGAGGCATCAGCCATCCGACGCGAAATCGCAGCCACTGCTGCCGCCGCCAAAACCCCCAAAAGCCGGTTGAAGGAGATGACCCGCGCCCGGCATGCCACCGAGGCAAAGAAGCCTTATGCCGACTTCGCCGCGCCTTCCGTCCCGACCCAAGAAAAGCTCGACCCGGATCGCCCTCGGCGGGTCTTCCCTGTCGAGGATTGGTAGGGTGCCGGATCACCTCATGCCCGCCATAATCCCGCTCTTGCAGGCCGATGACGCAGTGCGGATCGCCCATGTTCGCGCGCCGCGCTGGATCAGCCATCCGGCCGCCGGCGCGGCGCATGACGCGATGCGACTGCTGCTTGAGCGACCGCCATCGCTGCGCCCACGCGGTTTGCTGCTTGCCGGTCCCTACCATAACGGCAAGACCATGATCGCCGAACGCTTCGCCGTCGAACATCTGCGTGCCGCCGACCAGCAAAAGGTGTGGGTGATCCAGACCCGGGAAGGTGCAGGGCTGTCGCATTTCTATGCCAGCATCCTGTCCGGATTGCGCGCGCCACAAGCCGCGGGCTGGCGCAGCCTGTCCCGCGCCGGCGATCAGGTCGATCATCTTCTGGAGCGCCTGAAGCCGCGCCTTTTGATCTTCGACGAGTTCCACAGCGCATTGCGCGGGCGGCGCCAGGATGTGAAGGCCATCTTCTCGTTCTTGCGGCGGATCGCACGGGTGCATGACATCTCACCCGTCCTTGTCGGCGAAATCGCGATCTACGATGCGGTGCATGACACCGACGAAATGGGCTCACGTTTCGATACGATCCCCATTCCACGATGGGCGTATGACGAGGAATTCGCGACGCTTCTCGACAGCCTGGAAGCCAGTCTGCCGCTCGCCGAAGCCTCGGATCTGTCGCGCGAACCCTTGGCGAAGATCCTCCACGATTTGTCGGAGGGGCTGATCGGCGAGGTTGTCGAGATCGTCACCCGGGCCGCAGTTGCGGCAATCTCGCGCGGTGAGGACCGGATCACGGGCGCAACCCTGTCGGACCTTGGCTATGTGCCTCTCTCGAGGCGCCGTAATTCCGCTTTGCGTCACGAGATGACATGAGGTTTGGGCCGACCGGGATCTCCGTGACGCCTGCAGAGCGGTATGAAAGTGCGGCGGGAAACCGTTGGCCCGTGAGCATTATGCCCGCACCAGGTGAACTTCTGTCGAGTTGGCTGCACCGCCTCGCCTACGCAAACGGCATACCTCCGCGCTATTTTGGTGCGCTTCTCGGAGCGCCAGGTGAGAACTGGTCGGCGCGGCTTGATCGGGCGTTGCCCGATCGCATCCTGCTGGTTTTGGGAGAGCATACCCACAAACCCCTGGAAGACATCGCGGCTCTGACGATTGCTCCCGACGCTTTGGCCCGGCTGCGTTTGCCCCTGCGGCCAGGGTCTCAGCAGACCTGCGCACCAAGGACGCAGGCGACTTGGCTGCAATTCTGCCCGGCCTGTCTGGCGGAAGACGAAACGCCTTTTTTTCGCCGAGGCTGGAGCTTGGCGACACGCCTTTCTTGCTTTCGCCACGGCTGCCGACTTCGAGACCGGTGCCCATCCTGCGGACACGGCTTGGCTCCGTTCAGCCAGAAGCGTCTTGTGCCGCATCAGATCTGCGCCTCGTGCGGCGCGGCGCTCTGCAAACGCACCCGTCCCGCCGCCGCTGGCGCTCGACACCTTGAGCGCCTGATCGACGATCTGCTTCGCCTGCATGCAGCAGGGCATCGAATGGCAGAGGGGCGATCACTACCGGACTTGCTTGGATCAGCCTGCTTTCAATTTGGTCGACGGCCAATGTCCATCGCGCGCCTCCCCCATCGGGATCGCTATCAGCTGTTTCAGCAATTGGCGGAAGGGCGGTCGACGCCGTTCGGAAAGAGAAGAAGTCCCGCGATCTCTTATTGGAAACGCGTCATTCAGGCTGCGCCAACTTGGAGCGGTCTGGTCACATCATTCAGCGATGCCGTCCTGCCTCGGCCCAAAGCTGGGCCTTGCCCCACCACCGCTGGCCCGGATTTGGCAGATCTCGTTCAAGCGGCCGCGCGGCTTCATCAGACGCGGCAGGCGCTTTGAGGGTCCGAGGCGGGTTTCAGGCGCGTGCGGCCAACCCGGCGTCATTCAGCTGTTCAGGTTCTGGCAGGTCGCGCAAGCTCTCCATCCCAAAAGCCGCGAGGAACGCGTCTGTGGTCACGAAGGTATAGGGGGCACCACGACGCGGCGCGCGCGGCCCAGTTCCGATCAGACCGTGTGCATGCAGCCGCCCGATCAGGTCCCGGCTGATCTCTTTGCCGAAGATATCCTTCAGCCCGTCGCGGGTGATCGGCTGGTGGTAGGCGATGGCCGCCAAAATCGCGACGTCGAACTCGTTCAGGTCCAGCAACTGGTCCCCTACATCCGCTGCGGCGCGGATCGCAGGCGCGTAAACAGGCCGCGTCCGGAACATCCAGCCGCCAGCAACTTGGGTGATCTCGAACGCCCGCCCTTCCAGATCGGCGGCAAGATCCTCGATCAGCAGATCAACCGAGGCCGCCTGCCCCACTATGCGCGCCAGATCCTCGCGCGGTACAGGCGAGGCAGAGGCAAACAGCACCGCCTCGATCCGGCGCATCCATTCCCGCCAGCGCAACTCCGGTTGCAGGTCGGATAGTTCGCGGTCAAGCTCGGGTTCGGTGCGATCCTTTGCCATCGCTACACCCCGTAGAGCCGGAAGGTGTCGCGGCCGGTCAGCTCGCTCACGGCGCCGAGGTCGACAAGCCGGTCACAGAGCCGCCGCGCCGCGCGGTCCGGCAAAGGCAAGGCACTGGGCGCCACGGCGTCCTGCGTCAGGAATATTTCCACCGCCGCCCTTGCCCCCTTGGCCCGAAGCTTTGGTGCAACCCCTTTCAAAAGCGCAGCCAGACGCGCGAGATCGACAGCCAGACGCGCGGCCTCGACCGCGGATGCGGTCACTGCGCGATGACAGGCTAGGCGCAAATCGTGGCCCCGCTTGCGCAGGTCGGCGCGTTTCAGGCCGGTAGCGATCAGAGGCACCAGATGGGTCCAGCCAAGCGCCTGGGCGAGGGCGGCATCCGCGAGGACCAGCGCTGCTTCGTCTGCACGTGGTGCCTCGCGCAGAACGGCTTCCAGCGCCATCGCGGCACGCGTCACCGGCGCTCCCTTCCCCGTATCGAGCCATGTAGCAATCTGGCCCAACTCCAGGATCGGCAAGGCTCGGCCCAGAGCCTTGATCGACACCGGCCGCTCCACCGCGCGCCGCCAGGCCAAGCAGGTTTCGCCGGCCGGTCCGGGAAGATCGCCCGGGCGCAGAAGGTGTACGGCGTCGCGCAGATCTCCTGCCCTCTCGGAACGCCCCGAAAACGCCACGCAAGCTTCGGCCGCCCGCAGCGCCAGCCGCTCCCGCAACAAGGCTTGGGGCACCTCAGCATGTCCCAGCACAAGATGCAGATGGTTCAGCGCCGCGCCCGACAAAAACGCAACATCTTCAAGGGTTTCATCGCGCGCGGAGGTGACCCAGGCGGGCATCCGGGGTAGCGTGTCGAGGGCGCTGATGTGATCCGGTCGGGCAAATGTCATGCACAGAGCCTACATTGGCACGGCGCTTTCTGCTAGAAAATAGCACACTAACCGCCTCATCTTTGCATCTTCAATTACGTCCGATAACCTTGTGTTATCGGACGTAAAAATGATATGCTCAAGAACATGAGTAGTCTCACAAATAGCAGCACCAAAATCGAGGGTTCAGCCGGGTCAGAGTCCGGGATTTCGAGCTCAGCGTCCTATGACTCGCTGAACAGTGACGAACACGACGAGAGAACCTCTCGGGACCGAGCCTCAATCGCTCTGCCTGCTCATGTGGCCGGCTCCGGCGCGCTCGACCGGCTGATCGACACCGCGCGCGACTACGCCGAGGCCTCTACAGCCGGGAACACGAACAAGGCCTACGCGGCCGACTGGAAACACTTCACCCGTTGGTGCCGGTTGAAAGGCACGGAACCTCTGCCCCCCTCGCCTGAGATGGTTGGACTTTATGTGGCTGATTTGGCTGCACCAGCCGGGAAGGCCCCTGCCCTTTCGGTCTCCACGATTGAGCGCCGGCTCTCGGGGCTTGCCTGGAACTACAGGCAGCGCGGGTTCACTCTTGATCGCAAGAACCGCCACATCGCCACGGTTCTGGCCGGGATCAAACGCAAGCATGCGCGCCCGCCGGTCCAGAAGGAAGCGATCCTGCCTGAGGACATCCAGGCAATGGTGGCGACCCTTCCCTACGATCTCCGCGGGCTCCGAGACCGGGCGATCTTGCTCTTGGGCTATACAGGTGGCCTGCGCCGTTCGGAGGTGGTCTGCCTCGATGTCCATAAGGACGATACACCGGACTCCGGCGGCTGGATCGAGGTCTTCGATGGCGGCGCCCTGCTTACCCTCAATGCCAAGACCGGCTGGCGCGAGGTCGAGGTCGGGCGCGGCTCAAGCGACCAGACCTGTCCCGTCCGCGCGCTGGAGCAATGGCTACACTTTGCCAAGATCGACTTTGGGCCGGTCTTCGTGCGCACATCGCGGGATGGCAAACGTGCGCTCGAGGCCCGCCTTTCCGACAAGCACGTCGCACGGCTGGTCAAGGCAGCCGTTATGAAGAGTAACGTCAGATCCGATCTGCCGGAAGCGAAACGGCTGGCAATGTTCTCTGGCCATTCCCTGCGCGCCGGGCTCGCCTCGTCGGCGGAGGTTGATGAGCGCTATATTCAAAAGCAACTCGGACATGCGTCGGCCGAAATGACCCGGCGCTATCAGCGCAGGCGCGACAGGTTCCGGGTGAACCTGACCAAAGCCGCAGGGCTGTGAAGGTCAGGAAACTTGACGCGTTGGTGAAGCGCTAAGGTGAAATTCCAGCGCTTCAGTTTCAGCTTACTACTTCAATTGAAATCGGGAACTAAATGCGACACCAGAGGTCGGCGTCATCCTCGGCGTCGGACGCCTCCAGGTCTTCGAGAGACACCCCCGCATCGTCCATGTATGTCAGGCGTAGTCGGCTCATGCGCGCATTATACAGCCATTATGCGCGCTTGGCGATGAAGTTTGAGGGACTGCGTTCTCCTCTACTATAGAGGCGCCCGAGGATGCTGTCTTCTCGAGAGCGATGGAGCGCCTCTCGTGGGCTTCAGCCATAGATACAAGGCTTCCCGAACTCAGCGCGACAAGGGAAACGCCCCTTGCAAGCGTTTACAAACGGTCGTTTATTGATGATACATAAAATTGCAAACGGCCCGTTTTCATGCCCCTGATAGGCTACGCCCGTGTTTCCACAGAGGATCAGACCCCCCTGCCCCAGTCTGAGGCCCTGCA
>JBCCDU010000125.1:0-8072 GCA_039030715.1 Pseudomonadota bacterium
CAGTTCCCTGATGCTTTTACCTGCTCGATGAAGAGCAACAATCTGATCCCGGAAATCCGCCGGGTACGGGTTCCTTGTTCTTGGCATGTGAACATCTTTCCATTGCAGCCAAAAAGTGTCCACAAAACCGGGGGAACTCCAACTCCAACTCCAAAGCGGCCATTCACTGCAGTTCGACCAAATGGTAATTTGGGCTCAAACCGGTCGCTCGTCTGAGCGCTCTTCACTGGCGTTGAGAAGCGATGCCGCGTAAGAGCGGGGCTGCGGCAATCCGGTGATGATATGCTCGAGTTTCTGCATCTGCTGGCCACGGCCACGTTGCCGATCTTCGCCATCTCGGCGGTTGGTTTCTGGATGGCGCGAACAGGGCGGGTTGACCAATGCGACGCCGAGGGCGTGAACGTGTTTGCCTTGCGTGTTGCGGTGCCGGCCCTGGTGTTCCGCCTGCTGGCCGAGGCGGATTTCGCGGTCTATGACTGGGGCGTTCTGGGCGCGTATCTGGCGGCCGAGATCGCGGTATATGCCCTCACCTTTGCACTTTGCCGTTTCGTGTTGGGGGTCGAGACGCGCGAGGCGCTGATGCTGGGCATGTGCGCGATCTTCGTCAACGGTGTCTTCTTTGTGCTGCCGATTGCCTCGCTCCTTTATGGGGCGGAGGCAGAGCAGGTGATCACCGGGATCGTGGTGATCGACTCGACTCTGATCTTCGGTGGCTCGATCCTTCTGATGGATCTGCTGGGGCGCGAAGGCGCGGGGATGGGGCGGATCGTCGTGCGGTTCGCCGCCAATCCCATGATCCTCGGCATGGCGGCGGGTGTCGGCGTGAGCCTCACAGGTCTGACCCTGCCACAGGGGGTGCTCACCTATGTCGGTTTTGTTGGAGATGCGGCGGCGCCTGCTGCCCTCTTTGCGCTGGGTGTGATCCTCGCCAAGGCAAAGCTGGCGGAGGGGCGACGCGTCGTTCCCATCGTCATCGGGATGAAGATGCTGATCCACCCGCTGGTGACCTTTCTTCTGCTCGGCGCCTTGACCGTAGGTGGCGCCTGGTCGGCGACCGCGCTCCTCTTCACCGCAGGTCCCGCGGGCGCCATGCCATTTGTCATCGCGCTCAGCTATGGTATCCGGACTGAAAGGATCGCGCTGGTCGTCATTGTCACCACGCTGATCTCGCTGATCACCCTACCGGGTGTCGCGCTGTTGGGAGGGTGAGATGGGTCAACTTACGATCCGGCCGCTGGCCGCGACTGACGAGGCGGAGTGGCGACGCCTCTGGACCGGGTATCTCAAATACTACGAGACAAGTGTCAGCGAGGAGGTCTATCAGACAACCTTCGCCCGGTTGCTGGGCGAGGATCCGCAGGACTATAGCGGCTTGATCGCCGAACATGACGGCACCGCGATGGGCTTGACCCATTATCTCTTTCATCGGCACTGCTGGAAGGTTGAGAATGTCATCTATCTGCAGGACCTCTATGTCGATCCCGACCATCGCGGCACCGGCGCGGGGCGCGCGCTGATCGAGGCTGTTTATGCCGCTGGCGATGCCGCCGGCTGCCCCAGCGTTTACTGGCTGACGCAGGAATTCAATCAGGCAGGCCGCAGACTTTATGATCGCATCGGGACGCTGACCCCCTTCATCAAGTATAGTCGCTGATGCGCAGGCTGGCCGTTGCCGTTCTGTTGCTGGTTGCAGCCTGCGCGCAACCTTCCGCGCCCGTGCTGACCAATGCGAAGGCACCGGCAACGCCAGAGGTCGGATCCGCAATCCCCGCAGGAGAAACCGCCTGGTCGAACCGCTCGCTCGCGCGCGTGTTCACCGAGCTGACCCATGGGCTGGAATGGGGCCCCTCGCGCCCGGCGCTGGTCCGGTACGAAGCGCCAGTGCGCGTGAGGCTAAGCGGCCCCGGCAGCAACCAGTACGGCGCGTTCCTGGACCGTTATCTGAGCTTTCTGCGCCAGAATGCAGGCGTGGATATCGCCACCGCTCTGGCTTCGGCCAACCTGCATATCCGCTTTGTCGAGGGGCGGCGCTTTGCCAAGAAACTGCCCGCGATTTCCTGTGTGGTGGCGCCTGGGGACCTGGACTGGTCGGATTTCAGCCGCGACCCCGACCGGCTGGGTGGCGTCGCGCTGGAGCGTGCGCAGCAGATTTCGGACATGACGATCTTCATCCCGCAGAACGCGGCGCCCTATCTGATCCGCTCCTGCCTGATCGAGGAGACGGCGCAGGCGCTGGGCCCGGCCAACGACCTCTACGGGCTCGGCCCCACGATCTTCAACGACGATGCGGCGCATATCTGGCCAACTGCCCTGGATGTGCTGATGCTGCGTGTACTCTATCAGCCCGAGATGCGCACCGGCCTGAGCAAGCGCGAGACGGAAGCTCGGGCGCTCGCCATACTCGACCGCTTGAACTCGGCGGGGCAAAGTGCCCCCGCCATTGGCGTGCCCCGCGATGGCGCGCTCGCAAGCTGGCGCGACACCCACCGCGAGATCTTCTCGCGCGCCACATCGCAGAACAGCGCGCCCAGCTATGCCCGCCGGGCGCTGGACCTGGCGGAGCGACGCGCCCCCGGCTCCCCCTATCACTGCCACAGTCTGCAAACGCTGGGCCGGGTGCTGGCCAGACGTGCACCGGCAGAGGCGTTGGGCGTGCTGGATCGCGCGACCACCACTTGTGCGCGAGTGCATGGAATTGGCGATATCCGCCTCTCGCTCATCGCGCTGGAACGTGCGATTGCGCTGGCGCGTCAGGGCAGCTACACGGCGGTTCTGCAATCATTGGCCAGTCACGAAAAGCGGCTGGCCGACAACCGGCAGGAGGAGCGTCTGGCGGCGCTCTATAATCTCAGGGCCAAGGCACACGGGGCGTTGGGGCAGACCGCCAAAGCCGATGCCGCGGCAAAGCTTGCAGTGAAATGGGCCGCCTATGCCTATGGCAGCGGCAGCAGCACGGTGCTGCGCATGACAAGGAGCGGGGCGAGCGGATGATCGTATTGAGCAGCTTTCTGATCTTCGGCGCATTGGGCTGGTTCCGAGCGTCGAGGCGCGGCGGCACGACAGGCGATTGCGTGCAATACGCGCTGGTTCATGGCGCTGCGGCCGGCCTTGCCGCCCTTGTCGCAGTTGTGATCGCTGCGCGCTTCGGTCTTCTTGCCTGAACCGGCCTTTCACCGCAGGTTAACGCCAAGCTAAGCGATTTTTGGACCCCTGTCTTGACCACCCTGCCCCGATTGATCCTGATCCTGTTTCTGGCCGGATGCGGCGCGCGGACCGAGCCTTTTCAGGCCGCCCCACGACCCGATGCGCCAAGCTATACCAGCGCCGTGCCCGCAGGGGGCACAAGATACAGCAACGACAGCATCGCGGATGTTTTCGTTCGTCTGACCCACGATCTGGAATGGGGCGGTTCGCGGCCCAATCTGGTGCGTTTCGAAGGGCCGGTGACCGTGGCCCTGACCGGCGCCGGCGCGCAGCAGTATCAAGGTTTCTTGACTGCCTTTCTCGCCGATCTGGCGGATCGCACAAATATCCCGATTACCGCAACCGAGGGGCCGGCCAGCATCCTGATCCGCCTCGTGCCAGGCGCAGAATATGCAATCTACGATCAGAACCAGTGCTTCGTGATCATGGATCAGCCGGATTGGAAAACCTTCCTCGAAAGTGACGTCGCGGGTGGCAACCAGTTCGAAGAGCGCACCAGCCAATCGCTGCTGAGCGTCATCATCCCGAACACGGCAGAGCCGTATAACATTCGCGAGTGCATCATCGAGGAGATCACTCAGGCGCTTGGTCCTGCGAACGATCTCTACAGTCTGAGCAACTCGATCTTCAATGACGACAATGCCCATACGTGGCCGACTGCGCTGGACTATCTGGTGCTGCGGGTGCTCTACGACCCCGACATGCGAACCGGCCTCAACCGCGACGAGACGCGGGAAAAGGCGCGCACGATCCTCCACCGGGTCAATCCCGATGGGCGCCAGGCGCCCGACCTGCCTGAGGTGCTGCAGGACCGTTTCTTCGAGTGGCGCGAGGTTCTGCACAGATTGCCGGACGACCCGGAGGAGAAGGAACGCACTCTCAGCCAGACCCGGGCACTGATCAACAAGGCGCGCAATACGGCCCCTGGTTCCGCCTATCATTGCACGGCGCTGGGGGTCGACGCCTCGATCCGCCGCCAGGTGAAGACCGACGACGCGCTGGATGTAATCGACCTCGCGATCGATGTTTGCGCCCAACTCCACGGGCCGAATGATGTGCGCATCGCGCTGCTGCGCCTCGACCGGGCCTACATGCTGTTCCATCTCGGCCGGTATCGCGATGCGGTAACGGAGGCAGAGGGCCTGCCCGAGACCTTCATCTCCCACGGCCGCGACGGATCGGTTGCTGCGGCCTATATCGTCCAGTGGGCGGCCCGCACCCTGCGCGATCGCACCGACAGCGCCGAAAAGCAGCGTGAAAGCGCTGGTGCCTGGGCGGCCTATGCGTTCGGTTCCGATAACGACATTCTGGAGACTTTCCGCTAGGCCGTTGCTGCGGCGCACGCTATATCCCAAGCCATGTTTCTGAAGCTCTTCTTCGCTCTCAAGGACGCGCGGCTGCCGGTCAGCCTGCGCGAGCATCTGACGCTAGTCGAAGCGATGGATGCGGGGCTGGTCATCTATGACGTCGAAGCGTTCTACTATCTCGCGCGCTCTGCACTGGTGAAGGACGAGCGACATCTCGACCGCTTCGATCAGGTCTTCGCCCATGTCTTCAAGGGACTGGAGGCGGTCGCTACCGACGGCATCAGCGTCGAGGAGACGGACATTCCCGAAGAGTGGATCCGCAAACTCGCCGAAAAGCATCTCAGCGACGAGGAGAAGGCGCTGGTCGAGTCCCTAGGTGGCTGGGAAAAGCTGATGGAGACGCTGAAGAAGCGATTGGAAGAACAGGAGGGCCGCCATCAGGGCGGCAACAAGTGGATTGGCACCGCTGGCACCTCTCCCTTCGGCGCCTATGGCTACAATCCCGAAGGCGTGCGCATTGGCCAGAAGGAGTCGCGCCACAGGCGGGCCGTGAAAGTCTGGGACAAACGCCAATTCCGCGATCTGGACGGCGATGTCGAGCTTGGCACCCGCAACATTAAGGTCGCGCTGAAGCGCCTGCGCCGCTGGGCGCGCGAAGGGGCGGAGGAAGAGCTGGACCTCGACGGCACCATTCGCGGCACGGCGGAGAAAGGCTATCTTGACGTCAAGCTGCGCCCTGAACGCCACAACGCGGTCAAGGTGCTGATGCTGTTCGATGTCGGCGGCTCGATGGATGATCACATCAGGGTGGTGGAGGAACTGTTCTCGGCCGCGAAGACCGAGTTCAAGCATCTCGAATACTATTACTTCCACAACTGTCTTTACGAAGGGGTCTGGCGCGACAACCGCCGCCGATGGACCGAGCAGACCCCGACGCAGGAGGTGCTGAACACCTATGGCCCCGACTACAAACTGATCTTTGTCGGTGACGCCTCGATGAGCCCTTACGAAATCCTCTATCCCGGCGGCGCCAATGAACACTGGAATCCGGAGCCGGGCGAAGTCTGGCTGCGCCGGGCCTTGGAGAAATACCCCAACGCCGCCTGGATCAACCCGGTGCCGCAAAACCACTGGCAGTATACGCATTCCGTGGGGATCATCTCCGAGATTATGGAGAACCGGATGTTCCCCATGACGCTCAGCGGGATCGAAGCCGCGACGCGGGAACTGAGCCGATGAGCCGCCTTGGTCGCGCGCGCCCCGTGACCCGGCGGCCTGCTGCCCCTATATCCCCCACATGACCAAACTCATCCTTTTTCTGGTGCCGATCTTCATCGTCATGGCGATGTGGCGGGTCTCGGCGATATTCTCCGGCAAGTCGCTGCGCAAGCAGTCGCGTCCCTTGCGCAATGACGAGGTCGAGGCCGCCCTGCGCAGGCTCGCGCACGCAGCCGGGGTCGACCAGATCACCGTGCGGGTGCTGGAGCAGGAGGTCGTGAACGGCCTCGTCACCCCCTCAGGCGATATCTATGTCACCCGTGGCTTGGTCGATCAGTATCGGCGCGGTCGGATCAAGCTGGCCGAATTTACCTCGGTGATCGCGCATGAACTGGGGCATCTCGCACATGGCCACACCAAACGGCGCATGTGGGATGTGGCAGGGGCGCAATTGATCACCACCGTGCTGGGCGGGATCCTGTCACGGTTCATTCCCTATATCGGCTTCTATATCGCGCGCTGGCTCGGCTCGTTCTTCGCAGCGCGCCTCAGCCGCAAGGACGAGTTCGAGGCCGATGCCTACGCCACCGCCCTGATGATCCGCGCGGGCTTCGGGGCAGAGCCGCAGGCACGCATGCTGGAAAAACTGTTGGAACTCGTACCAGGAGCCGGTGCCGCCGCGAAAAGCTGGCTCGCCAGCCACCCGCCGGTGGAGGAGCGCGCCCGCGCGATCCGCGACAACGCCACAAGGTGGGAGCCCGGCACCGGCCTCGCCGATGGAAGGGAGACCCCGACATGAGCACAGAAATCACGCCAGACCTGACCGAAAGCGGCTGGGAGAGCGCCCGCGGGGGTGCGGCGATCGTCAAAACCTTCCATTTCCCGAATTTCCGCGATGCAATGGCCTGGATGACCCGCTGCGCGTTCGAGGCAGAGGCCGCCGATCATCATCCCGAATGGTTCAATGTCTACAACCGGGTTGAAGTGACGTTGACCACCCATGACACCGGTGGGCTGACGGAGAAGGACATCTCCCTGGCCTCGAAGATGGATCAGATCGCGGCCCGCATCCCGGCAAAATAGCCTTCAGGCCGCGCCATTGACCGCATCGTTGATCGTCATCAGCCGGCTCATCCGGGTCAGCTTGAAGACTTTCAGAACAGGGCCCTTCACGCCGGTCAGCTCCACCGTTCCCGCGCGTCCGACCTGTTTCAGCAGGCCGGCGACAACCCCCAGCCCGGCGCTGTCGATGTGTTCCACCCGGTCCATGTCGAGCAGAAGGTGACGCTCTCCGCTCTCCACGATCTGGGTCATCTGCGTGCGGAATTCATCCGCCACCCCGGCATCCAGCCTGGGCACATCAATTCTGATGGACAACATGTCTTTCAATCTCTCGATGGTCAGCATGATCTGACGGTTCCCTCACCCCTTCGGTCCGTTCAAGGATCGATCTTCGGAGATCAGACTTAAGAAACCGCGAACCCGCTCAGGCGGGCTGAGGCCAGAGCTGCGGGAACATCGACCCGGCCAGCCGGTCCCCGTCGCGATAACCGCGCGCCTCGAACATCGCCCGCTCGCCCTTCGCCCAATCGCCGCGATAGCGGATCATGCCGTTCGGCGCCGTCATCCGCAGGGTATAGCGTGTAACGGTTTCGGTCGGGATCGTCGCCGCCAGGGCACCGTGCAGCGTGCGCATATCGAAGAAAATGCAATCCCCTAGATCCAGGTTGAACTGAGCGATATCAAAGGCTTCAGGGTCCGCATTCACATCCGGCGGCAGGTGGTAGGTCCGGCCGTTGATCTCCACCGGCGCCTCGGCTGCCGAGTGTCCGTCGCGGAAGAAGACCCGCATGAACAGCTTGTCCCAGAGGTGGGAGCCGCGCACGAACGCAATCCCGTTTTCTTTCGAGACCGGCTCCAGCGGCAGCCAGAGGACGCACATCGTCCCCTCGAAATCGAAATAGGCCAGGTCCTGGTGAAACGGCGCGCGGGAGGTCGAACCCGCCTCGCGCAGGAACCAGTTATCCATCACCAGATTGACGCGGTCGGTCCCCAGCAACGAGGCCGCCAGCGCCCCGCAGGGGCTCTGATGGGTAAAATCGCGAAACTCCTCGAACTGCTCCCAGCACCAGAAATCCTCGAAATATCCGGGCGCGGCGGGATCTGAGGAATGGTTCACCAGGTTCGGCGAAGGCGCGGCCATATCCTTCGCGATACCCTCGCGTAACCGCTCGATCCAGTCACTGGAAAAGGCATCGCGTATCGCGACCACACCGTCGCGGCGAAAGCTGTCGATATCCGTCTGCGAAATCACGACCGAACCCAGCCCGTCCGGCGGCGGAG
>JBCCDU010000126.1:0-7940 GCA_039030715.1 Pseudomonadota bacterium
GATAGCCATAGGCCTGATAGAAGAAACGTGTCCGCGAACTGTAGTAATAGGCCGGCAGACGGGCGCGCGCGCGCGCCAACGCCTTGACCGGGGCGCTGCCACCGCGGAAATGCACCATCCGCGCCTCGGGGCATCGCCGGATCCGCCAGCCTGCGCGGCGCGCGCGCAGGCA
The DNA here is from genome assembly GCA_039030715.1 of Pseudomonadota bacterium. Taxonomy (GTDB): domain Bacteria; phylum Pseudomonadota; class Alphaproteobacteria; order Rhodobacterales; family Rhodobacteraceae; genus Thermohalobaculum. The sequence goes on from JBCCDU010000126.1 coordinate 173, forward strand.
GTATTCGGCGTCTTCGAAATAGAGGAAATACCCCTCATCCATCGGGCCGATCTCCTGCAGCACACGGGCATTGACCAGGATGCAGGCGAAGCTTGCCCACCCGATCTTTGCCGGATCAGGGTCTGCTCCAAGCGGCACATTCCAGGGCTCCAAAAGCTTGGTCAGCGGCCCGGTGGAGGCGCCACGGATGAATTCGCTGACCGGACTGGGAAAGCGGAAACTGCTGATCTGCACGGTTCCGTCCTCATCTTCCAACTGCGGAGCGATGAAGCCTGCATCGGGATGGGCCTCTGCAGCTGCCATGAGAGCCGCAAGGCAGCCGGGCCGCAGGACCCCATCGGAGTTGAGGATCAGATAGTGGCCCGCCGCCACAGCCGCCATGCCCTGATTGTGTCCCCCCGAGAACCCCGAATTGGTCGTCGAGCGGACCAGACGCACCGGCGTGTCCGGCGGCTGCGATGCAATCCAGGCCTCGATCTGGTCCGCGGAGCCATCCTCGGACAGATTATCGACCACCACGATCTCGGCATCGAGCTCCCCGATGTCGTCAAGGACGGAACGGACGCAAGCCAGCGTCATGTCAGCCGTGCGGTAATTGATAATGGAAATGGCGAGCTTGCGGGTCATGTCGGGGTCTTCAAGACGGGCTGAAGCGATCATTGCGAACGCTCTGGCGGGTGTAGGGCGATATCGGCACGGGTGCCATGGGCAGGTCGCCCCCCGGCTCTGCGGAGCGTGCCGCCTCTTTCACAGGTTCCGAGACGCGCCCCAGTTCCAGGCGCCCCAAAAGCGCACCCACCAAAAGCCAGGTGACGGGGGTGCGGGTGCCATTCGGGATCAGGTCGATCATATTGGCCACCAACACGATGCAGAGCGCTGCCGTGACGGGGGCGACATCATATCTGCGCCAGCGAAAGGCCATCAGGATGATCGGCAGGGACAAAAGCCCGAACTCGCCAATATAGCGAACCCAACCGCCCTGCCCGATCGTGACCACCCAAGCCCCGTCGACGACGGATTGGTCGCGGCCGAACTCATCATAGACCCGGTTGCGCCCGAAACCGCCCCACCCAAAGAGAGGCCGATCATTGGCCTTTTCAATCAGCTGATCCTCCTGCTCGAACCGGAAATTCAAGGATCGCGAGCGTGGCTCGGAAATGCGTTCGGCCCAACCGACAAGGGTATCGGTCGGGACCACATCCGCACCGCGCAGGAACGGGTAGGTCAGAACCGACATCGCGATGCAGGCCGCCAGGATCAGCTGCAACCGCATGGACAGCAAAAGGATCGCCGGTGTGAGGAACAATGCGATCAGAAACGCCCCGAGCGAATTGCTGAGCGCGAGCGTCATCAGAAGCCACCCGGCCGCCAGAAGCCAACGGAAACGGGCCTGTTTCTCGGACCGGTAAAGCCCCATCGCAGCGACAATGGTCATCGCAAAGAAGATGGCGAGCCACAGACCATGGTTCAGGAACACCAGCGGCCGGAACCCGCCCCCGCGGACATGCTGGTTCCAGTTATGCGGAAAGAACCCGTAAACCCATCGGTTGAGTTGCGGCGACAGGCGGATCTCGATCAGGGCCAGAAGGGAATAGGCGAGCCCCGCAAGCACGAGCCCGATCAGGAGCAGGCGATGCGTGTCGGGATGGGCAAGATACTTCCGACCGAGCAGGACCGGGACGATCAAGGCGGTGGCGCCCACGATCATGGAAAACCCATCATAGAGCCGCAATCCTTGGATCGGCCGCTCGCCCCCGGCAAAGCGCAGGGGATCACCGTTGGTCAGCGCGGTCATGATGGCGCCTGTCACGATCAACGCCAGAAGGATCACACCGGTGGTAGATCGCGGCAGCCATCCGTTGCGGACGTCGATCGTGGAGACGGTGACGCGGTGGCCCGCCGGTTGCTGCCCCGGTCGGAACAGGAACGCCAGCACCAGCAGGGTCAGACAGGGGATCGTATCCTTCCGCAAGGCCGGCAGGAGGGGCAGATTGATCCCACCCTCTTCCGGCAACAGCAGGTACCCTCCGATGATCGAGACGATAATGGCCTGGGGCCATGGCATCACCCGGGACAGGATAAAGGTCAGGACAGGCCAGAAGACCAGCGCGAAAAGGATCATGTCGCCCTGCCCTGCCGGTTGAGGCGCCGCTGGCTCAGCGCGCGGATCAGAAGGCCGGGCAGGATTGCGATGCAGGCCGCATAACGCGCCGCCAGACGCCGCGGGCTGAGTGCCAGGCGCCAGACCCATTCCGCGGCCAGCGCCCGCACCAGCCGCGGCGCGCGGCGCTGCGTCCCGGCGACGAAATCAAGCCCCGCCCCGATCGAAAGCACGCCCATTGCAGGCCGGGCCTGCAGGATGCGCGCGGCGAAAAGTTCCTGTTTCGGGGCCCCGAGCGCCAGAAGACAGACCCGCACATCGGCCCGGGACAGCTCTTCGATCACCGCATCTGCTGCGGGTCCGTCAGGATCAAACCCCATGGCAGGCGCGATCCGGGCCACGACCTTCAGGCCCGGATGGCGCGCTTCGAGCCGGTCGGCGGCCACCGACAAGACATCATCCGTGGACCCCACAAAACCCACCGGCACCCCCATCTCGGCACAGAGGCGCATCAGAGGGTCCACAAGATCGGAGCCGGTGACCAGATCGACCGGCACCCCGGCGCATCGGGACAACCAGACAACCGGACGACCATCGGCCGTGACATGCGTCTGCCGGGCATAGGCGGCCAGAAAATCGGGATCCCGGCGCAGCTTGACGGCATGGTCGAGATTCATCGTGGCGACGGCGAAGCCTTCGCCCTGCGCAATCCGGTGGCGCAGATCGGACAGCAGCGCGGTTTGTGATGGCACGGTGACCGAGACGTGGGGCACACCATCGCCTGCAGGGCTCCAGATCATCATTGTCGAGCGCGGCTCCTATCCGTTTTGCCTGTCTTTGCCTGTTATTGCACCGTCGGTCAGGCAAGCGCGGCGATCATCGCCGCCGGTGTATCACATGCGACGTCCGCGCCAATGCGGTTCCGGATCTTTGCGAGGCTTGTCCCATATCCCGCCTTTACGCGACACGAGCTTAAGAAAATCTTAGGAAAATGGCGATACTCAGGCAAATGGATGTGGCCGTGCAACTCCGCCTGGTGGTGTCGGCACATCGAAATCCGAGACAATCCCTATTTTGCATGTCGCAGCCTGGCTGAACGGCGGACCCTGTCCGCCCTCTGCCGACCTGTCTGCGCCTGCATCCCATAGCCGAATCCTTTCCAGAACAGGTGACAGACATGGATCAATTCGAAAACCACGCCCCGGGCCTTGAAAGCCCCGCAACGCGCCTTGTGGAAATCACCCCCGATGACGCCACCGAGCTGCAATTCGTCACCCGTGCCATCACTGTGGAAAACAGCGGCCATCTTCAGATCGTCACGGCCGGGGGCGATACAGGGCGCCTCTTCGTGGCTGCCGGTGTGCCCTTTCCAATCCGGGCCCGGCAGATCATGGCAACGGGCACCACAGCCAGCGGCATCGTTGGACTGGCCTGATGCCCGCCCTGTGTCTCGCCTATGTCGTCAGCGGCATTCACCCGGCCCAGACCGCTCCGTCCGGTGGCCCGGTTCCCGTCCCGCTCTTGCTCACCCCGCCTGAGGTTTCCGGCGGGGGTCAGGCGGGGTCCACCCTGAGCGCGGATCTGTCCGATCAATGGAGCTATGGCGGCGCACCGGCCACGGTGACGGCCCGGGATTATCGGCTGGTGATCGGGGGCGCCGTGGCTGACGGACCAAGCGCGTCGGGCGCAGTGACGATCCCCGGCGATGCCGCAGGCGCAGTCTACAGCATGGATATGCGGGTCACGCTTGCCGAGGGTGGCGGGGTCCAATCGGGCTGGATCCGCATCGGCAGCGGCACGGTGGCTCCGGCTCTGAACGCTCCGGCTCTGGCGATTTCAACGACCCTGTTAAGCCGTGTTGTTACTATTTCTGTCGACAGCGCGACGGGCAATCCACCCCCGACCGCACGCCTGACGGCCCTGACACGGGACGGGGTGGATATCCTGGGTGAAGTGACCGGCACCGGACCATGGAGCTATGTGGTGCCACCCGCTTCCATGGACCAGACGATCCAGATCACCGTCACCGCCGAAAACGGCGTCGGCACACCGGCGCTCGAAACCGCCGAGATCACCGTACCTGCCGACCTGCATGCGCCTGCGCAGATGGCGGCACCGACGCTCAGCGTCGAGGGTACGACGATCACCGCCACGTTCCTGGCCCCCGCCGATGGCGACATGCCCATCACGCGGTTCGACCTGCGCCACCGCGCGGGCGCGACCTGGACCGAGGTGACCGGTATCTCCGATCCCCATGACTTGGCCGACCTCCCGGAACAGACGGACCATGAGGTCCAGATGCGCGCCGTGAATGCCGCAGGCGCAGGTCTATGGTCGGCCTCAGCGTCGATCAGAACCGGAGAGGCGCCGGTCTCGCTGTCGCTGTCGGCAACAGCGGATGGCGAAGCGGAGATCATCACCGACCCCGCCACGGGCCTTGTTGAAATCACGATCGACATGCCCTCGATCTATGCGGGCACTTATTCGATCGATCCAGCCGGTCTCGCGACGGGTCCGATCAACCTCGTCCCACCGCAGATCTCGACAGACGGATCGCCCGAGGTCGGAGAGACATTGACCCGCATTCCCGGTCTCTGGATCTACAACGCGGAGGCTGGCGGGCTTCAGCCGCCGGCCCTGCAATGGCTGGCGAACAATCAAGGCAACGCGCCCTTCGCGGATATTGCCGAGGCCATGTCGGACCAATACCTGCTGACCGAGGCGGAGGGCGGCGATGATGTCCTCCTGCGCGAGGTGCTGACCGATGCGTTCGGCTCCCAGGCCGTGGACAGCACACCGGTTTCCGTTCCGGTGGCGATCCCGCCCATCGCCTTCCATGACGATTTCACGGGCTATGACGCCGCGCAGGATATTCTCGCGACAGCCGGATGGACCGCCGAACATTCCAATGCGACCCGGGCGGCAGACCTGTCCTTCATCGCCCATGACGGAGGGGGCCGCTTCCTTGCGACGCCCAATGCCAACAATGTGCGGCATTTCCTGATCCCCGACGCGACCTTGAACGACGACCATTATATCGAGATCGTCTATCAGGGGGCGTCGGGCACCTATCCCGATCAGCTCGCCCTTTGTCTGCGGTATCTCGACCCGGTCAATCACATCCGCATCCTGGTGAAAGCCAATGGCAGCTTCGGGGGCGTCGATGTCGGCGCGGGCGGCAATATTGCCGGCGGTCTGGGCGGCAAGGGATCGGCCCTGGTTCCGGGCGACGTTATCCGGGCGGAAGTCATCGGCACAACCCTGTCTGTCCAGGTGAACGGCACACCGACAGGCGTGACGCCACAGACGACGATCACGACCGGCAATCGCGTGGCCCTGCACCAGCGTCAGAAGACGGCCGCGGGCGCGACTTACATTGATATCGACAGCATTCAGGTGGATAATTCATGAGCAAGATCCGCTTCACAGGCTTCGCGAACCAGAGCACCGTCACACTGATAGCCAGGAACGATACGATTACCAAAGGACCGCTTACGATTTCCGCCTGGCGGCAACCGGTAGAGGGCGATATCGGGGAAATGGACATCGCCGTGCTGCGTGCGTCCGGCGCCCTGTTCGCCCCCGAAGCCGTGCATTTCGAGGCCGACGTGAAAAGCGCAACCGGTCTCGCGCCGCTGCAGAACGGCGTCAACCGGGACGGCACGCCCAATCCGAACGCGCTCTACACGGTCTATGACCCGCAGTTTCACGAGCTCGAATTTGTCTGGGATTTCGGGCATACGGGCACGTTTTCGAAACTGGGTCGCCTGCCAGGCCCGTTGCAGGCCAAGAATTTCGGCCATGGCAAACATGCCACCACGGTTTTCGAGACCTCCGGTGAAAAGCAGGTCACCTGCACCGCCTACCGGACCTCCTATGCCGATGGCACCCAGACGGCGGTTATCGTCGCGCGCAAGACGATCAGCCTGACCATCGCCGATATCGACGATGTGGTGCCCCCCGCCCAACGGATGTATATCGGCAAACCCGGCGAGAGCTTCGACGGCATCCCCGCAGGCGCACGGGTCATGGCCATGGACCGGCTGGCCGATAGCGGCCTCCCAAGCGATTTCATCAATAGCGGCCCCGCCCGGGCCCTGTTCTTCAAGCGCGGCGAGTTCTGGGAAGTGGACGACAGCGCGCAGGCTTCAATCTCGCTTGCGGGCGGGCGCAACCATTATATCGGGGCCTGGGGGCCGGGCACGGCCCGGGCCGAGCTTCTGCATTCCTACACAATGTCCCGACAGCGCGGGATCTTCCGCACGGCCAATGGCGCCGGGCAGCTTTCGGCCACCTTCCACAATATCAAGCTGCGCGGCCATTGGGATGTCGTAAACCAGCGACGCGCCACGCCAGGCGCGACCTATATCGGCGTCGAAGTGCGCGGGCCGGGGCATATCCTTGCCGTGAACTGCGAGGCCGATGGCAATGATACGAATTTCCGCAACACGCCGAACCGGGATCAGAGCAACACAACCGACACATCGCTGACCTTATGGGATTGCGAGCTCGGCGCCTTCCGCGATTACGGTATCCTGACCCAGGACGACAATTGGGGCGCGCGCGTCTCGGTGATCGGGTGTCGGACGCGGACGCATCCGAATGCGGCCTCCAATTTCGGCTTGCAGGGCAAAGGGGCCTATAATGCACATGGGCCGTTCCGGGCCTCCTCGGGATACCGGATCTACTGCGTCCAGAATGATTTCGTCTCGCGCCAGGCCTGGGGCATTCTGGGCGCGCAGCCCGCCTTTCGCCTGATGGTCAATGCTGCGCAGAATACCGGCAATGTCCCGCCCCAGATCATCTGTGCCTACAACATGACGGAAGGCTGCAGTGACCACATCACCATCAGCATTGCAGGCTTCAATAATCCGGGCGGCCCCAACCGTGTGCCCGCCCCCCTCAACGCGTTGATAAAGCACAATATCATGCTTGGTGGATGGGCCACCGTCGGGGGCATCAAGGTCGCCTATGGCGGCGTCTCCGTGATCGAGAACGCTCTGATCCTGCCCGATGTCGCCACGGCCAATCTGGTCTTCTCAGACAACAGCTGGACGGGGGTCGTTGAAGCCAATGACCGGCGCGACATGGCGGTCGCGTTCAACCCGGAACTTGGTCGAGAGACGCAGGCCGGCCTCCCGTCACAGGGCAATGCGACCGCGCCCATCCGCATGATCGGCAACATGGTGATCGAGCGGCGCGCGGCGACCCAGGCCCGGGGCGTCGTTGATTTCGGCGATCCGGCGCAGACGGGGTTCGACGGCAACTTCATCGGCAGTGTGGAGGCGCGGGACAATGTCATATACCGCCCGAACGGCATCGCCCCGCGGGACGATCTGGGCGCCCATGACGTCGCGCTCGCCATTGCGCCATGGATGAGCCAGGGGCCACGCCTGGCGGCACCGGCCCATCCCACGCCTGCCGATCATATGACCTATGATGTTGCGAATGACGGCTCGAATGCCAGCTTCGTCGCCACGGCGGGGGGTCTGGATCTGCTCGCACCGACCAGTGGGTCGCCCCTGGCGGGGGCGGCGGCGGGCGCGATGAGCCGGACGGATATCCTGGGTCGTGAACGACCGGTGAGCGCAAGCGCAGGGGCGGTCGAGCCCGTGTGATTCGCGCCACCGGAGGGGCACCAGCCACCCTCGTTTCCCGGTTTAGGGC
>JBCCDU010000127.1:0-7765 GCA_039030715.1 Pseudomonadota bacterium
ACGCGGTGAGGCCGAAGGCGCCTTCGAGTTCGATCAGGCGGCTTGCGCATCGCCACTGCCGCGCGCCTACCACTGGGTCGACGGCAGCGCCTACCAGGAGATCGGCAATCTGGTCATGGCGCTGGGGACCGGCATCGGGCGGGATGAGTTCGATATCTCGAAGCTGCGCTATCACAAGATCATCCTGATGACCGATGCCGATGTGGACGGCGCGCATATCCGGACGCTCCTGCTGACTTTCTTCTATCGCCAGATGCCGGAGTTGATCGAGGGTGGGTATCTCTATATCGCGCAACCCCCGCTCTATAAGGTCGGGCGCGGGAAATCCTCGCGCTATTGCAAGGACGAGCGCGAGTTGGAGGATTATCTGATCGGCGAGGGGACCGAGGATACGATGCTGCGCCTCGGCTCGGGCGCGCAGATCGTCGGCGCCGATCTGACCCGTCTAGTGGACGAGGCGAGGCGTGTGCGCCAGGTGCTGGCGGCGTTCCCGACGCAATATCCCCGCTTTGTGCTTGAGCAGATGGCGATTGAAGGTGCGATGGGCGGCGAGATGACGGCCGAAAAGGCCGGTGCCGTGGCCTTGCGCCTCGACAGCATCGCGCCCGAGACCGAACGCGGTTGGCAGGGCGACATTACCGCCGATGGCGGCGTACGCTTCACCCGCGTCCTACGCGGCGTGGCCGAGACGCGTACCGTGGACGCCTTCGCGCTCCGTTCTGCCGAGGCCCGCGCCATGGCCGGATTGAGCGAAAACCTCGTGGAAACCTATGGTCAGCCCGCGACCCTGGTGCGCAAGGATCGGGAATATCCAGTCCGCGCGCCCTCCGAACTGCTCGACCTGGTGATGGCCGAGGGGGAGAAGGGCCTGACCCTGCAACGCTACAAGGGTCTGGGAGAGATGAACGCAGATCAGTTGTGGGAAACCACGCTGGACCCAGATGCCCGCACCCTGCTGCAGGTCAGAATCGACCATATGGCCGAGGCGGATGAGATCTTCACCAAGCTGATGGGCGATGTGGTCGAGCCGCGCCGCCAGTTCATCCAGGAAAACGCGCTGAGCGTCGAAAACCTGGATATCTGAGCGCCTTGGAGGCGCTTGCGCTGGGAGGTTCTCGCTGATCGGGGCCTGTGCTATGATGATGGGCGAGAACGAATGAAGAAGGACTTTCCGATGCGCGCGCTTGCCCCCCTCGCCCTCCTAGCCCTCGCGGGATGCCAGCAAGAATTTAACGAAGGGTTGAGTCGCGTTGCGGTGATCGAGCCGCCGCAATCGCCTGTCTCCATCAGCTACAAATGCGACGAAGGCCCCGCTATCTCGGTTGTTTTCTTCGAGCGTGGAGGCACGGCCACAGTCGCTGTGATCGGGATCGGGCAGGAAGTGCTCTACCTGCAACCCTCCGAGACCGGCTATCACTATCGCAATGAAGGCTACGACCTGAAGGGCGAGGGAAAAGTCGTCCAGTGGAGCCAGACAGGCGGGCTGAACACGACCTGCCGCGCGGTGGGCGACCGGATTTGACACGTATCTCGGCGGGCTTCGACGGGTTCGCCTTTCAGGAAATCGAGACCTCCGGAGCGCGGATCCGCGTGGCCCATGGCGGGTCCGGGCCGCCACTTCTGCTGCTGCATGGCAATCCGCAGACTCTGGCAATCTGGCGGCACATGGCACCAGTTCTGGCCCGCGATTTCACCGTGGTTTGCACGGATCTGCGCGGCTACGGCTTCTCATCCAAGCCGCCCGCCGGGCAAGACCACATCAACTACTCCAAGCGCGAGATGGCCCGCGATCAGGTAGAGGTGATGGAGGCGCTGGGGCACGAGAATTTCTTCCTCTGCGGCCATGATCGGGGTGGACGCGTGGCGCATCGCCTGGCGATGGACTGGCAAGACCGGGTGCGCAAGATCGCCGTCGTCGAAATCGCACCGACCCGCGAGATGTATGCGAACACCACCGATGCCTTCGCACGCGGCTACTGGCACTGGTTTCTGATGATCAAACCCAGCCCGCTGCCAGAGCTGATGATGGGAGCAGACCCGGACGCGCTCTGGCGCCTGAAATGCGGCGCGCAATCCGGCGGCGGACTGGAGATCTTCGGCGCGGCGCTGGAGGAATATCTGGAAGCCTTCCGCGATCCGGAGATGCGCCGGGCCTCCTGCGACGATTACCGGGCCGCGGCACATATCGATATCCGACACGACGAGGAGGATGGCGAGGCGCGCCTGCCCATGCCGCTGCTGGCACTTTGGGGCAAACGGGGCAAGATCGAAGCCTGTTTCGATTGCCTCGCGCTATGGCGGCTGAGGGCTGCGGATGTCCGGGGGCAAGCACTGGATTGCGGCCACTACATGCCGGAAGAGCTGCCGGATCAGGTCACAGAATCGCTGCGATCGTTTTTTGCACTCAACACATAAAAGTTTCTAAAAGATTGACGAAAACCCCGACCGGATGGTCCAATGACTTGCTTGCGAAAGTGATTTTGGCGTTTGCTTAGGGGAAGGGGTGCCCGTGATGATGGCACAGTCAGGTGCCGCGGCCCGGTACGATTTGGGCCGCGCTCACGTTAGTGACGAAATTCTCGTCCAGTTTCAACCAGATGCAGATCAGCAAGACATCGATGCGCTAAAAGCCTCGCTGGGGGCCCAGACACTGGGGGTCACGGCGTTGCTGGGGATCGAGCGATTGCGCCTGCTGGAGGGCACGGATCTCGACGCGGTCTTGCAGCTTTTGGCGAACAATCCCCTGGTTGCGATCGCAGACCCGCATTATCAGGCGGCGAATACCGCGCTCGGCGCGCCGGTGACGCCGAATGATCCGGATTTCAACCTGCAATGGGGGTTGGAGAATACCGGCATCATCCCGGATTTCGGCGACCCCGGACTGCAAGGTTTCCTGCAAAGCTTTACTGTCGTGGATACCGATGTGGATGCCAGCCAGGCCTGGGCGCATTCGACCGGCGAAGGGGTGGTGGTCGCGGTCATCGACACGGGCATCGACCTCGACCATCCCGACCTGAACGACAATCTGTGGATCAATCCCGGGGAGATCGCCGGTAACGGGATCGACGATGACGGCAACGGTTACATCGACGACATCCACGGCTTCGATTTCGGCGGGGCAGAGATCTCGGTCCTCGACGACACCGACAACGACCCCAGCGACACGCGCGGCCACGGCACCCATGTGGCGGGCATCATCGCGGCCGAAGGAAACAATGGCATCGGTATCACCGGCCTCGCCTATGATGCCGAGATCATGGTGCTGAGGGTCAACGCGGATGACTCGGACTTTCTCAGCGGTTTCGCGATCCTCGAGGCCATTGAATACGCCGCCGCAAACGGCGCAAGGGTGTCCAACAACAGCTACAGCCCGATTGGCCAGTTCGCGTTTCCGGTGATCGAAGCGGCGGGTGCGCTCGGCCATCTCTTCGTCACCTCGGCAGGCAACAAGGGTGAGGATCAGGACCTCCTGACCGGGCAGACCGTCTATGACCTCGAAAACGTGATCGGGGTGGCGGCGACGACGCTGGACGACACGCTGGCCGGCTTCTCGAATTTTGGCGCGACGACAATCGATCTGGCGGCGCCTGGATTTCAGACACTCAGCACGCATCTGAACGGGGACTATGCGTTTCTCAGCGGCACCTCGATGGCGGCACCCCATGTCGCGGCGGCGGCGGCGCTGGCCCTGGCGCTGGTTCCGGACCTGACAGTTGCCGAGCTGAAAGCGGCCATTCTTGATACCGTCGATGAAGTCGCGGCGCTGGATGGTCTGGTGACCACCGGTGGGCGCCTCAACGTCGCCAATCTGGTTGAGAGCCTGCTGCCGCCACCGGTGGATGATCTGCAGGAGCTGCTGGGCAGCGAGGGCAATGACCGCCTGCGCGGCACCGACGCCGATGAACGCCTGATGGGACTGGACGGGAATGACCGGCTGGAGGGGCGCGGCGGCGGCGATATCCTGATCGGGGCTGCAGGGAATGATCGCCTGATGGGCGGGTTGGGCGCGGATCAGATGATCGGCGGGCTGGGCAACGACCTCTACTTCGTCAACGAGGTAGGCGATGTTCTTGTCGAGTTGGCGGGACAGGGCCAGGACACCGTCAACAGTCAGATCTCGTTCACGCTGGGCGACAATTTCGAGCGGCTGACCCTGTCCGGTACCTCGGATATCGACGGCACCGGCAACGCGCTTGCCAACCGGATTACGGGAAACAACGGTGCCAACACGCTGGATGGCGGCGAGGGACGCGATGTCCTCTCCGGCAAGGACGGCGACGATCTGCTGGTCGGCGGGGCCGAGCGGGATCAGCTCAACGGTGGCGCCGGGGCGGACGTGATGCGGGGCGGAGCGGATAACGACCGCTACACAGTCGACAATGCGGGCGACGTAATCGAGGAGCTTGCAGGCGAAGGCATCGATCAGGTCAATGCCACAATCGATTATGTGCTGGGCGCCAATGTCGAAAACCTGATCCTACGCGATGCGTTGGCCGATCTGTCGGGCACCGGCAATGCCTCTGCCAACCGGATTATCGGGGATGCAGGCGACAACCGGCTGGAAGGGCTGGAAGGCCGCGACAATCTCAGCGGCAAGGATGGCGACGACATTCTGGATGGCGGCGCGGGCATGGACAGGCTGACCGGTGGCGACGGATCGGATACGTTCCTCTTCGCCGCAGACGGCGCGGGCTCGCGCGATCAGATTAACGATTTCGCTGCGGGCGAGGATGTGATCATGCTTCAGGGCCTCGCGATCACCGATATCCGCGATCTGAACGCCGGGGCCCTGATTACCTTCGACAGCGGCAACTCGCTTTTGCTGCGCGGGGTTGCCATCGCCGATCTGGATATGGAGACGGATCTGCTGATCGCCTGAGCGCGATCAGAGCTCGCCCGCTTCCTCCAGCACCTTGCGCGCCACCCGGAAGCACTCCAGCGACTGGGGCACGCCGCAATAGATGCCGACGACGTGGATGATGGCGCGGATCTCCTCCTTCGAGACACCGTTGTTCAGCGCGCCGCGGCAGTGGATCTCCCATTCATGCATTTTGCCGAGCGCGCCGATCATCGCCAGGTTCATCATGCTGCGCGTTTTCGGCTCAATCGCCTCGTCGCCCCAGCCGAAGCCCCAGCACCAGGCGGTCATCGCCTCCTGAAACGGCCGGGTGAAGTCATCGGCGGCGGCCAGGTTCTTTTCGACATACTCAGCCCCCAGGGTCGCCTTGCGCTGGGCGAGGCCAGTCTCGAACATATTGTCCATGGTTTTTCCTCGATTGGTTTGAATCCGACACGGCATGCCGCCCGGCAGGTCGACAGAACAGGTGCGTGGATGCAGCGTCAATAGATGACCCTGTCTGTGCAACCTACGGCACGCGTGTCCTTTGGCCCGCCTGCACTGGTCCTTATTGCGATGGCGGCTTTCGCGCTGCAAGACATCGCAGTGAAACTGGTGTCGCCGGAAATCTCGCTCTGGCAGTTGATGATGGTTCGCTCCATAGCCACTCTGGGGCTGATGGTGGTGGCGGCCGCCGTGCTGCGCCAGGGGGCGGCGCTGGTGCCCAAACGCTGGGGCTGGCCAATGCTACGCGCGATTTTCATGTGTGGCGCGTATCTCTGCTTCTACGCCTCGCTGCCGTTTCTGCCGGTGACGACGGCTGCGGCGACCTTCTTCACCGGGCCGTTGATGATCACCCTGATGGCCGCGCTGGTGTTGGGAGAGCCCATCGGCCCGCGCCGCATCATGGCCGTGCTCGTCGGTTTTGCAGGGGTGGTTGTCATCGTCCGGCCGGGGGGAGAATTGCAGATTGCGGCCCTGCTGCCCCTGGCGGCGGCTTTCTGCTATGCCGTCGGCACGGTCCTGACCCGGTGGCGCTGCAAGGAGGAGGCGAATTTTGCCCTCAGCCTGGTACACAATCTGGTCTACGCGAATATCGGCATGATCGGGGTCATGGTTGTGCCGCTCTTGTCCTTTGACCCGGACTTCGTGGCGGAGTGGCGGTTTCTGGCGTCCGGCTGGGGCGAGCCCTCTGCGCTGTCAGTCGCGCTGATCCTGCTGACCGCCGCGACCCATCTGATCGGCGTTCTGGCCATCGTCCGCGCCTACCAGGCTGAAGACGCCAGCCGCATCGCGCCTTTCGAATACAGTTACCTCGCCATGATCCCGGCACTGGAGTTTCTGATCTGGCACCATGTTCCGGATGCGATGACCTTCCTGGGGATCGCCCTGATCGCATTGGCCGGAATTTTCGTCGCCTGGCGCGAGGGCCGCCCGGTGCGCCCACGCGTTCAGACCCAGGGCGAGCATCCCTGGACTCCGGATGCTCCGGATCCATGGACAAGCACGGAGGGGGATGGCAAAGACGGGGCATGACCGATCCCCGCGCCTTTCTCCGCCAGCTTTTCGATGCCGCCGTCGCCGCCGCCGACCCGATGAAGGCGGTGCCCACCCATTTGCCCGCGAAGCCCAGCGGACGCACCATCGTGATCGGTGCGGGCAAAGCCTCCGCCCGCATGGCCGAAGCGCTGGAGAGCGTCTGGGATGGCCCGCTCTCGGGCCTGGTGATCACGCGCTATGGCTATGCCCGGCCCTGCAAACATATCGAGATCGCCGAGGCCGCGCATCCAGTGCCGGACGAGGCCGGACGGATCGCCGCCGAGCGTATGATGAATGTGGTGCAGGACCTGACCGAGGAAGATCTGGTGATTGCCCTGATCTCCGGCGGCGGGTCGGCCCTGATGCCCCTGCCGGCGGGGGAGATCACTCTGGCCGAGAAGCAGGAGGTAAACCGGCAGCTTCTGTCCTGTGGCGCCAACATCATCGAAATGAATACCGTTCGAAAGCAACTCAGCCGCATCAAAGGCGGACGGCTGGCGGCAGCATGCCACCCGGCGCGGCTGGTCAGCCTGATGATTTCGGACGTGCCGGGGGACGATCCCTCGGTAATTGCCTCTGGCCCTACGGTGGGCGAGGCGACAACCCCCGCCGATGCCCGCGCGATTATACAGCGCTATGGGATCCAACTGCCCGAAAGCTGCGCGCTTCATCTGGCCCAGACCGAGGGCTGCCCGACGCCGGACGACCCCCGTCTGGCCAGGTCGGCGAACGTGATTATCTCGGCCCCGCAGATCTCGCTAGAAGCGGCGGCGGCGGCGGCCCAAGCGGCTGGCGTTACCCCGTTGATCCTGGGCGACAGCATCGAGGGCGAAGCGAGCCAGGTTGGCATCGCGCTGGCCGGGGTCGCCCAGCAGGCGCTGAGCCATAACCAGCCAGTTGCGCGACCCTGCGTGCTGCTGTCGGGTGGCGAAACCACGGTTACGCTGCGCGGCGACGGGCGCGGCGGGCGGAATGTGGAGTGCCTGCTCGCGGCCGCGATCCAGCTTCAGGGCCGCGAGATCTGGGCGCTGATGGGCGATACGGACGGCGTCGACGGGGCGGAGGAGGTAGCGGGCGGCATCGTCACCCCCGATACGCTGGCCCGCGCCCGCGCGGCCGGGATCGATCCCCATGCGGAACTCGCCAACAACAACGGGCACGGATTTTTCGAGGCCCTCGGCGATCAGTTGATCACTGGCCCGACCATGACCAACGTCAACGACTTCCGGGCATTCTACATCCGCTAGCGAGAGGCTTTGGATGGGGCGCCAGCGTTGCATGAAGGGCTGTGCTGTCCCGGGCATTATAACGGGCCACATTGACCAGGGGTGTTGATAAAGGCCCCCCACAAAAACCGGGCCCCAAAAAACAAATCGGGTGGGGGGGGGC
>JBCCDU010000128.1:0-7730 GCA_039030715.1 Pseudomonadota bacterium
CCCAGCCGAGCGACATCGGCAGGAACACCTTCCAGCCGAGGCGCATCAGCTGGTCATAGCGGTAGCGCGGCACGATCGCCTTCACCATGGCGAACATGAAGAACACCGCGACCATCTTGAGGACCATCCAGAACACGCCGTCCGGCAGGAATCCGAAGGGCGAGAGCCAGCCGCCGAAGAACAGGATCGTGGTCATCGCGCACATCAGAACGATGTTCATGTACTCGCCGATCATGAAGAGCAGATACGGCGTCGAGGAATATTCGACCTGATAACCGGCGACGAGCTCCGACTCCGCTTCGGGCAGATCGAAGGGCGGGCGGTTCGTCTCGGCCAGTGCGCTGACGAAGAACAGCACGACCATCGGCAGATGCGGCACCCAGTACCACGAGAAGAAGCCATAGCGCCCGTCCTGCGCCCGGACGATGTCGCTGAGATTGAGCGATCCGGTCGAGATCAGCACGCCGATGATGATCAGGCCGATCGACACTTCGTAGGACACCATCTGCGCCGCCGAGCGCAGTCCGCCGAGGAACGGGTATTTCGAGTTCGACGCCCAGCCCCCCATGATGATGCCGTAAACCCCAAGCGACGAAATAGCGAAGATATAGAGCACGCCGACATTGAGGTCCGAAATCACCCAGATCCGTTCGTCCTCGCCGCCCAGATCGTGGGCTGCAAAGGGGATCACCGCCCAGGCGATCACCGCCAGAATGAAGGTGATCAGCGGTGCCAGCAGGAAGACAACCTTGTCCGCGCCGGCGGGGATCACGATCTCCTTCAGCACGAATTTCCCGAAATCGGCGAAGGACTGGAAGAGCCCGAAAGGTCCGACCACGTTGGGCCCCCGGCGCAACTGCACCGCCGCCCAGACCTTGCGGTCGACCAGCAGCAGAAAGGCCAGGCTGACAAGAATCGAGACCGTCACCGCCAGGCATTGCGCCAGGATGATGATGAAGGTGCCGAGACCGGTGTCAAAGAACTCCGCCATCTAATCCGCCTCTATCAAACGAAAATCTGTGCTGGAAGTGGATGCGCGACAAACGTCAGCCTTTTCCGCGACGGCCACCAGCGGATCAATACGCGAGTCCTTTACCGCACGCCATTGGTCTTCCGACTCGTAGAAACCATACATCGCGAAAACCCTGCGATCGCCCTGGGCGTTGGTCAAGACAGACGGCGATGGCCCATATCCACCAGGGGCCGCCATTACGATATCCGCATGCGCGAAAAAGCCGAGACCCATCTCCGTAGCTTTAGCATAGGCCGCGCAGTTCAACGCATCCCAGTCGAAGGCGCCTGTGTGAGGTACTGAAACCGAAGTGATCCTGTTATCTCGCGAGAAGCGTTGCGCTGCTTCACTTGGGCCGCAAGCGGTAACCACCATCACTGCGCCCATTGCGATTAATGCTCTGATAATCCGAGCAGTCGCAGTTTTCGCTGACAACCTCAACGAGGGCACTGGCGAAAGCAAAAACGGGCGCAAAGGACGCATCTGCTACTCCGCCGCCATAGGTTGCGTGCGTTCCTGCGCCAGTTTCGACATCTCGGCCATCATCTGGCTGGCCCGTGCAATCGGATTGGTCAGGTAGTGGTCGCCCAGCGCCTGCGTGAAGGATGCGCTGTCCATGTCCGCCGATGGCAGAGGCTGCCAGGTGCTCTCGGGTATCTGATCGACGGCTGCCAGATGGGGATGCGCCTCGAAAAGCTGCGCGCGCAAGGCGTCGAGCGAGTTGAACGGCAGGGTCTGGCCTATCTCGGCGGACACCGCGCGCAGGATTGCCCAGTCCTCCTTCGCCTCGCCGGGAGGGAAGCCCGCGCGATAGGCCATCTGAACCCGCCCCTCGGTGTTCACGAAGAGGCCCGGCTGCTCGGTGTAGGCCGCCCCCGGCAGGATCACGTCGGCGCGATGCGCGCCCCGATCGCCGTGATGGCCCTGATAGATTACGAAAGCGCTCGACGGGATCTCGCATTCATCGGCGCCCAGATTCCAGATCACCTCCGCACCGTCCAGACAGGCAAGGCCGTCCTGATGGGCAAAGCCGATATCCAGGCCACCCACCCGCGCCGCTGCGGTATGCAGAACCAAAAGTTTCGCATCGCCTTCTTCCGCCAACGCCATGGCATGGGCCAGCACCGCTTCGCCATCGGGCCGGGCCAACGCGCCCTGCCCCACGATCACGATCTTCGAGGTCATACCCGCCATGTTGCTCAGCAGATTGGCGCGGCTCTCACCGGTCAATGCCTCCGGGCCGGCGCCGATATGGTGAACGGGAAAGGTGAGGTCCACGCCCTCACCGATCATCGCCACCTCCGCACCCGCCATCCATGCCTTGCGGATGCGGCTGTTGAGCACCGGCGCTTCGTTGCGTGGATTGGCGCCGATCAACAATATGCCATCGGCGGTGTCGA
This sequence comes from Pseudomonadota bacterium, assembly GCA_039030715.1. Classification (GTDB taxonomy): domain Bacteria; phylum Pseudomonadota; class Alphaproteobacteria; order Rhodobacterales; family Rhodobacteraceae; genus Thermohalobaculum. Next base: position 2,413 of record JBCCDU010000128.1, read on the forward strand.
TCTCCTCCACCCGCGCAGTACCGACATAGGCCGAGCGATTGCCGATAGGCAGCTGCGCACCGTCCTGACGACATTCAACCCGGTCCGAGCCGAGCGAGGCCAGAAGCGTCTTCAGCGCAAACATTGCCTCCACCGGGGCTAAATCGCCCGCTATCGCCGCGATGCTGTCGCCCGCAGCTTTGGTCTTTTCCGCGATGGCGCCAAAGGCTCCGCCCCAGCTCGCCGGTTTCAGTTTACCATCGACACGGATATAGGGCCGATCCAGCCGCTGGCGGCGCAGCCCATCCCAGATATAGCGCGAACGATCCGCCAACCATTCCTCGTTCACACCGTCGTGGTTCCTCGGCAATATCCGCATTACCTCGCGCCCGCGCGTATCCACCCGAATGTTCGAGCCGAGCGCGTCCATTACATCGACCGATTGCGTCTTGGTCAGTTCCCACGGTCGGGCGGTGAAGGCATAGGGTTTGTTCGTCAGGGCGCCGACAGGGCAGAGGTCTACGATATTGCCCTGCATCTCGCTCTCAAGGATCGCGCCCAGGTAATTGGTGATCTCGCTGTCTTCGCCCCGCCCGCATTGACCAAGCTCGGCCACGCCCGCAACCTCGGTGATGAAGCGCACGCAGCGTGTGCAGGAGATGCAGCGGGTCATATGGGTCTCGACCAGGGGCCCGAGTTCCAGGTCAACCGCGGCGCGCTTCGCCTCGCGGAACCGGCTGAAATCGACGCCGTAAGCCATTGCCTGATCTTGCAAATCGCACTCGCCACCCTGGTCGCAGATCGGGCAATCCAGCGGGTGGTTGATCAGCAGGAACTCCATTACCCCTTCGCGGGCCTTCTTGACCATGGGCGAATTAGTGCGCACCTCGGGCGGTTGCCCCTCCGGCCCAGGCCGCAGGTCGCGCACCATCAAATGGCAGGAGGCCGCGGGCTTCGGCGCGCCCACCGGTTCGACCAGGCACATCCGGCAGTTGCCCGCAATCGACAGGCGCTCGTGATAGCAAAAGCGTGGGATCTCGATCCCCGCCTGCTCGCAGGCCTGGATCAGCGTCAAGTTGGCATCCGCCTCGACCTCGATCCCATCGATGATGACTTTGCGCAGATCGCTCATGCCCCACACCTGCCTTTGAACTGCCAGATCGCCCCGCCCCGACTGAGTGCGCCTTGGCTGCGGTCGCTTTCCTGGAAAATCGCCGTCTCGGGCAGCACGTTCACCCCGCGCCCGTTCGCGCATTGGATCGTGTCCGCGGCCTGCGAGGCGATGCGATAAGCCAGCGCTCCCTCGGAGCGGTCGATGCTGCGATAGCCGAGCGAGTTCACGACGATATGCCGAACGCCACCACCCTGATCGATGAAGTCCACGGCATAGCGCTGCTGGCCGCCCACGACTTCCACTGTCCGCAGCTTGATATCTCCATCCCCGCCGCCACAAGCGGCCAGAAGAACCACGAAGGCGACTGCATATCTCATCACGTCGCCTCCCCGGGACAGGCCGCGAATATCACCCAGGCGCCACGGCTGGAGCGGTAGGTGATCTTCGCCTCGCCCTCGTCGTTCCGCCGCAAGGCCATCTGCTTTCCGCTGTTGCAGATTTTCGCCGTGTTACGAATGTGGTTCGCGATGGCCAGCGCCACCGGTTCCTGCGCGGAGGACGCAAACGGCTCATCCTGCGGAAGCGCCACTGTCGCTGGTACAGTGATCAGGTCGCGGCCTTCGTCATTTCCACGGTTGCGCACGGCGATCACGGATTCATTGATCAGGTTGATGTAGCGCACGTCGACGAAATACTGCGCCGGACCGTATCGGACAAGAAAGCGCCTGTCGCCATGCCGCTCCGCCTCGACCTCCGGCACGGATGACACAGCGGTTTCGGCGCTGTCGCCGCCGCCGAACAGCGAGCAGCCCCCCAACAGCGCCAGCGCCACCAGCGCGCAGGGCGCACGCCTTGGCAGAGCCCCAAGCGGCAGGCCACGATGCTGATCTTCAGATGTCATGCTCACTCCGCCGCCACCGCGCTCATCCGCCCCGTGCGCTTCGCCTTGATCCGGTCTTCAATCTCGTCGCGGAAATGGCGGATCAGCCCTTGGATCGGCCAGGCCGCCGCATCGCCCAGCGCGCAGATCGTATGGCCCTCGACCTGCTTGGTCACATCCAACAGCATGTCGATCTCCTCCGGCTCCGCATCGCCGGTCACCAGCCGGTCCATCACCCGCATCATCCAGCCGGTGCCTTCGCGGCAGGGTGTACACTGACCGCAGCTTTCATGTTTGTAGAATTTCGACAGCCGCCAGATCGCCTTGATCACATCCGTGCTCTGATCCATCACAATTACCGCTGCCGTGCCAAGACCCGATTTCTGGTCGCGCAGCCAATCGAAATCCATGATCGCATCATCGCAGATCTGCGCCGGCAGCAGCGGCACCGAGGAACCACCGGGGATCACCGCTTTCAGGTTCTCCCATCCGCCACGCACGCCGCCGCAATGGGTGTCCAGCAGTTCACGCAGGGTGATCGACATTTCCTCCTCGACCACGCAAGGGGCGTTAACATGACCGGAAATCGCAAAGATCTTGGTGCCCACATTGTTCGGGCGGCCAAAGCTGGCGAACCATTCCGGGCCGCGGCGCAGGATGGTTGGCACCACCGCGATGCTCTCGACATTGTTCACCGTGGTCGGGCAGCCATAAAGGCCAACACCCGCCGGGAAGGGCGGCTTCAGGCGCGGCATGCCCTTCTTGCCCTCCAGGCTCTCGATCAGCGCCGTCTCCTCACCGCAGATGTAGGCGCCCGCGCCATGATGCAGGTAGACGTCGAAGTCCCAGCCGGATTTCGCGGCATCCTTGCCGACAAGTCCCGCATCATAGCATTCGTCGATGGCGGCCTGCAGCGCCTCGCGCTCGCGGATATATTCGCCGCGCAGATAGATATAGCAGGCATGCGCGCCCATCGCGAAGCTTGCGATCAGACAACCCTCGATCAGCGTATGCGGGTCGTGGCGCATGATCTCGCGGTCCTTGCAGGTGCCGGGTTCGGATTCGTCCGCATTGACCACCAGATAGGCCGGGCGTCCGTCGCTTTCCTTCGGCATGAAGGACCACTTCAGTCCCGTCGGGAACCCTGCCCCACCGCGCCCGCGCAGGCCGCTATCCTTCATCTGCTGCACGATGGTGTCGCGCCCGCGCGCGATCAGATCCGCCGTACCATCCCAATGCCCGCGGCTTTGCGCGCCCTTCAGGCTGCGGTCGAACCGGCCATAGAGATTGGTGAAGATGCGGTCCTTGTCGTCAAGCATCGCCCTTCTCCTTCGCGAGTTCGGTGGCCTGAGCGATCCAATCGTCCCGCTCGATCCGGCCCTTGAACTTCAGGCGCGTATCGACCCAGGCGACCTCCGCCGGTGTCCAGGCTGCGATCTGATCGAAATGCCAGATGCCCATGTCGTTGAGCACGCCCTCCAGCTTCGGCCCGACGCCCTTGATGCGTTTCAGATCATCAGGCTGACCGTCGCGGGCGGTTTGCAGCAATGTCGGTTTATCCTCGGCCACGGGCGCGGCGTCTTCGGCGGTCGTGGCATCGCCCGCCGGGCGCGCAATCGTCTCCTCGGCATGCAGTTCCATAGCCTCTTGGCCGGAGGGGGTTGGCTTCGCCACTTCGGCCTCGGCCTCTGGTGCGGGCGCCGCCTTGCGCGCGGCTGCACCCTGTCTCGCGCCGATCAGGTCCGAGGCCGTGCGCTCCGTCCCATCGATCCGTTTGACCGTCTCGCCCAGTTCAGTCGCAAGATAGATCGAGGCATTGGCGCTTTCCGCCGCTTCGCCTTTCAGACTGGTGAGGCCGGTTACGGGTTCCGAAGCCCATCGCCCGTTCTGCGGACCCGGCGTCGGCACCTTGCCTGCGCGAAATTCATCGATCATCTCGCCGAATTTTTTCGCGGTCAGGTCCTCGTAGTAATCCTTGCCGATCTGTGCCATCGGAGCGTTCGAGCAGGCGCCGAGGCATTCCACCTCCTCCCAGCTCAGCTTGCCGTCTTCGCTGAGTTGGTGGGGATTGGGTGCGATCTTTTGCTTGCAGACGGCGACCAGATCCTCCGCGCCGCAAATCATGCAGGAAGTAGTGCCGCAAATCTGAATATGCGCCGCCGTGCCAACGGGCTGAAGCTGGAACATGAAATAGAACGTCGCCACCTCCAGCACCCGGATCGAGGCCATGTCGAGCATCCGCGCAACTTGCTCGATCGCAGGGCGCGACACCCACCCTTCCTGCTCCTGCGCCCGCCACAGAAGCGGAATCACAGCCGAGGCCTGCCGCCCCTCTGGATACTTCTTGATTTGCTCAGCCGCCCATCGCGCATTCGCTGGGGTGAAGGAGAAGCTTTCGGGTTGTTTGTGATGGAGACGTCTTTGCATTTTGTCAAACCGCAAACATTAACAGAAGCATCGGTACAAGTGGCAACATCATGCCCGCTAGTGTTCCAATCAGCACACCTGGCACCCGATGGATAAAAAGACGCGCTGTAATCGCTGCGATCAGCGGTCCTATTAGGGCAGAGGTGAAGGCCAAAATTTGGCCAATCTTGAAGCCGATTTCCGATGCCTCGTCCGGTGTCACCGATCAATCTCCCCGAAAACCACGTCTAGTGACCCGAGGATGGCACTGACATCCGCCAGTTGATGCCCCCGGCAGATCTCGTCCATTGCAGCGAGGTGCGGATAACCCGGCGCGCGGAGTTTCGCCTTGTAGGGTTTGTTCGACCCGTCACTGACCAGATAGACGCCGAATTCGCCCTTGGGGGCCTCTACAGCGGCGTAAATCTCGCCCTCCGGCACCCGGAAACCTTCAGTGTAGAGCTTGAAGTGATGGATCAGCGCCTCCATCGAGCGTTTCATCTCGCCACGTTTTGGGGGCGTCATTTTGCCATCGGTGGTGATCACCGGCTCGCCCTGCACCTTGTCCATCAGTTGCAGGCATTGGCGCATGATCTTGGTGCTCTCTCGCATCTCCTCCATCCGGCAGAGGTAGCGATCATAGCAATCGCCGTTCTTGCCAACAGGGATTTTGAAATCCAGCTCGGAATAGCATTCATAGGGCTGCGCCCGGCGCAGATCCCAGGCCCAGCCGGAGCCCCGCACCATCACGCCGGAGAAGGCGTATTTCTGCGCCATCTCAATCGGTACCACAGCGATGTCGACATTGCGCTGTTTGAAAATCCGGTTCTCGGTCAGAAGCGTCTCCAGATCGTCCAGCACCTGGCCGAACTCCTCCGTCCACTGCCAGATATCGTCGCAAAGCTGGGGGGTGAGATCCTGGTGCACCCCGCCCGGGCG
>JBCCDU010000129.1:0-7726 GCA_039030715.1 Pseudomonadota bacterium
AACCTGATGACGCCGGAAAAGGCGCTGGAAGCGATCGCGTTGATGAAGACCGGTACGGTAATGTCGCTCGGCCGGATCTATGAGGCCGAGATGCCCCTCTTCGGCTCCCGCGCCTTTGCGCTGCGCCACACCGGCGGGCTGGCAGGCGGGCCGCTGGGCGAAAACGACGTGATCTGGATGGACGAGTTTCTGGCGACCGAGATCGGCCAGGTCGGCACCCAGTTCGACGGCCTCGCCCATATCGGGATCGGGGGCGCGCAGAACCTTTTCTACGGCGGACGCACCCAGGAGCAGGTGGTGGGTCCGACCGGTGTGAAGGAGCTTGGGATGGAGCAGGTAAAACCCTTCTTCACCCGCGGTGTGCTCTTCGACATCGTCGCGGTGCGCGGCGCCAACCTGGACGCAGGTGACGAGATCACGGTCGCCGACATGGAAGCTGCACTCGAAAAACAGGGCGTGGCAGCACCGGGTGAGGGCGATGTTGCGATCTTCCATACCGGCTGGGGTGATCTGTGGATCGAGGACAACGCCAAGTTCAACTCCGGCGCGCCCGGGATCGGGATGGAGGCCGCACGCTGGCTGGTCGAGAAGGGCGTGGCCATCGTCGGCTCCGATACCTGGCCGGTGGAGGTGGTGCCAAATCCCGGCGGCCTCGCCTTCCCGGTGCATCAGGAGTTGATCCCCAAGAACGGCATCTTCATCCACGAGAACCTGGCGAGCGAGCGCCTGGCGGATGCGGGCATCTACGAGTTCGCCTACATCTTCTCGCCGGTGCCGATCAAAGGCGCCACCGGATCCCCCGGCGCCCCGCTGGCCGTTTACTGAGGCGCCCGAAACAAGCGAATGATGTCCCGGACTTGATCCGGGACCTCTGCCTCACAGCCGCCCCATCCCCCAGGCGCAGAGCAGCAGCACCGCCCATGCCCGCCAAAGCAGGCCGCAAGCCGCATGTATGTCCATCACCCGCACATCCTTGCGCCCATCGGCATTCACATACGGATCATCCGTGCGCCGCCCGTCATAGACCCGTGGACCAGAGAGCGCGATGTTCAGGGCACCTGCCATCGCAGCCTCCGGCCAGCCCGCATTTGGTGAGCGATGCAGCCCGGCATCGCGGGCCATCACCTCGAACGGGCGCCCTCCCGCCAGTGAAACGCAAGCGAGCAGCAGGCCTGACAACCGCGCGGGGATCCAGTTGAGCACGTCGTCCAGCCGTGCCGGGGCCCAACCGAACTCGCGATAGCGCTTGGTGCGATAGCCGACCATGCTATCCGCCGTGTTCACCGCCTTGTAGATCAGGATTCCGGGCAAGCCCGCCACCGCGAACCAGAAGACCGGCGCAACCACCCCGTCGGAAAAATTCTCCGCCGCCGATTCGATCGCTGCCCGGGCTATGTCGCTTTCCTCCATCTCCGCCGTCTCGCGACCGACGATCTGGGCAACCGCGTCGCGCCCCGCCTGCTGCGAGACCTCCAGCGCGTGCGCCACTGCCCGGACATGATCGACCAACGAGCGCTGGGCGAGCAGGATCGCGACCAAAACGATCTCTACAATGGGATACGAGAGAACCCAACCGATAGCGCCCATGGCCAAAACCAGCCCCGCGACCATCGCAGCACCTGCCATGCGCCGCGACGGCCCGCGGTTCAGCAACCCCTCGGCCCAGCGGATGGCGCGACCGATCAGCACCACCGGATGGGGCACCCGGCGCCAGGCCCAATCGGGCTCGCCCAAGACTGCATCGAGGATCATCGCCAGCGCTAGCATGGGCCGAGCCTTACCCCGTTTCGAGCCATGTGAGAATGGCTACAGACCTTCGCGCCCGGATTGGCTAATCTGTCGTCTATTCCGGAGGATTCATGCGGCGTCTGCTTGCGGTCCTGACATGCTTGGTGCTGATGCCTGCGCTGTCTCATGCGGCGGGCCTGGACCTGCGCGCACTGCGGGGCGAACGGCAGATGGATGCCTCGCCCCCTGCGCCGCCGCCCAGCTTACCGCGCCATAAGGGACCGGTTTCGTCGGAATGGTTCTGGCAACAGATCTCACCCGCCGCGACCGGCGAGGGCACGACCCGCTGGCAGCGGGCGGTTCGGGTGGTCGAGTCCGCTCAGGCCCGTGGCAAGCCGGTCTTCAACGCGGCCGCACGGGTCAAACGCATCCTCGGGCGATGGGGTCCGATCCTGAAGCGAGAGGCGGAGGCGCGCAAGGTCCCCCTGCCCCTGCTGGCCGCGGTCATCGCGGTCGAATCCGGTGGCAATCCCGGTGCGATCAGCCCCAAGGGCGCCGGGGGTCTGATGCAGCTGATGCCTCAGACGGCGCGGCGTTTCGGCGTCAACAACTCGCTGGCCCCTGCCCAGAACGTGAGGGGCGGTGCGCGCTACCTGCGCTGGTTGCTGGATCACTTCGGCGGCGACGCTGTGCTGGCGCTGGCGGGGTACAACGCGGGCGAAGGCGCGGTCGCCAAATACGGCGGCGTCCCGCCCTACCGCGAAACCCGCGACTACGTGCCCAAGGTGGCCGCAGCTTATGCCGCTGCCCGCAGGCTCTGCAGCGAGGACGCGTGTCAGATCAAGTAGTGTATCGAGGGCGGCGTGGCGCCTGTTCTGGCATGCCTAGAGCCGCACATCTTTCAGGCTGAAACGCTCGGCTGCTGAAAAGCCCGCCTCGTTCAACGCAAAATCGGCCACAACAGCGATCACCACGATCGAGATGAAGGCGACCAGCATCGTTTTCATTGTGTCTCTCCCGTGTTCTTCCTCAGAAATTCGATCAAATCCTGCCGATCTTCAAGCCTGGCGATGCGTTGCATCGGCATTTTCGTTCCCGGAGTATAGTGATCCGGCCCCAGGTCGAACAGCTTGTCAATGGTATCCGACCCCCAGACGATGTCCGAGTTCTTGAGCGTGTCGGAGTAGAGATATCCCTCGACTGTTCCCGCACGCCTCCCGAAAAGCCCGTGCAGGGTCGGCCCCGCGCGGCGCGAGGTCCCTGGCGTTAGATCGTGGCAGATCGAGCATTTGCGGGTGAATTGCCGCTCGCCATTCGACATCTCCGCCGGATCTCGGTGAAAGGCGCGCTGGCCTTCGGCGAAGACCGCACCGGTCTCACCCACTGGCCAAAGCACAGCGTCGTCCGAGATCCCTCCCGCCAGCAGCCTCGTATCCCCCTCCCACGCCAGGGCCCAGATCGGTCCGGTCTTGGCGGCGTGAAAGTCATGCAGAATCGACCAATCCGTGGTGTCGATGATCATGATGTATCCCTGCCCGTCGCCCACGGCCAGACGGGTCCGGTCCGCGTTTGCCGCCAGCGCCAGGATGGGTTTCCGGTCGGCGGTCAGGTCGGCCAGCGGTTCGTGGCTGTCCAGCGCAATTGCCCGCACTGTGCCATCCACCGCACCATAGGCCAGCCAGCCCGCCGCCTCGTTTAGGACCATCTGATTTATGCCGAAGCCATGGCTGACAAGCGTCGCCAGCGCGGTGCCATCCGCCGCCCAGTGGCGAATGCTGCCATCGTAGGAGGCGGTATAGACCGTGCCATCCGCCGCGACCTCCGCCGCGTTCACATTCGCCTTGTGACCCCGTAGCCAGATAGGGTCCTCGCCTTCGAGAGGCCAAAGCGCCGCGAGGCCGTCCCAGCCACTTGAGGCGACCCATTTCCCGTCCGGGCTAAGGCTGAGCGAGATCAGCTTGCCCTGATGCCCCTCCATCCGGCGCAACGCCTCTCCGCTGCTGAGGTCCCAGAGGATCAGGTCGAAGTCATCGCCTGCGCTGACCGCCCGGTTGTCCGGCAGGAAGAGCACCGTGTTGGCCGCCGCCTCGTGCCCCTCCAGCCAATGGATCAGGCGGTTCTGGCTCAGATCCCAAAGGCCGACGGAGTAGTCGAAACTGGCGGTCAGGGCATAGGCGCCATCGGGCGACACGGCGACGCCCTTCACAGGACCGCCATGCCCGCTCAGCCGGGCGTAGCCTTCGCCCGCCTGGATGGGGGTCGCCAGCAGCATCAGCGCGATCATCCAACGAAACATCGGCACAGATTACTCTGCGGGGGTCGCGTAGCCGGTCTTGGCATCCTCCTCCTCGACCCAGAGGCCGTGATGCTCCCTCGCCCAATTCACGTCGACCTGACCCGAGCCCATGGCGGCAAACGCACCCTGCATGCCGATGGAGCCGATATAGATGTGCGCCAGGATCATGAAGACCATCGCGAAAGCCACGATGGTGTGCCAGATCTGCGCGTATTGCAGTTCCTGCATCGCGTTCAACCCGGTCGGCAGGGGAGCACCCCAGATCGCCGCCGCACCCATCGCGTTCAGTGTCGCGAAGGTCTTGTCGAACAGCAGGATCTCTCCCGGGAACAGCAACTGCAGACCGGAGGCCGAGATCGATGCGCCCATCAGGATCGTGCCCCAGAAGATCATCTTTTGCCCGGCATTGAACTTGCGCGCCGGGGGATGGACATCTTTCGAGAACAGCCCGCCTCCCTTCGCCAGCCAGACCAGATCCAGCCGCGAGGGGATGTTGTGCAGAACCCACATCAGGAAGACCATGGCGAGACCAAGCATAAAGGCCCAGGCCATGTTGTTATGCGCCCATTTGCCAGCCATTGTGAAAGTGGCAAACGCCTCCTTGCCCACCAACGGCAGGATGTAATCCTTGCCATAGAGCAGGTTGAGCCCCGAAAGCGCCAGCACGATGAACGAGCCTGCGAGCAGCCAGTGTCCGAAGCGCTCGACCGGTTTGAAACGCTCGATGGTGATGTTTGCCAAGCCATGTTCGATCTTGATCCGCCCCCGGATCACGAAGAACAGCGCCAGCAGAACCAGAATCGCCAGCATGGCCCAGCCACCATATTTCTGCAGTGGTCCACCCTTTGCACGCCAGGCCAGCCAGTCCATGCCACCGTCCTGAACCAGCACCGCAGCGTTCTGATCGGGGATCGAGATCGTTCCCGTCTCGCCGGCGCGCAGCTCGCCCCAGATGGTCGAGGCGGAGTTCGGGCCCTGATTGCGCAGGATCGTCTCGGCCTTCGCCGCGTTCTGTTCGGCAATCGGATCGCGGGGGCGCTGAACCCCCGGCTCGAGCGGGGCGTTGGTCACCGCATCCGCAGGCGGGCGGACCGACCCGCCGGCCGATCGCTGGATTTCCTGCATCACCTCGTCGACCGATATCTCGCCCTGCTCCTGCGCTGCCACAGGTCCCGCGAGCGCGAGCATGACAAAGGCCAAAGCGGCCAGACTGAAAGCCCGGATGGTCTGCATCACAATCCTCCCATTATTATTAGGAAAGAGCATGTGAGCCTGACCGGTTAAGTCAAGCCCTCAAAAGCACTTTGGGGGGATATGCGGGGCCTTCAGACCTCCGGCATCGCAACCGATTTGCGATAGATATGCCACGAGGCATGGCCGAGCGCGGGGAAGACCAAAATCATTCCCAAAAACAGCGGCAGCATCGCCACCACAGTCGTCACGGCGACGATTACCCCCCAGAAAATCATCGCCTCGCGGTTCTCCACCGTTGCCTTGAAACTGGTGATCATCGCGGTAACCACATCGATGTCCCGATCCAGGAGAAGCGGCACGCCGACCACCGAAATCGCGAAGAGCAGCGTCGCTAGGGCTGCCCCCACCACCGAGCCGATGATCAGCATCGTGATGCCAGGCCCGGTGAAGAAGATGTCGAACGAGGTCATCACATTGGCCATGGAGGATGTGCCGAACGACACCGCAAAGATCACGCGGGCCAGCACGATCCAGGCCAGAAATCCGAATATGGTGAAGACCGCGAAAAACGGCAGCTGCGAGTTCTTCTGCCGGAACCCTGCCGACAGCACCGCACCCCACGAGAGCCGCTCGCCAGCCTCCAAACGGCGCGACACCTCATAGAGACCGACCGCCGCGAAAGGTCCGATCAGCGGGAAACCCGCAGCGACCGGAAAGATCCAGTAACTCGCCTGCCCCTGATAGAGCGCCCAGGCAATCGCAATGCCCGCCAGAGAGAACACGAGGCCGAAAAATAGGCCATAGATCGGGGCGGCCTGAAAGTCCGCAAGCCCGGCCTTCAGCGCGGCGCGGATATCGTCCTTGGTGATCGCATTCACGGCGGGCAGCGGTGGCGCTGCGGCGATGTCGGTCATGGCTCGCTCCCAGTTGCATAGTCGGCACATCGGGACCCGCCCGGCTGCACGTCGTCCCGAATGATCGAGTCATCCTAGCACTGCGACGAAAGCCCTGCCTTTGCGTTAGATCAAGAACACGTAGGAAGCTCACTGCGACGCTTGGAGGGCGTCAATCTGGTGTGCTAGGTCATCATTATGGATGAATTTGAGAGAAAGAAATCAAAACCCTCGGTACGCAAGCGAGCCGAAGCCATAAAGCCTTTTCGCTGCAAGAACCTGGTCGCTATCATTGAAGACCCCAACGATATCAAGAATATCGGCACCGTTATCCGAAACGTGAACGCGCTGGGGGTCGAGAAAGATTATGTCATCGATCCGCGCGGCGCACTACCGGATGATTGGCAGCAGATGCGCGCCAGGAAGTCCATCGCCAAGACTTCCGTCTCTGCGATCAAATGGACATTCGTGAAGCGCTTCGGCAGTACCGAAGAGTGTTTCGATCACCTGGAGCGCAAGGGCTTCGTCTCCATTGTCACGTCACCGCATGTGAAAGGCAAAACCAATGTCTATCTGCACGAGGGCGACTACACCAAGCACACCAAGCACACCAAGCACACCAAGCACACCAAGCTAGCCATCTGGTTCGGCAACGAGAAGCGTGGCATCAGCCCGCTGGCCATAGAACGCAGCGAGATATGCGTAGCGATCCCAATGTTCGGAATGATCGAGAGCCTCAATCTGGGAACCAGTTCAGGCATCGTGCTCTACGAAGTCACCAAACAGCGGCGTGAATACCAGAGCAAGTTTCGTCGGAGCCGGCGCAAGGGGAAACGCAGCAATCCATTGCCGACAGTCATGGACCGCGACGCATCAAACTGAGTTTGTCGGGTCGCCGGAGGTCAACACAAAATGGCCGCGCGGTTGCCCGCGCGGCCCTGATCACGTCTCAAAAGCCTCAGTTCGACTTCTGGTCGTAGGCCGTGCCCCAGCCCCAAGCGCCGGAGCCGAAGCCTCGGGCGACCACACGCTCGCGGTAGATGTCGGAGACGTCGTCCCCGTCGCCCGCCAGCAGCGCCTTGGTCGAGCACATCTCGGCGCAGAGGGGCAGCTTGCCCTCGGCAATCCGGTTGGTTCCGTATTTCTGGAACTCGGCCTTGCTGTGGGTTTCTTCCGGTCCGCCGTTGCAGAAGGTGCATTTGTCCATCTTGCCGCGGCTGCCGAAATTGCCCGCCTGCGGGTATTGCGGCGCGCCAAAGGGGCAAGCGTAGAAGCAATAGCCGCAACCGATGCAGAGGTCCTTCGAGTGCAGAACCACGCCGAAATCGGTCTGGTAGAAGCAATCCACCGGACAGACCGCCATGCAGGGAGCATCCGAACAGTGCATGCAGGCGACCGAGATCGAACGCTCCCCCGCCTTGCCGTCATTCAGGGTGACAACCCGGCGGCGGTTGATGCCCCAGGGCACCTCGTGCTCGTTTTTACAAGCTGTGACGCAGGCGTTGCATTCGATGCAGCGTTCGGCGTCGCAAAGGAACTTAGCGCGTGCCATTTAGCGTCCTCCCTCAGGCTTTTTCGATTTTGCAGAGTGTGGCCTTGGTCTCCTGCATTTGCG
>JBCCDU010000130.1:0-7587 GCA_039030715.1 Pseudomonadota bacterium
CCGAGACGGTGGTGATCTTCGACCCCGCCCGCGCCTGGGAATTCGAACTGAGGCGTAAGCGGTCCGGGCATCTTTTCTCGAAGATGCGCTATGTCTCGGCACAGGCCGAGGCCTATCTGACCGATGATCTTTGGCTGCGTCTGGCGAGCCACGCCAATGCGATGGCGGACCGTCTGGGTGCGGGGATCATGGCCATCGAGGGCGCGGAGGTCACGAACACCGTCGAGGCCAACATGCTGTTCGTTCGGATGCGCCTGGCCCAGCATCGGCGCCTCGTGGCGGCTGGGGCGACCTACTACCCGACCAACGGTGCCTTGGACGAAAACGGGCCGGACGATGCGCCGTGGGAGGTGCGCCTTGTCACCTCGTTCCTGACGACCGAAGCCGAGGTTGACGGCTTCCTGGCGGTGATGGCCGGCTGATGCTGGAATTCACGGTTGCGGTCTTCCTTCTGTTAATCACGCCGGGGCCTGGGGTTCTTTCGGTTGCCGGTGTCGGCTCGGGCTTTGGCTGGGCCCGGGGGATGACCTATCTCTGGGGTCTCTGCCTCGGTAATTTTCTGGTGGGGCTTGCGGCGGTGAGCGGGCTGACGGCCCTCCTCTTCTCGATCCCCTGGCTTAAGACGGTGCTGTTGATCGCCTCGGTCGCCTATCTGAGCTGGCTTGCTTGGAAGGTAGCGACTGCAGGTGGGCAGGTGGCTTTTGCCGCCGCATCCCGCGCGCCGGGGTTTCGGGATGGCGTTGCACTGCAAGGGATCAATCCCAAGGCCTACGCAGTCAACTCGACGCTGTTTCTGGGGTTCAATTTCCTTCCAGATCTGCTGAGCACCGAGATCCTGATCAAGTTCGCGATCCTGAACGGGATCTGGATCCCAATCCACCTTCTGTGGCTGGGGGCGGGCGTGAAGCTGCATAGCCTGGCGCTGCCCGCGCGATATATGCGGGCGATCAATATCGCCATGGCGCTTTGTCTGATGGCCGTGGTCCTGCTGGCAGTGGTGCCCGCCCTCTAACCGCGAAATTTACTTTTGACCCCGGGCGCGATTGAGGACAATGCTGCTTGCCAGGGAGGCCGCTCATGCTGATCGACGGGCTGCAATATGCAAACTGGTCCGAGACCATCTTTCGCCAGATGCGCGAAGGCGGGGTCCATGCGGTCCATGTCACCATCGCCTACCACGAGACGTTCCGAGAGACCGTCCTGAATTTCGAACAGTGGAACCGTTGGTTCGAAGCGCATCCCGATCTGATCTTCCAAGGCCGCTGGGCCGCGGATGTGGATCGCGCCGTTGAAACCGGGCGCACGGCGATCTTCTTCGGCTTTCAAAACCCTTCGCCCATCGAGGACGATATCGGCCTGGTCGAGATATGCCACACGCTGGGGGCACGGTTCATGCAACTCAGCTACAACAACCAGTCGCTGCTGGCGACCGGGTGCTACGAGGCGGAGGACCCGGGCATCACGCGCATGGGCCGCGCCGTGATCGCCGAGATGAACCGTGTCGGCCTTGTGGTGGATATGAGCCATTCCGCCGATCGCTCGACGTTGGAGGCAATCGAAATCTCGGACAGGCCCATTGCCATCACTCATGCTAATCCCCACGCCTGGGCGCCGGCCTTGCGCAACAAGACCGATGACGTGATCCGTGCCCTGGCCGAAAGCGGGGGGATGTTGGGCTTCTCGCTCTATCCGCATCACCTGAAGGGCAAGTCGGATTGCACGCTTGCCTCTTTCTGCGAGATGGTGGCCCGCGCGGCCGAGATTGCGGGGGTGGCGCATCTGGGTCTGGGCTCGGATCTCTGCCAGGATCAACCCGACAGCGTGGTGGAGTGGATGCGCACCGGCCGCTGGACCAAGGAGGTCGACTTCGGCGAGGGGTCGGCGGCCGCCCCGGGCTTTCCACCGATGCCCGACTGGTTCCGCGACAACCGCGATTTCGGGAACATTGCGCAGGGGCTGCAGGACGCGGGCTTCGATACCGATGATGTGGCGGCGATCATGGGCGGCAACTGGTACCGCTTCTTCGCCGAGAACTTCGTATCGCGCTGAGAGAGGGGCAGATGGAATACCACTCGCAAACCCGCCCGACCTTGCGTCTGCGTGAACCGGAAACGGTGATGCGGCTGGCCCGTCTTGGCAGTTTTCACCAATGCCGACTGTCATTCATGCGGGTTTTGTTGCGCCGTTTGGCGGGTGAGGCATGGCGGTTCTCGCGCCCGGTTTTCGAGATCGATCAGCAGGGCATCGGCCATGCGGTCTACACCGCCACGGGGCCGGAACGCAGTTACAGCCTGGTTGCCTTTGCCCATGACCTGCCCGCCGACCAACGTTCGGACAGGGTGATCGCCGAAGCTTGGGATGCCACATTCGCGCTGTTTGACGGTGTGCCGCAGCCCGAGGATATCGAGCGCCTGTCACAGAACGTTCCGTTGCAGGAGGCCGGACGTGTTAGCGAGCGGGAGCTCTCGCTCTCTCGCGCCAACCGCTCGGTCCGGCTGTGGTCCCATGTGGTCGAGACGCTGGCGACAGGGCGCCAGCCCGATGCGGCGGAAATCGACGCGGTGGGCTATTTAATGCGGACGACGGCGGTTTATGGCTCCGGCAAGTTCGGCGCTGCGGATCGCGAGATGATCGCGACGCGTCCGGAATTTGCGGGACCGTTCCAGGTGGAGATGCTGGCGGTCTTCCTGATCCGCGCCTTTGTGCGCGATCTGGTCGAACATATGGCCGCCGCCCGCGCGCCCGACACGGCGGTGCCTCTGGATGATGCGCTGGCGCGGCGCGTTGGTATCGGTAACTCCACCGGGTTGGGCATGGCGCCTTTCCTGGTGAACCACCCGATCCTGCTGAACAACTGGATCGCCGCGCGGGAGGAGGCTTTGGCCCGCGTCCGCGCCGTCGCGTGTGCGGCGCCGCAGGAAGCCGCGCTGTTTCGCGACCTGCTGGCACGGTCGGGGGCGATGGTGGCCGTCTGGTGTTCGGACCATCCGACTCAGCAGCGCAAGCTGACCGATCTGCGCGCAGACCTGCAGGCGCTGGATGCGCATCTTGTTGACTTTGACTTTACGGCCGCTGCCCCCTGGGATCGTCTTTACGACTGGGCCGAGGGCACGCTGTCGCCGGAGGGACAGGAATTGCTGGCCTCGCTGCTGCTCGAACCCTACAGCGCGCTGGTGGATGACCTCGCCGCAGGCATGGCGGAACCGGTCAGTGAAACGGCCCCAGGCTTTCGCATCGACGGGACCATGGCACTTGGGCACATCGCCAAGCTGCTGCGCGAAATCTACCCTTGGGCGCTGGACACGGACTGGACTGCGCCGGAGAACCAGGCCCGCGCCTGGTATGTTTCGGAGGAGAAACTGGAACCGCGCCTTGGTGAGCGCTTCGAGGAGCCGATTGCGGATTACGAGCAACCCCTGGCGCCCGGACGCGACGCCGCGGCCCTCGCCGCGGCTCTTACCGCGTGGCCGAAGGAGACGCCGGTTGCGAAGTTTCTGCTGCGCCATCCTGAACATCGCCACACCGTTCGCCGGGTTCAACTGGTTGCACAGGCGCCCTATGCCGAGATCCGGGACAACACCATCGGGTACGATCTGATGCCGATCGACATGCTGCGCTGCAAGTTGTCATTCTTTGGCGCCCAGCATTTCGACCCGCGCTCGGACCGCTGGGTGCGGATCTGCATGTATCGCGGCGCGCCCTATCCGCACGAGATGGCGGCGCATGACGATTTCTGGATCTACGCGGATGGCGGGCATGAGCTTCTCGCTCAATGAGGTCGAAGCACTGGCAAAACGCGCGGCTCGCGGGTCCGGCCTGCACTGGGGCCTTGCGGAGGAGGCGGCGAAAGGCGTGCGCTGGCTCGCCCGCTTCGGCCTGCCGGGTCCGGCGCTGCTGGCCGATCTGCTGATCCTGAACGATGGCGCGGCGCATGAAGATCTGACGCCGAGCGATCTCGACGGTGTCTGGACGGCCCCCGCCGGTCGCCTCAGCCCTCTGATAGCGGGTGCAGCCCTCAGCGATTGCGCGGATCAGCTGAGACACGGTTCCTTGCGACTGGGCCCGGTCAGCCAGCCAATGCTGCTCGCCCCATTCGCTGCCGCCGCCGCCCGGTATCTTGGCCAGGGTGTTGCACTCAGATGGGCGGGGACAACCCTCTTAGGCGATGGGACGGTGCTCGAAATTTCTGGCGATCAAGCCGGTGCGACCGCTGAACTGGTGGAGCATGTCGAATGCGCACTGGCCGACCCACCAGCAAAAGCGCTCACATCGGTCGAACGGGCGGAGGTCGACGGACAGACCTGGGCGCGCCTCGGGGTTTTTGCCGCGAGAACCTACGCCCCGGCCACAGAAGCCTCGCGCCTCCTCGGGGCCGGGGCCGGTGTTTCGGACAACGACTAGGCGCCCCGGTCGCCCGCGCCGGGCCAGAAGGTGCGCCATGCGCTAAGCCCCGCGAAGTAGAGGCTGGCGGCGATCCAGAGCCAGTAGACCAGGGGCGAGGCGGCTTTCGCCTCGATCCCGTCGGCTTCGTAGATCACCAGGCGGATTGTCGTGGCGCCCCAGAGGACCGTCACCGGGATTGTCACGCCGCGCCAATCTTTCACCCGCAGGGGGTGGATGTATTTCCATGGCACAAAGGTCAGCACACAGCAGACAGCGATCACGCCGAGATTGATCCAGGGTCCACTGTCCAGAATATGGAAATAGAGCACGACCAGGTTCCACAGCGCCGGGAAGCCGCTGAAGTAGTAATCATGCGTTTTCATATCCGCATTTGCGAAGGTATAGCACGAAACCGCCATGATCGCGGCGCAGGTCGCCGTCTCCCATCCCGGCGGTACGAAGTCGAACCACCAGATCATCATCACTGGCACGGCGACATAGTTGAAATAGTCGATAACGTTGTCCAGCGTCGCGCCGTCGAATTGCGGCGTTACCTCGGAAACCCGCGCCTTGCGTGCCAGCGTCCCGTCTATACCGTCGACGAATAAGGCAAGGCCAAGCCAAAGGAACACTGCCAGCAGATCGCCCTCGAGGATCGCGATCAGAGCCAGGAAGCCCAGTACGATGCCCGACGCGGTGAAGGCATGTACCGCCCAGGCGGCGGCCAATTCCTTCTTGTCGTGACTGTCGTCCTTGTGCCTGCTCTCTGCGGGATCAGTCATGGCTCCGCCCTATGATGAGGCGTTTGCCCTAGCGTAAGCGCACGCGCCAAGGCAAGCGTGGATTTTGTGCCTGTTGCGGGATTGAACGCTGGCCGCCGCCTTGGCCGTTGACAGCAGGGGCCATGCCATCGCCTAAAGAGGATAAACCGGGTCATCCTGGCAAGGTGGAGCGAATGGAGCAGGCGAGCAGGCTGATTGCCCCTTTCGGACAACGGATTGGCCTTCTGGGCGGGTCCTTCGATCCGGCCCATGCAGGCCATGTGCATATCACGCGCTGGGCCTTGAGGGCGCTGGCGCTGGATCGTGTGTGGTGGCTGGTCTCGCCCGGGAATCCGCTGAAAGCCAACGGGCCTGCCCCGATGGAGGAACGCCTGGCCGTTGCGCGCGCTCGGATGCGCCACCCGCGTGTGATTGTTACGGATATCGAGGCACAGCTGAACACCCGTTACACTGCGGACACACTCGCGGCCTTGATCCGGCGCAACCCAAGCGTGCGCTTTGTTTGGCTGATGGGCGCAGATAACCTCTCGAACATGCATTTGTGGGAGCGGTGGGATTGGATTTTCGAGACCGTGCCGATCGGCGTTCTGGCCAGACCCGGCGAACAATTGCGTGCTGGCCTCTCGCCCGCGGCAAAGCGCTATGCGCGCTGGCGGCGCGAGGATGGGTCCGCGGCCGCATTGGGACGGGGTGGGGCGCCGGACTGGGCACTGCTGACGGGCCCGATGTCTCCCCAATCCTCCAGTGCGATCCGGCGCAGGGGCGACTGGCCGGGAAATTGAGGCGGTAAGGGGATATCGATGGGGGCAGGGGGCATGAGATGGACATTCCTTGGCGGACTGATCGCGGCGACGGGTCTGCTTACAGCGGGGATTCTTGGTTTTGCCGTGGCGGCGGAGTTCAAGTCGGCCCCGGAGCGCGCGCGGATCCCCGCGCCGCGTCCCGATCCCGGATTGCCGCAGGCGCGATCCAGCCTGGATCTGCGCACCGATTTCAAACTGACCGGGGTCAGTGGCTGGTTGGCGGTCGATCTGAAAACCGGTCAGGTCCTGGACCAGCATCTCGCCGGCGAGGGCTTCGCTCCCGCCTCGGTCGCGAAACTGCCAACGGCATTCTTCGCGCTGGATCGGCTGGGACCGCAATATCGCTTCGAAACCCGGGTCGCGGTCACCGGCGAGGTCCGGGCCGAGCGCTTGGAAGGCGATCTGATCCTGATCGGCGGCGGCGACCCGGAACTGGACAACGACGCGCTGCTGCCGCTGGTGACGCAGACCCGCGAACTGGGCTTTCGCACGGTGGCAGGCGCGTTCCTGGTGGATGGCTCCGCCGCGCCGAATTTTTCGGCGATCGATCCGGCGCAACCGGCAGAGGCGCCCTATAACCCCGGCCTGTCTGGCCTAAATCTCAATTTCAACCGGGTGCGCCTGAAATGGGGCCAGCCGGGGATCGAGGTCTTCGCCTGGGCCAGGCGGTTGCAGCCGCCCGCCGAAACCGTTCGCGTCGTGCCTGCGGCGGCGGCGGGGGCGCCGCTTTTCACCCACGCCTTCGACGGGCGGGAGGAGCTCTGGCGCATGTCTCAGCGTGCGTTGAGACGCAAGGGCGAGCGTTGGTTGCCGGTGAAGGCGCCAGCACTCTACTCCGGCGCGGTGTTCCGGGGCCTGGCCGAGACTTATGGCATGAGCCTCGACCGGCCGCGTCAGGCGGCCGTCAGCGGCGCACAGGTGGTGGCGCGCCATCAGAGCAGGCCGCTCTCATCCATGCTGCGCGATATGCTGAAATACTCGACCAACATCACGGCGGAGGCGGTTGGGGCCGCGGCCAGTGGCGCCGATGAACAGGCGTTCTCCGCCGCAGCGATGAATGCCTGGGCTGCGGACCTCGCAGGGTTTGCGCCGGGGGATCCAGGTTTCGCCTTTGTGAACCATTCGGGCCTGACGACGGCCAGCAGAGTCTCGCCCGAACGGATGGTGGCCCTGCTGCGTGCCTTGGCGATGCGCCCGGGCGGCACCCATGCACGCCTGCCCGGTGTAGCGGCAGGATACCTGAAACCGCATAACGTGGCGGCCGAGACAATGCCGCTGGATTACGATCATCTGGACGTTGTCTCGAAAACCGGAACGATGAATTACATACGCGGTCTGTCAGGGTATGTCGCAACGCCCGGGGGGCGGCAACTCGCTTTTGCGATCTTCTCGAACGACCTGCCACGGCGCACAAGGGGTGAAGGCCTCGATCGCCGCTGGATGGGCAGGGCGCGCGGCTTCGAGCGTGCTTTGATCCGAAATTGGGTGCTGATGACAGATGGTTCGAGAAGATCGCAAAAGCGAGTTGCCGCCCCCCGGGCGTTGCGACATACCCTGACAGACCGCGTATGTAATTCATCGTTCCGGTTTTCGAGACAACGTCCAGATGATCGTAATCC
>JBCCDU010000131.1:0-7360 GCA_039030715.1 Pseudomonadota bacterium
CTATTCCCCAGCCGCCGTTTGCAATGATGGTTTGAAAGTGAGCAGAGCTATGAGCATCACCGGAAAGGATTTGATCGGTTGGGGCCTGAAACCCGGCAAATGGTTCTCGGAGGCGCTGGCCTCCGGCAACCGGGCGCTGGCGGAGGGGCAGGATATGACCTCCGTGCAGGCGCTCGTCACCGCGATGGCGCCACCGGAGATCCGGAAGATTCCGCTGCAGTCCGGCGTGCCCGTTCATATGGCAATCGAGGCGGAGACCCCGGATGAAGAGGCCAATGTCGCTTCAGTGACCGAGAGTATGGAGGCCCTGATGCGCACCCCGACCATTCGTGGAGGTGCGGTGATGCCCGATGCCTGCCCGGTGGGTCCGAAAGGTACCATTCCGGTCGGCGGGGTCGCTGCGGCGGAGGGGGCGATTCATCCGGGCATGCATTCGGCGGATATCTGCTGTTCGGTCGCTATCTCGATCCTGGGCGATGTTGATCCCAAAGCGGTGCTGGACGCGGCACAGCGTGTCACCCATTTTGGCGGGGGCGCGCGGCGAGAGGATGCGCGTGTGCCGCTTCCGGCGGGACTGGGTGAGCGGTTCGTCGCCAACCCGTTCCTGTTGCCCGCCAAGGACGTGGCGGCGCAGCATTTCGCGACCCAAGGAGATGGCAACCATTTCCTCTTCGTCGGGCGGTTGCGGTCAACCGGCGAGGTGGCGCTGGTGACCCATCATGGCTCCCGCAAGCCTGGAGCGATTCTCTATAAGAGGGGCAAGGAAGTCGCCGAGAAGCTGCGCCGGCTCCAGTCGCCGGAGACACTGAAGCAGAATGCCTGGATCCCGTTCGATACGGAGGATGGTCGGGCCTACTGGGATGCGTTGCAGGTGATCCGGGATTGGACCAAGGCAAACCACTTTGCCATCCACGATCTGACGCAGGAGGCCGTGGCTGCCCGTGCGCGGGAGCGGTTCTGGAACGAGCATAACTTCGTCTTCCGCCGGGGGAAGATGTTCCTGCATGGCAAGGGCGCGACCCCGGCCTGGGGCGATTATGCCGAGGATGCCAGCGGCCTGGTGTTGATCCCGTTGAACATGGCCGAACCGGTGCTGATCGCGCGCGGGACCGACAAGGCGGAAGCCTTGGGGTTCTGCCCGCATGGGGCGGGGCGCAACTATTCCCGGTCCGAGCATATGCGCCGGATGGGCGCCGAGACACCTGCCGAGCGGCTGGCACGGGAGACGGAGGGGATCGACGCACGGTTCTTCTCCGGCGTGCCGGATGCGAGCGAGCTACCCTCGGCCTACAAGCCCGCGGCGACTGTGGTCCGCCAGATCGAGCAGTTCGGACTGGCCGAAGTGGTCGACTATGTCGATCCCTATGGCTGCATCATGGCGGGCGATTGGCTGAAGCCGTTCCGAGAGAGGCGCCGGGCGAAGCGTCGGGTGTCGGCGGCGTCCTAAACGGAAAAGCCCGGGGCAGAAAGGCCCCCGGGCTTCGTTGTTCTCCCCCATGCCGTTCCGGCACGGGGCCCGTTGGTCCTGGCTGGGCCGCTTTGTGCCGGGTCAGGCCTTGCCCCTGTAGATCTCGACCAGCTTGCCCAGCATCTCCAGCGCATCGGCGCGGGGACGCTGGAAGGTGTTGCGCCCGATGATCGAGCCGTTGCCGCCGCCGTCGCGGATCGCGCGAGCGTCGTCGTAGACCGAATTGGCGCCCTTTTTGGAACCTCCGGAGAAGACGATGATCCGCCGCCCGTTGAAGGCCGATTTCACGCAATCGGCCACGCGCGCGGCCTGGGTAGAGATGTCGATGCTCTCGTCCTCGTAGACCTTCTTGGCCTCCTTCAGCTCGAGATGATCGGTGGAGAGTTTGATCTTGATGATATGTGCCCCGAGCAGGGCTGCGATCTGGGCAGCATAGGCGCCGATATCGATGGCGGTTTCACCATCTTTGGTGAGGGCTTCGCCGCGGGGGTAGGACCAGATGACGGTTGCGACACCCTTGGCGGCTGCTTCCTCGCGCATTGCCGAAATTTCTTCGAACATGTCGAGCCCACAGGAGGAGCCGGGATATATCGTGAAGCCAATGGCAGCACAGCCGAGACGCAGGGCGTCATCGACACTGGCAGTGATCGCCTGATCCTTGGGTGCCTCGGACGGGATCAGCGAGTTCGCCGAGTTCGCCTTTAGGATCGTCGGAATCTGGCCCGCGAAAGTATCGGCCCCGGCCTCGAGCATGCCCAGGGGCGCTGCATAGGCGTTCAGGCCCGCATCGATTGCCAATTGATAATGGTAATGCGGATCATATGCATCCGGGTTCGGTGCGAAGCTGCGCGCGGGGCCGTGCTCGAAGCCTTGGTCCACTGGCAGTATGATCATCTTGCCTGTGCCGCCCAGTTTGCCGGTCATCAGCATCCGGCAGAGATTACCCTTCACGCCAGGCGTGTCGCCCTCGTAGTTACTCAAAATTTTCTGGACGGTTCTGGTGGCTTTCATCGCGTATCCCTCACGGTCATGGAACTGCACCTGCGGTTAGCTAGGCCGATGCGCAGGGTCAAGTCCGAAGGCTTGAAAGCGGGGCGTTTGTCCCCGCCGCCGGTGCTGCCCGGCGCTAAGGCTGGGCGCCGAAGCGGGTGATAATCCGCGCGGCCAGACCCTGATCGGTCCAGGTCTGAAAGGCGAGCGAGCCGACCTCGTCGGTCAGGGCGGTCCAGGCCTGCGCATCTGCACCGCCGCCCCTGGCAAACCGGTTGTCGAGCCGCTGGCGCAGTGTAGCCGCCCCAGGATCTCCAGCGGCCGAGGCCAGCGTCGCCCAGAAATAGGCGCTGCGATAGTCGCGCGGCGTGCCCTTGCCCAGTGCGGCGTCATAGGCGCGCTGGCGCAACGCGCCGACATCGCCGCTCTCAAGGATGGTCTGGTCGGCTTCGACCCGGCTTGCAGCCCCAGGCCAGGCAGTCAGAGCCTGATCCTGCAGGATCAGAACCTCGCCAAGGGTCATTCCGGCCTCCAGATCGTCGGCCAGGCTGATGGCCCCGCTTTCACCCGCGGCCATGGCGCGCAGCACCATGGTATAGGCGCCCTCGCCATTGTCCTGATCAGCCAGAGCGTCGGCGACCAGCAGGCTGGCCGCCCCGTCCCAGGCATCGGTCAGGGGGGTGAGGATCGCGGTGCCTTCGCTGACGGAGCGCGGCGCACCGACGCCGGACAGCAATGCCTCGCCGATGCGCAGACGCTCGGCAGCCTCTAGCCCCGCTGGATCGGTCAAGGCGGCACTGAGCGCCTGGGGCGCGATTAGGCGGCGGATCGCGGCCGGTACGGCGGAGACCTGCGGTTGCAACAGGGCAATGACCTGCTGCGGATCATCGAACGCATCAGGATCTAGCCAGACGCTGCCTTCGGGCTCCGCAGTGATCACGAGGCGGTTCTTCTCGGTCAGAAACCGCCCGATCTCAGCCCCGACATTGGCCGCGAAAGCCTCGGTCTCGGCATTCGGGGCTGGCTGATCGGGGCTGGAGAGCCCCTGCAGGATCATACCCTGAACCATCTCGGGCGCGATGCCGAGATCGCCGATCTGGGCGCCCAGCATCGGTTCCACCTTCTCCCACAGGCCGCGGTTTTCGATGGTTGCTTCCAGGGCGCCCAGCAGCGCCACCGGCTCCGGATCCGCAGCCGGCGTATCTAATGGAAGCCGGATCCAGAGATAATCGAACGCCGCATCCAAGCTGATATCCAGCGCTTCGTTGACCGTCGTGGAGATCCCGATCTCGGCCGCCGAACTGGGCAGATCGTATGAGATCTGAATCGACATCGCGTCCGAGCGCAGCCCGTCATCATAGCCAAAGCCGACCAGCATCGCGCTCTGCTCCGGCTCCAGACAGGCGCGGGGGACGTGGATGCCGTTCACCTCCATCAGGCTCTTGGAAGTCTCGAAGCTGTAGATCGTCCCGCTGGAAATCCGGTCGATGCTGATCACGCAGGCGCCGTCCTGATCCCAATCCAGCACCGGGTAAATCTCGAGCCCGGTGATCACAGTGTTATAGGTCTTGGGGCTGATGCTCAGGCTTTCATAGGTCAGATCCACCGCCGAGCGCAGGAACAGCAGCGAGTAATGGTTCATGATCCGCAGCAGCAGCCGGGTGGCGCGCTCGGTCTCGTTTTCCTGGGGCAGGGCGGGGCTGGCGGCCAAGGCCAATGCGCTTGCAAGACAAAGGGCGGGTTTCAATCTCATGCGGTCCTCGGGAGGTAAGCGAAGGAAGAACCGCAGGGTATCACGCCTGGCGTCTGATGCGAACGCCCCGGGGTCGGGCTCAGGCGCGACGTTTATTTTGGCTGGCGTGGCGTTTTGCGGGCAGAACGTCATCCAGGTCGATACCCCGGTGCCGGCGGCCCCATTCCATCATCGCGATCAGGACGGGCTTCAGGTCCTTACCCGCCTCGGTCAGATGGTACTCGGCCCGGGGCGGACGCTCGGAATAGATGCGCCGTTCTATCAGGCCAGAGTCTTCAAGCTGCTTAAGGCGGTTCGAAAGCGTGGTCGGATTTATGTCGTCGATCGTCTTCAAAAAGTCCGAAAACCGGCAATGCCCTTGGAAGAACAGATCGCGGATGATCAGCAAAACCCAGCGGTCGCCAATCGCTTTCAGCGCCCGTGCGATGTCGCAATCTTTGCCGGACTGTCTTGTCATGGACCCGATATAGCAGAAAGGGTTTGCTTTTCAAAGTAACTAAAATATATTGAGTAACTACACAATATGGAGCGTGTGGATATAACCGCCTGCGGGAGATTTGCTATGATCCATCTGGCTTCGATTCCAGCTCCCACCGCATCCCAAGCAATCGGGGTGCTGATCTTCGAGATCCTGGCGCTGGCTGTGGCGACCACGCTGAGCGAGGAACGATTCCGCAAGGTCATGCCAGTATTGGGCGCGATCTATGCGGTTTCGCTGCCGTTGGTTCTCTGGTTTTTCAGGCCTTAAGCAAGCTTGCCGCTCTGGCGGTCTCAGCTTTCAAGTGCGGCAACGCCGGGCAGGGTTTTGCCCTCCAGCCATTCCAGGAACGCCCCGCCCGCTGTTGAGACATAGGAAAACCTTGCGGCCGCCCCAGACCCGTTTAGCGCGGCGACCGTGTCGCCACCCCCGGCGACGGACAGCAGGCTGCCACCTTCGGTCAGTTCTGCCGCGGCCAGGGCTGCTGCGTCCGTGGCGGCATTGAAGGGCTCGATCTCGAAGGCGCCCAGCGGTCCATTCCAGACCAGGGTTCTGGCTTGAGAGAATTTCTCTTTGATGACCTCGACCGAGGCCGGTCCGGTGTCCAGGATCAACGCGTCCGGCGGGCAGGCGTCGGCGGCGACCACCTCATTGGCGGCGCCTGCTGCGAATTCTCGTGCGATCACGACATCGGTGGGCAAGATTAGCTCGCAGTTCGCAGCCTCGGCTTTGACCATGATCTCGCGCGCAGTATCCGCCAGGTCGTGCTCGCAAAGCGACTTGCCCACATCCATGCCTTGCGCCGCCAGAAATGTATTGGCCATCCCGCCACCGATCACGATTTGATCGACCTTTGCGATCAGGTTGCCCAGCAGGTCCAGCTTCGTGGACACCTTGGCGCCGCCGACAACGGCGATCACGGGATGCTCCGGCTCGCCCAGGGCGCGGCCCAGCGCTTCCAGTTCCTTTTGCATCAGCCGCCCCGCAGCGGAGGGCAGGCGCCGCGCCAGGCCCTCGGTCGAGGCGTGCGCCCGGTGCGCCGCCGAAAAGGCGTCATTCACATAAATGTCGCCGATCTTGGCCAGGGCATCGGCGAAAGCGGAATCGTTGGCTTCCTCGCCTGCGTGGAAGCGGGTGTTTTCCAGCAGGATTGCCTGCCCCTCCGGCATGCGGTCTATCACTTCGTCTACGATGGGGCCGATGCAGTCTCCCGCGAACAGCACCGGCACATCCAGAGCGGCCTCCAAGGCCTCAAGCGTGACGTTCAGCGACATCTCCGGCACGACCTCGCCCTTCGGTCTTCCGAAATGCGCCAACAGTATCGGCTTGCCTCCGCCCGCTAAAACGTCCCTCACCGTCGGCACAATCGCCCGAATACGCGTATCGTCCGAGACCGCGCCGTTCTGCACCGGAACATTGATATCGACGCGGATCAGAACGCGTTTTCCGGCAAAGCTGAGATCGTCGAGGGTTTTGAAGGACATTGCCGCGCTCCATCAGTGAGAATACGGGCCTCTTCTCGCCTTGTTTGGCGGGGATGACAAGGCTGCGCTGTCTAAGAATACGGGTCCAAAGCGTCGCGCAAGGCGTCGCCCATGAAGCTGAAGGCCAGGACCGCCAGGATGACCGGGACCATCGGCATCAGTATCCATGGATAGATCGCCACGGCATTGAGATTGAGCGCATCGTTCAGCATCATGCCCCAGCTTACCGCCGGGGGGCGCAGGCCGAGCCCCAGGAAGCTGAGCGCCGTTTCGCCAAGGATCATCGCCGGGATCGACAGTGTGGCCGAGGCGATCAGGTGGCTCATGAAGTTCGGCATCATATGCGAGACGATGATCCGCCTGGGCTTGGCCCCCATCAGTTCCGCCGCGCGCACGTAATCCTCTTCTCGCAAAGCCAGGAACTTGGATCGGACCGCCCGCGCCAGCCCCGGCCAGTCGAGCAGGCCAAGGATGATCGAGATCATGAAGAACACAGTGATCGGCCCCCAGTTCACCGGCACGGCGGCAGAAAGGGCAAGCCAGATCGGAAGCTCCGGCAGCGAGCGGAAAATCTCGATCAGCCGCTGCACGGTGGCGTCGATCCAGCCACCGAAATAACCTGCGATCCCGCCCAGCAACAGGCCGATGGCAAAGCTGACGGCGACGCCGATCAGCCCGATGGTCATGGAGAGACGGGCGCCATAGATCATCCGGCTGAGCACATCCCGGCCCAACCGGTCCGACCCCAGCAGGAACAACTTGCCCTCCTCCGGCGGGCAGATGATGCGAAAGCGCCCTTCGATTATACCCAGCAGCCTGTAGGGTTCGCCGCAGGTGGTCAGTACCGGAACCGGCCAGGCCTCCGATCAGAACGAAGGTTGCGGTCGCCGACCTTGCCGAGACGATGGGCAGCCGTTGCTAAATTTCGCGGTTCAAATCGGTGTCCTTCTCTCTCGAACAGCGATAAGATCATCTCCGGAGTGGTGCCGCGCCGTGTGATCTGCTTGCCCCACTCAACCTGATCCCGACGCGGGGCGTCTCGCGCGGCGCTGCTGCGGTCGGCTTCGGTCGGCCGCTGTTGCGCGCGACGACGCATGCTCTCTTGTTCGCGGCTCTCTGCGACTCGATGTACGTCCTCGCGTCTTCGGTGTGCGTCGTGTTGCGGCCAGTTCTCGGGCAGTCGGAAG
>JBCCDU010000132.1:0-7195 GCA_039030715.1 Pseudomonadota bacterium
TATTTCTCGAAGACCTGTTCGGCGGCCTCCTTGGCCTCCTTCGGGTCGGGCTTCAGGAAGCCGCCCATCCACAGGTTCTCCTCGACCGTCATGCCGGGAAAAACCGATTTGTCCTGAAGGATATAGGCGATGCCCGCCTCGCTGAGCTTCTGGTTGGGCGAGAGCTTGGTGATGTCGCGCTTGTCTGCCCCGTCGCCGATCCTGATGGCGCCTGAGAAGATGGTGTTGAAGCCGAATATCGCATGCAGGATCGTCGACTTACCCGCCCCGTTCGGTCCGATCAGGCAGAGCGACTGCTTGCGCGCCACCCGCAGATTGATGTCGTGCAGGATCTCCATCTTGCCATAGCCTGCGCGCAGGTTCTCGATGGTCAGATAGGGGTCGGCGCCCGCCAGCCCCTCCAGATCCGCGACGCTTACATTCTGGGCGATGGCCTGGGCCTGGGCGGTGACCGCCTCGACCGAGATGACCGTGTCCACCCCGCCATCGTGATAGCCGCCAGCCTTTTTCGGTGTGTCCGCCATCAGTGCGCCCCCAGATAAGCGTCGATAACCCTCTGATCCCCTTGGATTTCCTCGGGGCTACCTTCGGCCAGAAGCTCGCCATGGGCCAGGCAATAGATGCGGTCGGCCATGTTCATGATCACCCGCATATTGTGCTCGATGATGAAAAGCGTGATGCCGAATTCGGAATTGGCCCGCTTCAGCCGATCGATCAGACCGTTGATCAGGGTCGGGTTGATGCCCGCCGTCGGCTCGTCCAGCATCAGCACGGTCGGGTCGTTCATCAGCGCCATGGCGAATTCCAGCAACTTCTGCTGGCCAAAGCTCAGATCCCCCGCGCGGAGATATCGTTTCTCGTAAAGCCCAACGAATTCAAGCAGATGCTCGGCCTTCTCCTGCTCCTCGCGCGAGTGGCCTGCGAACATGTCGACGAAGCGCATCTTGCGATGCGGGATCGAGATCAGCATGTTCTTGACGCAGTTCATCTGGCCATAAATCCGGGTCTGCTGGAAGGTGCGCAACAGACCCAGCCGGGCGATGTCCTGCACCACCATTTTCGAGATTTCCTGACCCTCGAACTTGATCGAGCCCTTGTCGATCGGGTGATAGCCGACGATGGAGTTGAACAGCGTCGTCTTGCCCGACCCGTTGGGACCGATCAGCCCGGTGATGCCGCCCTCCTGCACCGTGATCGAGATGTCGGTGTTGGCCCTCACCCCGCCATAGCTTTTCGAGACGCCGCTGACTTCGATGATCGAACTCATGCCGCGGCCTCCTTGCCCTTGATCTCCTTGGTGTCGACGACGACCCCGAACCAGTGCGGGCGCTTGTGCATCAGCCAGCCCATCAGACCGTCCTGGAAATAGACCACGACGACCACGATCAGCGCGCCCAGCACAACCCATTGCCAGCCAAGGAAATAGGCCCAGGTCAGCTCCTTGAAGACATGGAAAGCCACCGCCCCGATCACCGGACCCCAGAGCGTGCCCTTGCCGCCGAGCAGCACGCAGACCACCATGAAGATGCCGAGATTGATGGTCTGATAAGCGGTCTCCAGCGGTTCGAAATGGATAAGCTGGAAGGCCGAGATCGCCCCTGTGATGCCGACGAAAAACGCGGCCAGCGACCAGGCCGCCAGCTTATAGCGCAGGGTGTGGACGCCCATCCCCTCGGCTTTTTCCTCGTCATCGCGGATCGCGTTCAGCGCCAACCCGAACCGCGTCTTGTAGAGCCAATTCAGGAACACGAAGAGGACGACGCCCGTACCCGCGAACAGGAAGTAAATCAGCACCTTGAAGTCGTCGAAATCGCCGTGGAAGTTGGGCATCGAGATACCCTGGCCACCACCGACCCAGTCCCAGTTCGACACCAGCTCGCCCGCCGCGATGGCCACGCCCAGCGTGCCGATGGCAAAGTAGGGCCCACGCAGGCCGAAGGTCAGCCAGCCTATGATGCTCGCACAGATCGCGCAGAAGATCCCCGCACCGATCAGGCCCAGCACCATTCCGGTATAATACTGTCCAGGCGTGAATTCGTAGATCCCGCCACCGGCGGCGCTGGTATACTCGCCCACATCATAGGCGATGGCGATGGTGATCACCGCGCAGACATACATGCCGGTGCCGTAAAAGAAGATATTTCCCAGCGAGTTATATCCCATCTGTCCGCCTGTCATGTCCCAGGTCAGGGCCACGATGATGAACAGCCACAGCGTGGCCAATTGCGTGGCGTATTTGGGGAACAGGAAGGGTGCCGCGACGGTGAGCGCGAGCAGGACGATATACAATAGGTATTTCATGGCGGCCTCCTTACTGCAGGACCTGGCGCTTGCGCCGTTGCAGCAAGAGCTTGATGAGGAGAACCAGCAGCAGAAGCAGAACCGCGATGGCCTGCTGATATCCGATGCCGAAGATATGGCTGCCATATTGCTCGGCCGCGCCAATGCCCAGGCCTGCCGCTATCACGCCTGGCAGATTGCCCAGACCCGCGGCTGTCACGATCACGAATGAGCGGATCGAATAGGTGATGCCATAGAAGGGCTGGATCACCCAGACCATGACGATGATCGCGCCTGCCGCGCCGCAGATGGCTGAGTTGAGCGAGAAGGTGAAGGCATAGACTTTCTCGGTATCGATCCCCATCACTCGGGCGGCGCGGGCATCCTGGGCGGTTGCCCGGATCGCCTGGCCCATGCGCGAGCGTTTCATGAAAATGATAACCGCGATCGCCAGCGCGGTCGCCATGCCGACGCCGATCAGCTTGGCAATCGGCAGGTCGATCAGCCCATCGGCGAAGTAAAGCGTCTGGTACCCCAGATCCACCGCCTGCGTGTCCGAGCCGAACAGCAGGTTCATGATCTGCGCCATCATGATAGCCAGGCCGAAGGTCGCCAGCAGCGAGGTGAACAGATCCCGCTCGATCACCCGGCTGATCACCAGTTTATAGGCGACCCAGCCGATGCCCCACATGGTCAGGAACGCCGCCGGTACACCAAGAAGCGGCGGCAGGCCCAGGCCGTTCATGTACCAGGCGACATAGCCGCCAGCGATCACGAAGTCCCCCTGCGCCAGGTTCTTGACGTTCATGACGCCCCAGACCAGCGCCAGCCCATAGGCGGCCAGCGCGAACAGCGCGCCGATCAGCAACCCGTCGATCACGATCTTCAGGTTCACGATCGGGAATTCGAACAAGAGCCCGATATTGGACATTATCTGATCCATCGGATCAGCCCCCTCTCCGCACGCTGCATGTGCTTGTTGTTTGAATGTGCGCGAAACCGGGCACCGCTGGGGCGCCCGGTTTCTGCGTTCTGGGTCGTCCCGTGCTTACTTGCGCGGCCAGTTCAGATCGTGGCTGGCGAAGTTCGACGGGGCCACCACGTTGTATTTGCCGTCCTGGATCTGGCGCAGCACCATCGGCTTGGCGATGTTGTTGCCAGCCTCCGAAAACTTGATTTGGCCGTAGAAGGTGCTCAGATCGGTTTCGGCGATGGCGTCGCGTACGGCATCCTTGTCCAGAGTGCCCGCACGCTCGAACGCGTCCTTGAAGACATAGACGGCGGCCGAGGCCTGTGCGGTCTGATAGGGCACGGTCTTGTCAGTGTATTCCGGGAACGCCGCCTTGAATTCCTGCTCGTAGTTCGCCGCCGTGCCGAAGATCGGGTCTTCATAGCTCAGCGTCTCGGCCCACTGGGTCGAACACAGGATATCTTCGGCGAACTTGCCGAAATTGCCAACCACGTCAGCGGCTTCGCAGTGGGTGACGGCCACCATCGGCACGCTCACATTCTGCTCGCCGATCTGGCGCACGGCGGTGGCAGCGCCCTTGGAGTGGCCCGAGACGATCAGCACGTCGGGCTTCACCAGTTTCACCTTGGTCAGGATCGCGGTCATGTCCGACAGATCGCGCGGCAGCTTCTCGTCAACGACGATCTGCATGCCGTATTTGCCCGCATCCTCCAGCACACCGGCCCTGATATCCAGCGAGAAGGGGTCGTTCTCGACCGCCACGGCGACCTTGATGTCTTTCGGATCCTTGCCCTCCTTCTCGGCCATTTCAGCGGCGAGAGTGATGGCGGAGGCCAAATACTGCTCCGAGGTCGAAAGCACGGCGAAGAGATACTTGTAACCCTTGTTGAAGAGCGAGCGCGACGCGCCCTCTGCCTCGACCATCGGGATCTTGTACTTCTCGGTCACAGGCGCGATCGCCTTGGTGAGGCCCGAGGAGTATGGGCCCAGCATGTACTGCATGCCATCCTGCTGGATCAGACGCTCGGCCAGGGTCGCGCCACGGTCGCCCTTGGACTCGTCGTCGTAATAGGTAACCTCGAAGTTATAGCACTTGTCGCCGACCTTGATGCCGCCGTTTTCCTTGATCTTCTGGATCGCGAATTCATAGCCGTTCTTGGCATGGACGCCGTTGGTTGCATATTTGCCGGTCAGCGAGATGGCCGAACCCATCGGGATTACTTCGCAATCCGCCGCCTGGGCTGGGGTCGATGTCGCACCCGCCGCCAGCAATGCCGTTACCGCAGCCGTCGCAAAGGCTGTTCTGATCATGTTTCGTCTCCCTGAGTGTTGCATTTTTTTTGTTTGAGCCACGATAAGCAAAGCCTTTGCCATAAAGCAATGCACTTGGCGGTGTTCGCCCGGCGCGTTTGCGGGCGAAACCCTGCACCGTTAGTTCGCCACGTTGATCAGCGACTGACGCGAGGTCGACAGATGCGCCTTCATCGCGTTGGCCGCGCGTTCGGCATCGCGGGCGCGGATCGCGTCGACGATCTCGCGATGCTGGCGATTGTACGTCGCGATGATTTCCGGCGTCAGGGTCAGGGTGCGCATATGCCCCCATTGGTTGTGGCTGCGCACTTCGTGCATCCGCGCCATCATCCAGCGCATCAGCGGGTTCTGCGCACAATCGGCCAGCGCGAGGTGAAAGCGTTCGTCCGCGTTGGCGAAGGCATCGGCGTCGGTCGGGTTGGTCTCCATCTCGCGCATCGGCTCCTCGACCTTGGCCAAATCCTGGTTGGTGGCGTGGATCACGGCCAGGCGCACCAGCTGTGGCTCCAGCCCGAAGCGCGCGTCGATCAGTTCCAACGGGCGGGTCGTCTCGGTCATCGTGCGAGCGTCGTTCTGATCGGCCCAGGTCACATAGGTCCCCGAACCGGGACGTCTTTCGACGAAATGCAACCGCTCCAACTGCTTCAGCGCCTCGCGCACCGTGCCGCGGGCCACGCCATATTGCAGCGCAAGCGTGCGTTCCGGCGGCAGCCGCATGCCGAGATTCAGATCGCCTTCGACAATCTCGCGCCGCAGTTCGGTGGCGATTTCGTTCGAATTCATTCCCGACGCTCCTGAGGAATCGCGTTTGAACCAAATCTGTACCATAATCGGCCTTTCAGGCAAATGGCATAATTTTGGTTGAACCAAAAAGCCAAATTGGTCAGTCTTCGGATTAGCTAGAATCGCAGCCGGCATCATAGGGATGGTCTCGCCCACCACGGAGCCTCCCACCCACCCAGCCAGCCGGCAGCTAATCAGGGGAGGATGCCGTGGCTGAAACCGATCTCGAAGCCTTTGTCGAAGCCGAGGGGCGCGACGCGAAAATCAAAGAAGTCCGCAAGCGGATCGACGAGCTGGGTATCGAGTATCTCTACCTGCAATTCGTATCGGTCACCGGCAAGATCATGGGCAAGGGGATCCCGGCGGATCACTGGGAGAACGTCGCGAAGAAGGGCTTCCAGCTCGTCTATGGCGCAACGGTCAACCTGTTCACGGATCGCGGCGGCAACTATCTCGGCTATGGCCCGGAGGCGGCGGAGTTGGTCGGCATCCCCGAGCCCGAGACATTCATGCAGCTTCCCTGGGCGCCCACGATTGGCCGCTTTTACTGCACGCTCTTCCGCAACCGCGAGGAGAAAGTCGATCCCGGCGGCTTTCTGACTTCCGACTGTCGCGGCAACCTGCGCCGGATGCACAAGGACTTCCAGGACAAGCACGGCCTGCAACTGCGCATGGGCACCGAGCCCGAGATGATGTGGTTGAAGTTCAACGAGGACGGAAAGCCCGAAGACGGGTTCTCCAAACCCTACTGCTATCATATCGACCAATTCGAAAGCCTGCGCCCCGTCACGCTGAAAGTGATGGAGTATACGCGCAAGATGGGTCTCGACATGGTGCAGGGCGATCACGAGGACGCGCCTGGTCAGCTAGAACTCAACTGGATGTTCGACGATGTGCTGCGCAATGCGGACCGTCTGACAACCTATCGTCAGATCTGCGCGCAGGTGGCGCGCGAGTTCGGCATCTTCGCCTGCTTCATGACCAAGCCCTTCATGGGGGTCTCGGCAAGCGGCTGCCACCACAACATGTCGCTGTGGCGCGGGGGCTCGGACGAGTTGGTGCGCACCGGCAACGATCCGGACAATCTGCCGGGTGCGCGTGAAAACTATATGTATGTGAAGGGTGGCGAGAACACCTTCATGCCGGATGGCGACGATGTGCAGATGCCCGGCCCGACCGGTTTGAAAGCCATCGGCGGCGTGGTCCATCACCTGCAGGCGCTGACCGCTATCGGCTGCTCCACGGTGAATTCGTATCGCCGCTTGTGGGATACGGGCTTCTGGGCGCCGGTCTTTGCGGACTGGGGCTTCCAGAACCGCACGACAGGGTTGCGCGTGTCCGCACCGGGGCGGTTCGAATACCGCTCGGTCGACAGCATGGTGAACCCCTACATCATGGGCACCACTTTGCTTGCCGCGATGGATGATGGGCTGGACAACGGCCTCGACCCCGGTGAGCCGGAGGAGCGCAACATCTATGAAGCGATGGAGCAGGGCAAGCAGGTCAAGAAACTGCCGATGAGCCTGGGCGAAGCGCTGACCCATCTGGAAAACAACGAAGTGGTCAAGCGGGGACTGCCGGGCGAGATGTATCGCCTCTACCACGAGTACAAATACGACGAATGGGCGCGTTTCATGTCCACCGTCACCGATTGGGACAAGGACACCTACATGGAGTGTCTCCCCTGATCGACCGCGATTGCGCCCCCTCTCGATGAGGGGGCATTTCCAAGACAACAAGGAGCATTCCGAAGATGTGTGGAATTGCCGGACTGATCCACAAGGGCAAAGCCTCGAATGTGGGTCACGAGATGACAGCGATGCTGCAGGCCCTGAAACATCGCGGCCCGGA
>JBCCDU010000133.1:0-7047 GCA_039030715.1 Pseudomonadota bacterium
CGTCATCTGAAGCGCCACCCGACGCGGGCAAGGCGAACATGCAATTCTCGACCGACTATGAGATGGGCCAAGACAATATCCGCCCCCTGGGATTGGATATTCACAATCCGGTTTTCCTGATTTCCAGTGTCGTGATTTTCGGCTTCGTGCTGATCTCGCTTGCAAATCAAGAGGCTGCCGCCGAGTTCTTCGGCTGGTTGCGTCCATGGCTGACCAGCACCTTCGACTGGTTCCTCGTTCTGTCGGTTAACGCAATCACGCTGTTCTGCCTGGTGCTGATCGTGCTGCCCGTCGGTTCGGTCAGAATCGGGGGCAAGGATGCGAAGCCCGATTATTCCTATGCCGGCTGGATCGCGATGATGTTCGCCGCCGGTATCGGCATCGGCCTGCTGTTCTTCGGTGTGCTTGAGCCGGTCTATTACAATTTCTCTGAAGGCGGCAATGCCCGTCCGCTTGGGATCGATATCACCCAGCCGGGGAACGAATATATCGGTATCGTCGGCACCATTCACCACTGGGGCCTGGAAGGCTGGGCAATCTATGCCGCGGTCGGCCTCAGCCTGGCGATCTTCTGCTACAATCTCGGTCTGCCTCTGACGCTGCGTTCGGCGTTCTACCCGCTGCTGGGCGAGCGTGTCTGGGGCTGGTGGGGCCACGCCATCGACACGCTGGCGGTGTTCGCGACGCTCTTCGGTCTCACAACCTCGCTTGGTCTCGGCGCGCAACAGGTCGCGGCGGGTCTCTACGAGGTTGCAGGCATCGAGCCGTCCAATACGGTGATCGTTCTGCTGATCATCGGTATCACCTTGATCGCACTTGTCTCGGTCTGTCTGGGCATGGACAAGGGGGTCAAGCGGCTGTCCGAGATCAACATGATGATGGCGGTGGGCCTGTTCTTCTTCGTCATCATCATGACCGGGATCGGCACGGCAATCACACGCTACTTCGATGTGATGGTGCAATATGTGACCTTGTTGCCGGCGCTCTCGAACCCCTTCGGACGTGAGGACACCAGCTACTTCCATGGCTGGACCACATTCTACTGGGCTTGGTGGATTGCCTGGAGCCCGTTTGTGGGCATGTTCATCGCCCGTATCTCCAAGGGCCGCACCGTGCGTGAATTCGTGCTCTGTGCCCTGATCGCGCCCACCTGTGTCTGCGCGCTGTGGATGTCGACCTTCGGCGGTGCCGCGATCGACATGCTGAACGCGGGCGGTGCGGAAGGTGTCAAGGCGACCGTGATCGACAGCTACAAGCCCGAGGGTGCTCTGTTCGGCTTCCTGCAGGAACTGCCGCTCTACTCGATCATCGCGCCGGTCTCGCTGGTTCTGATCGTGATCTTCTTCGTCACCTCGTCCGACTCGGGCTCGCTGGTGATCGATACGATCACGGCGGGCGGCAAGATGGACGCGCCGGTGATCCAGCGGGTCTTCTGGTGCACGCTGGAGGGTCTGGTGGCGATTGCGCTGCTGCTCGGCGGCGGCCTCAGCGCGTTGCAGGGGGCGGCGGTTTCCACCGGGATCCCGTTCACGGTGGTGGTGCTGATCATGTGCTACTGCCTGTGGCTGGCGCTGAGATCCGAGCGCGCCAAGATCTGACGCGCGCCCGATGACTGACATGGCCGGAGGCTCGAGAGAGCCTCCGGCTTTTTCTTTGGACTTGGCGAGGGTGGTCCCTTGGCGACTTCAAGGCATTGTCCTGACCTTGCACGGCCCCTACGGTGCGCCGGGCAGTGAACGATCGAGGAAGAACGCGCATGGGCGATGAGATGTTTTCGGTTGCCGGACGGGTCGCCTGCGTGACCGGTGCGTCCAGCGGCATAGGTCAGGCATTGGCCTCAGCCCTGGCAGACCGTGGCGCAAAGGTGGTCGGTGTCGCGCGTCGCGCCGAGGTGTTGGCGGACTGGGCCAGCGGCGACCCGAAGCGCGCGTCACTTGCGGGCGATGTTGGCGATCTCGCCGCCCTGCCGGATCTGGCTTCCCGCGTGACCGGGATCTTCGGCCCACCGGATATCCTGATCCCAGCCGCCGGAATTAACCCGCGCAAACCGGCGGCGGATGTGAGCCTGGAGGAGTGGCAGGCAACCCTCGACATCAACCTCTCGCATCCGTTCTTCCTGGCGCGCGAGATGGTGCCCGCAATGGCCGAAAAGGGCTGGGGACGGGTGATCAACATTGCCTCGCTGCAAACCTTCCGTGCGTTCCAGAACGGCAATGTCTACGGCGCCTCCAAGGGCGGTGTCGGGCAATTGACCCGCGCGATGGCGGAGGCTTGGTCGAAAGACGGCATCATGTGCAACGCCCTTGCGCCGGGTTTTTTCAAGACGGCGCTGGCAGGGCCGGTTTTCGCCGATCCCGCCCTGGCCACTCATCATGCCGCGATGACCTGCATTGGACGGAACGGCGTTGTCGAGGATCTGATCGGTCCAATGTTGTTCCTGGCCTCTCCCGCTTCGGATTACGTGACCGGGCAAGTGCTTTCGGTTGACGGGGGATACACGGCGAAATAGGGCGGGCGGCATGCCACCCCGCCTGATGATGGAATATCTCCCGCCGAAGGATCCGCTGCGCGTGATCCACGAGGATGCGGCCGTGATTGTCATCTCCAAGCCCAGCGGACTGTTGAGCGTGCCAGGCAAGCCGGCAGAGCATCGCGATTGCCTGCTGGATCGGGTGGTCGCCGTTTTCCCGGACGCGCTGCTGATCCATCGGCTAGACCTGGAAACCTCCGGCATCGTGATCTTCGCGCGCGGTCGGGTTGCGCAAAAGCAGCTCAACCGGCAGTTTGAAAAACGGGTGGTGGAGAAAACCTACATCGCCCGGGTCGAGGGAAGGGTGGTCGGTAGTGGGGGCCGGATTGAGTTGCCTCTCACGGCTGACTGGCCGAACCGTCCGATGCAGAAAGTGTGTTTCGATACGGGGAAGCCTTCCGTTACCGATTGGCGAGTGCTCGACCGCGAGGCCGACGCCACCAGGCTGTCGCTCACGCCGCATACCGGTCGCAGCCATCAGTTGCGTGTCCATCTCCGCGCAATCGGCCACTCGATCCTGGGCGATCCGTTTTATGCCAGCGAGGCGGGGCTCCGCGCCGCATCGTGGTTGCAACTCCATGCGGAAAGCCTTCGATTCCGCCATCCCGATGGTGGCGACTGGATGTGCTGCGCAGATCCTTGCCCCTTCTGAGCTTGCAGCAAGTGCCACGCTGCAGCGGGGCGCAGCCGCCATGCCCGTGCAAGCACGGGCCAGCAGGGAACCTGCTGCTGCGTGCGAGCACGCAGATGGCGGCTTCGCCCCGCCCCAGGCGTCGCGCTTGGGGCTCGCGTGGTCAGGGCATAGGGGCGCCTGTCTGTCCGAAGAGGACTTTGCGCTCCGCGTCCGTGGGCGGTGCCTTGCGCCGGTATTCCTTTCCCAGATCCACCGCGCGCTGGACGGCCGGGCGCTCCTTCAATCTCTGGCGCCAGGCTTTCACGTTGGGATAGGGGTCAAGACCTGCGCCGAGCGGTTTCGCGATGAAAACCCAGGGCCACGAAATCATGTCGGCGATGCTGTAGTCGCTCAGCATGAAGTCGCGCCCCTCCAGCCGGCGTTCCAGCACGCCCAGCAGACGGTCGTATTCCTTGGCATAGCGCTCTCGGCCATAATCCGCTTGGTTCTCCGGCGCGTAGTTCACGAAGTGGCTGAGCTGACCCGCCATCGGTCCCTGGCCGCCGACCTGCCAGAAGAGCCACTCCAGTACCTCCTTCCGACCGATCGGATCGGCGGGCAGGAACCGACCGGTTTTCTCGGCCAGATAGAGCATGATCGCGCCGCTTTCGAAGACGCTCACGGGCTCTCCATCCACCGCGTGATCGACGATGGCGGGCATCCGGTTGTTGGGTGAGATCGCCAGGAACTCCGGTGTAAACTGCTCGCCCTTGCCGATATTCACTGGGATGGGTTTGTAGTCCAAACCCAGTTCCTCCAGCAGGATACCGACCTTCCAGGCGTTCGGCGTCGGCCAGTAATAGAATTCGATCATGAAGCTTCCCTTCGCCCACTGGTCAGAATGGCAATCTCGTCCGCGTTGAACCCCGCTTCGGCCAGCACCGCCTCGGTGTCGGCGCCGAGGCGCGGCGCGCCATGGCGATACTCTGCCGGTGTCCCTTCGAAGCGAGCGGGTGCACGTGTCTGGCGCAGGCGCCCGGCATCGGGGTGCTCGTGCTCCTCGATCAGCGCGTTGGCGGCGATCTGGGGATGGGCGATCATCTCGCGCCGGGTCAGGACCGGGGCGCAGGGTACGTCGTGGTCGTCGAGGCGGGCAATCCACTCAGCCGTCGTGCGTTCGCGCATCGCGTCCTGCGTCATCTCCAGCCGGTCGGTCTTGTAGGTCTCGAGCCCGGGGGTCGTTAGAAAACGCTCATCGGTTTTCCACTCGGGCCGCTCGCAGGCATCGGCCAGCTTCTCCCAGTCGACACGCCGGAAGGCGGCGACCGAGATATGGCCATCCGCCGTTTCGTAGATCAGATCGATGTAGCTTTGTGCGGTCAGCGGATCGCGCTCATCTCCCACAAAGGTGTAGCCGCCCATATCCGAGGACCAGAGGAAATGCACCACCGTGTCCAGCATCGACAGGCGGATATGCTGGCCTACGCCCAGGCGCAGTTTCGCCACCAGCGCCGCGCTGATCGCCTGTGCCACGGTGAAGCCCGTCAGCTTGTCGGGCAGGATCGTGCGGATCAGGCGCGGGCGTTCGGTGTCGGCGGTGGCCTGAACGCTCGCCAGGCCGGACAGACCTTGGATCAGCGGATCGAAGACCGGCTTGGCGGCATAGGGGCCCTCATGCCCGAATCCGGTGATCGAGGCGTAGATGATATCGGGCTTCACCGCCTTCGCGGCCTCGTAACCCAGGCCCAGGCGTTCGACCACGCCGGGGCGGAAATTTTGCATGACCACATCTGCGCCCTCGATCAGACGCAAACAGGCCGCGCGTCCTTGGTCGCTGCGCAGATCCAGCACGACCGAGCGTTTGTTGCGGTTGTTGTTGAGAAAGCTCGCGGAAAAACCGCCCCGACGCGTCGCGACACCGCGCGCATGGTCGCCGCCATTGGGGTTTTCGATCTTGATCACCTCGGCCCCCTGATCGGCCAGGATCATAGAACCCAGCGGGCCGGAGATCATCGCGGTCAGGTCGACAATTCGAATACCATCCAATGGGCCGGGCATGGGCATGTCCTTTCATTTGTGAAGACGAACATGGGCCGGGGCATGCGAGTGTGCAAGCGGGGCTGTTATGCTCCTGAATACGTGATACGCTTTTTCGGGGAACGGAAAACCGGCATCGCGCCGCCACATATCCGACGTCAAAGCGGGGATTACCATGACCAAAGCATCCGACCTTTTCATCCAGTGTCTCGAGGAGGAGGGGGTCGAATATGTCTTCGGCATCCCGGGTGAGGAAAACCTGGACTTTCTGGACAGTCTTTCGCGCTCGCAGAAGATAAAACTGGTCCTGACGCGGCATGAGCAGGCGGCGGGGTTCATGGCTGCAACCTATGGCCGCTTCACCGGTAAAACCGGGGTATGTCTGTCGACCCTTGGCCCGGGCGCTACGAACTTCACCACCGCTGCGGCCTACGCCCAGTTGGGGGGCATGCCGATGATGATGATCACCGGCCAGAAGCCTGTGAAGAAATCGAAGCAGGGCCGGTTCCAGATCCTGGACGTGGTCGAGATGATGGGGCCGATTACCAAATACGCCCACCAGATCGTGGCTTCGGACAACATTCCGAGCCGTATCCGCGAAGCGTTCCGGATCGCCGAGGAAGAGAAGCCCGGCGCTGTTCATCTGGAGCTGCCAGAGGATATCGCGGACGAGCATACCGAAGAGAAGCCGATGAAGGCGTCGCTGTCGCGCCGCGCGATCCCCGAGGACAAGGCGATCGCGGCGGCTGTGGCGAAGATCGAGGCCGCCAAGTCTCCGATTATCGTGATCGGCGCAGGGGCCAACCGGAAGCTGACCGGCAAGATGTTGACCAAGCTGGTGGAGAACAAGGGCATCCCATTTGTGACCACGCAGCTCGGCAAGGGCGTAGTGAACGAGGATCATCCGCTTTTCATGGGCTGCGCGGCGCTCTCGGCCGGCGACTACGTTCACCGGGCGATAGAAGCCGCTGACCTGATCCTGAATGTCGGCCATGACGTGATCGAGAAGCCGCCCTTCTTCATGCAACAGGGTGGGCAGGAGGTGATCCATATCTCCTTCAACACCGCAGAGGTCGACCCGGTCTATTTCCCGCAAGTGGAGGTGATCGGCGATATCGCCAATGCGATCTGGCAGATCGAAAAGGCGATGAAGGGAACGACGGATTTCGACTTCAGTCGGATGATGGAGGTCAAAAAGCACCACGATGCGAATATCGCCGAGGGGCGCGACGACACCCGGTTTCCGATCTATCCCCAGCATGCGGTGGCGCAGGTTCGCGCGGCGATGCCGGATGACGGGATCATCGCGTTGGATAACGGGGTCTACAAGATCTGGTTCGCGCGGAACTATGCGGCCCGGAAGTCGAACACGGTGCTACTGGACAATGCGCTGGCGACGATGGGCGCGGGGTTGCCGTCCGGCATGATGGCCTCGATGCTCTATCCCGACCGCAAGGTGCTGTCGATCTGCGGCGATGGCGGGTTCATGATGAACAGTCAAGAGCTTGAGACGGCGGTACGTCTCGGGCTGAACATGGCCTGTCTGATCCTGAACGACAACTCCTATGGAATGATCCGCTGGAAACAGGCGAATATGGGTTTCAAGGATTGGGGTCTGGAATACAACAACCCGGATTTCGTGAAATATGCCGAAAGCTATGGCGCGATCGGGCATCGGGTGGGCTCGTCGGCCCATCTGACCGAGGTTCTGGAGACCGCCTTGTCCCAGCCCGGGGTGCATCTGATCGATTGCCCGGTGGATTACTCGGAAAACGACGAGATTTTGAACAACCGGATCAAAGCGGAAAGCGCCAAGATCTGATACCGGCGGGCGGGCGCGAGGCAGCCACCGCCCGCCCCCACCCAC
>JBCCDU010000134.1:0-6991 GCA_039030715.1 Pseudomonadota bacterium
CAGTTCCCTGATGCTTTTACCTGCTCGATGAAGAGCAACAATCTGATCCCGGAAATCCGCCGGGTACGGGTTCCTTGTTCTTGGCATGTGAACATCTTTCCATTGCAGCCAAAAAGTGTCCACAAAACCGGGGGAACTCCAGTCTTTGCCGCCTTCGGCACTCATTCGGACGCTGCAGCCGAGGCGAAGCAGGATTTGCTCGAACAGCTTGGCGAAACCCCGTGGGATCGGGCGGTGACAGAAATCCTCACATGAGTGCGGGCGCACTCGCTGAAGTACAATCCTGCTCCCCTACCGGAACCGGCCCCTTGGGCGCCAGCCTTCAACGCGGTGCAGCCAGGGCGCGGATACGATCCGGCAACCCACCGAACATGTCGCGCATCATCTTGGTTACAGCCGCAGGCGCCCGGGCCGGTGTGCCCGCGTCGAAGGGCGGCTCAGGCGCATATTCCGCCAGAAGCTGCACCGACTGCGCATAGGGCACGTCGCGCATTTCGCTGACCAGGGTCAGTCCAAAGTCAATCCCTGCGGTCACACCCGCGCCTGTGAGCCGGTTGCGGTCTCGCACCACACGGGCATCGACGGGGATGGCGCCGAACTCCTCCATCAGCGGGCGGGTGAACCAATGCGACGTGACCTTGTAGCCATCGATCAGCCCAGCCTGGCCCAACAAAAGGGTTCCCGTACAGACGGATGTGACATAGCGGGCCCGAGCCCCCCGATCCGCCAGAAAATCGATGGTTTCAGTGTCTTCCATCGCGTCGAGGGCACCGTTCAAGGCACCGGGAACGCAGATGACATCCAGATCCCGGGGTATTTCGTCGAAGGTCGCATCAGGCAGAATGACGACACCGGTATCGGTCCTGAGCGGATCCCGTGTCTTGGCCGCGATTTTCACATCCGCTCCCCAGAGGTTCGCCAGCATGTATTGCGGGCCGATCAGGTCGAGCGCCGTCATGCCGGGATAGCCGAGGAA
Source organism: Pseudomonadota bacterium (assembly GCA_039030715.1). Taxonomy (GTDB): domain Bacteria; phylum Pseudomonadota; class Alphaproteobacteria; order Rhodobacterales; family Rhodobacteraceae; genus Thermohalobaculum. Next base: position 977 of record JBCCDU010000134.1, read on the forward strand.
GACAATCTTTTCCGAGCCCTGCCACTCGGACGGGAACATGCTCATGTCATGAGCAGCCTTGCCAGTCGCCATCTCGGCACCGGAGGTTCCGGCCGCACCGGCCTGGCTTGCGAGGAGGCCGGTCAGGGCCGAGAGGCTGAAATGTCTGCGGGTCAGCATTGGAATGCTCCTGTGTGAGTGGGAAAGCCGGGCCACGAATGGCCCGGCGCGAATGGTCAGAAGGTGATCTTGACTGTGCCGCGAATGTTCCGACCGGTCAGAGGTGCGGTGTTGCCCTGGAACAGGAAGTTGGGCACGAAGGCATTGTTGTCGAAGAGGTTCTCGATACTCAGCGCCGCCTCGACATTCTGATACTGGTACGCGGCCTGGAGATCAAAGGTCGCGTAGCCTTCGGTGAAGAAGGTATTGCCCAAATCGCCAGCCTGCTCGCTCAGCACCGTTACGCCGCCACCCAGACCAAAGCCCGCCAGCGGACCGGCCAGGAAGTCATAACGCAGCGCCAGGCGGCCAGAGTGCTCGGGCACGCGCTGCAGGGCATTCCCCTCGAATGGGCTGCCGGAGTCGGTGATCTCGGCATCGGTATAGGCATAGTTGGCGAGGACCTTCACCTCCTCGATCGGCTGCCAAAGCAAGTCCACCTCGACCCCGCGAGAGCGTTGGTCGGCCACGTCCAGAATGCCAGCTTGCGCCGCCGTGGTCGCAAACACTGCCGCATCGTCGCGCTGAAGGTTGTAGATCGAGACGTTGCCGGACAGGCCAAGATCATCGTCCGAGAACCGCACACCAAGCTCGATCTGCTCGTTCCGTTCGATGGCGACTTGCCCGATGGTGAAGAAGGCCGAAGAGGCGATCACACCCTGGGGTGTGCGAAATCCGCGCCCCCAGCCGACGAACGGGGTCAGCCCCGGCAAGACATCCACCGCCAGCCCGACCCGGGGACTGAGGATCACGTCTTCGATATCCGGCTGTCCCAGAGTTTGAATATTGGTCCCCGAGACAGACAGAGCGCCAAGGAAGTGGAACCGGTCGTAGAAGGTCGACTGGCTCTGAAAAATCCCCGTGATCGTGTCGAGGTTCAATCCGAAGGCAGAGGGTGGGAACAGGCCGACCGAGTTGAACGGCGCCCCCTGGATCACGCTCAGGTCCGTGGAACTGGGACCGAAGTTGAAGAAGCTCAACCCGTCACTGTCGGTCGACTGATACTCCGCCCCCAGCAGCAGGGTGTGTTCCCAAAAGTCCGTAGGCGTGGATTGGTGTACGATCTCGCCCCCCAGATCGAAGGTGTTAACCTGCAGAAATTGCGTGTTGTCCGTACGCACAAGATCGCCCGGGGCGCCGGCGCCGAACAGGTTAATGCCGGACAGGGTCGTATTCTGCTCGCCATCGGCATTCTGATACCCGATGCGAAAACGCCCCAGAAGATCGTCCGTGAACGCGTGCTCGGCCAGGATATCGAAGCTGAAGGATTCGAGATCGGTATCCGGCTGGTCGAAGGCGGCCACCGCGTCGGTTGCGGCGAAGCCGGGCGCGGGCACCTGTCCATCCAAGGTTGGCAAACCGTTGTAGAAGTTGAACTCCGAGCTTTGGTAGCGCCCACGCAGGGTCACTGCGGTTGTGCCATTGTCGAATTTCAGGGTGGGAAAGATTGCCGCCGTGCGATCATCCGCCTGATCGACGAAGTCGTTGGAGGTTCGAAAGTCCCCGGTCACGCGGAACGAGAGGGTCTCGCTGATCGGTTGGTTCACGTCGAAGGTGGCGTTGTAGAAATCAAAGCTGCCCGCACTGCCCTGGACCGAGTAGAACGGGTCTTGCTCCGGCGACTTCTCCACAATGTTGACGACACCGCTGACCGGCGCGCCATTTGCCCCCGTGAACAGGGCCGAGCTTGGGCCCTTTAGCACCTCGATCCGCTCGATATTGATCGTGCTTTCCGGATCGAGACCCTGGTCGAGGAAGGTGGTGCGGCCGCCGACCTGCACCTCGGTAAACTGCCCGCGGATCAGGATGTCGCCGTCGACCTGCTGGGTCCGCTCTCGCGCCTGAATGCCCTGCACGCCCGAGACGTTGCGGATCACCTCACTGACCGTATCGGCCTGCTGATCGTCTATCACCTCGCGCGGGATCACCTGGATCGATTGCGGGATTTCTTCGATGGGTGTTCTTGTGCGCGTTCCGCTATCGGCGCTCAATGCGCGATAGCCATCCACCGGCCCCGCTGGTGTCTGTTCGATCGCCTCTCCCTCGACGATCACTTCCTCCGTAATCACCGGCTCATCGGCCGATTGACCGTAAGCCACTGCGTAACCGCCTAAAATAGTCGTGCTAGCCAACGCCGCGCGCGTGGCCAGATGCCTTGTACCAATCATGGTATCTCCCCATTTGATCGTGATTTCGACGTCAGATCAATTGGGGCGGGGTGGGGCTCTAACCGGGGGTCTCGTCGCGACCGAGGATGGACGCACCGATTGCTCGGCGATCGTCGAACCGGGCGCCGTATGAAGCACGATTGTTCGGGAAAGGGCAATCTGCGCCGGCGGAACGCCTGACTTGCCGGCCATCAACGGGCAATCGATCTCCGACACTACAGTCTGGCTGTCGGAGGCGGCGTCGACGACTTCGGGGGGCAACTCCCCCGTCACGTCGATCAGCACATACTGGATTTTGCCGCCCGCACAGATCGGCGTCAGAAGACGACCATCGTCAGGCATCGCCGCACTGACGACCAACGGCGCGGAGACGAGCCTCATGACAAGCAGAACTGCCGTCGCGAGGACGACTGCGCGCCGGATCGCTGACTGGGCTCGCAAAATCATGCGAGTACCCTAACGACCGATGTCCATCCCACAACCTCGATGATTTGTCGCATCGATCAAATGTTCACGAACCGGGGCAGAGCGGACTGGGACAACAGCACTCGAGCGCGAAACTAGACAGCCTTTGCTTCGGCCATTCATGACAAACATTGCGACATCGCTTGAAACAAATGCGGAAGCCACCAAAGGTGGCGGTTCAGTCCCACGGTCGGCAACTCCCGCCCCGCGACATCACCGCGAGGGCTCCTGGATTGTCATCGCGATCTTGCGCGGTCACCTACGTATATGCGCGCAGAATTCTTATCCAATTTCGCGCGTGATGCTCTTGCGCCAGCCCTGATGGTGGATCCGATCCGAGTTCCAGGTCGCCGTCAGATCTCCATTCACCTGGAACGTGGACTGATCGGCCGTGACCGACAGATTGCATCGAATATGCGCGGTGCCATCGGGTCGGTCGATCTGCATCTGGTGCACGACCTCCACGCGTGCTGTCTGTGGATCGTTCGCGTCCAAGTCCTGCTTGAACGAGGTCTCGACCCCAAGTGTGACGCCCAACTCAGGAAACAGGGTCCGCGTCTCGGGTTGGTTCCAGGAGGTCTTGATGTGCGCGTCCCGTATGGAGCGATACCGCTCGAGCTCAGGTGCGTTCAGCCATTCATGGTTCTGCGGTTGGGGTTCCGGCACGGCAAACGCGTTGCTCAGCCCCGGCAGGGGTTGATTCACCAATGGAAGGCGTAGCGCACAGTCTTTAAGTGCCAGGCTCAGACATGTGCGCTCGGCCGACGGCCAGATCCAGGGCCAATAACTGGCCGACAGGGCCAGCCTGATCCTGTGCCCGGGCTGGAAGCGATAGGCCGTTGTCGGAAACGGAATGCTGATCTGGCGGGGCTTCCCGGGCTCCTGCAGGTCCGCTGCCTCGCGATCCGCCGACACCGCAAGATTTACCGCGGCGACCACGACCCGCGCGACGCGGCCATCTGGGGCAACGTCGTTCAGCCGCAGGGCCAATTGGCCCAGCGGCTGATCGGATGACACCATCAGAACCACCTCAGCGGCTCCGATGAGAGACACGTCGTCAGCGAGTGGGGCCGTGTCGAAAACCAGCGAGCGCTGATCGTCCTCGGCCTGATCCAACGGCAGCCCGCCATATCTGCCGAAATAGCCGGTGTCGCCCGCGCTCTGCCCGACGGTCAGATCATAGGGAACCGTCGCTGCCTCGGGCTTCGACTGCCGGACCTTGGAAAGCTCAGCTTTCGACGGAAAGTACTCCTCAAGCGTGGTCAATTCAGCCGTGTCATGAGGCAACTCCACCCATGCCCCCGCGCGGGCGTCCAACGCGTCTGCGGGTTCGTCGAAGCTGCGCTGCCAAAGACGGAGTTTGGGCCATGGTGCCGGCCCCGACGTCTCGCGCAACCAATGGTCCCACCAGGCCAGTGCCTCTTGCTGAAACCCGATCCCGGGTCCGGGATGCGCGGCGTCCGGGTAGTGGTGCCCCCACGGACCGACGATGCCCCAGGTCATCTCGGGGTTCAGACCTGCCAGCGTCATCACGGAGTTCGAGTACCGGTCGGACCAGCCCCCGATCAGCAAGGTCGGGCAGCTCAGCTTGTCGGCTTGGTCCGCAACCGAACCATGCTTCCAATACGGCGTCCGCGCTGCTTCGCGAACCCAGTTTTCGAGTGGGAAAGTCAGATGTGCCAACCGATCCATCCAACGAGCATACCAGTCGGCTTCATGGGGGGACGGCGGTGCCGCAAGAATGACCGGCAGCGTCGCGCCCCATTCGATGCTGTCGGTCAGCAACAACCCACCCATATGATGGATGTCGTCGTGATAACGATCATGAGTTGCACATACTGCGATAATGGCCTTCAGGGCCGATGATCCGCGGACGGCCGCCTGCAGGCTTGAGGTCCCACCCCATGAGGTGCCGAACATGCCCACAGACCCATTGCACCAGGACTGTGCAGCGATCCAGGCAATCACCTCATGAGCGTCGCTAAGCTCCGCCTCGCTGTACATGTCAGGCATGTGGCCTTCGCTGTCGCCCGATCCGCGCATGTCTATGCGCAGGGAGGCATAGCCGTGCCGGGCGAAATAGGGATGGTTGCGTTCGTCGCGCGCTCGGGTCAGGTCCGACTTGCGGTAGGGTATATACTCGAACACCGCAGCCACGGGCGCCTTGTGGGCATCGCAGGGCAGCCACAGACGCGCAGACAAGCGCACGCCATCAGGCATCGGGATCCAGACGTGCTCGATCACATGCACGCCCTGGTCGGCCTCAGTCATATCGCGGTTTCGGATCGGCGGCGGAGCCGCGTCTCCCTGCGCGGCTCCAAACGAAGTCAACTGGCGAACCACCAACGACGCGGCAGCCGGCTGTCGTCAAGACGACGGCTCACGCCTACACTGCCATGACCCAGACGGTTCGAGTGGCCGATCAGGATGTTGGCGAATGCCAACACCACACCCCGCCCTCGTCATAGAGCATACGCTGCGCTTCGAAATACATCTCGCGGCGCTTGGCCTCGTCAGCCTCTTTGCGCGCATTCTCGAGCAGCGTATCGAACGCGACATTCTTGAAATAGGTCGAGTTCCAGTCCGATGACGAGGTGTAGGTCGAGGACAGCATCCAGTCGACCGTCGGCCTGCCGTTCCAGTATACGGCGCACCAAGGCTCCTTCAGCCAGACATTCGACCAATACCCATCGGCGGGCCGGCGATCGACATTGACGTTGATCCCGATGGGAGCCATGGAGGCCTGCATCAGAAGGCCCGTATCGATGGCGCCGCCAAACGCGCCATCGCTGGTCGCGAAGTTAAGATCGATGCTGTCGTAACCCGCCTTCTTCAGGTGGAATTTGGCCTTGTCCGGGTCGTATTCACGTTGCGGCAACTCGGTGTTGTAGAACTGTTGGCCACGGCTGATCGGCACGTCGTTCCCGATGGTGCCAAAGCCACCCAGAACTGGATTATCCCCCTGAGATTGGTCCACCAACTGGGATAGATTTATCCCGCAATTGGAGGATCAGCGATGGCTGGAAAACGAGAGAAGCCGGAAGAGATCGTATCGAAGCTTCGGCAGGTTGAAGTTCTATAGGGACAAGGCGTGACGGTTGCGGAGGCGGTGCGCCAGATCGGGGTTACTCAGCAGACGTTTTATCGGTGGCGCAAACTGTATGGCGGCATGCAGCGGTCTCAA
>JBCCDU010000135.1:0-6493 GCA_039030715.1 Pseudomonadota bacterium
CAGCTTCTTTTTCCGCAGTGACTCCGCGGATATTCTGGAATCGCAACACATCGCCCGTGCCGCCACCGCCATCGATGGCTCCGATGATATGCGAGGGACCGGATAGGACGACTCGCCCATTCCCCGCCCCCAATGAAATCGCATTTCCCGCTGCCTGAATTCTCCCGCCGTGATTGTGGATGGTTCCGGTTCCCGTTGCGATACTGAATCCGTCAGCCCCCGCTTCGATGATGCCACAGTTGAAAATTTCGCCAGAGAAAGTGCCATCGACATCGAAGCCATGAATGCCTCCTCGCATTACACCAAAATTTTCGAAACGCCCATTCAATGAACCGAATCCATCCGGGGTGAACCGCGTGACCGAGGATGTGGAATGCTCGCAGACCAGCAGATTCAAATCCGCGTCATAGGTCATGCCGTTGCCCTTGTGCGACGGGCGCATGATTTCGGTGATGCCCTGCGCCTCGGACCAGCGCCTGCGCACATCGCCAGGCATGTCCGAGAAGATCAGATGCTGCTCGACCGGATGCCAGAGCGGGCCTTCGGTGAAGATGAAGCCGGAACCGATCTCTCGCACCGGCGCATTGGGCGCGATCAGATCGTGGAAGCGGGGATCGGTGGCGGTGTGAGCCATCAGAATGCTCCAATCATTGTGTTGTCAGGCCGCTTTCTGCCGACGATCAAACCGGTATGTTTGCGAACGGCCAGCCGCCCGCCGCCTCGCGCAAACGCCTGCCGGATCGTATCGCGCAGCGACCGGTGCGGTTCCGCATCCACGACCTTCGCGGGAGGCATCGACAGGATGAACCGCTGCACCAGATCGGGATCGGTGCAGTCATAGGTCTCCATCAGGTCGTATCGCGTGATCTTTTCGAAATACGAGGTCATCAGCCCCTCAGCATCGTCAAGGAAGATGCGCGCGGCGGCGAAATCCATGGGTTCGCTGCCAAAGACATCGACGATCAAATCGGTGATCTCCTGCAGGTCGTCATGGCCGTTCAGCGTGACGCATATCTTGCCACCGGGACGCAGAACCCGGCGAGCCTCAGCCAGAACACCTGCGGGATCGTCGGTGTGGTAAAGCATATGCATCAGCAGCACTGCATCGAAATGCCCATCGGGGAAAGGAATATCCGCCGCATCGGCAACCGCCGCTTCGATCCTGGCATAGCAATCGGATGCGGACAGATTGGCCCGCGCCTCGCCAACCATCCCCGGCGAGGTATCGAGCAGGGTCAGGCTCAGACCCTCGGCGATCCGTCCGGGCGCCCGCTGCCACAGCCAGGCGGGACCGCATCCTGCGTCCAAGACCTCGGACCCGGCCGCCAGATCCAGATAGCTCGCGACCCAGGCGAACCAGTCGGTCCGAGCATAGGCCACGTGCAGGTCCGCCCGGCCCCTCAGATTCGCGCTGGTGGCATATTGCGATGGATCGCGCTTTGACATCGGCTGGGGCAACGGCGCCTCAGGCGGGGAACCAGTTGCGGGCAGGCAGGGTTTCCACCGTCGGTCCCGGCACCTGCATGCCCAGGCGCGCCACCACCTGGCCATGTTCGATCTTGGCGCCCCGGTCGTGGATCGGCAGCAGGAACTTGTAGTTGTTCAGCAGCTTCTTGACCGCACCTTTCTCGGACCGCTTGCTGCCTGCATGGTTGCCTGTGACCTGTGGTTCCATCCAGTTGTTCACCCGCACGTGGTTCACAATCTGGTCGTTGAAGTCATAGATGACATCGCCGCAGATACAGGCAAGGCCATCCTCCGTATCGACGATCACGTTCATCGAGCCTTCTGTGTGGGCGCCTGCGGGTTCGCACCAGACCCCGGGAATGATCTCCTCCGCGCCGGTTATTTCCAGATCCAGAAAGCGCATCGCCTCGGGCTCGTAGATCCGCTCGACCAGATGCAGGATATCTGGCTTGGGATATTGTGGATACATGATGCCGGAAACCGAGAACTCCATCTCTCGCCGATTGATCACCACGGTCGTGTTCATCGGGAAATCGTCGTCATTGCCCGCGTGATCGATATGCAGATGGGTGTGGAGGATGTAGCGGATATCGCCCATCTTCACACCGTGGCGCGCCAGTTGGTTCTCTATCAGGTTGTCATGATAACAATGGCCGCGCATCCCCAGCGAGCCCATGATCGCATTGTCGCGATAGCCGGTATCGACCAGCACCGGATACTGCCCGCCCAGGATCAGGAACCCATAGACCGGCACCCGGCGCACCCGGCCGCATTCGTGACCCAGCACCAGGAACGATGTTTCGAGCTCGATATCGCCATAGTCGAGAACGTGGATTGTGAGGGCCATATCAGTCTCCCTTAGAGGCGGTAGATCCGCGCAGCGTTGTCGTTGAAGATCGCCTTTTGCTGGCCCTTGGGCAGGCCGGTCGTGGCGGTTTTGAAAGCATCGATGAGTTCAGGATAGCTCGCCCAGATCTTCTCGATCGGGAAGTTGGAGCCAAATAGGCAGCGCGCCGCTCCGAAGATCTTTATCGTGTCGCCGATGATACGCGCGATATGCTCCGGATCATTGCGATGGAGGAAGGTCCCGAGGGCCGACAGCTTCGTCACCACATTGGGTTGGGCGGCGAGTAACTTCATGCCTTCCCGCCACGCGGCCAGACCGGGTTCCGAGAGATCCTCCGGCATGCCAGCATGCTGCAGAACGAAGATCACCCTAGGGCAGGCCGCCGCAAGTGCGGCGCCGCACTTCATCTGAGGCGCGAAGAGTTGGAGATCGAAGCACCAGCCGTAATCCGCCAGCCGCGCGATATTGGCCTGCACCGCTGGATCAGCCGCCAGATCGGGCTGCTTGGCGAAGCGATAGAGCGGGTTCTCATGCCAATGAAGCTGCTGGCGAATACCCCGCATCAACGGATAGCGCGCCAGCCGATCCAATTGAGGTCGCACATCCGCCACGGTGAAATCGGCGTACCCCACAATCCCGTGGGGCCAGCCGGTGCTGTCCGCCACACCCTGCACCCAAGCTGCCTCATCCGCAGCCCAATTGGGCGCCCAGTTCGCCTGCACGTAGATGGACTTCTCGATCCCAGTCTTCGCGATGTCGTCGAGATACTCCTCGATCAGATAATCGCGCTTGATCGGGGCATAGGGGCCAAAGATCCGCGGTTGCTCCGGGCCCAGCAGCCAGGGCAGGTCCTTTTGCCGCCAGATATGATGATGCGCGTCGATCATGTTCGCGCCGCCCGGTCGAGCAGGTGAGAGACGATCGCACCGGTGTCGCGCCCATCACCCAGACTGTGCAGATGGGGCAGAATCGCGCGCATCGCCTCGGTCCGGGGGGCATAGTCTGCGTCCGCCAGCGGCGTCAGCCAATCGAGCCGCCAGACCAGGCGCGCAAGGCGCACGACCGCATCGGTCAGGGCATCGGGGCTCCCGCGCTCCAACCCGTCGGAAAGCACCAAGGTATAGGCTCCCCTCGCAAATCCGGCGAACCGCGGCACGGCCAGAAAGCTCTGCAATGCCTCGCCGATCCGCGTGCCACCGTCGATATCGGCGATGGTCGCGCCTGCCCGCTCCAGCGCTGCTTCCCGCTGGCGCAGCTTCAGGGCCGGAGTGACCCGGGTGAGGCGGGTGCCCAGCGTGAACACCTCTGCCCGCTCCGCGACATTTGCCAATGCATGGGCGAGGATCAGGCTTTCCTCGGTCCGCTCGGCCATCGAGCCCGAAACATCGATCATCAGTACGATGCGGCGCTGGCGCTGGCGCCTTTGGCGCTCGGCCAGGTTCAGGATCTCTCCATCGCGGCGCACCGCCATGCGCAGTGTCTGGCGCATATCGATCACCGAACCGCTGCGGGCGGGCTGAAACCGGCGCGACCGGCGGCGCGGCAGGCGCTTCGGCGCGTGCCTGGAGAAGTGCGTCAGAGCATATTGCTCGGTTGCACGCAGGTCGCGATGACCAAGACGCTCGGCCATGCTGGCCTGCTGCCCGGCGGGCTCCTCACTGTCGAGACCCGCTTCACTCAGCCCGCCATCCGGCTCGCGCGCCTCGGCATCCTCGTCCTCGCCTGGCAGTGGGACGGGCAAGGCCTGGCCCAGGAAATGCGCGTCGAACAGGCGGTGATACTCCTCCTTCCGCCCATGCGGGATCGCCAACAGCGCGAGGCCCGCGCGACGGATATCCATCATATCCCGGGGCCCCAGAAGGCCAACCGCTTCGATAAAACCCATGGTCTGCTCTGGCGCGACCGCGAACCCGTTGGCCCGCAACAGCGGCGCGAACGCCACGAATGGCGCGACGGCGCGCGGCAGGCTCATGTGGCAGCCCCCGGGATCACCAGGTCCAGACGCGGCGCCATATAGGTCAGATCGTCCTGATCCTTCAGCGCGACACCGATGGCACGGCGGAACGCCTCGGGCCAGGGGGCGCCCTGACTGGCGAGCAGCGTCGCCGCCTCGGACCATTCCACCGTCTCGGCCACGCCGGGCGGCTTGGCGAGAGGTTCGGCCCGCAGACGACCCACGGCCTCGACGACGGCCTCCGCCGTCTCGCGCGCGACGCTCGAGGCCCGGGTCAGCACGATCTCGGCCTCCAGCGCCGGATCCGGATAGTCGATCCAATGATAGACGCAGCGCCGCCGCAGTGCCTCATGCAGATCGCGGGTACGGTTCGAGGTCAGAACGACGACCGGAGGACGCGCGGCCCGCATCGTCCCGGTCTCGGGGATCGAGATCGTGAAGTCCGAAAGGAACTCGAGTAGAAACGCCTCGAACTCCGCATCCGACCGGTCGATCTCATCGATCAGCAGCAGGCTGTTCTCCGGCGCGCGCAAGGCCTGCAGCAGGGGGCGCGCCAGAAGGTATTCATCGGCATAGAGATTGACGAACGACTCGCCCGCCTGCCGGATCGCCAGCATCTGCCGCGGATAGTTCCATTCATAGAGAGCGGCGGCCGCGTCGATCCCCTCATAGCATTGCAACCGGATCACCCCGCGGCTCAGCACCGCCCCGATGGCCTTGGCGGCCTCGGTCTTGCCGACGCCGGGCGCGCCCTCCAGAAGCAGGGGCTTGCCCAGCGCCAGCGCCAGATAGGCCGCCGTGGCCAACCCCTCGTCGGCCAGATACTGGGCTCCGCCCAGGGCCGCGCGCAGATCGCCTGGCGAGGCGATGCCTGATATCTCCGCCCTTACCGGCATACCGCAGCCTGCATCTCAGCGCCGCGCGCGGGTGGGTGGGCAAGCACGACCGTGCCCAAAGGCGCTACAGCGCAGGGGAGCGCGCGGCGCCTCATGCCCAACGCCCTTGCGGCCTTGCACCGCCATTGGCCCGGATCCCGCGCAGCACCTTCTCCGGCGTGATCGGCAGCGCATCGCAACGCACTCCGACCGCATTATAAACCGCATTCGCAATCGCTGGCAGAACCGGGTTGGCACACATCTCCCCCGGCCCCTTCCCGCCATAGGGCGCATCCGGCGCCGGGCGCTCTAAAACCGCGATGTTGTGGGGTACGACCTCACCTGGCCCGGGCATCAGATAGGCGTTGAAATCCTCCGCCCCGTGCGACCGATCGGGGTAATAGGGCTCAGTGGTTTCATAGAGCGCATGGCTCACCCCCATCCAGGCCCCGCCGATCAATTGCTGCTCCACCAGCTTGGGGTTCAGCGCGCGCCCCACCTCATAGGCCGAGGTGATCTCGGTCACCGTCACCTCGCCGGTCTCGTCATCGACCTCCAGATCGACGACCAGCGCCGCATGCGCGAAACAGGTCACCGGTGACATCTCCCCGGTCTCGGCGTCCACACCAGATGGCGGCACCAGAAAAATCCCCCGCCCCGACAGGGTGCGCCCCTGACTGAACTGTGCCGCAATCGCCGTATCCGCAACCGTGATCGAGCGCGACGGCGCGCTCTTCACATGGATATTGCCTTTGCCATCGGTGTCGAGATCCGACGCATTGACCTCCAATTCCTCCGACGCAGCCTCCAGCATCTGATTGCGCGCCTCGGTTGCCGCACGGATCACCGCATTGCCCATCCGGTGGGTCCCGCGCGAGGCGAAGGATCCCATGTCATGCGGCCCGGTATCGCTGTCAGCCGTATCGACATAGACATCCGAAATCGGCACACCCAGGGCTTCCGCCGCGATCTGGCGGGTCACGGATTTCATCCCCTGGCCCAGATCGATCGCGCTCAACGTCACCATGAATTTGCCATCCGGCGTGGCATGCACCAGCGCCTGGCTGGGATCCCCGCCCAGATTCATCCCGATCGGATAGTTGATGCAGGCAAAACCGCGACCCGAATGCACCGCCATCACCGCCTCCTCGTGCCGGAAAGGAACCGCGACACGCCCGGACGTTTGACCCCTTGCTGAAAGGGTTTCTCGGGCTCGCGCGCTTGGGCGGGCTGATCAGCCTCTGGCGGCGCTACCCGCCCAGCAGGAATCTCAGCCCCAGATGATACCGGTGGTGGCGCCGAGATCGGGGCATATACCGGCAGCGAGACGCCCTCTTCGCGCCCGCGCCC
>JBCCDU010000136.1:0-6465 GCA_039030715.1 Pseudomonadota bacterium
GTTGCGATCGCGATACGCCCAAGCCGACGACGCCCTCCGCGACCTGCACTCAACCAAATCGCTACTACGCCTACCCACTTCTCTACGTCTTTCCCCCCCTTCCATCCTCCTCTCTCTCAAGGGACTGACGAGCACGCCGGCGCCAGTCTTCACGAGATTCAGGCGACCGGGGCGTTGCAGCGGTACCGAGCGGTGGCTGCTGGCGGGGGCGGGGCTGAAGTTACCGCCCGCCTGGCGTCAGCTGTAGCGGCTGCTCATGCGGCATCATTGTCATCATCGTCGTCCTCCACCTCCTCGGTTACGCGGTTCGCCCCGGATGGAACACGGGAGGTTCTGGCCAGCCATTTCGAAGGGAAGGAACTGAACTCCCCCAACGACATCTGCGTCAACGCGCAGGGCTGCATCTACTTCACCGACCCGACCTATGGCCGGATGGAGCATTTCGGCGTGCCTCGCCCGGTCGAGCAGGGTTTCCAGGGCGTCTATATGCTGCGTCCCGATCATCGACCCGGCGACGAGGCGATCCTTGTCACAGACCGGTACATGTTCACGCAGCCGAATGGCCTCTGCTTCAGCCCGTGCGAGCGGTGGATGTGGGTCAACGACACTGTCCAGGCCAATATACGAATGTTCGATGTCGCGCCGGATGGACAGTTGGTGAACGGACGGGTCTTCGCCAGCGGCATACAGGAGGATGCCCGGCCCGGGGTGCCGGACGGGATGAAGGCGGATACCGAGGGCAACGTCTATGTCACCGCGCCCGGTGGCATCTGGGTCTATGACTTCCACGGGATCAAACTGGGCGAGATCGAGGTGCCGGAGCAGACCGCTAATCTGCACTGGGGCGGGCCGGATTGGCGCACGCTCTACATTGCCGCCGGAACCCGGGTCTTCGCAGTCGACATGAAAGCGCAAGGCCGCGAGGAACCCTTTATGCGCGTGGCCGCCCCGGCGCAGGAGGCGCCAGCGGTGTCCGCAGCCTCAGCGCCAGGGATCGAGCCCGCGCGCACCGCCTTGATCCTGCAGGACTTGCAGAACGATGTGATGATCGAGGGTGGTGCCTTCGCCGCGACCGGCTCGCCCGACCATGCCCGCCAGCAGAACGTGGTGGCCAATGCGCGGCAACTGGCCGAAGCATGCCGCCGCGCCGGGATCATGGTGGTTCATGTCTGGATGGTCTGCGAGCCCGGCCACCCGCATCTGGCACAGCACGCGCCCCTGTTCCAGGGCCTCAAGGGCGAAGATGCGCTGGTGCGTGGCACCTGGGGTGTGCAACCTGCAGCGGGCCTGGAGCCTGCCGAGGGCGATCTGGTGGTCGAAAAAATGTCGATGAGCGCCTGGGAGACCTCGCGGCTGGAAAGTTACCTCCACCATGCCGGTATCGACATGCTGATCAATTGCGGCGCCTGGACCAATATGTCGGTGGAACACACCGCGCGAACGGCAGCCGACAAGGGGTTCCGAGTGATCGTGCCGCAAGATGCGTGCTCGACCATGAACGCGGATTGGCATCGCGCCTCGATCGACTATGCCATGCAGAATGTCGCGACGATCAGCGATACTGCTGCAGTCTTGCAGATGATCGGCCGCTAGCGGATAGCGAGCGTTGCCCGCCGTGAAGATGTTGTCCCGAACCTGATCCAGAACCTCTGCTGCACGGCCCGAGTAAGAGGTCCCGGATCAAGTCCGGGACAACACAGCGAAATTCGGATCGGGTCGGGTCAGATGTCGGCGGTCAGCCTGCGGCACCGAGAATATGCCTGGAGCGGCCCACGAAGTCCGCCATCTCGGCAGGGTCTGGGTGCTGCCCGGTGAAGCTGATCAGATAGGCCTCGAGTTGCGCGATCCGGGTTTCCAGCGGCTCGGTCTCGACCAGCGCGTAATAGCCAATCTGCATGTAATATATGATCCGCGCGCGGACATAGGCCTCACCCTCAGAGTAGCCGTGGCGGGTGAACATCGCTTGGATAGCCTGGATTCTGGCGGTATCGGCGCGGTCGACCTCCGCACGCACGTCATTTGATCGTCGCGCCCATTCACGCACGGCGAAATCGAGCCGGGGGTCGAACTTCGCCGGATCGATGAAGCACTCGAAAAGGTTCATCACCGCCACGGTAATGTCCCCTGCCGGTCGCGCGCAGTGATCTGTGACGGCCTTGGTGTTGCGTCCCTGCCAATCGGCGAGCAGTTGGTCCAGCAGGTCCTCGCGGCTCTTGAAATACCAGTAGAAGGACGAGCGCGAGACTTGCAACGCCTCGGCCAGGGTCAATACTTTGACCTGTGCCACGCCGCGCTCGATCAACGCTGCACGGGCTGCCGCGATCCAGTCTTCGCGGGTAACTTTGGTGTTGCCCTTGCGCGGATCATCTCTGGGATTGTCGCCATCCATCGCCGGACCATAGGAGTTCTGGACAGAAGTGTCTAGACAGCCGCGACGACCCGTGCTTATCGTCGTGGAAACGAGAGTCGGGAGCCGGAGGTGCGCATGAAATCCCAATACCGTGTGGCCATCATTGGGGGCGGCGTGGTCGGCGCCTCGGTCGCCTATCACCTGGCGAAATTCGGCTGGACCGATGTGGCGATCCTGGAGCGCTCGGTCCTGACGGCTGGTTCTTCCTGGCACGCCGCCGGCGGGTTCCACGCGCTGAACGCCGATCCCAACATCGCGGCGATGCAGGCCTATACCATCGATCTTCTGGCGGAGGTCGAGAAAGAGAGTGGCCAGAATATCGACCTGCATATGACCGGAGGGATCACCTTTGCCTCTACACCCGACCGGTGGGAATGGCTGCAAAGCGCCTATCGCACCTTCCAATCCATCGGTATCGAAGATTGTTGGCTGATGACGCCTGCGGAAATGCAGGAGAAATGCCCGATCATGCAGACCGAGGGCGTCTATGGCGGCCTCTGGGCGGATCGCGAGGGGTATCTGGACACGACGGGTACGGTGCACGCCTATGCCAAAGCTGCCAAGCTGCGCGGTGCCGACGTAATCGAGCACAACCGGGTGCTTGAACTGAACCCCCGCGGTGACGGCACCTGGGACGTGGTGACCGAGAACGGCACGATCATCGCCGAGCACGTGGTCAATGCCGGTGGTCTCTGGGCCAAACAGGTGGGCCGCATGGCGGGGCTCGACCTGCCGGTCAGCCCGCTGGAGCACCACTATCTGGTGACGGACAATGTGCCGGAGATCGAGCAGATGGACTGGGAAGTCCCTATGATGGTCGATCTCGACGGGTTCACCTATGCCCGCCAGGATCAGAAGGGAATGCTCGTCGGCATCTACGAGGTCGAGCACAAGCACTGGAACATGGAGGGTGCGCCCTGGGATTACGGCTTCGAGCTGATCCCCGAGGATTTCGACCGCATCGAGAAGGAGCTGGCGATCGGCTTCGATCGCTATCCGGCACTGGCCAATGTCGGCATCAAGCGCTGGGTCAACGGTGCCTTCACCTTCACCCCCGATGGCAACCCCCTGGTCGGCCCGGTGCCGGGTGTTCCGGGATACTGGTGTGCCTGCGGCGTGATGGCGGGCTTCCTGCAGGGCGGGGGCGTCGGCAAGGCGCTGGCAGAATGGATGATCCATGGCGAACCGGAGGAAGATATCTACGGTATGGACATCGCGCGCTATGGCGCCTTTGCCTCGCAGCGCGAGTATCTGAAGCAGATGACGGGGCAGTTCTACTCGCGCCGCTTCGTGATGTCCTACCCGAACGAGCAACTCTGGGCCGGGCGGCCGCTGAAGAAAGCCCCTGCCTACGACGCGATGGAGGCCGAAGGTGCCCGTTTCGGCGAGAGCTGGGGCCTGGAAGTTCCGATCTATTTCGCGCCGAAAGACTTCGAGGAGGAGCGGTCCCTGAAACGCTCCAACGCCCACCCTATCGTCGCGGAGGAATGCAAGATGGTTCGCTCCGCCTGCGGGATGGTCGACACGTCCGGCTTCTCGCGGTTCGAGGTGACAGGCCCCGGCGCGCGCGAGTGGCTCGACCGGATCATGGCCTCCAAACTTCCGGGCGAAGGCCGTGCGCGGTTGGCGCCCATGCTGGCGCCCTCGGGCAAGCTGAAGGGCGATCTGACAGTGATGAACTGGGGCCCAGAAGGCGAAGGGGGCACCTGGTGGATCATGGGCAGCTACTATCTGCGCAACTGGCATCTGCGCTGGTTCAACGACCATATGGGTACCGATGAACTCAATGGCGGTGTGCAATTGCGCGATCTGTCGGACGCGACGGTTGGCTTTGCGCTTGCCGGGCCGAAGAGCCGCGAGGTGCTGCAATCGCTGACCCATCAGGATGTGAGCGCGATCCCCTTCATGGGCTGCACCACGCTGGATCTGGGCCTGATCCGCGCCAAGGTCGCGCGGATGTCGGTCACCGGCGAGATGGGCTTCGAGATCAATGTGTCTTGTGCAGAACACATCTCGCTCTACCGTCTGCTGAAAGAGGCGGGTGCGCAGGATTTCGGATTCAACGCCCTCCTCTCGCTGCGGCTCGAGAAAAGCTTCGGCGTCTGGTCGGCTGAGTTCACCCAAGGCTATACGGCGGGTGAAACCGGGATGGACCGCTGGATCGATTGGAACAAGGCGGACTTCGTCGGAAAACAGGGGGCGATGGCGGAACGCGACGCCGGGTCCGCGCGCAAGCTGGTGACACTGGAGGTCCAGGCCAACGGCGCTGACGCCTCTGGGTTCGAACCGATATGGCGGAATGGCGAGCGGGTGGGCTTTGTAACCTCCGGTGGCTATGGCCATTACCTCGACAAATCGCTGGCGATGGCGTTGGTAAAGGCGGATCTGGCCGAACCGGGCACGGATCTCACCACCCACATTGTCGGTGTCGAGCGCGCCGCGACGGTCATTCCGGCGTCGCCCTATGATCCCGCGGGCAAGGCGATGCGAGGCTGATATGGCGCGCCGGGGCCGGGCAGAGAAACTGAGTCAAGCCGCCGCCCCGGCGATCAAACGGGTCGACTACTCGCGCCTGATCAATACGCTGCCGCGGGCCACCGCCTTCAGTGAAGATCAGATCGAGGCTATTCACGACGCCTCGCTGCGGGTCCTGGAGGAGCTTGGCATCCGGGTTCTGCACGAGGGGGGACGCGAGATCCTGCGCCAGGCAGGGTGCGAGATCCGCGACGAGATGATGGTGCACTTTCCCCGCGCGCTGGTGGAGGAACGCGTGGCCATGGCGCCCGGGAGCTTCATCTGGCTGGGCGGTCACGGGTTCGAGCTCGAAGTCGGGCGCGACACGTTGTTCTTCGGGCCTGGCGCGGGCTGCCCGAATATCACCGATCTGGACCGGGGGCGCAGACCGGGTGACCTTGCCGCCTTCACTGATTTCTTGAAATTGCAGGAGCATTTCGACGCGATCGGAAAGCTCGGCCCCTCGGCTGAGCCGCAGGACATTCCTCTGCCGGTTCGCCACTATGCGACCACCCGGGCGCAGGTGGAATTGTCGCGCAAAGTGCCTTGGGTCTATTCTCGCGGAACCGGACAGGTGGAGGACTCGTTCGAGATCATCCGTATTGCACGCGGTATTTCGGAAGAGGCGTTCCGAAGCGACCCCTATGTTTCGACAGTGGTGAACACCAACTCGCCCCGGCAGTTGGACGTTCCGATGACCCAGGGGATCATCGATTTCGCGAGATGGGGGCAGGTGGCGATCATCACCCCGTTCTGTCTGTCCGGGGCCATGGCGCCAATAACCATCGCCGGCTCGCTGACGCTGAGCCATGCCGAAGCGATGGCGGGCATTGCGCTGAGCCAGATCGTTAAACCTGGTTGTCCGGTGGTCTATGGCGCGTTTTCTTCGAATGTTGACATGAAATCCGGTGCGCCGGTCTTCGGTACGCCCGAACATATGCAAACCAACTTTGGCGCGGGGCAACTGGCACGAAAAGTCGGGATCCCGTGGCGGTCCGCGGCAGGGACGGCGGCGAACAGCCCGGATGTTCAGGCGGATCTGGAGACGCAACTCGCGCTCTGGGGCGCCGTTCTTGCGGGTGCCAACATGATCTTCCACGCAGCGGGCTGGCTGGAGGGGGGGCTGACCTGTTCCTACGAGAAGTTCATCACGGATATTGAGGCCTGCCAGACCATTGCCGAAACCATGCGTCCGGTGGATGCGAGCGCCGAAGCGATTGGCTTTGACGCGATTGCGGAAGTCGAGCCGGGCGGGCACTTCTTTGCGACTTCGCAGACCATGAACCGCTATGCCACGCAGTTCTACGAGCCGATGATCCGGGACTGGTCGAACCACGGGCAGTGGTCGGATGCGGGCGCGGTGGACGCGACCAATCGGGCCAATGCGATGTGGAAGGATGTGCTGGCGCGCTTTGAGCCGCCACCGATGGATGGGGCTGTGCGCGAAGAGATCGACGCCTTCATCGCGAGACGTACGGAAGAAGGCGGGGCACACCCGCTGGATTGACCCGCCTGCGCAACGTAGCCGCCGCCCGCCCCCA
>JBCCDU010000137.1:0-6408 GCA_039030715.1 Pseudomonadota bacterium
CTCAGCCCCGGCGGCGTGCATTCGCATCAGCGCCATATCGGCGCACTGGCGACTGTGCTGTCCGAGGCTGGAATTCCCGTCGCGATCCATGCCTTCCTGGACGGTCGCGACGTGCCGCCGAAATCGGCGCGCGAGGCGGTGATGCAGCTTCTGCGCGATATCTCCACCATGAACCGGGTGCGCCTGGCGACTGTCTGCGGGCGGTTCTTTGCGATGGACCGCGACAAGCGCTGGGACCGGGTGGAGAAGGCGTTCGCCCTGGTTGCCGACGGGATAGGCACGCGCTTTGACGGCGCAGTGTCGGCCATCGAGACGTCCTATGCCGAGGGGGTCACGGACGAATTTGTCGAGCCTGCAGTGGTCGCGGATTACCCCGGCATGATGGATGGCGACGGTCTGATCAGCGCCAATTTCCGCGCCGACCGGATGCGCGAGATTCTGGGTGCCCTGCTGGACCCCGATTTCGACGCGTTCGACACGGCCGCGGCGCCAAGGTTCGCAGCGACCCTGGGGATGGTCAGCTATTCCGGTCAGATCGACCAGTGGATGCCCGCGATGTTCCCGCCGGACGAGATCATCAACACGCTCGGCGAATGGCTGGCGGTGCATGGCAAACGTCAGATGCGCCTGGCCGAGACCGAGAAATACCCCCATGTGACGTTCTTCTTGAATGGCGGGATCGAGGATCCGGACCCGGGCGAGGACCGCCATATGGCGCCCTCGCCCAAGGTACGCACCTATGACCTGCAGCCCGAGATGTCGGCGGAAGAGGTGACCGATAAACTGGTTGCCGCGGTCCGCGCGGGGTATGATTGCATCGTCGTGAATTATGCTAATCCGGATATGGTGGGTCATACCGGCTCGCTGGAAGCGGCGGTCGCCGCCTGCGAAGCCGTGGATCGTGGCCTGGGCCAGGCCTTGGCAGCGCTCGAGGATGTGGGCGGCGCCATGATCGTCACCGCCGATCACGGCAACTGCGAGGTCATGTTCGCGGAAGACGGCGGACCGCACACTGCGCACACAACCAACCCGGTTCCCGTGATCCTGGCCGAGTTCGGCGCGGGCAAGACCGGCGCAGGGATCAGTCACGGCCGTCTGGCCGATCTGGCCCCCAGCCTGCTGGAGCTGATGGGCCTGGAACAACCGGTCGAGATGACCGGCCGCTCGCTGTTGGTGCGTGGCTGATGCGGGCGTGGACGACCGCATTGGCTGTGGCCCTGGCGCTGGGGTCGCTCGCCAGCGGCCCGATGTTCAATGCTTCAGCCAGCGCCGCCGAATTTCCCCAGATCGACCGCGCCCGCGCGCTTTTGGGCGATGCGGAGATGGCGCTGCGCCGGGCCAGCGGCAAACAGGACCAACTCGCCGCGCTCGGCCAGGCGGTCCATGCGCATGAAACAGCCCTCTCGGCCCTGCGCCGCGGGTTGCGGGCCATGGTGCAGGAGGATCAGGCGCTGACCATCGGCCTGGAACAGGACCGCGCGCAACTGAGCGAGGTCCTGGGCGCCCTGCAATCCATCGGCCAGGCCCCGCAATCGGCCCTTCTGGTGTTCCCTGGCGGCCCGGCGGATGCGGCCCGCGCCGCGATCCTGATGGCCGAGATCGCGCCGCAATTGGAAGTCAAAGTCGCCGCCATCGAGACCCGGCTGGAGGAAATCCGTCAGCTCCGCACTCAGCAGGAGATCGCGCGGGTCGAGGCGCGCGGTGCGCTGGCCACCCTGCAGGATCTGCGTGCGCGCACCGCCCAGGTTATGCGCAGCCGCACCAAGCGGATCGCGCGCGAGGAGTTGACCGAGCAAGCGAAATCCGCCGCCGCCCAGGCTGCCAGCCTGGCGGACTTGGCCGCGGTTCTACGCGCCGCCGTGCAACCGAATGCGCCTTCGCCTGCGTTTGAAAGCCTGCGCGGCACCCTGCCCCTGCCCGTTGCCGGGCGCCAGACCGGCAGCTTCGGCACGGCTGCCAGTGGCGAGCAGAGTTTCGGAGTCACCTTGACGGCCCCAGCCTTCGCCCAGGTCAGCGCACCGATAGATGCCACCGTGCGCTATGCCGGACCGCTGATCGGTTATGCTCAGGTGGTGGTGCTGGAGCCGGAGAGCGGCTGGCTGCTGGTGATCGCGGGTCTGGACCGGGTCGACCGCGCCATTGGCGAAGCGGTTCTGGCTGGTGAGAAACTAGGCGATCTGGGTGGTCCCTTGCCAACAAGTGAAGAATTTTTACTTGAAGCGGGGTATGAAGCTGGTCAGATCGGCGAGGAAACGCTCTATATTGAACTCCGGCGTGGTGATCAGGCGATCGATCCCGCACCTTGGTTCGCCCGAAACGGATGAGAAAGGCCCTGGAATGCGCAAGACACTGATGGCACTGACGGCAGGCGTCGCGATTGGGGCCCTGGTGCCGCACATGGTCACAACCAGTATCGCGCAGGAAAGTTCCGCGCGGAACACCTACGAATACCTGGATCTTTTCGGCGATATCTTCGAGCGGGTGCGCGTGGCCTATGTCGAGGAAGTGGACGAGCAGAAACTGATCGAAGCGGCGATCAACGGCATGCTCTCGTCGCTGGACCCGCATTCGGCCTATCTGCCGCCGTCGAATTTCCAGGACATGCGCGAGCAGACCAAGGGCGAGTTCGGTGGACTGGGCATCGAGGTCACCATGGAAAACGGCTTCGTGAAAGTCGTCGCCCCGATCGATGACACCCCGGCTGCGAATGCGGGGCTGGAGGCAGGAGATTTCGTCACCCATATCGATGGCGAGAGCGTGTTGGGCCTGACCCTCTCGGAAGCGGTCGACAAGATGCGCGGCCCGGTCGGGTCCGAGATCATTGTCACCATCACCCGCGAGGGGGCGGAGGAGCCCTTCGACGTCTCGATCATCCGCGACGTCATCAAGATCCGAGCCGTGCGCGCGCGCACCGAAGGCAATGTGGGCGTTCTGCGCATCACGACCTTCAACGAGCAGACCTATGAAAACCTGGAAGACGGTATCGCCAAGATCAAGGAGGAGATCGGGGCGGACAAGGTCGCGGGGTACATCATCGATCTGCGGAACAACCCCGGCGGTCTGCTGAGCCAGGCGATCTCGGTCTCGGACGCATTCCTGGAAACAGGCGAGATCGTCTCGACCCGCGGCCGCGACCTGGAGGAAGCCGACCGGGTGAACGCCCGCCCAGGCGATCTGACCAATGGCAAGCCACTGGTGGTATTGGTGAATGAAGGCTCGGCCTCGGCTTCGGAGATTGTCGCCGGCGCGCTGCAGGATCAGCGCCGCGCGATCATCCTGGGTGCCAAGAGCTTCGGCAAAGGCTCGGTTCAAACAGTCATGCGGCTTGGCGACAAGGGCGCGATGAAACTGACCACCGCGCGCTATTTCACGCCTTCGGGCCGCTCGATCCAGGCACTGGGCATCGAGCCGGATATCCTGGTGGAGGAGCGCCGGATCGCCGATGCGGATGCCGAGGAAGGCCGCCCCGGTCGGTCCGAGGCGGATCTGCGCGGCTCGCTCTCGAACGAGTTGACCGACGACGAGCGCCAGCAGTTGGAGGATGAGCGCTCGCGCCACGAAGCGACTGCGAAACTGCGGTCCGAGGATTTCCAGCTCGCCTATGCGCTGGACCTTCTGGCCGGCCTGGCGATCTACGATCAGGCAAAGTGAGGAATTCCCGGGGGCCTCGGCCGCCGGGACCTGACCCCATGGCGCATTTGACAGACGAAGCGATCGAGAAACTGCCCTATCGGCCCTGTGTCGGGCTCGTGGTTCTGAACCGCGACAGCCACATCTTCGCTGGTCAACGCCTCGACAATGCGATGGATGCCTGGCAGATGCCCCAGGGTGGCATTGACAAGGGCGAAACCCCGGTCGAGGCCGCACTGCGCGAGCTGCAGGAGGAAACCGGGATCTCGCCTCGCAACGTGGAGGTGCTGCGCGAAAGCTCGGAATGGCACGCCTATGACCTGCCACGCCACCTGGTCGCGAAGCTTTGGAAGGGCCGGTATCGCGGCCAGACTCAGCGCTGGTTCGCCCTGCGCTTTCTTGGCGAGGACAGCGAAATCCGGATCGATGGCGAGGAGCCGGAATTCCGCAACTGGGCCTGGATGGGCGAGGCGGAACTGATCCGCAAGATCGTTCCCTTCAAGCGCGACACCTATGCCCGCGTGTTCGCCGAGTTCCAGGACCTGCTCTGAACGGGGCACAGCCCGAACTGCACCCCTAATCGCTTCAGAGGCTCTTCACATTCCCACGGCCGACCATCGTCATCTCGCCGTCTGGATTGCTCCCCGCGCTGCCTGATCGGTGAACATAGGTGATCCTGTCGCCTTCGCGATAGAGCGCGGCACAGCCATACTCGCCACCACCCCAGTCATTATCCCAGTCGCGACAGAACAACCCGTCGGCGGAAACCTCCCAGGTTCCGGCACCGCTCTTATCGCCGCCATCCCATACCGTCTTGCCGCGCATCGTGCCGTCATCGGCATAGAAGCCGTGCCAAATCCAGCCGTCGCCATCGATCCGGAACGTCGAATCGGTCAGCAGCTCGGTTGTTTCAGCCGCGGTTAGGGGCGCAACACCGCGCTCCTGCAGCGCCTCTTCAGTGGTCTTGCAGGCGGTCAGAGCAACCAAGATGCAGATCGGGATGATCTGACGAGGATCCTTCATCAATGAAGTCTTCATGATCGCATACTCCAAATGTTTGCCCTCGCTCGAATACGGTGCAAGCAGGTCGGAATGCCGCAATCTGTCAGATCTGGTTCGGCGTGGTGTTCAGACGTCCCACTCGCTGCCCATTTTTCCAAGCGCGATCCAGGAGACGGAAAGCCGACCGATGCGGGTATCGCTCCACGTATATGCCACCGCCTTGAAACCGTGGCGCTTCACGTCCTCGGGCCGCAATTGCAGGCGCATATTGGTGGAGTGGTCGGCATCGATCATCTCGATCGACATCATCACATGGGGCGGGCGATCGAAGGGCGTCTCGAAATGAATGAATTTCTCGGCCCAGCGCTCGCCGCGCGCGGCCCACATCGGGCCGGAGGATTCGATATGATCGAAGAGCAGCTCGGTTCCCGCTGCGGTGCTGACATTTCCTGTACTGTATTGGACAGACATAACCCCACTCACTCAGACGCGTAACAGTCTGAGTATGGCAGAGATTCGGTTCAGAATCAAAAACGGCGCCTCCAGGGCGCCGTT
Organism: Pseudomonadota bacterium; assembly: GCA_039030715.1. GTDB lineage: Bacteria > Pseudomonadota > Alphaproteobacteria > Rhodobacterales > Rhodobacteraceae > Thermohalobaculum. Next base: position 5,188 of record JBCCDU010000137.1, read on the forward strand.
CACAATCCCTTTGCGCATTCGGTCAGGCGATCTGTCCAGCAAGTGCCTTCAAATCGTTCAGCCGCTGGGTCGCTGCCTGCATTCGGTCGGCGGAAACGTCGCTCATGGCTTCTTCAGCTTCGGCGATCCGGCCATTAAGCCAGTCGGACGAGATTTCGCTGGCCTCGAACGCTTCCTCCGCCAGAACCGAAACGGTGTTGTCCGAAATCTCGGCAAAGCCGCCGGTGACGAAGTATTTTGCCTCCGACCCGCCGCTCACCACCACATAGCCCGGGCGCAATGTGGTCAGGAAAGGCGCGTGATCGACCATAGCGGTCAGGTCACCTTCCATCCCCGGGATGGTCACCGCCTCGGCTTCGGCCGAGGCCAGCTTGCGCTCCGGGCTTACCAGTTCGAATGTCAGCATATCGGCCATAACGTGCCCTCCGAAGCCGGATTACGCGGCTTCTTCCGCCATCTTCTGGGCCTTCTCGACGGCCTCGTCCATATCGCCGACCATGTAGAAGGCGGATTCGGGCAGGTGATCGAACTCACCCGCCACCAGCTTTTTGAAGCCATCGATGGTCTTCTCCAGCGGCACCTGCTTGCCGGGCGAGCCGGTGAAGACTTCGGCGACCGAGAAGGGCTGGCTGAGGAAGCGCTGCACCTTGCGGGCGCGGGCCACGGTCAGTTTGTCTTCTTCGCTGAGCTCGTCCATCCCCAGAATGGCGATGATGTCCTGTAGCGACTTGTAACGCTGAAGGATACCCTGCACCGAACGGGCCACGTCGTAATGCTCCTCACCAACGACCTGCGGGTCGAGAATACGACTGGTGGAGTCCAGCGGGTCCACGGCAGGGTAGATACCAAGCTCGGCAATCTGGCGGTTAAGCACCGTCGTCGCGTCGAGGTGGGCGAAGGAGGTCGCCGGTGCCGGGTCGGTCAAGTCATCCGCAGGCACATAAATCGCCTGAACAGACGTGATCGAGCCGTTCTTGGTCGAGGTAATCCGCTCCTGCATCGCGCCCATATCGGTTGCCAGCGTCGGCTGATATCCCACGGCGGAAGGGATACGGCCCAGCAGCGCCGACACCTCTGAACCCGCCTGCGTAAAGCGGAAGATGTTGTCCACGAAGAACAGAACGTCGGTTCCGGATTGGTCGCGGAACTGTTCGGCCAGTGTCAGGCCGGTCAGGGCCACACGCATACGTGCGCCGGGAGGTTCGTTCATCTGACCATAAA
>JBCCDU010000138.1:0-6379 GCA_039030715.1 Pseudomonadota bacterium
AACCACATCGACCGGGCCGATTTCAGAGGGGTTCGACGTTGCGTGAATACGCGCATTGACCTCGGTCCCGTCTTTGAGCAGCGTCAGGCCATCCTTCTTGATCGCTTCCAGATGGGCGCCGCGGGCGATGATCGAGACTTCGGCCATACCGGATTTTGCCAGGCCGACCGCCAGGTAGCCGCCAATCGCTCCGGCGCCGTAGATGCAGATTTTCATCGCCATATCCTCTTTCTGTTTGATCGGATCGCCTGGGCTGGGGCCCGGCGTCGCGCCGCACGGCGGGTGTTGCGCGATGCGGTGGCCGTGCATCAGGGGCGCGGCCACCGACAGTTCGCGTGGGGCGTGCCTTATTCGGCCGCCTGAGCCAGCGCGACGGTGTCGCTGGCGCTGTAATAGGATTGCGCTGCCGCCACGCCGGAGCCGAGCTCGATCGGAATGCCCACATCCTTCATCGCCATTTCGGCGCCGGTCAGGGCCTGCATGACCATCAGCTCGTTCAGCCAGCCGAGATGGCCAATACGGAAGACCCGGCCCGCGACCTTCGAGAGGCCGATGCCAAGCGAGAGCTGGTAGCGGTGATAGGCACGCTGCACGACTTCGTTCGAATCGAAGCCCTCGGGGATCACGATGGCCGAGACAGTGTTCGACACCCATTCCGGGCCAGCGGCGCAGAGGCGGCAACCATCCCAGGCATCGACCGCGCGGCGCACGCCCTCGGCCAGAAACTGGTGACGGGCGAAGACCTGCTCCAGCCCCTCGTCCTCCAGCATCTCGCAGGACCGTTTCAGGCCGCGCAGCAGCGTGGTGGCGGGGGTGTACGGGAACCAGCCATCCTTGTTCAGCTTCATCATGTCGTCCCACGAGAAGAACGTGCGCGGCAGCTTCGCGGTGGTGCGTGCCTCCAGCGCTTTCTGGCTGACGCAGATGATGGCGAGGCCGGTAGGCAGCATGAAGCCCTTCTGGCTGCCGGAAACGCAGACATCGACGCCCCATTCTTCCATGCGCATATCGATCGAAGCGACCGAGGAGACGCCATCGACGAACAGAAGTGCCGGGTGATCGGCGGCATCCAGAACCTTGCGCACGCCGGCGATGTCGGAGGTCACGCCGGTCGCCGTCTCGTTCTGACATGCCAGCACGGCTTTGATCTTGTGGTCTTTGTCGGCTTCCAGGTGCTTGGCATACTCGGCCAGGGGGACACCTTCGCCCCACGGCGTCTCGACGGCGATCACATTCAGGCCGAAGCGCTCGCACATGTCACGCCACAGGTGGCTGAATTGGCCAAAGACCGAGCAGAGCACGGTGTCGCCCGGGCTCAGGGTGTTGGTGATGGCGCTTTCCCAGCCGCCGGTGCCGGAGCCGGGGAAAAGGAAGACCTGACCAGTCTCGGATTTGAAGATCCGCTTCACCTGTTCGAACAACGGCAGGGTCAGTTCGGGGAAGTTGGGCGCGCGCTGATCTTCCAGCGGGACTTCCATAGCCTGGCGCAATTCGAATGGCATGTTCGTCGGGCCGGGGATGGCCAGAGTGTGAAAACCGGTTTTCATGATGTCTTTCCTCCAAGACTGAACCTTTGCTGCCCAGGTGATGCGCGTGCGACGACGCTGGGGAAAGGCAAAAAATCTAAGACCCCGTTTCGGTTTTCTTTGCGAGGGCCTCATTCATTAGATGCCATTAAGAGGCATGAAGCTGGGCTTTGGCCCAAAATCCGTAACGCTTTGATTTAAAGTGAGTTTCCAATAGGAAACATCTCACAAGCAAACTTCCACCAGGTGGAATTCGCAGTGCAAAAATGGTAGATCAGCCGAAATAGGCCGATGCTGGCAGGAACTTCGCGAGTCGCGCGGCATCGGCCCAATCGCGCTCGCAGGCCTGCGTGCCGATCATCACCACCGTATCGCCGGGCCGCTTTTGGGGATCCAGCAGGGCGCGGATTGCCCTGGTGCCGGTCTTTCGGTCGGCGTTAGGCTGTGGGGCTGGGCCGATCCCGTGCATCTCCAGGCGATAGCGCCCGGCAAGCATCGCTCCAACGGCGATTGGGTCGTCGGCGGGATCGGTCATCAGCAGCCTTGCTGCATCGATCTCCGACAGCTTGGCGCGTGCGGGTTCGGCAATCTCGCCCCCGCGCGCAAGGCGCAGACCTATGGCTTCGGAGGTGAACAAGAATGCCACCACATCCCGCCCCGTGCCCAACAGGATCGAGGCATATTGAGGATAGGCCAGCCCCAGATCCTTCGCACGGGCGACCCGGCGCTTCAGGATCTCCAACGGCAGTTTTGGCATCAACTGGGCGCGGGCCTTCTTCCAGGCGAAGACGCGAAAGCCATGCCCAGACTCGAGCGGCGGACCCTGATTGTGGCCAATCCCGGGCATCTTCTCGTGATCCAGGGCGGAGATGGGAGAGCGCATGTCGTCAGACCTTCAGCAGGATTTTGCCGCGATGGGTGGCGGCCTGCATCATCGCATGGGCCTTGGCCGCCTCGTCCAGCGGCAGGACGGTGTGGGTGACCGGGCGCAGGGTGCCATCGGCGAAGAGCGGCCAGACCTCGGCCTCCAGCGCGCGCGCAACGGCGGTTTTATACGCGGCGGGACGGCTGCGCAGGGTCGATCCGGTATAAACCAGCCGCTTCAGCATCACCGGCATAAGGTTGATCTCGACCTTCGAGCCGCCGTTGAAGGCAAGCTGGATGATCCGGCAATCGTGATTGGCGGCCTTTATGTTCTGGGCGATGTAGTCGCCGCCGATGATGTCGAGGATGATATCCGCCCCACCGGCCTCGCGTGTGATCGCGACGAAATCCTCCGCGCGATAGTCGATCACCCGTTCGGCGCCCAGGTCAAGACAGAATTCTGTGCCCTCCGCTCCCTCGGTCGCGAAGACCCGCAGGCCGCGCGCTTTCCCGAGCTGGATGCAGGTGGAGCCGATCCCCCCGCCGCCGCCATGCACCAGGAACAGTCCACCCTCTGGCCCCTGATGCCCATGAAAGACATTCGACCACACGGTGAAGAAGGTCTCGCAAAGGCCCGCCGCGTCCTGCAGTGAAACGCCCTGGGGAATGGGCAGGCAGTGATCGGCCAGGATTGCCACATGTTCCGCATAGGCACCGCCATTGGTCAGGCCGCACACCTGATCGCCGGGCTTCCAGCGTGTAACACCCTCGCCCAGCGCGACAACCTCGCCCGACATCTCCAGCCCCAGCAGGTCGGAGGCGCCGGGCGGCGGCGGATAAAACCCCTTGCGCTGGATGATATCGGGGCCGTTCACACCGCAGGCCGCGACGCGCACCAGCACCTCGCCCGGCGCCGGTTCGGGCAGGGGCCGGATGCCGGGGATCAGGACTTCCGGCTCGCCATAGCTTTGGTTGTCCGTCCCCATAGTGATCACGCGCATCTGGCTCATCGGTGTCCTCGTCTTTCCGCTTGCCCTCTCGTTTAGCTGTGCGAGCCTCGGGCGGCAATCGGCAAGGAGGAGCTGATGCGCCGCATATTCCTGGTCGCAGCCGTGATCCTGGTGCCGCTGGCAGGGATGGCGGATGAGTGCGCCCTGAACGGTCCGGAAATCGCGGAGCGGTTGGAGGGCGTCACCATTGCCTATGAGAACGCTACCCGGGAATTCAAACCCAGCGGCGCGACGCCTTACGATGACGGCCATCCAAGCTGGGGGTATCGGGAGTGCAGGGCGATCAGTATTGCTCGCTCTGGCCGCCGCAGGAGGTCTGGGTCTGCCATGACGTGGCCGCAGATCCTGCCAACGCGACCGAGCTGTTCTGGCTTGGCGAGAGCGGAGCGCGCTATGTCGGCAAGGTCATCGACTCGCCCCTTCTGTTGCGTCGCCCTCTTGTGCAAGGCGGGCCAAGCCCCTAGACCGCTCGGAACAAACGGGGATGCATATGACAGAGTCTACGTCCGATCAGGTTCCAGACTATCTCGTCCAGCGCTATCAGACGTGGCGCGAGGGGGCCTTTGCCAAGAACCGCGCCTGGTATGCGCGCCTGGCCGACAAGGGGCAGAATCCGCGTGCGATGGTGATCAGTTGCTGCGACAGCCGGGTCGATACGGTGCAGATGTTCGGGGCGGAGCCGGGCGATCTGTTTGTCGTGCGCAACGTGGCCAATCTGGTTCCACCCTATAATCCCGATCACCAGCATCACGGCACTTCGGCTGCGGTCGAGTATGCGGTGAATGCCTTGCAGGTCGCCCATATCGTTGTGGTCGGCCATTCGAAATGCGGCGGGGTCAATGCCTGCCATCAGATGTGTACCGGCAACGCGCCTGAGCTTGAGGAAACCTCCTCGTTCATCGGCCGCTGGATGGACATCCTGCGCCCGGGTTGCGAGCGGGTGCTGAAGGAAAAGCTGGAAGGCGCAGAGCTGGAGACCGCGCTGGAGCATGAAGCCGTGCTGACCTCGCTGCGCAACCTGCGGACCTTCCCGTTCGTGCGCAAGGCCGAGGCCGATGGGATGCTGAGCCTGCACGGCGCCTGGATCGAGATCGGCACCGGCACGCTGCACGCGGCCGACAGCAAGGGCGGGTTCGCGCCGATTGGCGATTGAGCCCCTGATCAGGCCAACTCGGCCACCGCGCGCTCGGCGATCTCCTCGCCCCATTCCTGCAGGAAGTGCCCGCCATCGGCGACGCGCATCGGGGTCTCGCAGCCCAGAAGTCTTGCCAGCTTCTCCATGATCTGTGAACCCAGGACCGGGTCTTGCTCGCCAATCGCGACGAAGGTCTTTCCGTTCCAGTCGTTCTGGAAGAAAGCCTTGGCGGCTTTCGCGGTGTCTGCTCCCTCCATATCTGGCCGCGTGGCTACCAGTTCGGGGAAACGCCGGGCGCCCGCGCGATACCGCGCATCGGGGAAAGGCGCGTCATAGGCCGCGGCCTCCGCCTCGGTCAGATGGGGCGCACCGCGACGCATCAGGCCGGATATCGGGAAATCCGGCTGGCTGGCCACGAACTGGCGCCAGGCTTCGAAGGCTTCGCCCGCCGGAACACCGGTGGCAAGCGTCGTGTTCATGACCAGAAGCCGGTCGATCTGCGGCACCTCCATCGGCAGGGTCAGGCCCAGGATGCCGCCCCAATCCTGGCAGACCAGGGTGATCGGGCCGTCCAGCCGCTCGACAAAGCGCAGCAGCATCCGGCGGTGGAAATCGAAAGTATAGATCTCGTCAGCGAGCGGTTTGTCGGAGCGGCCAAAGCCCAGCAGATCCGGGGCGACGACCCGGTAACCCGCCGCCGCGAAGACCGGGATCATGCGACGATAGAGATAGCACCAGGTCGGCTGACCATGCAGGCAGAGATAGGTGCGCGGCCCCGCGCCTTCGTCCAGGTAATGGATGCGGAGCCCCTCATAGCCCGGAAGGTCGTCGAGATAATGAGGCTGGAACGCAAAGCCAGGCAGGTTCTGGAACGCTTCCTCGGGCGTGCGGATGGCATCGATTGGCATGGGCTCCTCCTGTCGTTGCGGCCAGTCTAGGCCAACCGGCGCGTGCGGGCTTCAAGATTTTGTGGCTTGAGCCTGCGTTGTGAACCGGGTCTTGTCAGGCAATGGCCAGACTGCTTGCGCTCCTCCTGATGCTTTTGCCTTTGTCTGCCGGCGCGTGCGGGGAGGATACCCGTTGTGAAGTGCCGGGTGGATACTACCTGGTCAGCACCCCGCCCGGCTGGGATGGAGTGAGCCCGTTGCCGGCGGTGGTGTTCTATCACGGCTGGAATGCCTCGCCGGAGGGGATGTTTCGCAACAAGGCGATGCTGAATGCGGTGCATAAGCGCGGTGCGATGTTCGTCGCGCCTTATGCGCGAACCGGATATTGGCGCCAGATCGGCGAGGGCAGGGCCGAGGGCGGGCGGGACGAACTGGAGTACGCCCGCGCGGTCATGACGGATCTGAAGCAGCGTTTCCCGGTGGATGAGGGGCGGGTGCTGGCCTCCGGTTTCTCGCGCGGGGCGTCGATGGTCTGGAACCTGGCCTGTTATGGCGCGGATCTGTTCACCGCGTTTGCGCCGATTGCGGGCGGGTTCTGGAATTCGAACCCTGATCAGTGCCCGAGCGGCCCGATGCATTTGCGCCATATCCATGGCGAGAGCGACCGGGTCGTCGCCTATGATGAGATCGGGATCTATAACTCCATGCCGATTCCGCAGGGGCTGGCGATCCTGCGCGGCCTCAACCGATGCGGGGCTGAACCGGTGAGCGTGCCCAGCTCGCCCCGCTATCAGTGCCGACGATGGGATAGCTGCGCCTCGGGCAAGGTGTTGGAGATCTGTCTGCATCCCAAGGGGCACTCGATCCCAGCCGAGTGGGTGGCGGAGGGATATGATTGGATGGTCGGACTGGAATAGCCCCCGGATGCGCGGCGCTGAAGCCGCCGCCCGCCCCCAC
>JBCCDU010000139.1:0-6326 GCA_039030715.1 Pseudomonadota bacterium
CGGGCCGCCGCCAGGGTCAGGATCGGGCGCAGGCGCTTGCCTCCCGCCTCGATCAGATGGGCTGAAATCTCGGGGATGCGCGGCGCGTGGGCCGAGTTCATCCGATCGCGGATCGTATCGTTCACCGCTGCCATATCTTCGGCAACCAGCGCGCTCAGCCGCTCGAACGGACCATCAGGTTTCACGGGCATATCCATGGGGCCGTTGGGGTCCTCTCGATCCACGGGCGGGGTCGACTTTCGGCGCGGCGGTGAGGTAGCCTGCGCACCATGGAAGAGCTGTTGCGCACCACCGATCCCACCCTAATCCCATATACGAAAGCCTTGTTATCGTCCGAGGATATAGAGTGCTTCGTCTTCGACGTAAATATGAGCATCCTAGAAGGGGGCATAGGTGCGTTCCCACGCCGCATTATGGTGCGTAGGGATAACCTGGTGCGGGCGCGCATGATCCTGCGTGAAAACGGGGTCGAACCCTTCATGGGCGAAGACTGGCTGTGAACGCGGGCGAGCCCGAGGTTTTCACCGATTGGCGCGAGGACAAGCTGTTGGACGGACGCGTCCTGCTGCGCCAGCCGCTCAGCGGATACCGCGCTGCAACCGATCCGGTGCTGCTGGCTGCCGCGACCCCGGCAGAGGCGGGGCAGAGCGTGCTGGACCTCGGGTGCGGCGCCGGGGCGGCGTCACTCTGTTTGGCGGCGCGGGTTCCGGTGGTGCCAAGCGGGTTAGAGATCCAGGCACCCTATCTAGACCTTGCACGGCAGAACGCAGGCCTGAACGGCGTGGCAATGACCCTTTACCAAGGTGATGTCGCATCACCACCAAAGGATCTGCGCGCCGGAAGCTTTGACCATGTCATCATGAACCCGCCCTTCTATCCCGCAGATGCGGCGATTGCATCGCCCGTCGCGGCGAAGGACCGGGCGCATCGTGAGGTGGCTGATCTGCAAACCTGGCTCGCCGCTGCGATGGCCAGGCTTAAGCCTCGGGGATGGCTGACCCTGATCCACAGAGCGGAGCGATTGCAGGCCCTGCTGAGCGGTCTCGCCCCACTGGGTGCCGGAGCGATCTCGATCAAACCACTGACCGCCCGGGCAGGCAGAGATGCCAAACGTGTGCTGCTGCGGGCCCGAAAGGATGTGAAAACGCCGCTCCGCCTCTGCGCGCCGCTTGTCCTGCACGCCGGATCGGCTCACAATGGTGACGGCGATGATTTTTCGCCCCAGGCGCGGGCCATTCTGCGCGATGCAGGGGCGGTCGAGTTTTGAGTAGACAGGGGCGGCCGGTCCGCCTGGCATAGCGAAGGGGCGCCGCATGACCATTCCAGCACCAATCAAGAAGCTGACACCGGAAGTGAAACGCTGGCGGCGCGATCTGCATCAGCATCCGGAGGTGGGGTACGAACTGCCCCGGACCTCGAAATTCGTCGCCGACAAGCTGAAGGAGTTCGGGCTGGAGAAGGTTGAAACGGGCCTGGGCCAATCCGGCGTTGTCGGCATGCTGCGCGGCAATCAGGGGCGGCGGCATGCCGGTGGCTCGATCATGATCCGCGCCGATATGGATGCCCTGCCGATGCAGGAAGAAAGCGGTGTGAAGCACGCCTCGAAGACACCGGGCAAGTTCCATGGCTGCGGGCATGACGGGCACACCGCCTGCCTGCTAGGCGCGGCCAAGCATTTGGCAGCGACGCGGAACTTCAAAGGCACCGTCTATTTCTGCTTCCAACCAGCGGAGGAAGGCGGCGCCGGCGCAAAGGCGATGATGGATGACGGGCTATTCGAGAAATACCCGGTCGATGCCGTCTATGGCGCACATAACTGGCCCTCGATGCCCGTCGGTTTCATGGGCTGTTCCGAAGGCAAGATGCTGGCCGCCAGTCAGGAATTTTACGTCACCTTGACCGGCAAGGGCGGCCACGCCGCGCGCCCACATGAGGCGCATGACCCGGTCGTCGCGGGCTCCGAACTGGTGCTGGCGCTGCAAAGCATCGTCAGCCGCAACACGGATCCGATCGAAACCGCCGTCCTCTCCGTCACGCAGTTTCAGGCGGGTACGACAACGAATGTGATCCCCAACAGCGCCAAGCTGGCGGGAACGATGCGCAGCTTCTCCAACGTCACGATGAAGAAGATGATCGCGGAGGTCCGACGCAAGGCGAAAGCCGTGGGAGCCGCCCATCAGGTTACGGTAGAGGTTACGCTGGATGACAAACCCTATCCCGCGCTCATCAACTCAAAGCGCGAGGCCCGCTTCGCGGCAGGCGTCATGAAGGATCTGCTGGGCGAGCAACACTGCGTAATCAATCCACCCCCTGCCATGGGCAGCGAGGACTTTGCCTATTACCTGATCAAGGATGCGCGGACTGGCCGCAAGACGCCTGGCTGCTTCGTTACCTTCGGAAATGGCGTGCAGGGTCCGATGCTCCACAACCCGAAATACGATTTCAACGACGAGGCGATCCCACACATGGTCGCGTTTTGGAGTAGGCTGACCGAAAAGGCGCTGCCATCCGGCTGATTGGGGCAGCTAAGTTCTGTGGATATCGGGGGCAAGCGATGTTGATCTGAGTTTGATTAACTCTTTGGTGACAGAATCTCTTGACGCTGATTTAATCAGGCACGTGGAAGCCGCAAGAAAGGGAGATCGCATATGAGCGTGACGTCGCACATTGCAAGCCTGCGTCAGAAACACCAAGACCTAGACAAACGAATTGAAAGCGAACAGCAGCGACCCGGGTCGGACGACCTTCAGATCGCAGCGATGAAGCGACAAAAGCTCCAGATCAAGGAAGAGATTGCCAAACTGGCTGAAGCCTCCTGATAACGTCGCAGCCGCCTCCGGGCGGCTGTTTCCGTTTCAGGGCTTTTGTTCAGTGCCGAGCGAGTGTGCCAGACGCGGTGTTCAAGCCGCGTTGGCCTTCTTGATCAATTTCACCATGAAGTAGGCGTTGATCCAGTTCGCGAAATTCGCGTTATCGACGGGATCGCCAAAAGTCGCCAAGGCCGGCTTACCAACTTCGGCGGGGATCACCCCGTCCCCCGTGCGCAGCGCCACCAGATCCTCGGCAAATTCACGCTCGAACTCCGGATGGGGCTGGATCGAGATTGCGTCCGGCGCTTCCGGGTCACCATAGGCGATCATCGCATGTTCGCAGAACGCATTGCCCGCCAGCACGGTGGCATCCTCCGGCAACTCGGTGACCTGGTCGCGGTGCATAGCGTGAACTGTCACCTTCTCCGGCGCATCCGACATCCACGAGGGGCGATCATAGACCTGATATTCATGAACCCCGCAGCCCCAGCCCTTTTCGGACAAGACCGCAGCACCGCCAAAGGCCTCCGCCATCAACTGGTGACCGAAACAGACACCGACGAGCGGCTTGCCCGCCTCGCGCGCCTGCTGGACGAAGACCTTCACCTCGGCAATCCATGGATCGGTGTCATAGACACCGCGTGCCGATCCGGTGACCAGCCAGCCGTCGCATTCCTCGACCGTCTTGGGCATCACACCCTGGAGCACGCAGTACGATGTGAAGCGCACCTGCGCACCATCTGCGCCTAGCAACTCCTGAAACATCGGGGGAAATTCTTCGTACTTATAGAGCAACTCGTCGGCTACCTTACCGACTTGCAGAATTCCTATATGCATCTTTTATCCTCGGCATGCTCCGGCACTCAACCTACGCGAAAGTTACCTGAACGGAAGGTTACAAGCAAATCACTAAAGAGCACTAAAATGCAGTATAGTCTCAAAATCGTTCCTCAAATCAGCTCGGCCTGACTGCGCATCTCCCGCAGCGGCGCCGTCTCGTCCCGCATCCATGTGAGAAAAGCCGCGATTCGCGGCTCGGCCTCGCGCCCGGTGGGGCAGACGAAACGGAACTGGCCGCCGGTGTCGCAGCCCTGGCGAAACGGCGCGACCAAGCGCCCGCGTGACATATCGCGCTCGACCAGCGAGGAGCGGCCTAGGACGATACCCCCACCCTCCGCCGCAGCATCGATGGCGTGATCGGCATTCGAAAAGCGCGGCCCATGACCCACGTCGCCGGACACTCCCATACGCTCCAACCATCCGGCCCAGGCTGCCGCAGGCTCCCAATCGCCGATATTCGGGACGTAGCGCAGACTGTCATCGTGGATCATCGTATGGTTCAGGACATCCGCAGGCCCGGTCAGCATCTCGGCAATTTCCGGCGTGCAGTAGGGGGTGACCCAGTCTTCGACCAGCACCTCGTGAAAGCACCCTTCATAGCCGTGAGTGCCAAAACGGATCGCCGCCTCGATCCCATCGCGATTGAAATCCATGATCTTGAGCGAGGCGACGAAACGCAACTCGATCTCAGGATGCGCCTCGGCGAAGCGGAACATCCGCGGTGCAAGCCATTTGGCGGTGAAGGCGGGCCCTGCGGTGATCGTCAGAGTTCTGGTATCGTTTAACCGTGCAACGGCGCGCACCGCATCCTGTAGTGCTGCAAAGCCCTCGGCGACGCCGGGACGCAACATCTCGCCCGCCTCGGTCAGCGCAATTGCGCGGTTCATCCTGTGAAAGAGCGGGATGCCCAGGTGTTCCTCAAGGCTCTTAATCTGATAGCTGAGCGCCGCCGGGGTCACGAAAAGCTCCTGCGCGGCCTTAGCAAAGCTCATATGCCGGCAGGCGGCTTCGAAAGCCCGCAGGGCGGTGAGCGGGGGCAATCTGCCGCTTTCAGTTAAGTTCATTTAATCCGAACCCCAGAAAGACTCGTTTGTCTAGCATCTAATCTACGACCATATAAGGCCTCAGGAAAGGGAAGATCAGCTTCCAGATTAAAAGGAGATTAACAATGGACGATCGCTTCGATCTACAGGACTTGGATTTCGACGCTGCATATCGCATTGCCAAGCAGCGTGCGGGGCACGAACGTTCGGCCGCTATTCGCGCCCTCTTCGCCGATATCGCGACATCGGTGCGCGGTCTCGTCTCGCGGGCCGGAACCACTCAGCACAACTGAAGTTAGATACAACGAAAAAGGCCGGTGCGGCGACGCACCGGCCTTTCGCATGCTTGCACGCCGGTTCAGACGAAGAACTGCGCGCCGTTGGCCGAAATTGTCGAGCCGTTGATGAAGCCGGATTCGTCCGAGGACAGGAAGGCCACGCAGCGCGCGATCTCTTCGGGCTCGCCCAGGCGACCCGCTGGGATCTGAGCGATGATGCCTTCGCGTACTTTCTCGGGTACCGCCATGACCATCTCGGTCGCGATATATCCGGGGCAGACCGCATTGGCGGTGATGCCCGCCCGCGCGCCTTCTTGGGCCAGCGACTTCACGATGCCCAAATCGCCAGCTTTGGTCGCGGCATAGTTCACCTGGGCGAACTGCCCCTTCTGACCGTTGATCGAGGAGATTACGACGACGCGACCGAACTTGCGCTCGCGCATGCCGGGCCAGATCGGGTGGACGGTGTTGAAGACACCGGTCAGGTTGGTGTCGATCACCTGATGCCACTGCTCCGGCGTCATGCGGTGGAACGGCGCGTCGCGAGTGATGCCGGCATTTGCGATCACGATGTCGATAGAACCCAGATCGCCCTCGACCTGCTCGGCGCCCGCTTTGCAGGCGTCGTAGTCGGCGACCGACCACTTATAGACCGGGATGCCGGTTTCTTCCTTGAATTTGGCCGCAGCCTCGTCATTGCCGGCATAGTTGGCAGCGACCATGTGGCCCGCTGCCTTCAGCGCGGTACTGATCGCGGCGCCGATGCCGCGGGTGCCGCCAGTAACCAATGCAACTCGTCCCATGGTATGTCTCCTCGTCTTTTTTGGTGGGGTGGGGTTAGGCGGGGCGTTAGTGCCCCGCCATGATCTTGATCAATCAGGCGCGCTCGAGGCACATGGCGACACCCATGCCGCCGCCGATGCAAAGCGTGGCGAGGCCTTTCTTGGCGTCGCGGCGCTTCATTTCGAACAGCAGGGTGTTGAGGATCCGGCAGCCGGAGGCCCCGATCGGGTGGCCGATGGCGATGGCGCCGCCGTTCACGTTCACGATGGCCGGGTCCCAGCCCATATCCTTGTTCACGGCACAGGCCTGGGCGGCGAAGGCCTCGTTGGCCTCGACCAGATCCAGATCTTCGACCTTCCAGCCCGCTTTCTCGAGCGCCAGACGGCTGGCCGGGATTGGACCGGTACCCATGATCTTGGGATCGACGCCCGTGGTGGCGAAGCTGGCGATCCGGGCCAGCGGCTCGATCCCGCGCTTGGCGGCTTCGTCCGCGCTCATCAGCAGGGTGATCGCAGCACCATCGTTGATGCCAGAGGCATTGGCCGCCGTCACCGTGCCCTCCTTGTCGAACA
>JBCCDU010000140.1:0-6199 GCA_039030715.1 Pseudomonadota bacterium
CCCGCCTCCTCAAAGGTTTCGCGGCGGACGGCGGCCTCGATCGTCTCGCCCGGTTCCATGAACCCCGCAAGCAGGGAGTACATCCCCTCCGGCCAGGCGGGGGAGCGGCCCATGAGTATTCGGGCGAGGTCGCAACCAAGGTGGCCCTGGCCGGTGCGGAGGCCATCGACCAGGGAATCGCCGCGGCCGTCGAAGCCGCCGAGCCGATGGCCGAAATGGCGGGCTATGAAAAACAGGCGGTTCTGGACCATTGCGTTGCCCGGTTTCGCGAGCGGTTCGATGAATTGGCCCATGCGCTCTGCGTCGAAGCGGGCAAGCCGATCAACGATGCAAAGGGCGAGGTCACCCGGCTGATCGACACGTTCCGGATCGCGGCGGAGGAGTCGACGCGCATGAAGGGCGAATTGCAGGCGCTGGACATCAGCCCGCGCGCCCGGGGGTATCAGGGCATGTGGAAGCGGGTGCCGATCGGCCCCTGCTCGTTCATCTCGCCTTTCAACTTTCCGCTGAACTTGGCCGCGCACAAGGTGGCGCCTGCGTTGGCCGTGGGGTGTCCTTTCGTAATGAAGCCCGCCTCGCGCACGCCGCTGGGGGCGATCATCATGGGCGAGGTTCTGGCCGAGACGGATCTGCCGAAGGGGGCGTTTTCGATCCTTCCCTGCTCGCGCGACGGGGCGGATCTGTTCACCGTGGACGACCGCCTGAAATTGCTGAGCTTCACCGGCTCGCCAGGTGTCGGCTGGGACCTGAAGGCACGTTGCGGCAAGAAGAAGGTGGTGCTGGAATTGGGCGGCAATGCCGCCGTTGTTGTGGACCACGACACCGATCTGGATGATGCGGTTGCGCGGATCATCTTTGGCGCCTTCTACCAGTCCGGCCAATCCTGCATTGGGGTGCAGCGCATTCTGATCCACGAGGATGTCTATGATGCGATGAAGGAGAAACTGGTCGCCAAGACCGCCACCCTGAAGGCGGGCGATCCGAAAGATCCTGAGACATTCATCGGCCCGATGATTTCCGAAGGAGAAGCAAAGCGCCTGCATGATTGGGTGCTGGAGGCGCACTCGAACGGTGCCGATGTCCTCTGCGGTGGTCATCGCGAGGGAGCGATGCTGGAGGCCACGCTGATGGAAAATGTCGATCCGTCGGAGAAAGTCTGTGTCGAAGAGGCGTTTGGCCCGGTTGCGGTGCTTTCGAAATTTTCGACCTGGGATCAGGCAATCGAGATGGTGAACGACTCGAAATTCGGATTGCAGGCGGGCATCTTCACGCGCGATTTCTACAAGGTGCAGAAGGCCTGGGACAAGATGGATGTGGGCGGCGTGGTGGTGGGCGATGTGCCCTCCTATCGGGTCGACAATATGCCGTATGGCGGGGTGAAGGACTCGGGCCTGGGCCGAGAGGGCATCCTGTTTGCCATGGAAGATATGACCGAAATCCGCAATCTTGTGATCCGGACGCCGCCGGGTGCGGTCTGAGGCTACGTATCAGCAAAAAGAGCGCCTGTCCCTCGCAGGCGCTAGGATGTCGCAATCGTATGAGAGGTCGGAATGGCTTCGCGGTCGTCACTGACGCGCGCTTTGCTGCTACCTGTCCATGCCGCCCAGCTTCTGAGCGGTACGAAGTCCTTTCGCCATAACCTTCTGCTCGCCAGCCCGCGGATCAATCGCGGTGGCGGTCTGCATGCGCGCCGGGTGGAACTGGCCGCGCGCCTCGCGAAAAGGCGCCAGCGCGCGATCCGGCATCTGCTGGGCGAGGACCTGGCCACCAGTATCGATCGCGACGGGTTTGCGATGGTCGAAAACGCGTTGCCGGCGCAAGTCTTCGACCGCCTGCGCCAAGAGGTGGAGGAGACCCGCCTCCCGGCGAGAGAGATGAAGCAGGGCGGAACTGTCACCCGTTTCATCACGCTGCCGCCAGAGATCTTGCGCGGCCTGCCTGCGTTGCGCGACTTCGTCACTGGCCCTCTGTTCCAGGGATGTCTGCGCTATGCCGCCAGCTTTGATCACGAACCGCTGGTAAATCTGCACACCGTAATGACCGACCCGGAGGCCGGGGCGCCGGACCCGCAGACGCATTTTCACTCGGATACGTTCCATGCGACCGCCAAGGGCTGGTTCTTTCTGCGCGATGTGGCGGTGGAGGATGGGCCCTTCACCTATGTTCCCGGTTCGCATCGTGTGACGCCAGGGCGTCTGGCGTGGGAGCGCGCGCAAAGCGTCTCGGCGGCGGATCACCCGAACCCGCATCATGCGCAGGGCTCGTTCCGCGCTGGGCTTGGCGAGATCCGCGAGATGGGTTTTGGCGATCCAGTCCGCTTCGCTGTGCCGGCGAATACACTGGTGGTGGCCGATACCCACGGATTTCATGCGCGGGGGCGCAGTCTGCGAAAGTCGACACGGCTGGCGATCTATGGCTCGTTGCGGTCGAACCCTTTCATGCCGGTGGCCGGTCTTGACCCGTTTCGGTTGCCGGGGCTGCGTGGCCGACGGGCGCAGGTGCTGGATATGATGCGGGATATGGGCGCACGCATGGCTGGTCGGACCCTGGCGCAACCGCCGGTCGGCCTGGTGCGTCCTGGCGACCCGCCAGTCCGCTAGGCCTGCACGGTCATCGCGACCAGAAAACCGGTGTGAACAGAACCAGCACCGACATGAATTCCAGCCTGCCCAGCACCATCCCGACGGAGAGCAACCACTTCGCCCCATCGGGCAGGGTGGCGTAGTTCCCGGCGGGTCCGATTTCCGTCCCCAGGCCAGGGCCCAGATTGGTCAGCACCGCCATCGAGCCTGAAATGGACGTGATCGTATCCAGTCCGAACATCGAGAGCCCGATCGCCCAGACCCCCATCGCCAGATAGAAGACGAAGAAGAACCCCATGACCGAACTCAGAATCTCCGCTTCGATCGGGCGATGATCGTAGCGCAGCGGGAAGACGCCGTGGGGCGAGTGAATGCGCCGGATCTGTACTTCCAGCGCCGCCAGCAGGATCTGATAGCGGAAGATCTTTGCCGAGCAAGCGGTCGACCCCGCACAGCCACCGATCAGCGCAATGGTAAAGAACAGCGTCACCGGCACGCCGCCCCAGACCGAAAAATCCTCGGAGGAATAACCGGTCCCGGTCAGAACGGAGGTCACGTTGAAAAGCGCCGCGCGCAAGGCCGGTTCGAAATCGCGGTCATCCTGGCTGACGATCCAGGCCACCATGACCGAGGCGACAACCGCGATGATCGCCAGAAACCCCCGCACCTGCCGGTCGCGCAGCAGAGGCCCGGCCCGGCCGTTCGCGAGTTGCACGAATTTGACGAATGGCATGGCCGCCAGCGCCATGAAGACGACAGCCACGTAGTGCACCGCCGGATTGAAATTGGCGAAGCTGGCATCGTAGTTCGCCAGTCCCCCGGTCGCCAGCGTGGTCATCGCGTGGCAGAGCGCATCGAAACCCGACATGCCTGCAGCCGAGTAGGCCAGAATGCAGGCGCCGGTCAGGCCGATATAGATCCAGCTCACTGATTGGGCGACCTCGACCGCGCGGGGCAGGATGTCGCCGGTGACGTCGAAGCTTTCCGAGCGGAAGAACTGCATACCGCCGATCTTCAGGGTCGGAAGGAAGACCATCGCCACCACGACGATCCCGACGCCGCCATACCATTGCAGCAGTGCGCGCCAGAGCAGCACGGACCGCGGCGCCTCGTCCAGGTTGAAGAAGACCGTGGCCCCGGTGGTGGTCAGGCCGGACATCGCCTCGAAAAACGCATCCGTATAGGTCGCCTGCGGGGCGCCAAACACAAAGGGCAGCGCGCCCCAGATCGGCAAGGCGACCCAGAGGAGCGTGGTCAGCAGAAACGCCTGTGGGCGGCTCAACCCCTCGCGCTTGCGCCTCGCGGTCAGTATTGACATCGCCGTGCCGCTGACCACGGTCAGGAACGATGCCAGCGCAAAGGCCCGCCAGTTCTGATGACCATCCATCAGATCGACCAGCATCGGGATCAGCATTGTCAGACCCAGGATCGCGGCAAGACGGCCGATCACGAACCCGACGGGGCGGAAGTCATACATGGCGACGATGAAAACCCCGCGCCGGGACTTTGTCCAGATCGTCTGACGGGAATAACAGGATCAGAGCCCGAAAGAGACACCGCCCGCGACGGGCAGGGCGATGCCAGTGATATAGGCGCCCGCGGGTCCGGCGAGATAGGCAACCGCCTCGGCCACATCCTGCGGGTTGCCCACCTGGCGCAACGCGACCTCGGCATAGCGCTCGGCCTGAATATCGGCGATGAGCCGCCCGGCCTCCGCCGCCAGCCTTTCGTTCGCGGCCGCGTGCATGTCTGTCATGATGAAGCCGGGGCAGACCGCATTGCAGCGGATCCCATCCGGCCCGAACTCGGCAGCAATGGTTTTGGTGAGCCCGATCAGCCCGTGTTTCATCGCCGTATAAGCGCCGAAACCGGCCTCAGCCCCCAGGCTGCCGGTCGAGCCGATGTTGACGATGGTGCCCCCACCGCTGGACTTCATGCCGGGAATGACGGCCTGAGACAGTAACATTGGCCCAAGTAAATTGACCCGGTAGCTGAGATCCCAGTCGCGTGCGTCGGTCTCCAGAAAAGGCCCGACCCCCGCCAGCGAGCCTGCATTGTTGACCAGAATGTCGATTGGCCCGAGGCGGCTGGAGACCTCGGCCACTGTCGTCTGGATCGCTGCGGCCTCGGTGACGTCCAGCGCCAGCGCCAATGCGCGTCCGCCATGGGCCTCGATTTCTGCCACGCTGGCGGACATGCGGGCCAGGGCTCCGTCTTCGCCTTCGGGACGCTCGATATCTGTCAGAACGACCGCCGCGCCATCGGAGGCTAGTCGATGCGCAATCGCCCGCCCGATGCCCCGTGGCGTTGACGCGCCGGTGATCAGGGCGACGCGGCCAGCGAGCGGTTTGGCGGTCATCCAGCGCCCCGATAACGGCCGGAAGAGGGGGCCGGTTTCAGAACGGCACGTCCTGGGTCTTCGCCGGTTCCGCCGCGACGACATAGCTTGCCACCACGTTCTTCGACCCGGCCTTGTCGAACTCGATTGCCAGTTTGTCGCCCTCGATCATCATCACTTCACCGTAGCCGAATTTCTGGTGGAACACCCGGTCGCCGATGTCGAAACCGCTGACGGCTGCGGCGTCGATCACCAGATTGCGGGCCTCGCGCGGCTGGCTAAGTCCGTGTTCGCCCCGGCGCGAGGCCATGCGCCGCCAGCCCGGCGAGTTGTAAGTCGAGGTCTCGGCCGCTCGCCCCTCCAGCATCGAGGCTTCGGTCAGCCGGTCATTGACCGAGGGCGCGGCGCCACCATAGCTGCCGCCATAGAGGCCGGGTGGGGTCAGCACCTCCACATGTTCGGCGGGCAACTCGTCGATGAAACGGCTGGGCAGCGCGCTTTGCCAGCGGCCATAGATGTGGCGGTTGGCGGCAAAGCTGACGGTCAGGTGCTGTTCGGCGCGGGTCAGCCCGACATAGGCCAGACGCCTTTCCTCCTCCACCCCCTGCAACCCGCTTTCGTCCATCGAACGCTGGCTGGGGAACAGCCCATCCTCCCATCCCGGCAGGAAGACTGCGGGAAATTCCAGCCCTTTGGCGGCGTGCAGCGTCATGATCGAGATCTTGGCCTCGCCCTCCTCGCTTTCATTGTCCATGACCAGGCTAACATGCTCCAGGAAGCCTTGCAGGTTCTCGAATTCCTGCAGGAACTGGATGAGCTCTTTCAGGTTTTCCAGCCGGCCCGGCGCCTCCGGCGATTTGTCGGCGAGCCACATGCCGGTATAACCCGACTCCTCCAGGATCTGTTCTGCCAGTTCCACATGGCTGACATCCTTGGCGCCGAGCAGGGCGTGCCAGCGGTCGATCCCCTTGATCAGCTCGCCGAGCGCATTGGCGGCGCGCTTGGTCAGGCCCTCGCCTGTCTCCGCCGCGATCCTTGCGGCCTCGAACAAGGTAATCCCGTTGGTCCGCGCCAGATTGTTCAGGTTCTGCTGCGCCTTGTCGCCGATGGCGCGTTTCGGGGTGTTGATGATCCGCTCGAAAGCCAGCGCGTCGTCCTGGCTGACGGTTACGCGGAAATAGGCCATGGCATCGCGGATCTCCATCCGCTCGTAGAACCGTGGCCCGCCGATGACGCGATAGGGCAGGCCGATGGTCAGGAAGCGGTCCTCGAAAGCGCG
>JBCCDU010000141.1:0-5591 GCA_039030715.1 Pseudomonadota bacterium
CGAGGAACAGTCACGCGGTCTGATGTTCCGCCCCAGTCTGGCGCGCGATGCGGGGATGCTGTTCATCATGGACCCGCCGCGGGCGGCGCAGTTCTGGATGCGCAACACGATGATTTCCCTCGACCTGCTGTTCATCGACGATACCGGCAAGGTGCTGAATGTCGAGGCTGACGCGGTGCCCTACTCGGAACGGGCCCTGCGTTCGGATGGTGAGGTGCGCGCGGTGCTGGAGATCAATGGCGGCTTGGCCGAGGAACTAGGAATCGGCGCCGGCGCCCAGGCGATCCATCCCGCGTTCCTGACAGCGCCGGAGCCGCATCGCTGCGCGCCCTGAGCTCCGTCGCATCGGCTGTCGCCGTGCAATACCCATCCGCTGTCACCTTTGCTGTCCCGGACTTGATCCGGGACCTCTTTTTCAGGCGGTACATCAGAGGTTCCGGATCAAGTCCGGGACGCCCCGTTGCACGTTCACCTCTGTTGCGCGGTGACCCGGTCTTACCCCTTGTGATCGGCGGCACCTTCCTGTATCCGCTGCCTCGGTCGGGGCGTGGCGCAGTCTGGTAGCGCGACCGTTTTGGGTGCGGTAGGTCGGGAGTTCGAATCTCTCCGCCCCGACCAGTCAGGAATGAAGCGGCTCCAAGGCCTGGCGCAGCCGATCCGGCAGTGTCACCGGTCGTCTGGTCTCGCGGTTCACATAGACATGGGTGAATCGACCCGCCGCGGCGGCGAGATTGTCGCGCTCGCGAAAGATCCCGACACCATAGGTGACCGAGGAGGTGCCGAGCCGTTCCACCCGGATCGCACCCTTCGATTTCGTCGGGAAAGGCCAGCGAGGCAAAGTAGTCGCAACTCGTCGCCACCACCAAGCCGATCGGACCCGTATCCACGGGATCCAGAGCCAGCGCACCCGCTTCGACCAGATAGCCGTTCACCGCGGTGTCGAAGAACGCGTAATACTCAACATTGTTGATGTGGCCATAGATGTCGTTATCCGCCCAGCGCGTCGTGATGGGCCGGAAATGGCGATACGCGCTGCGATCCGGCGCTTGGGGTTTCAAACCGCCCCGCTGGGCTGCGCGGCCTTCTGCGTGGCGTTGCTGGCGGGGCCGCCGCGCTCGCGATAGGGCGTGCGATTGAAATGCGCGCGGTAGCATTTCGAGAAATGCGAGGGCGAGGTAAAGCCGCAGGCCAGCGCCACGTTGATCACGCTCATACTGGTTTGCAGAAGCAGATTGCGCGCCTTCTCCAGCCGCAGCTCCATGTAATAGCGCTTGGGCGAGCGGTTCAGATACCGCCGGAACAAACGTTCCAGCTGCCGGGTCGACATGTTCACCGATTTCGCGAGTTCGGAGGGTGAGATCGGCTCCTCCGTCGATTGCTCCATGGTTTGGATCACCGTGACCAGCTTGGGATGGCGCACGCCGATCCGGGCCGGAACGCTGAGGCGCTGTTCGTTCGCTTCGGATCGGACATGGGTATGGATCAGCGCGTCGGCGATCAGGCTTCCCAGATCGGCACCCTGATCCTCGGCAATCAGTTGCAGCATCATATCGGCCGAGGCCGTGCCCCCCGCGCAGGTGAAAATCCCGTCATCGATGCAGTAGATCAGGTTCGAGAGGTCGATCTCCGGATAGGTCTCGATAAAGGCGGCGTGGTTTTCCCAGTGGATGGCGCAGCGTTTGCCGTCCAGCAGGCCCGCGCGCGCCAGCAGATCCGCCCCGGTACAAACCGCGCCAATGCCCACACCGCGACGCGATTGCTTGCGCAGCCATGTCAGCACCGACTTGGTCGCGGCGTTGTCAAGCTCCAACCCCGCGCATACGACGATGGAGCTGTCGCGCGACAGATCATCGAGCGGACCATCGACCTGCACCACGGTTCCGTTCGAGCATTCGACGGCCACGCCGGTATCGGAAACGATCTGCCAGCTATAGAGCTTGCGCCGAGTCATCCGGTTGGCGATGCGCAGTGGCTCGATCGCCGCCGCGAAGGCCATCATCGAGAAGAGCGGCGTGAGCAAGAACACGAAGTCCTTGATCGGTCCATCCTCTGCCATTGCGGGGCTGTCGGGCAATCCACACTCCTTCGGAACAGGCGTCGAAAGCAGCAACACCTTTCGCCGACATTGACTGTGGATTAATTGCGGCGTCAAGCGTCATTCGCAGTCACTTTTTGCAAGTTTGGCGGGACTGGTCAGCGTCGGAAGCATGGGCTATAGCATCGCCGTCTAAACCCAATGGAGGCAACGATGACCCTGTCGTGGACCAAGGATAGCTGGCGCAACCGGACTGGATTGCAGATGCCGGTCTATGAGGATGAGGCGAAGGTGGCGGCTGTGACCGACCGTCTTGCAACCTATCCGCCCTTGGTTTTTGCGGGCGAGGCGCGGCGGCTGCGCGACCGTCTGGCCGAAGTGGCGGATGGGCGCGGTTTTCTGCTCCAGGGCGGGGATTGTGCCGAAAGCTTCGCCGATTTTCGTGCCGACAGCATCCGCGACACGTTCCGAGTGATGCTGCAGATGGCGGTGGTTCTGACCTTCGCCGCCCGTGTGCCCGTGGTCAAAGTGGGTCGCATGGCGGGGCAGTTCGCCAAGCCGCGGTCGTCTGACACCGAAACGGTCGAGGGGGTGACGCTGCCGTCCTATCGCGGCGACATCATAAACGGGTTCGACTTCACCGCGGAGGCGCGGATCCCGGATCCGGAGCGGATGACCCATGCCTATATGCAGTCGGCGGCGACGCTGAACCTGCTGCGTGCTTTCGCGACGGGCGGGTTTGCCGACCTCGCACGTGTGCAGGCATGGAATCTGGAATTCGCCAAGGACAGCCCGCAGAACGAGGCCTATGAGGCGCTGGCCGAGCGGATCTCTGCCGCTGTCAGTTTCATGGAAAGCTGCGGCGTCACGGCGGACAAGGTCGAGAGCTTGCGCTCGGTCGAATATTATACCAGCCACGAGGCACTGCTTCTGCCCTATGAGGAGGCGTTGACCCGCACCGACTCGACCACCGGGCAGACCATCGCGGGATCGGGCCATATGATCTGGATCGGGGATCGCACGCGCCAGCACGATGGCGCGCATGTCGAGTTCTGCCGCGGTGTCGTGAACCCGATAGGCCTGAAATGCGGGCCGTCGCTGGAGCCGTCGGAGCTGCTGCGCCTGCTCGATGCCCTGAACCCAAAGAACGAGGCGGGGCGTATCACGCTGATATGCCGCACCGGTGCCGGCAAGGTGGCCGATCACCTGCCGGGCTGGATCCGTGCGGTCGAGCATGAGGGGCGCAAGGTCGTCTGGTCCTGCGATCCGATGCATGGCAACACGATCAAGTCGGCCACCGGCTACAAGACCCGGCCCTTCAACCGGGTCCTGTCGGAGGTGAAGGAGTTCTTCGCCGTGCATCAGGCCGAGGGGACTTATGCCGGCGGTGTGCATTTCGAGATGACCGGTCAGGACGTGACCGAATGCACCGGCGGCATGCGCGACGTGACGGACGAGAATTTGGCCGACCGCTATCACACCGCTTGCGATCCGCGCTTGAATGCCAGCCAATCCCTGGAGCTGGCCTTCCTGCTGGCAGAGGAGCTGGAAAAGGTCGTACCGGAAGACGCCAAGATCGCGATCGGCTGAGCCGGATGAGCCATGTTCTTGTGATGACCGCCCCCCGTACGCGGGGGGTGGCAGATGACGAGGCTGCGTGCGTGGCCTCGGAAACCGGCCTCAATGCCCACCGACTGGGACCACACGCGGTGGAGTTTGCCTGCGATGGCCTGCCTCAGACGCCCGCGATTGAAGGTGTGGACTTCAATCTGATCCCCGCCGCCAATCGACGCAAGAAGCTGCTGATCGCGGATATGGATTCGACCATGATTCCGGTCGAGTGCATCGACGAGATCGCCGATTTCGCGGGCGTCGGCCCTCAGGTGGCCGACATCACCGCCCGTGCGATGCGCGGGGAGCTGGATTTCGTCGAGTCGATGCGGGCCCGTGTCGGGCTGGTGGCCGGGCTGGCAGAGGCCGCATTGCAAGAGGTCTATGACCAACGCATTGCGCTCAATCCGGGCGGGCGCGCGCTGGTGCGCACCATGGCGGCGTCCGGTGCGCATACGGCGCTCGTCTCGGGCGGCTTCACCTTCTTCACCGAGCGTGTCGCGGCCGCCTGCGGTTTTGCCGAGCATCGTGCCAACACGCTGCTCTTTGCCGATGGCAATCTCTCTGGCGATGTCGGCGAGCCTGTGCTGGGCCGCGAGGCCAAGGTCGAGGCACTGACCGAGATATCGGCGCATCTGGGCTGCACCCCGGCGGATGCGGTCTGCGTGGGCGATGGGGCCAACGATATCGGCATGTTGCAGGCTGCGGGCCTGGGCGTGGGTCATCACCCCAAGCCGGTTGTGGCGGAGGCCGCGGATGCGATCCTGACTCACTCTGACCTGGATGCGATTCTGTTTTTGCAAGGCTATAGCGAAGACGAGATCCTGCGCGACTAGGCGGCCTGACCGCATCGCACATGCCGCGTGCTGATAGGTTCGTGAGTTGTTGTTTCAGCCCCACGCTTCTACATACCGATCAACCGAATCGGGAGCTTCCATGTTTAAACTTTCGAAACCGCGCTGGGCGATCAGCGAGAACAAGACGACCCCCGAAGCCGTTTTCTGGAACCGCCGCCGCGTATTGGCACTGGGTGGCGGCACGGTGGCGGCGGGTGCGATTGGCACGGCGCTGTGGCCGTCGGGCATGACGCAACCGGGCGCCGGCCTGGCCCATGCTGCGCAGCCGGAGACGCCGTTCACACCGAAACCGCCGCGCAATCCGGCCTATGCCGATGCGGGGCGCCCGATCACGGACGAGCAGGCGAACTCGACCTACAACAACTTCTATGAATTCGGCTCGCACAAGAAGATCCATGCTGCGGCGCAAGAGCTCGATACGACGGGCTGGCGCGTCCGGGTCGAAGGCATGGTCGAGAAGGAGTTCGAGATCGATGTCGACGAACTGATCGCCGCGATGCCGGTGGAGGAACGCGTCTACCGCCACCGCTGTGTTGAAGCCTGGTCGATGGTCGTTCCCTGGATTGGCTTCGAGATGGCAGCGCTGGTGAAGAAAGCCGCGCCTCTTTCCTCGGCCAAATACGTTCAGTTCCAGACCTTTATGAACCCGGAAGTCGCCCGCGGTCAGCGCCAGCACTGGTATCCTTGGCCCTATACCGAAGGCCTGACGATGGAGGAGGCGACGAACCCGCTGACCCTCATGGTCGTCGGCGCCTACGGCAAGGTTTTACCCAAGCAGTTCGGCGCGCCGCTGCGCCTGCATCTGCCCTGGAAATACGGGTTCAAGTCGATCAAGTCGATCGATCGGATCGTCTTCACCGATCAGCGCCCGGTCGGGTTCTGGGAGGAATTGCAGGACAAGGAATATGGCTTCTGGGCCAATGTGAACCCCGAGGTCGCCCACCCGCGCTGGAGCCAGGCAAGTGAACGCCTGTTGATCTCCGGCGAGCGGATACCCACGGTTCTGCACAACGGGTATGGCGAGCAAGTGGCTCATCTCTACAAGGGCATGGACGCCAGCGTTGGTGAGCGCCTCTGGCGCTAGGTCC
>JBCCDU010000142.1:0-5575 GCA_039030715.1 Pseudomonadota bacterium
CCAGCGCGCAGCAGCAGGTTCCCTGCTGGCCCGTGCCTGCACGGGCATGCCCGCTCTGGCACGCCGCTGCAGCGTTGCGCATGCAACAGGCGTTGCAGGCGCGCAGCTCAGCGTCTCTTGGGGGTGATCAGCGTTGCCGGGCGCCGTTCTTCGGCGGCCTTGAAAAGGCTGAACGTCTGGTTCACGAAATTCACCGCACCGGAAACCTGTTCCAGATATTCGTTCAGTTCCGGTGTCTTTTCCACCTCGATCATCTGGACAGGGCGCTCCTGCGGCGTCGTCTCGAAGCTGCAATAGAAGAGCGGTTCGCCCCGGTTGAGGATCAGGTCCTTCTTGGGGTCATGCCATTCGAAGGCCCACATCAGCGGGCGGGGCCAGAGATTGATCGGAAACCGCCCGCCAAAGATCGTACCAGGCCAGGGATCGGCGCGGTAGTGCAGGAAGGGGGCTACCTGGCTCATGTAAACGGGCTCGTCCGCCAGGAAGATATAGGGCAGGCTCAACTGAATCGTCGGGCGGTCGGGATAGCGCCACTCGACCTCCGACGTCACATGCAGAAGCGCGTTCAGCTTCTTCGCGCGCACCGGCGAGGCCTCGCCCAGCATATTGCGCAACCCCGGCTTGCCATCCTTGTCGCGGGCGAAGCGCAGATGCAGGTCGAAAGGACATTTCACCTCGAAGAACCGGCTCTCCAGATTGATCACCGCCGGGCAGCGCGAGGCGGATTTCGCATGGCGCTTATTGGTTTCGACCGAGCGCAGGCGCTGGGGCGCGTCATAGATCACGCCGCCCTTGTCTTCGGTCAGCATCCAACCGACCTTCACCGGTCCGGACCCGGTTCCTTCCGGGAGATCATGGGAGATATGGAACTGCATGTCACGCACCCCAGCCTGAAATCGACGTGAAGTTAGCGCCTCAACCACCTGATTGCACGTGTTTTGTGCGCCGGTCAGCCAACCACGAAAATATGCAGCGACACCGGCCCGTGGGCGCCCAGTTGCAACACCTGCCCGATATCGCCCGACCGCGAGGGGCCGGTTACCAGATTGGTCGTCCGCGGATCCAGGCTGCGTTGGCGCCAGCCTGCCCACATCCCTTCGAAACTGCCCCGCACATCCTCGGCGTTGACAACGGCGAAATGAGTCTCGCCCAGAAAGGTCAGTGTCACCGGGTTGTCGGGGCCGGAAGCGAAGACCAGCGTGCCTGTCTCCGCCACCCCGAACTCGGCGCGCGAGAGTGTCGCCGGCTCCTCCAGCCGCCCGACGCCGACCGTGCGCTCGACCGTGCCCCAGTCCCTGTCGAAGGTCGTATCGCCGCCGGTGCGGATCGCGGCGGGCAGGTTGCGGTTGCGCAGTTCTGCGGCCAGCGCCTCTGGCAGGGCATCCAGCGACGGGATGCGCGAGGCGGTGGCGTCCGCAGCCTCGGCCTTGGCCATGAATTGCGCGATCGCCTCCTCGCCGGAGGTCTTGGATTGGGTGGGAACCGGCGCAGTCTGCTGTCCGGCCTCAGCCAGACGCGCTGCCGCGCCCGGTCCCATCGCACCCGCCCTGCGCACCCGGCTGAGGATCCGGTTGCGCGCGCCTTCGTTGGAGACCGCGCTCATTTGCGTGCCCTCCACTGGCTTTGGAACGTGCCGCCCATCGGGGGCACCGGAAAGTCCCGGTGATCCGTCCAGCCCGATCCCATCGGCATCCAGCGCAGCCGCTGGCCGCCCCATCCCAGCAGGCGCAGGCCGAAATTCGCCACCCCGCTGACCACGCGATAGAGGCCCGGTCGCCGCGCGATCCGGCGCCAGACACCCAGGCCCACCCGCGCGGCATTGGGGGTCAGGTTCTTCTCGAACTCCTTCTCGCGCCAGTGGCGCATCATCTTGGGCAGGGGAATGCGCATCGGGCAGACCGCCTCGCACCGGCCGCAGAAGGTCGAGGCGTTGGGCAGATGCCCCCCGGTCTCGACCCCGATCAGCGAGGGCGTCAGGACCGCCCCCATCGGCCCGGGATAGACCCAGCCATAGGCGTGGCCTCCCACCGACTGATAGACCGGGCAATGGTTCATGCAGGCGCCGCAGCGGATGCAGCGCAACATCTCCTGAAACTCGGTGCCCAGCATGTTGGTGCGCCCATTGTCGAGCAGGACGACATGATATTGCTCCGGCCCATCCGGGTCGACCTCGCGCCGCGGCCCGGCGGAGAGGGTAGTGTAGACTGACATCTCCTGCCCTGTGGCGGAGCGCGCCAGCACCCGCAGCACGGTCGTCGCATCCTCAAGCGTCGGCACGATTTTTTCCAGCGATGCCATGACGATATGCACCTTGGGCAGCGACTGGCTGAGGTCGCCATTGCCCTCGTTCGTCACGATGATCGACTGGCCGGTTTCAGCGATCAGCATATTCGCGCCGGTGATGCCCACATCGGCTTCGAAGTACTTTTCGCGCAGGACCCGTCGCGCCTCGGTCATCAGGGTCTGGGTGTCATCGAGCTTGCGCTCGGGGTCCAGATGGGTGTGGGCGGCGCGGAACTCCTTCTCGACCTCCGGCACGGTCACATGAACGGCGGGAGCGATGATGTGGCTGGGCATCTCGCCCCGCAACTGGACGATATATTCGCCCAGATCCGTCTCGACCGGTTTGATGCCATGGGCAGCGAGGTGGTCGTTGATCCCGCATTCCTCCGAGATCATGGTCTTGCCCTTGTTGACCACCTTGGCATCGACCGATCGGCAAATATCCAGCACGATGCGCCGCGCGTCCTCGGCCGTTTCGGCCCAATGGACATGACCACCGGCGGCGAGGACCTGTTTCTCATAGGCCTCCAGATAATCCGCCAGATTGCCCAGCACGTGGTTCTTCAGGTCGCGGGCCGCATCGCGCAGATCCTCGAACTCCGGCACCGCATCGGCGGCATTGGCCCGGTTCTGGCGCCACTTGGTCTGCAGGGACATGGCGTCCTGAATGTTCTGATCGGCCAGCGCCGCCTTGGCATTGGCCTTGAACTGAGGCGTCTTGGGGTTGTGGAGGATCTCGTTCATATGACGCTGCCTTGGCCTCTGCTGTCGGGTGCTCGCTGGTCTTTCAGAAAACGGGTCTAGCGGCGCTCACTTGTTGACGGCCGCCAGTTATTCGTCGCGAACATCGCTGTCGATTTCGACATCTTTCTGTCCGCCATAAAGCCGGTCGTTGCGATCCTTGCGTGGCCCGGAAATCCAATAATGCTCGCCACTGTCGACATCGAAGTAGTTTGCTTTGAAGACCGCGCCCGCGAGGCTCTGGAACGTTTTGCCTCGATAGTAGAGCGATCTTCCGGACTTTGAGGAATAGACCCGTCCGATCCGCGCCGGCCCCTCCACACCGTCGCCCTTGTACTCGACATACATGATGCGCGACCGCGCCTTGCGAAACGACGCCGGAGGTGTCATCTGCGGGTCGAGATTGTCGTTCAGGCGACCGAGTTTGCGGCCCTCGCCGCTCATCGCTCTTCTCCGATCGCCGGAGTGTCGGTATCGCCCGCCAGCACCTCGACCACGTGGCGGGCCTGGACCGGCTTGCCGTCGCGGCTGAGTTTGCCGGACATGTTCATCAGGCAACCCAGATCGCCCGCCAGCAGCAAATCGGCGCCCGTCTCCGCGATGTGATCGCTTTTGTTCGAGACCATCTTGTTCGAGATATCCGGGTATTTCACGCAGAATGTCCCGCCGAAGCCGCAGCAGACATCCGATTCCACCATCTCGGCCAGTTCGATGCCTTCGACCGAGGCGAGCAGTTTGCGCGGCTGTTCCTGGATGCCCAGACTGCGCAGGCCCGAACAACTGTCGTGATAGGTCGCCTTGGCGGGAAAGCGGGCATCCACCTCACCCACACCCATCACATCGGTCAGGAAACTGACGATCTCATGCGTGCGCCCCGCAAGATCGCGGGCCTCTCCCTCCATCACGTCGCCCTGCAGGATCTGGGGGTAGTCCTTGATCACTGTCGCGGCACAGGAACCCGACGGCACGACCACGTACTGGTATCCGCGCAGCGCCGCGATCATGGTGCGTGCCAGGTCCGCCGCCCCCGCCCGGTCGCCGGAATTCCAATTCGACTGGCCGCAACAGGACTGCGGCGGAACCTCCACCTCGCAGCCCGCATCTTCCAGCAGTTTCACGCTGGAGAACCCGATCGAGGGGCGCATCATGTCGACCAGACAGGTGACCATCAGGGCCACTCTCGGGGTGTCGCTCACGGGTTGACCTTCATGGGCTGACCTTGTGTTTGGTAACTTTAGTTTACCACTTCATTCCATCACCTCCGAGGCTAGGCCATGTGTCCCGGTGACGCAATATCGCCAATGACCGGATCGGGGCTATGGTGGGCGGTCCTCGCGTGCACGTGAGATTCGAATTGTGGCCTGTCCTCTCCTCCTTTGCCGAGCCGGATCATGCGGAGTTGATTTCGCCCCCCCCGCCATGGTCTAAGGACGCGGAGCAGGTTGTTATGACACAACGCGTTTCGCACACCAGCGATCCGGTTCGAAGGGCGTGACGACAATGGCGAGGCAACCAGGCGGGGAACAGCCGGGAGCGGGGCCGCCCGAGGGGCAGCCACCCGGCGCCGATCCACAAGAAACGCCGATTGAGGGATCCGAGCAGATCACGGGCCAGGGCGCCGCGCGTCTGGGCAATGGCACGATTGCCCTGCGGATCACCAACAACCCGCCCCAGCCCGAACGGGAGCAGTTTCCCCAAGGCAGCCAGACTGTGACATTCGGCGACGGCGCGGTGGTGGAAGTCTCGCCCGGCACGATCAGGCGCGACGATCCGGCCGATCACGTGGCCGAGATGGCCTTCGCCGGTACCGTGGGCCTGCTGCATGGCTGCCAGATCATGACACCGGACGGGCCGGTAGCGGTTCAGAAACTGCGGCCCGGCGACATGGTAAGGACGCGCGACAACGGCCCGCAACCGCTGCGCTGGATCGGTATGCAAAGGCTGGTGGCACGCGGCCACCTCGCGCCCGTGATCTTCGCCCCGGGCGCACATGGCAACGATCAGCCCCTGACACTGATGCCGGCCCAGCGGATGCTGATCTGCGACTGGCGGGCGGATCTGATGTTCGGCGAGCCGGAGGTCCTGGTAGCCGCCAAGGACATGGCCAATGGCGAAACCATCCGGCGCGAGGAAGGCGGGCCCCGGATCTCGTGGCAGTTGCTGTTCGACCGACACCAGGTAATCACCGTGAACGGCGCCCTGACCGAGAGTTTTCATCCGGGCGAGCAGTCCCTCGCCATGATGGCCGAGCAATCACGGGACCGCCTGCTGGCGACACTCCCCCACCTGCGCTCCAGTCTGGCGGACGGATATGGTGGAGCGATCAGACCCAGCCTGAAATCTTGGGAAATCAAATACTTGTTCAAATAGGCTTATGAGTCACACAAGATATACACTTGCTATCGATCCGCGCTGAAGAGGCCCCTGATCAACCGGCTCTCCACAGGCACTGTGCTGTCCCGGGGGGGTTGGGGGGGCCCGACGGAGAGGGCCCCGGCCCGGGGGCCCCCGGCAGTGCCGGGCAGCCCCCGGGGGGGGGGGGTTGGGGGGG
>JBCCDU010000143.1:0-5048 GCA_039030715.1 Pseudomonadota bacterium
CCCACGCGTTACTAACCCGTCCGCCGCTAGACCCGAAGGTCTCGCTCGACTTGCATGTGTTAGGCCTGCAGCCAGCGTTCGTTCTGAGCCAGGATCAAACTCTCAAGTTGAAACGCGCCAAATGTTCCAACCCCGATCCGCGATCCGGGCCCCGCCACATGCCGAAACACATGACCAAACCCGCAAACCGAACCGGCGCCGAAACAGCGCGTCCTTGACAGATGAACCTTCGCACATCGTCTTCATCGGCCTCCCAACGGCATAAGCCGCCGGACAACCGACAATCTCACTCGATGCGTCCAAGTCTCCAAAGAGATCAAGAACCACACCAAGCAATGAAGCTGACACTCGCATCATCGAATGGCCGAAACCAAACTAGCAAGCCGATATGCAGAAAGTCATCGCCGTAAAAACAGCATAACCGCCCACATATCCCTTCAATACATCACAATCTCAAAGAGCGCATCAGGCGGCGCAAAAGCGGACCGGGCTGGTTTCCCAGCTCAACCGCTGCTCGTATCGCCTGAAGTCCGACGTTGGCCGCCGGTCGGGACGGTATATGTGAGGTGCCTGCCGGAAGTCAACAGGCCAAATTCACGATGAACTCACTTTTCTGCGGGCTTGCCCTGGGCTCCCCGCTTGGCCCGCTCCAGCATCTTTGCAATCCGCATAGTCCGGGCATGGGCAGCCGAGAGTGCGAAGACAAATCCCTTCCACCCGCCGGTGATATGGCGCCGCAGGATATAGAACTTGAGAAAGCTCCACGGCATCTCGATCCAGAGCCGCAGCAACAGCCCCAGCCGTCCACGCGGTTTCGCCACCTCGGCTTGGTAGGAACTGTAGCGATTTTCCTTATCGATGAAGTGATGCCAGTCGGTCAGGGCGAAGTGATGCACCGGGTGGCGCAATTGTCGGGGTTGCGTGCCATCGCGCAGCTCCACCCGGTCAAACAATGGATGATTGCGATACCCCCCCACCGTGCGGTGATAGAGCCTGATCACATTATAATCGTCGGCGAAGGGCCTGGGCCGGGTGTCGCCGGGATAAACGTTCAAGACCCGCAACTTCCAGGCCCCCGGCGCAGGCGCATCCCGAAAGATTTCCACCAGCTCACCCGCCAGTGCCGCAGTTACCACCTCATCCGCATCGACATTCAACAACCAGTCATTGCGGCAGAGCGTTTCGGCATGGACTTTCTGCGGGCCATAGCCTGTCCAGTCGCGGTGATGCACCTCCGCCCCAGCGGCCTTCGCGATCTCGACTGTCGCGTCGGTCGAGCCGCTATCGACCACCACCACCTGATCGGCCCAGTCGAGCGCGGTCAGCGTTGCCGGCAGGCGCACCTCTTCATTCTTCGCGATGATGAAGACCGAGAGAGGCAGTTTCATGGGCGGGTCGCCACGAACACCTGGTCCACACCGGGCCAGCGCAGCCTGTGCGCCATGTCCTCGGCATCGCTGATCGCGATCTCGCGCACCTCGAAGCCGGTCTGGCGCAGCAGATCGGGGAAATCGGCACCATAGAGACGCACATGCAACTCTCCGCAGATCCGCGCAATCTCAACGGCGTCCATCTCCGGCGGTGGCGTCCAGGTCTCGGCCAGGTCCGGCTCGATCGGGACGGAGAAGAGCGCCTTGCCGCTCGGACGAAGGACGCGGAAACACTCCGCCAT
The DNA here is from genome assembly GCA_039030715.1 of Pseudomonadota bacterium. Lineage (GTDB taxonomy): Bacteria > Pseudomonadota > Alphaproteobacteria > Rhodobacterales > Rhodobacteraceae > Thermohalobaculum. The sequence goes on from JBCCDU010000143.1 coordinate 1,673, forward strand.
CGCCTTGCGGTCCTCCACCACATGCTCCAGCACATGGTTGCAGATCAAATAGTCGAAGCTGGCATCGGGTTTGGCCAGCGCCCGGATGTCCAGGGTTTCCGCCGCCCGCTTGTGGCGCTCCACATCCGAGGAGACATAGCCCGGCAACCCGCGCAGCATCGGCCAGATCGCTTTCTCGGGCGAGAAATGCAGGATCCGCGCCTCAGCCCAATCCCACGGCTCGCGCATCCAATAAAGGCCGATGATCCGCTCGCGCTCGCGCGAACCGCAATTCGGGCAGCGGGCATCGCGCCTCGCGCCCGCATCGATGAAACGACCGCTGAACTGACACAGCGGGCAGTGCCAAGATCGCGTCTTGCGCCGCAATTGCGCCGGATCGCGCTTGATCCCGCGTAGCCATTCGGTGGTGTAGCGATAAAGGTTCAAACCGCGCCGCCCTGCCCGATGGTCTTCCGCACTTCTTCGGTCGCTATCATGCAAATCCGCGGGGGTGCAAGCGCGCGCGGTGGTCTCCGCCTGCAGAAACGGTCAAAATACCGCATGAAATCGGGATTGATTTTCACTCGCAGTCTGCGTCAGAAGGCGCCCCATGCGAATGCCCCGGTTTTGTCCGCCTGCTGCTTGCGAGATCAGGACGGGGCCTGTCCTACGAAAAAAGCGATCAGCAAGGTTTCCCGATGTCCTCGAACCATACCCCGATCCAGGAGCTCTATGTCTCGGCCGAGAGCGCGCAGAAACTGAAGCTTGAAGCGGGGGACCTGATCTCGTGGGATCTGAGCGCCCGCCAGATCTGCGATCTCGAACTCTTGATGAATGGCGGGTTCAATCCGCTGAAAGGTTTCCTGACCGAAGCCGACTATGACAGTGTCGTGGAGACCATGCGCCTGACCGATGGCAGCCTGTGGCCGATGCCAATCACACTGGATGTCAGCCAGGCTTTCGCCGACGGGATCGAACCTGGCCAGGACATCGCACTGCGCGATGCGGAAGGTGTGATCCTCGCCATCATGTCCGTCACCGACAAATGGACACCGAACAAGAAGGTCGAGGCGGAGAAGGTTTTCGGCGCGGACGACGATGCCCATCCGGCGGTGAACTATCTGCACAACGTGGCTGGCCCGGTCTATCTGGGCGGGCCGATCACCGGCATTCAGCAGCCGGTGCATTACGATTACCGCTCGCGCCGCGACACGCCGAACGAGCTGCGTGCTTTCTTTCGCAAGATGGGCTGGCGCCGGGTCGTCGCCTTCCAGACCCGCAACCCGCTGCACCGCGCGCATCAGGAATTGACCTTCCGCGCCGCCAAGGATGCACAGGCCAACCTGCTGATCCATCCGATCGTGGGGATGACCAAGCCGGGCGATATCGATCATTTCACCCGCGTGCGCTGTTACGAGGCGGTGCTGGACAAATACCCCGCGTCGACCACCCATCTTTCGCTGCTGGGTCTGGCGATGCGCATGGCCGGCCCGCGCGAGGCGGTATGGCACGGTCTGATCCGCAAGAACCACGGCTGCACCCATTTCATCGTGGGCCGCGACCATGCTGGGCCGGGCAAGAACACGGCGGGCGAAGACTTCTATGGGCCTTACGACGCCCAGGACATGTTCAAGGAGTACGAGGCCGAAATGGGCATCGAGATGGTGCCCTTCAAGATGATGGTCTATGTGCAGGAGCGGGCGGAGTATCAACCCGCCGACGAGATCGAGGAAGGGATGACCGTCCTCAACATCTCCGGTACCGAGTTGCGCCGCCGCCTGTCGGAAGGGCTGGACATCCCGGATTGGTTCAGCTTCCCCGAAGTGGTCGAGGAACTGCGCCGCACCAAGCCGCCGCGCAGCCAGCAGGGGTTCACGGTGTTCTTCACCGGGCTCTCGGGCTCGGGCAAGTCAACCATCGCCAACGCGCTGATGGTGAAACTGATGGAGGCCGGCGGACGCCCCGTGACGCTGCTGGACGGAGACGTCGTGCGCAAGCACCTGTCGTCCGAACTCGGGTTCTCGAAGGAGCACCGCAACATCAATATCGAGCGGATCGGCTATGTCGCGTCCGAGATCACCAAGAATGGCGGCATCGCGATCTGCGCGCCTATCGCCCCCTACACCGCGACCCGGCGCAAGGTGCGCGAGATGACCGAGGCCTATGGCGCCTTCGTCGAGATCCATGTCGCGACCAGCCTGGAGGAATGCGAGCGGCGCGACCGCAAGGGCCTCTACAAGCTGGCGCGCGAGGGCAAGATCAAGGAATTCACCGGCATATCGGACCCGTATGAGGCACCGGAGACCCCCGAGCTGGTCCTGAACACCGAGAACGTGGACCCCGATCACTGCGCTCACCAGGTGATCCTGAAACTGGAGAGTATGGGTCTGTTTGGCTAACGGCGCCCGCCAACGCGGATTATGAGCAGCGGTGAGACATACGCTGCTCATTTTTCGTTAAAGGTTTAGTAAATCTTTAGCCGCAACTCTGATCCCACGGGGATCTGGAGTCGTGCGATGAGACGCAAGCGTTCTATCTTCTTTCCCGCATCCATGCTCAGCCTTGGCGCCTTTGCGGCGGGTGTGGTGTTCAGCGAATTCCGCAACCGCGATCCGGACCTACGGTTGTCCCGCCAACCCGAGGCCACGAAACTGGAGGAAGCCCTGCGGGCAGCGGATCGCCTGGATGCGGGCAAGGCACTTGCCGCCATACTGCCCGCACTGACCGAGGGCGAGACGGATGCCGACCCGAGGATCAGCAAACTGATGTGGCGCGCCAGCCTGAGGTTGAAATCCCAGGAGGCCAGGATAGCCGCGCTGATCGAACGGCTCGAAGACGGGTACGCCCAGCGCCGGATCGTCGAAATCGAGCGTCCGCAGGTCGCCTATCCCCTGCTGCCGCCCAAGCTTATGATCAGCGTACAGGCGCTGACCGGGGGATCCCTGATCACCCATTTCAGCGACCGCACCCAGATCGTCGCGGTCGGCAAGCGTGTGGATTTGGTGGCAGACGGTCTGCCCTGTTTCCTGATCCTGCTGGAAAGCAACCGTCAGGGCGCGCGTTTTGATTTCGGCTGCGAGGAGCCGGTGCGCAAGGCATCCCACTCCCCGCCGCTTTAATGGCGCTTATCCGCGTCCGGCTTCGCGCGCATCCTCGACCGTGCGCAGCCCCGTGGTCGGCGCCGAAACCAGCACCGCCATATTGCCCGGCAGATGCTCATTACGCATCATCTTCATATGGGCCGCCGGAATATCGGCCCAGTCGAACACTTCGGACATGCAGGGGTCCAGCCGCCGCTCCAACATCAGTTTGTTGGCGGCGGATGCCTGTTTGAGGTTCGCGAAGTGGCTGCCCTGCAGGCGCTTCTGATGCATCCACATATAGCGGACATCGAAGG
>JBCCDU010000144.1:0-4924 GCA_039030715.1 Pseudomonadota bacterium
TCGTGATGGTTGTGATCTTCTTGCTGGGCTTCTTCCTGGATTTCATCGAAATCGCCGTGGTCGTGGTGCCGATCGTGGCGCCCATCCTGCTGGCCGATCCGTCTGCCAACATCACCGCCGTTTGGCTGGGCGTGATGATCGGTCTGAACATCCAGACCAGCTTCCTTACCCCGCCCTTTGGCTTTGCGCTGTTCTATCTGCGCGGGGTCGCGGACAAGGCGGTGAAGACGATCAACATGTACAAGGGCGTGATCCCCTTCATCACGCTGCAGTTGATCGCCCTGGTGATTGTCGGGCTCAACCCGGCGTTGGTGAACTATCTTCCAACGCGCACATCGCTGCTGGCGGAGACGGCACCTCCGCCCCTAAACCCGCGCCTGCAGTATTCGATGGAGAACTATGTCTCCGAACAGTTCGCCGAGCGCGGCGATCAGATCAAGGCCGCGATTGCAGACGTTCGCGGGGTCGATATCAGCTATCTGCCAGAGGATCTGCGAGAGGAACTGACCGAAGGCTTCGACAAGGCCGAGGCGTCTTTCGGTTTGATGGCCGAGATCGATGCCGCCAACGCCGCGGTCGCAGCGGAAGCTGACGGGTTCCGCCCCCTCCATACCGAGGTCCGCCAGTATCAGTCCGACATGCGCCGCCTGCAGGAGGAGATTGACAAGCTGCGCAAGACCGCCTCGCGCGCCGAGGAAGGGTCGCCCCGCCAGGCGCGCCTGACCGCCAGGGCCGACGAACTGGCAGAAGAGCGCGAAGCAATTGCAACCCTGATCCCTGCCGAGTGGGAGGAAGCCAGCACGGAATTCGCCAAGCTGACCCAGGCGGAACAGAAGGCCCGCACGGCCTATCGCCGCAATGTCGACGGTGCTTATGAACCAGTGGAGGAGGTGCGTGCGATCATCGCCGACACCGGCAATCTGGCGGCTTTGGAAAGCGGCCTCACCAAGCTGAAGGACGAACTTGGCGGACTGGAATTCGACGTGGGCGAGGAACGGATCAAGGCCTTCGAAGCCCTGGTACGCACGGTCGAGGGAACGGGCGAGCTGAAAAGCGCGCTCTCGAAAGCCCGCCGGGCGATCCGTGGTAGGAACCCGGAGCCCGAGAAGGCCGCCGAGTTTATGGAGACCGCCGTGCAGGCGTTTGAGACAGACTTGGCCTGGCGCCAGCGAGCAGTGGAGGAACTGGCGCCGCTGCTAGAAACCTACGCCGCCGCCATCGCCGACACCATCGCCCTGCGCGGTCAACCCAAGCTGGCCCGCGAACAGGCGCTCTACGTCGCTGCCGACACGGCGGGCCACCGCGACATCGCGCTAAACTTCTGAACTGAAATTAGGGGCCAAAGGCCCCTAATCCGCTGTTCGCTTCCTTGGGCAGAAGAGGAAAGCGTTCTCATCGCTTGAGTATGTCAGCGTTTCCAATTCGCCGGTCATCGGATCGAAAACCTCCTCGCGGGCACCCCAGGGTGAGCTATCGTTCACATCACGGGTTACGCGCCGGATCAGCACACCATCCTCGAACTCTTTCTCGAAGACATTCCCGTCATCCAGACTGACGCTCGAAAAGATCAATTCGCCCGCGGCATCGAACCTCTCAATTCGGGTCTCGTAAGGTGTCACATCGGGGAAAAATGGGCCCTGTCCATCCCTCTTGACGATCTCAGTCAAGACACCTTCTGTGAAAGCCCGCTTGACGGATGGCGGCCCACTTTTATTGGCAATCGACTGGCTCAGGATCGTTCCATCTTCCTCAAAAATCTCGTGAATGCGCGCCCAATTCGTATCCTTGTTCCCGCTGTATCGCACGATTTCGAACTGCCCCGGGCGGAAATCGCTCTCGCCGTTGTCTGTGGAAACGAATTGGTAGATTGAGCCCCCGTGATCCAATTCGGCATCCTGATTGAAGATCGAGCCATCCGGTCTGAAGACGGTCTCGATGGAACTAAAGGGCGCTGCGCTGCCATCGGCAGAAAAATCGAGTTTCCTCTCCGCGGTGACAACGCCTGCGCTGAATGCGCGCTCAACATACAGACCGTCATCATTCAGAACGCGTCTAATGCTCAGGTGACCGCTTTGGTCGTATGTCTCCTCAATGTAGGCGAAGGGCCGCGTGTCGTCGGGATCTTCCTTGGTCAGCCGCACCGACACAGAGCCGTCATTCACAAACTCTTCGCGGACCACGACGCTGTCATCGAAGAAACGATCGCGCGTGAGCAATGTGCCACCGGGGTCGAAATTCAGTTCCATTCGCTCCAATGGCAGGGCCGAGCCATTGGTCGATTGGTCCTCGACAGATAGAGATGTTAGGCTACCGTCGGTGTAGCCTTCGTTGCGAACCACACCATTATCCAGCTCGACCAAGCGCGATAAGAGTAAAGCGCCATCGCCGACGTCGTCGAAAGTAGTTTCGCGGGTGTTCCAGATGAATTGATCGTCCGTGTCAGTTTCGAAAAAAGTGACGCTCACAATATTCACCCAGTTTGAATACTAGAGATTGAATAGCGCGTTGATTTCAAAATCTCAAATCACAAGCCTCCGGAGAGGCTTATCGGGGCAGGGTTTTCCCCGGCCCTGAATGGCCGGGGAACGCGTTTTCTGATTAGGCCGCCTGCTGTTCCGGCTGGAAGCGGCCATAGAAAGTCTCCCCCTTCTCGGCCATCTCGCGCAAGAGGGCGGGCGCCTTGAAGCGTTCGCCGAATTTGGCTTCCAGCGCGTCGCAGATCTCGACCACTTTGGCCGGGCCGGTGATGTCGATCCACGACAGCGGACCGCCAGACCATGGCATGTAACCCCAGCCGAAGATCGCGCCCACATCGCCCTCGCGAATGTCCAGCAGCACGTCCTCTTCCAACGCCCGCACGGCCTCCAGCGTCTGGCTGAGGATCAGGCGGTGCATCACCTCCTCGACATCGGGCTGTTCGTCGGCGACCGGGAAATGCTCGGCCAGACCTTCCCACAGGCCCTGGCGCTTGCCCTTCTCGTCATAGGTATAAAAGCCCTTGCCGTTCTTGCGCCCGAACCGGCCCAGTTCGTCGACCATTTTCAGGATCAACTCGTCCGAGCCGCCGGGGACATAGGCATTGCCCATCTGCTCGCGGGTCGCCTTCAGGATCTTGGCGCCCAGATCCAGCGAGGTTTCGTCGTTGAGCTGAAGCGGTGGCACCGGCATGCCCATCTGCTTGCCGGCATTCTCGACCAGCGCGGGGGCAACGCCCTCTGCCACCATGGTCCCCGCCTCGTTGATGTAAGGAATGATGCAGCGGTTGGCATAGAAGTACCGCGCGTCGTTCACCACGATCGGGACCTTGCGGATCTGGCGCACGAAATCCAGCGCCTTGGCCACGGCGACATCGCCGGTCTGCTCGCCCTTGATGATCTCCACCAGCATCATCTTGTCGACGGGGCTGAAGAAGTGGATGCCTATGAACTGCTCCGGTCGGCTCGAAGCCTTGGCCAGCCCGGTGATCGGCAGGGTCGAGGTGTTGGAAGCGAAGATCGCATCCTGCGGGATCACAGCCTCGGTCTTGGCGGTCACTTCGGCCTTGATGCCCGGGTCTTCGAACACCGCTTCAACGATCAGGTCGCAGCCGTCCAGCGCTGCATAATCGGTGGTGGCGGTGATACGGCCCAGAACCTCAGCTTTCTTCTCCTCGGTGACCTTCTTTCGGCTGATGCCCTTGTCGAGGATCGCCTCGGAATAGGCCTTGCCCTTGTCGGCGGCGTCCTGCGCCTGATCAACCAGCACGACCTCGATCCCCGCGTTGGCGGAGACATAGGCAATGCCCGCACCCATCATGCCGGCGCCCAGCACACCCACTTTCTTGACCGATTGATCGGGCACGCCGGCAGGACGCACGGCGCCTTTTTCCAGCGCTTGCTTGTTGAGGAAGATCGAGCGGATCATCGCCTCGGACCGCGGATCCAGCAGCACTTTGGTGAACCAGCGCGCCTCGATCCGCAGCGCCGTGTCGATATCGAAGCTGGCGCCTTCATAGATCGCGCTCAGCATCGAGTTCACATTGACCATGTTGTTCATGGTCTTGGCCGCCGCCATGGCCGAAGCGCCGACATACATCGGGAAGCCCGCCGGGCTGTAGGGCGTGCCGCCCGGGAACTTAAACTTCTTCTGGTCCCAAGGCTTCACCGCATCCGCCTCGGTGGCACCCCGCAGCCACTCCTTCGCCGCGTCCAACAGGGCGTCTGCGGGGACGATCTCGTCGATCAGACCCGCCGCCTTGGCCTTTTTCGGGTCCACTGTCTTGCCCTGCATCAGGAAGTCAGCAGCCCCCATCAGGCCCAGCATCCTTGGCAGCCGGGTCGCACCACCACCACCGGGGAAGACACCAACCATGATTTCCGGCAGACCGATCTTGGCCTTGGGGTTATCCGCGACCATCCGGCGATGGGCCGCGAGACCGATCTCGTAGACACCCCCCAGCATGGTACCGGGCGAGGCGACGACCATCGGCTTGCCGCCCTTCAGTGTCTTGGGGTCGGCCCCGCCGCGCTCGATCTTGCGGAAGATGTTGTGCAGCGCCATCGAGAAGTCGAACATCGCCTCGGCCACGTTCTCACCCCGCGCCTCGGCGGCCTTCTTGGCGCCGGCCAGCATGCTCAGATCCGCACCCGCGCCGAGGTCATTCTTGGCCGAGGTAAACACAGCCCCCTTGATCGCATCGTCAGCCAGGTATTTGTCGACCAGCGCATCCAGTTCCGCGTTGAACGCACCGTCGATGACGTTCATCGAGGAGCCCTGCTTGTCCCAGGTGATGATCGCGATGTCGCCATCGGTCTCGTAGGTGAAATTCTTGGTGGTCATCAGGTCCCCTCCTTTGGGATCACTCCGCCGGGCGTCCGTTGCGGAGCGCGAAGCGCGACTGTCCGCCTGCCGTCCGGCACATCAGGTCTACATCCGTGTAAAAGCA
>JBCCDU010000145.1:0-4870 GCA_039030715.1 Pseudomonadota bacterium
ATATGGCCCATAGCTCCACCGCCCGGGCCAACGTCCTGATGGTCTTCGTGCTCCTGCCATTCTGGACCTCGCTGCTGGTGCGCACGACCTCTTGGATCGCGCTGTTGCAGACCAACGGCGTGGTCAACTCGACGCTGATGGCGCTGGGCGTGACGAACGACCCGCTGGAGCTGCTCTACACGCAGTTCTCCACGATCATCGCCATGACGCATATCCTGCTGCCGTTCATGGTGCTGCCGCTCTATTCGGTCATGCGCGGGATCGACCCCAGCTACATGCGCGCGGCCATGTCCATGGGCAGCCGCCCGATCCCAGCCTTCCTGCGGATCTACCTGCCCATGAGCCTGCCTGGCCTGTCGGCCGGCGCGCTGCTCGTCTTCATCATCTCGGTCGGCTACTACATCACGCCCGCGCTGGTGGGCGGCACGGACGGGCAGATGATCTCCAACATCATCGCCTTCCACATGCAGCAATCGAACAACTGGGAACTGGCGGCCGCGCTCGGCTCGCTTCTGCTGGTCCTGATCATCGCGCTCTACTGGCTCTACGACCGGTTCGTCGGCGCCGGAAACATCAAGCTGGGATAGGCGATGCGGCGGTTTCCGGAATACTTCACCATCTGGCACATCGCGGGACATTACGCCCTGCGCGCCATGGCGTACCTGGTGCTGGCGTTTCTGATCCTGCCGATCTTGGTGATCGTGCCCCTATCCTTCAACGCCGAGCCGTTCTTCACCTTCACCGAAGGCATGCTGTCACTGGATCCGGAGGCGTATTCCCTGCGCTGGTACGAGGAGATCGTGACGGACCAGCGATGGACGCTGGCCATCCGCAACAGTTTCATCATCGGGATCGCCGCGGCGATCCTGGCAACGGTGCTGGGCACCGTGGCGGCGGTCGGGCTCGCCTCGCCCTGGATGCCGTTCAAGCGGCTGATCACGGCGCTTTTGCTGTCGCCGATGATCGTCCCGCTGATCATCATCGCGGCGGGCATGTTCTTCTTCTACACCACGTTCGGCCTGGTTGGCACCTTCCCGGGCCTTGTCATCGCCCACGCTGCGCTTGGCGTGCCCTTCGTCATAATCACCGTAACCGCCACCCTGTCGGGGTTCGACCGGTCGCTGTTCAGTGCGGGGTTGAGCCTGGGCGCCTCGCCCGTCCGAGTGTTCTGGGACGTGGTGATCCCGCTGATCCGGCCGGGGGTGATTTCGGGCGGATTGTTCGCCTTCGTAACCTCGTTCGACGAGGTGGTCCTGGTCCTGTTCCTGGCCGGTCCCGAACAGCGCACGATCCCCCGGCAGATGTTCTCGGGATTGCGCGAACAGATAAATCCCACCATCCTTGCGGTGGCAACACTGCTGGTAGTCCTTTCGATGGCCCTACTCGTGACCCTGGAAATCCTGCGCCGCCGGTCGGAGCGGTTGCGCGGGGCGCTGTCCTAGCGGTCCCAGCCCTCAGTTTCCAGCCAAGGCAGATCGGCCGGGCCTACCTCGCCACTATTGCCGCTCCCTATTCGAACGGGCGCTTTGCGCTCAGGACGACAATAGCCAACGGACATGGCTCGCAAACGGACCTTGAGCCCCTGTCTAAGCCTCGCAGACAAGCTTGGCAAAATGATCATCGCCCCCGGCGGGATTGGTGGCTATGTCGGCAACAGACGAAAAGCGGAACGGGACCGGTCGATGACGGCATCATCATGACGGACGAGCTTCGGCCACTGGCGGCCTTCGACGTGACCGATGGGACACCCTCTCCGATATCGAGTTCGTGGCCAGACATTGCCGCATCCGCGGACTACCGTTGGCTCCATCTCGATCTGGCGGATCGTGGCTTGCGCCCCTGGGTCGAGGCCCATCTGCCGGAGATCGCGGCAGGCGCATTGTTGCAGCGCGAAACCCGTCCCCGGTGCGAGCGTCTCGGCGACGGGCTGATCCTGAACCTGCGTGGTGTGAACCTGAACCCCGAAGCGGATCCGGAAGACATGGTGTCGCTGCGCATGTGGGTGACCGGCTCGGCCATCGTCTCGGCCCGAATCCGACGGATCTGGGTGGTCGATGCCATGCGGCAGGCGGCTGAAGCCGGATCCGCGCCCGCGACCGTCGGCGCCTTCCTGGCGGAACTGACGCATGGCCTAACCGACCGGATCGAGACGGTCTCGTTGGATTTGGAGGAGCAGACTGACGAACTCGAAGATCTCGGCGCCGATGGCGGCATGGTGATGCCGGACCGTATCAGCCAGCTTCGTCAATCCGTTATCAAGATGAGACGGTTCATCAACCCGCAACGGGAAGCCATCAACACGCTGGCGAGCCTGGACCGGTGGATTTTCACGTCCGACGAATTGGCGTTGCTGCGCGAGACCAGCAATCGCACCCGCCGCATCGTCGAAGAACTGGATGCCACGCGGGACAGGCTCTCGGCGCTCCAGGACCACGTCGATGCCGACCGGACGGCGGCTCTGAGCCGGAACAGCTATGTCCTCTCGATCGTCGCGGCGATCTTCTTGCCGTTGGGCTTTCTGACGGGACTGTTTGGCGTCAACGTCGCGGGAATGCCTGGAACGGAAACGCCGTCGGCCTTCTGGCTGCTGACGGGAGCATCGGCGTTGGTGGGGGTTCTGTTGTTCGCAATCTTCAAGTTCGCCAGGTGGCTCTGACAACGCGACCCAGACGCGGGCCGGGGCTCGCTATGACCTTCGATTGTCAGCCGCCCAGCGAGACATCGTGGCAGGACTGTCGCGCCGGTCCGGGGCATGGTTCCCCCGTCGCGGTATGGCTGGCGGTCGCGATTCCCAGGTCGACAAGCGCCGACCGGTATCGCGATCACACGGCATTGCATACCCACACCCTCGCGGTGTCGCCCTCGGCCAGGATCGGCTAGCATCCATCCATGCGTCGCGACCATCGCCTCTCCCGGATGTTGCATGTCCTGATCCATCTCGATGAGCAGGATGCGCCGCTCGCCTCGACGGCGATCTCGGGGATGTTGGGAACGCCCGCACCGATCGTCCGGCGCATGATGAGCGCGCTGCGCGGACAAGGCATCGTCGCCTCCGCCAAGGGACATGGTGGCGGCTGGACGTTGGAGCGGCCGCTCGATCGGATCACCATGCTCGACATCTACGAGGCCCTGGGCGAGCCGACACTCTTCGCGGTCGGCCCGGTCAATGACGACCCGGTCTGCCTGGCGGAACGGGCGGTAGATGCGCGGCTGGGCCGGGCCTTCGCGGCAGCTACCGACCGCTTGCGCGCCGAGTTGCGGGCAACGACGCTCGCGCAAATCGCCGAAGATTATCGGGCGCGCCTCGCCGAGAGCGGCTTAGCCAAATGCGAAGAAGGGCCCGGACCTGCGCGCGGTTGACCGTACGCCTTAACGTATCTATTGAAGGATCGTTAAAAACGATCTACGGACGGTTGTTCTCTCGGAGCCTGACATGCCGGTTACAACGTCCTCCCTCGCCGGCCCGGCAGACCGACCGACATTTGCGCTGACCGCCTGCGTTCTTGCCATCTCCAGTCTTACGGTTCTCGCCAACGCCACCATCGCACCATCCCTTCCGGGGCTGGCGCAGACCTTTTCCGGCACACCGCGGATCGAGACCTTGGCCGCGCTGGTCCTAACCCTGCCCTCGTTGGCCATCTTGTTGACGGCCTGGCTTTGCGGCTGGGCGGCGGACAAGCTGGACCGCAAGGCCGTGCTGGTCACAGCCATGATCGCTTATGCGCTCGGAGGGGCATCAGGGGCGATGGCCGAGACGATGGGACAGATCCTGGCCGGACGTCTGGTGCTCGGCATCGGTGTCGCCGGGACGATGACGGTCGCCACCCAGCTCGCGACCGATTTCTGGCAGGGTGCGGATCGCGCGCGTTTCATGGGATGGCAAGGTGCGGCAATCTCGGCCACGGGGATCGCATCGCTGATCGCCGGCGGCATCCTTGCCGGCATCGACTGGCGCGGGCCGTTTCTGATCTATCTCACCGCGCTTCCGCTCGCTCTGGTGGCCTGCATGGTCGTGCCATCCAGAACGGCCCCACCGGCGGCGGCATCGAATCGACCGCCCGCTCCGTTCCCCTGGGGCGTTATGGCGCTGACAGGTGGCCTCATGTTCCTGGCGATGGCGTTCATCATGCTTGCGGGGACACGCCTACCTTTCCTTCTTATGACTATCGGAGTGACCTCGCCGATCTGGATTGGCGCGACGCTCGCTGGAATGACCCTGGCCAGCTTTCCCACCGGGTTATTCTACGGCCGCGTCCGCGCGCGGTTGGATCCCCGCAGAATTGCAATCGTCGCTTTCGGGCTGATGGGGGCGGGCTTCGCGATCATATCCCAATCCTATGATCTGCTTCCCGTCGTTGCCGGCATTCTCGTCTGCGGCCTCGGGCTCGGCCTCATCATTCCCAATCAGAACGTCTGGCTCATGTCCCATGTGCCAAAGCCGTTGCGGGGCCGCGCGGCAGGCCTGATGACAACCTGTCTCTTCGCGGGGCAGTTCGTTTCGCCGCTCGTCTCCGGCCCGCTGCGGGCAGTGATGGATCTGCACGGCGTCTTCCTTACCTTCGCGGGAGGAATTGTCTTCGTGGCCGTGCTGCTTTGGATCGCGCCGCGCCAGATAACCGGCTGCGCCGAACAATGATCCGGTGAAGCGATGGTGGCCCATTGCATTCAGAGGGCGGTCGATCCGTCGGCCCTTGCCAAAACGCGGCGCGGCCTACCCGAACATCAGCTCTGTCACGGCTGCGGCCAGAACGTCCCTCGCCCATTCGTTAAGCGGATCGGTGCGACGGCGCTGGTGCCAGCACAGGCGCACCGGCACGGGTTGCAGATCGAATGGCACGGTTGCGACAGCGAGACCATTGTTGCCATAGGC
>JBCCDU010000146.1:0-4703 GCA_039030715.1 Pseudomonadota bacterium
CCCGCATCCGCCAGGCGCTCGCTCGCCAGGTTCTCGTGGATGAAGATGCCGTTCCTGGGGATCAGTTCCTGATGCACCGGAAAGGCAAGGCCGCCGGGATTGGGAACCACCTCCACCGGCCAGGTATCGGAGCCGACGATGGCGACGCCCTTCTCGACCAGCCAGCGCGCGGCCTCCATCCCGATTCCGGGCGCGCCGGAGTTGAACTTGGCGTTGTCCTCGATCCAGAGATCGCCCCAGCCGGTGTGGAAGATCGCGACATCGCCCTCACCCGGCGCCGCCACGCCCTGCTTTGCCAGCGCCGCTTCCATATCAGCGACCGTGATCTCCTCACCGGCCTGCAGATTTGCGCCGCGCACCGCTACGATGTCGAAGAGGACGCCTCGGGTGAAGAAGGGTTTCACCTGCTCCATGCCCAGCTCCTTAACCCCGGTCGGGCCCACTACCTGCTCCTGGGTGCGTCCGCCGTAGAAGAGGTTCTGGGCGCCACCGATCCCGATATGGGCGAGGCCGTCGAACTGGGTGCCGACCTGACCGATCTCGGTCGCCAGAAATTCGTCCATCCAGATCACATGGTTGTCGCCCAGCGGCCCGCCGGCCAGCCCGCCGGTTTGGCGCAAGGCGAAGGCGCGGGAGCCGAAGAGCGGCATCTCCGCCTCGTAGACCCGGCCGAGCGACATCACCGTACCGGTCTTCATCAGCGCGATGGCCTGAAGCGCCTTCTCTGGTGTCATCAGGTTTGATTGCCCGGCCTGATCATCCTGGCCATAGGGCGTTTGCGTCCAGTCCTGGGCTGCGGCCGGCAGCGCGAGCGCGACGGCCAGAGCGATGGATCCTAACTTGGCGAAAGTCATGGCGTATCCTCCTAGTTGGTGTGGTTGGGGAGGCGCCGGCTGCGACGCACCCCGTGGGCCTGAGGGATCAGGCCGTCTGGGCGTTATGCCCAAAATAGAGAAACTCGCGGTCCATGCCCGCGACTTCGGCAGCAGCCAGCGATAGGTTGGCGCCATCGAGCATCTTGAAGCTCGCCTGCGCCTTTACCCACTCGTCGGCGGGGGTCAGGGTCGAGAGCGTATAGGTTGTCGTCTCACTGAGGTAGTGGGTCGGGATCACCACTTTGGGTTTCAGCCGCTCCACAATCGCATTGGCCTGGTCATAGCTGAGGATGTGCTGCGAGCCGTCCACCGGCAGGGTCAGCACATCAACCTGGCCTGCCCAGTCCCAGAACCCATCCGCCGGATTATGCCGGTTGTCGCCCCAGATCAGCGTCCGGATACCTCCGGTCTCGACCATATAGGTTACCATGTCCATGTGGTTGGGGTTGTTCGGCGGGCAGGCCTCCAACCCGAACTCCGCCAGCGCGTTGGTCCAGGGATACCAGCCCGGCGCCACACAGGCATGCTTGTCGGCAAAGCCAGAAATCTTGAGATCGGCGAACTGGTAACTGCCCACCATCCGGTCCAGCACCATGGTCGAGACCGGGCGGTCGATGGCGTCATGGTCGAAATGAGTATGGGTCGACATGCAGATATCGACCGGCGTTTCTGGGAATGGGTTCTTGAACCACAACCCCCAGGCGCCGGATGGGTCGTCGCGCCACGGGTCGAACATCACCGTCGCGCCGCCGGGCGAGGTGATCTTCATCGCGCAATGGCCGTAGAAGTCGATCCCCACCGCGCCATCGGGAAAGCTTGCGGCCTCCTGCATCGCGATGACGCCGTTGTTGTTGCCAGGCTGGGTCCAGTCGGTCGATTGCGCCGTGGCGGTGGAGGGGCGCAGGGAGGTCCCCAGGGCCGCCACACCGGCAGCCCCAGCGGCTGCGAAGAAGCCCCGGCGGCTGAGCCCGGTTGCCGGGTCAGGCGTTGCTTTGGCAAAGAATGGTTCGAGATCGGTTCGTTTCGGCATGGTCACTCTCCAATGACCACCCTCGCATGCCTATTGGGCGCGATAGCTGCCGCTGCGTCAATGTTTGCAACGATTAAGTGATGAGGTACCCGCCGCCGATCAACCGTAGTCGCGTACCAATGTCTGTCCCTCGATCTGGACTCCTGCATTTTGGAAGCATGCGAGCGATCCGTCGTTGCCTGACCAAACATAAGCTGCATATCGGCGAATTCCGCTAACGGTCGCCCTTCTGCGCGCTTCTTCGATCACGCGGCTCGCAATCCCTTCGCGTTGTCTGCCGCGCACCACGGCGATGTCCAGGATGGCGATATCCACGATCATTGGGCAGAGGGCGATCCAAGGCTGTTTCCTGAAGCGCCAGCATGCATTGAGTAGGCGAGATAGTCGAGCAGTCGTTCCGACGTTGCGATCCCGAAAACATAACTCCAACGCGTCTTGAACGGGTTCTAGGGCGGCATATAGCGGAGCAGAGCGGTTCGGATTTAGGCATCGCTCAGATTGTCGCGAAACGCTTTGGGATGCAGTGCGGCATGGGCGGCGTGAGTGGCGCGAAACAGTGCCATCTTTGCTGGCAGGTCGCGGCGGCTCAGATCTACGATTATGCCGTTGTCACCCATGTTTTGGCTCAATACTCCACGCCAATCTGTGCTTTCACGCCGCTGCGGAAGGGGTGTTTGACCAGTTCCATCTCGGTCACCAGATCGGCGATTTCGATCAGCTCCTCCTTGGCGTTGCGTCCGGTCAGGACGACGTGGGTCATTTCCGGTTTCTCCTCGACCAGGAACGCCACCACGTCCGCAATCGGGATGTAGTCGTAGCGCAGGGCGATGTTGATTTCATCCAACAATACCATGGATTTGCCCGCGCGGATCAACTCCTTGGACTTTTCCCAGGCCGCCGCCGCCATCTCCATATCGCGGGCCTTGTCCTGGGTCTCCCAGGTGAAGCCCTCGCCCATGGTGTGAAACTCGCAGATGTCCGAGAAGCGACCGGTGATCAGATCCCTTTCGCCCGTCGACATCCCGCCCTTGATGAATTGCACAACCGCGCAGGGCATGCCATGGGCGATATGCCGGAAGATCATGCCAAAGGCGGCTGTCGACTTACCCTTGCCTTTGCCAGTATGGACCAGGATCAGCCCCTTTTTGTCGGTCTTGCCCGCCATGATCTTGTCGCGAGCGGCTTTCTTCTTGGCCATTTTCGAGGCGTGGCGTTCCAGATCGTCGGTTTTCTCGGTCATGGGGTCCTCACAGGATGTCGGATTTGCGGGCGAGGTTGCCCCCCCGCCAGAGCGCGAGCAGGGCAACCGGGGTTGACTGGGTGGTCAGCGCATGGGGCACCATCGTGGCATGGTGGATCACCGTGCCCGGCGCGCAGGAGATCTCTGGTTGATCGGCATGCGTCCACAGGATCTCTCCAGCCAGCACGATATAGATTTCCTCAGGCTCATGCGCATGGCTGGGATAGTGGGTGTCCGGACCGAAGAGCAGAATGCCCAGCCGGTGGCTCTCGCAGGCGAACGGTGCGAAGGGGCCCAGGATTTCGACCCAGCCGTAATTGTCGATGAAGGCTGCACCGAAATCCGCGGCGGTATAGGATTGATACCAGCTCATGTCCGTTGCGTCGGCCTGGGCAAAGGCATCGACCAGGGGGCGTGTTGCGGGTGCTGCCAGGGCGGGCAGTCCGGTGCGGAACCGGCTGACGGGGCGATCGACTGGCGGGGTGTCGGTCCCTACCGGCAGCGCGGGCAGGTCGGCCATCAGGCGCGTGCTTTCCGGCGTCGCAACCTTCGCGAGGAGGTGCGTCGCGTGTCCGAAAAGCTGTTGTGCCAGGGCGGATGTGGTCATGGCTCATTCACCGCAGATAGGGCGCGGTTTTCTCCTCAAGCTCTTCGATCAGTTCCCGCTGCATGAAGCTGAACCTGTCGCGGATACTCAGATTGACCACCCTGCGGCCATCGAGCAAGCGCCCGAACCGGTCGGACAGTCGCTGGCGGTGGCGCGGCTCCATCACCAGGATCAGGTCCGCCCATTCGATCTGATTGGCGCTCAGCGCGTCATCCGCATCGCTCGAGAGCCCGCCGAAATCGGTGCTGACGCCCGGGCGGCCCGCGAAAATCTGCGCCGCTGTCGGGCTGCGCGACCGGCCTTTTCCACAAATGAAGAGCAACCGTTTCATGCCTGCGCTTCGGCGTCCCGGACTTGATCCGGGACCTCTGGTGCAATGGATTTGCGCATGGTGATCGAGGTCGGTCTGCCGAACCCCGGATGCGCGGTCTCGCCGGTCTTGCGAAATCCCATGGCGACGAAGGCCGCATGATTTTCGACCAGCTCGATCCTTGTCTGGAGTTCTAGCGCGGGCAGACCGCGCCGTTGCGCCTCGATCTTTGTCGCGTGCATCAGTGCGCGGCCATTGCCCAAGCCCTGCCGCTCGGGCGCAACTGCCAGCTTGCCGATATAGAGTACCTTGTCCCTCGGGGTCAGAAAAACACAGCCGACCAATCCTGGATCGTATGCGAGCAGCACCAGCCCGTTCCGCGCAGTCTCGGCGAGATCCTCCGCGGTCATGGTCTCCAGCGAGGAAGGCGGATCGATCCGCCCGGCCATGCCAGCAAAGGCCGTTTGCAGCAGGCTCAGCACCTCCTGCCAATTCGTGTTCAGATCGGCCTCCGCGATCCTCATAGCAATCCCTCGACCCGGGCTTTGGCGGAATTCGAGCGCGGCTGCCACAGCCCGGGGGCGGAGCCCCCCCCCCCAACAACCGCGGGCGCCCCCCCGGCCCCCCGCGTGGCCCCCGCG
>JBCCDU010000147.1:0-4244 GCA_039030715.1 Pseudomonadota bacterium
CCACCAGGTCGGGGAGGTGGGGTGGGTCGAGGTCGTGCTCGTCGGGCTTGCGTGCCTCGGCCACCCACCACACGTCGGGGGCGTAGACGTTGCGCTCGTCGAGCACGAAGTCGGCGGGCAGGCCCACGTGGCCTCGCCCCGGGGCCGCGCGCTGCCATGCGACGAGCGCGCAGTACACGTTGCCCACCGCGTTCTGGTGGGGGAGCTTGGGGTCGTTCACGACCAGGGACCCTTCGACGAGCTGGTAGCGGAAGGGCGCCACGGGCAGCGCGAGGAACTCGTCGACGGTCATGGGGTGACCGGTGGCCAGGCCGGTTCGAGCCATGGTGCAAGGCTAGTGGCGCCCTGTGACACGGAAGCCCGCAGGCCTGGCCGGGGGCAGGTCGCCCGGCGGGCGCTCAATCGTCGGCGGGCGGCAGGTCGGCCGGTGGGACGTCGGCGGGCTCGATGTCGACGTCGAAGCCGAGGTTCTCGGCCGTGATGCGGTACTCGTTGATCTCGCCCGCCTGGTTGCGCTCGATGCGGGCGGCCAGTTCGGCGACGTCGTCGTCCTCGGCCAGCCTCGCCCCCTCCTCGGCCATGTGCAGGCCGCCACGGTGGTGCTCGGCCATGAGCTCGAGGAAGAGCCGGTCGAGCTCGGCGCCTTCGGCCTCGCGGACCTGGTCGAGCTGATCGTCGGTGAGCAGGCCCGGCATCTGCTCGAGCGGGACCGCCATGTCCATCCACGCCATCGCCTCGTCCGAGCGCCCCTCGCGGGTGTAGCCCCAGTCGCGCAACTTCCACGATTGTAGATTTTGACACCCGTCTAAAGACGGCCCTGGACACGAAAACCAAACCCATCGGTTCGCTGGGCCGGATGGAGGCGCTCGCTGCGACGATTGCGAGAGTTCAAAACACGCTGACCCCTCGCGCTGACACATGCGATCATTTTATTTTTGCTGCTGATCATGGCATCGCGACCAGTGGCGTCTCGGCGTTTCCACAAGCGGTCACGCGGCAAATGGTTGAGAACTTTCTAGACGGCGGCGCGGCCGCAAATGTATTCGCCCGCTCGGTGGGCGCGTCTGTCTACGTTGTTGATGCGGGCATAGCCGGTTCGCCGATCACCCACGATCAGCTCTTAAACCGGCGGCAAGGCCCCGGCACGGCGAACGCAATCGAACGATCGGCGATGAGCGCCGAACAAGTCGAGGCGGCGCTGATGGCAGGACGCACCCTGGCAGAAGAAAGCCGGGCTGACGTCATCTGTCTCGGTGAGATGGGCATCGGCAATACCTCATCTGCGGCTTTGATCGGCGCAAAGATCCTGGACCTCGGCATCACCGATCTGGTCGGGCGCGGCACCGGACTGGATGATCATGGCCTGGCGCGCAAGACTGATCTGCTGCAACGCGCCGCAGCTCGTACCGTGTCCGCGCTAGCGCCCGAAGAATCATTGGAGCAGTATGGCGGGTTCGAGATTGCGATGATGGCCGGCGCCATGATCGGGGCGGCTGAGACAGGCAAAGTGGCGATTGTTGACGGCTTCATTGCCACCGCATCCGCGCTCTGCGCCGCCCGCATGACCCCCGCGAGCCGACAGGCGTTTGTGTTTGCCCACCAATCGGCAGAGGCAGGTCACGCAGTCCTGCTCAATGCACTAGATGCCGATCCGCTATTGCAATTGGACTTGCGGTTGGGCGAGGGCACAGGCGCCTTGCTCGCCTTTCCCTTGGTCAAAGCCGCTGCTGCCATGTTGCGGGAAATGGCCAGCTTCCAGGATGCTGGCATAAGCGGCCCGGCATGAAGCATGAGGGCGCCTCCTTTCTGCTGGCGGTGCAGTTTTTGACCCGTATTCCGGTCCCGTCTCAGACGCTGTATACGCCAGAGCGCATGGCCGCGTCGGTGCGATATTATCCGCTGGTCGGTCTTCTTGTAGGCGGTTTTTCGGGACTCGTCTTTCTGATCAGTGACGCGGTCTTTCCGCACGTCATCGCTGTGCTGCTCGCGATTGCGGCGGGTTTACTCCTGACCGGCGGGTTTCATGAAGACGGTCTTGCGGACACATTTGATGGCATTGGCGGCGGCATCGACCGCGCGCGCGCCCTGGAGATCATGAAGGATTCTCGGTTGGGCACTTACGGCACGCTGGCTTTGATTCTGGCAGTAGCGCTGAAAGCGTCGACCTTGAGTCTGCTGCCAGCGGGATGGATCGTATTGGCCCTGATTGCAGCGCACGGCCTGTCTCGCCTGTCCAGCGTGCTGGTGATTGCAACCAGCACCTATGTTCGCGCGGAAGGCACCGGTAAGCCGGTGGCTGAAAGCGCCTCCAGCGCGACGCTGATCGCGGTGATTCTAACCGGGGTCGCCATCGCAATTGGGTGGAACTGGTTTATGCCGCCAATCGCACTGGCCTATGCTCTGTTCGGCCTGGTCTCGGGGCATGTCCTCATGCGGCTCCTCTTCGAACCTAAGCTTGGCGGCTATACCGGCGACACACTGGGTGCCGTTCAGCAGAGCAGTGAACTCGGTGTCTATCTTGGATTGTTGGCATGGTTGTGATCCTGCTTCGACATACGACGCCAGACGTGCCGCCAGGCACGTGTTATGGGCAAACGGATTTACCGCTGGCCGACAGTTTCGAAGCCGAGGCAATGCGGGTCATGGAAGTTTTGCCAAGCGTGACGCGAATTGTCTCCAGTCCTCTGCAACGATGTCGGCGCCTGGCCGAACGCGTAGCGGATCACAGACAGCTGCCCATGACGTGCGAGACCGATCTTCAAGAGATGGATTTCGGCCGCTGGGAAGGCCTGCTCTGGGATAATATCCCGCGCAAGGAAATTGATGCCTGGGCGGCAGACTTTCTCCACGCACGGCCACATGGGGGTGAGACGGTCGCTACGCTTCGCGCACGCACGCGGCGCGCCCTATCGAGGTGGGCGAGCGCGGATGAGACGACGCTTTTCGTAACGCATTCGGGGGTGATCCGCGCTGCGCTGGCCACCGGCGATACGGGCGAGGATTTCAACACACAGATAGAATTTGGCGGCATGATCGAAATGCCGATTGAAAAGGGAATAGTCCGATGAGTGGCACTGACGCGCACAAGGAGAACATGCAGAAACTGCAGGAAGAGCAGAAACGAAAAACCGAGTCTGCGGGCGATCCGGATCGCGGCTTGATCTTGGTTCACACAGGCGATGGGAAGGGCAAATCTAGCTCTGCATTCGGCGTGATTATTCGCGCTTTGGGCTGGGGGCATAAAGTCGGCGTCGTGCAATTCATCAAAGGCAAATGGATCACTGGGGAGCGACAATTCTTCGACAAGCTAGGCGGTGTCGAATGGCACACAATGGGCGAGGGTTTTACCTGGGATACGCAGGATCGCGACCGGGATATTGCTGCCGCAGAGGCGGCGTTCGCCAAGGCGCAGGAGATGATGGCGTCCGGTGATTATGATTTGATCGTACTCGACGAGATCAATATCGCGATGCGCTATGACTATTTGTCGGCCTCGGACGTAATCGCCGGGTTGGATGCGCGATCGACCCGCACCAGCGTCGTTCTCACCGGGCGAGATGCCAAGCCAGAATTGTGCGACTATGCCGATCTGGTGAGCGAAATGCGCGAGGTCAAACACCCCTTTAAAGCGGGCATTAAAGCGCAACGGGGCATCGACTTTTAGATGAGCCGCGCGCGGTGATCGCAACCTGCGGTAGATTGACTTTTCTTCGCAGACGCAGCAAGAGCAGCCACAGATGGTGCTCCTTTAACGGGGGCTAAGAGGGAAGTCGGTGGAAATCCGACGCTGTACCCGCAACTGTCAGCCAGGAGCGACAGGCCAATATGTCACTGGAGCATAAGCTCTGGGAAGGCGGTCTGAAGCGATGATTGGTGAGTCAGGAAACCTGCCATCGCGTCGTTCGTCCGGAGGCCGGGAAAAGTTCTCAGCGGGCGGGAAGGTCATGCACCTCTCCTTTGCAACGACATAAGTCCAAGGCCAGGCCGCCCGTGCAGACATTCTGTAAGGCCTGTATGTCGTATCAGTGCGCCGGATCGGGCGGCGAGGCGCTGAGGGGTAACCTCATGTTTTACAAAACCGCGCTAATGAGCGCTGTTTCACTTTCATTCCTGTCCACCGCGATAGCTCAGGATGGCACTGAAGACGCCGTCATGGATACGGTGATCATTGAAGGCTCGCGCCTCAACCAAACCGCGACCGAAATTGGGTCCAGTGTTTCCGTCATCACGGCCGACGACATTGA
>JBCCDU010000148.1:0-4198 GCA_039030715.1 Pseudomonadota bacterium
CCTGACCGAGGATGGCGATGTCCGCTGCCTCGACTGCAAGATGAATTTCGATTCGAACGCGCTCTATCGCCATCCGGACATTCAGGAACTTCAAGACGAGACCGAGGAAGACCCCGCCGAACTCGCCGCCGAGAAGCACGGGCTGAACTACATCACACTGGATGGCGAGATCGGATGCATGGTCAACGGCGCGGGCCTGGCCATGGCGACGATGGATATCATCAAGCTTTATGGGTCGGAGCCTGCGAACTTCCTGGATGTCGGCGGCGGTGCGACCAAAGAGAAGGTGACCGAAGCTTTCAAGATCATCACGTCGGATCCCAAGGTGAAGGGCATCCTGGTGAACATCTTCGGCGGCATCATGCGCTGCGATGTAATTGCGGAAGGCGTGATCGCCGCGGTGAAAGACGTGGGACTGCAAGTGCCGCTGGTGGTCCGGCTGGAGGGGACCAATGTCGAGCTCGGCAAGAAAATCATCAACGAAAGCGGCCTCGCGGTGATCGCTGCCGAGAACCTCGCCGACGCCGCGGAGAAGATTGTTGCTGCGGTGAAAGGTTAGTCGGGTGCCCGCCCGCGTGCGCAAGCGGAGCCCTTTTTATGCAAAGGGCCATTGAGATGGGATTTCAGAAGCGATTTCTGATGTTGCCCTTGCTGACGTTCGTGCTCGCCGCCTGCGATGATAGGGCCGGGTTGAACAAAACAGACCTGCGCGAGACCGATGTTGAAGCGGCGATGATCGGCTTCTTTGCCGAGATGTGCCTCGATGCGATGCCCGTCATGCAGGGCACGCGCGAGAGCCTGGTCGCGATTTCGGTACGCGATTTCGGTACGACGCCGGAACTGGATCGCGAGGCGCTCTCGACCGTTACGCATCGCACCAGCGGGATCACGCTGATGCGCGGCACCGCCGCTTGGCCCGATTTCGCTGGCGAGAACCGCTGCGAGGTCAGCGCCCAGGCAGTGCGCGTCAACCGCACGGTCGAGGCCATGCTGGCAACGTTCGAAGAGCGCAGCCCGCCCAGCACCTCGCTGGCCGAAGCCATCCCCGATGGCGCGGGCGAGGAGCGCGCCTGGACGGTGAACGGCGCAACCCCGAATATGAGACTGGAAGTGGCAACCGGTGCCGCTGCTGCCGGAGGGAACCGGCAAACAGCCCTGCGCCTGGTATGGAGAAACTGATATGGCCGTGCTCGTCGATGAAAACACCAAGGTGATCTGCCAGGGCCTGACCGGGGCGCAGGGGACGTTCCATTCGGAACAGGCGATCGCCTATGGCACACAGATGGTTGGCGGCGTGACACCGGGCAAGGGCGGCGAGACGGCTCTGGGTTTGCCAGTTTTCAACTCGGTCCACGAGGCTGTGGCGAAAACGGGTGCAACGGCCAGTGCCATCTATGTGCCGCCACCCTTCGCGGCTGATGCGATCCTCGAGGCGATTGATGCCGAGATCCCACTGATCGTTTGCATCACGGAAGGGATTCCGGTGCTGGATATGATGAAGGTGCAGCGGGTACTGGAAGGTTCGGAAAGCCGGCTGGTCGGGCCGAACTGCCCCGGCGTGATCACCCCGGATGCTTGCAAGATCGGGATCATGCCGGGCCATATCCACAAGCGCGGCAGCGTGGGGGTGGTCAGCCGCTCCGGCACGCTGACATACGAGGCTGTGGGCCAGACGACCGCTGCCGGTCTGGGCCAGTCCACCTGCATCGGGATCGGCGGCGACCCGATCAAGGGGACGGAGTTTGTCGATTGCCTGGATCTGTTCTTGGGCGATGACGAAACGAAGTCGATCATCATGATCGGCGAAATCGGCGGCTCGGCCGAAGAAGACGCGGCGCAGTTTTTGATGGATGAGGCCAAGAAAGGCCGGAAGAAACCGGTCGCGGGCTTTATCGCGGGGCGCACCGCTCCTCCCGGCCGGCGCATGGGTCATGCGGGAGCGATCATCTCGGGCGGCAAAGGCGGGGCGGAAGACAAGATCGAAGCGATGAAGTCCGCCGGGATCGTGGTCGCCGAAAGCCCCGCCCATCTGGGCGAAGCCTTGCTGAAGGCGATCGGCTGACGCTCCTCGCGACGTTTGCTTCGCGCAGGTTATCTGGCAAGGAACCGCTGATGGGTTTCGGGAAAGCCGTCCATGTCTGTTTTCAGGACTATTTTCGGTTCTCGGGTCGTGCCCGGCGGCCGGAGTTCTGGTGGTTCATGCTATTCGGTGCCATCGGTAATCTGCTGACGGTGTCTGCCGATTTGAAGCTGTTCGGCGAAGACAAACTGATCGGGCTCGAGGGGCTTTTCATCCTGTTCATGGTGTTTCCGCTGAACGCGGTTGCTTGGCGGCGCCTGCACGATGTGGGGCGATCCGGCTTGTGGAACCTCGCGCCGATACCGTTGTATTTCCTGGCCGTGACGCTTCAGGAAACGTCGCCAGGCGTATCGGCGCTGGCGGGCATGGGTGTTATCGGGCTGACGCTGGTGGTTCTGTATTGGTGCGTGATCCCGGGGGAGGATGTCGAGAACCGGTTCGGGCCACCGCTGCAAGCCTGAAACGCGTGGCGAAATGGCCATGCTGCGCCGCCGCGCGAACACGATCTGTGAGTGAAGGTTTGTTTAACACCTATGCTGGTTATAGTAATCGCGAGGCATGGCAGTATGCCGTGTGATTCCCGATGGTGCAGCCTCAGGCGCCAAACCCTCAGAATGGGACAGGGGGGCCGCAAGACCCCTCCGCTGACATATGAAAGACGAGAGCTCGAACGAGCCGTTTCACGCTTCCTCCTTCCTTCAGGGTCATAACGCAGAATATGTCGAGCAGCTCTACGCGCGCTTCATGCGTGATCCGCTGTCCGTCGATCCCAGTTGGTCGGAGTATTTCCGTAGCCTAGGCGACGATATCGGCGATGTGGTGGACGAAGCCGCCGGCGCCCCCTGGGCGCGCGCCGATTGGCCGCCGACGCGCCCCAGCGAGGAACTGGCGGCGCTGGATGGAAACTGGGACGCGATCCCCGATCCCAAGAAGCTGGCCAAGAAAATTAACGGCCGGGCCGAGACGGCGGGTCAGGCGATAGATCCCGAAAAGCTAAAGCAGGCGACACTCGACAGTATCCGCGCGATCAAC
Organism: Pseudomonadota bacterium; assembly: GCA_039030715.1. Classification (GTDB taxonomy): domain Bacteria; phylum Pseudomonadota; class Alphaproteobacteria; order Rhodobacterales; family Rhodobacteraceae; genus Thermohalobaculum. The sequence continues at coordinate 3,113 of JBCCDU010000148.1, forward strand.
TTCATCCGGTCATACCGCATCCGGGGGCATCTGGCGGCCAATCTGGATCCGCTCGGCATCGCGGGGCGCGATCGCCATCCAGAGCTGGATCCCGCGTTTTTCGGTTTCACCGAAGACGACATGGACCGGCCGATCTTCATCGACAACCTGCTGGGCCTGACCGAGGCGCCGCTGCGCGAGATCGAGCGGCTGCTAAAGCGCACCTATGCTTCGACCTTTGCGCTGCAATACATGCACCTGGACGATCCCGACGCCAAGCGCTGGCTGCAGGAGCGGATCGAGGGCTATGGCAAAGAGGTCGGTTTCTCGGCCGAGGGGCGTAAGGCGATCCTGAACAAGCTGGTCGAGGCGGAAGGCTTCGAGAAGTTCCTGCATGTCAAATATATGGGCACCAAACGCTTTGGCTTGGACGGGGCCGAGGCGGCGATCCCCGCGCTGGAGCAGATCATCAAGCGAGGGGGCGCACTGGGCGCGCGCGAGGTTGTCATCGGCATGCCTCACCGGGGGCGCCTGAACATCCTGGCCAATGTGATGTCGAAACCGTTCCGTGCGATCTTCAATGAATTCCAGGGTGGCAGTTTCAAGCCCGAAGACGTGGATGGCTCCGGCGATGTGAAATACCATCTGGGGGCTTCCAGCGACCGGCGGTTCGACGGCAACACGGTGCATCTGAGCTTGACCGCCAACCCCTCGCATCTGGAGGCTGTGAACCCGGTGGTCCTCGGCAAATGCCGCGCCAAACTGGAGCTCTATGACGAAGGGCCGACCGCCGTGATCCCGCTGCTGCTGCACGGCGATGCGGCCTTCGCAGGCCAGGGCGTGGTCGCGGAATGCTTTGGTCTCAGCGGGTTGAAGGGGCACCGGACTGGCGGAACGATCCACCTGATCGTCAACAACCAGATCGGGTTCACAACGGCACCGCATTTCTCGCGCTCGTCACCCTATCCGACCGATATCGCGAAAATGGTCGATTGCCCGATCTTCCATGTGAACGGCGACGACCCGGAGGCTGTGGTCCACGCCGCCAAGGTCGCGACCGAGTATCGCCAGAAGTTCAACCGCGATGTCGTGATCGATATGTTCTGC
>JBCCDU010000149.1:0-3813 GCA_039030715.1 Pseudomonadota bacterium
ACGCGCTGCGCATGCGTCCTGACCGCATCATCGTGGGGGAAACGCGTGGCGAAGAAGTCATCGACATGCTCCAGGCCATGAACACTGGCCACGACGGGTCGATGACCACGATCCACGCCAACAGCGCGCGGGATGGCGTCAGCCGTCTGGAAAACATGATCGCGATGGCCGGGATCGAGATGCCGATCAAGGCGGTTCGCTCCCAGATCTCGTCGGCTGTGAACTTGATCGTGCAGGCCAGCCGTCTGCAGGACGGGTCGCGCCGCATGGTGTCGATCACGGAAGTGACCGGCATGGAAGGTGAAGTGATCTCGATGCAAGAGGTCTTCCGCTACCAGCGCGTGGGCCTGACGCCCGACAACAAGATCATCGGTCATTTCACCGCCACCGGCATCCGCAGCAACTATTCCGAGCGGTTCCGGATGTGGGGATATGACCTGCCGGCCAGCATCTTCGAACCCTTCGCGGCGGAGTAAAGCGCTATGACCCTGTCGGCAGAACCGATTATCTATGGCCTGATTTTCATCGCGGTCTTGCTGCTTGTCGAAGGCATCTATCTGACCATCTTCGGCAAATCGATCAGCCTCAACAGCCGGATGAACCGCCGTCTCGAGATGCTCGAGAAAGGTGCGGGACGAGAACAGGTTCTGGAACAGCTCCGCAAGGAGATGTCCCAGCACATGCGGTCGCGGTCGATCCCGATCTACGCGATCCTCGCAAACAAGGCGCAGAAGGCAAACATCGCCTTTACACCCGGCCAGTTGATCCTGGTGATGGTGTTTCTGGGCGTTGTGGCCTTTGCCGGTCTGACCTTTGGCACCGGCGCATCGCTGCCGATCCGGGTGGTCGTGTCCATCGTGATGGGCGTGGGCGCGGTCTATATCTGGATCGACCAGAAGGCCAAGAAGCGCATGGGCCTGATCGAGGAGCAGCTGCCCGATGCGGTGGAACTGATGGTGCGCAGCCTGCGCGTTGGCCACCCGTTCTCGTCGGCGCTGCAGATCGTGGCCAAGGAAGTCCCCGATCCGCTGGGCTCGGAGATGGGCGTGATCTCGGATGAATCGGCCTATGGCCGGGACGTCAGTGAAGCGCTCAAGGCGATGGCCGAACGGATGGACATGCAGGATTTGCGGTTCCTCGCGGTTGCCGTGACGATCCAGCAGCAGTCAGGTGGTAACCTGGCCGAGATTCTGCATGGCCTCGCCTTGGTGATCCGGGCGCGGTTCAAGCTGTTCCGTCGCGTGAAGGCGATCACCGCGGAAGCCAAGTGGTCGGGCATGTTCCTGTCGATCTTCCCGATCGGTGCGCTGGTGATGATCAACCTGATCGATCCCAACTATTACGACGACGTGCGCGGCACCGAATACTTCATCCCCGCTTGTTTCGTGGTTGCGGGTTTCTTGGTGGCCAACATCTTTGTGATGCGGGCGCTTGTGAACATCAAAGTGTAAGGCGGCGTCCGGATGGAACAGATCACAGCGACACTGAACAGTCTCAACACCTTTCTGACCGAACGGTTCGGGGAATTCGGACCGCTTCTGCTGGTGGGTATCCTGGGGCTTTTCCTGATCCTCCTGACCCTGCCGGTTCTGTTGCGCAAGCAAGAGGACCCGCTGGACAAGCTGCGGGAGTCGGCGCGCAGTCAGACGTCGGCGGCGAGCCAGAAGAACGGTCAAAAGCTGCGGACCGCAAGCGGCAAGGGCGACAAGCTTGAGAAGTATTCAAACTTCCTCGAACCCAAGGATGAAGAGGAATACTCGGCCGTCCGCCTGAAGCTTTTGCAGGCCGGGTATCGTTCGAAGAACGCGGTGCGGACCTATCACTTTCTCCAGTTCATTCTGGGGATCGGTTTCCTGGTCATCGGGGTGCTTTACGCGATCCTGAAAAGCGCCACAGGCGACCCGAGCACCCAGCAGTTGATGATGATGACGCTGGGGCCGGGTTTTGCGGGCTATATGCTGCCCAAGTACTGGGTCACCAAGCGCCAGCAGGAACGCCAGGAAGAGATCACCAATGGCTTCCCCGATGCGCTTGACCTGATGCTGGTCTGCGTGGAAGCGGGCCAGTCGCTGGACCAGGCGATTGTCCGGGTGAGCAAAGAGGTGCGGTCCGGCTATCCCTCGCTGGCCGATGAGTTCGAGATGGTCAGCCACGAGATGAAGGCCGGTAAGGACAAGACGCAGGTGCTGCGCGATATGTCGGATCGGGCCGGTGTGACGGACGTGTCGTCCTTTGTGACCGTGCTGATCCAGTCGGCCACCTTTGGTACGTCGATTGCCGACGCGCTGCGGGTCTATGCCTCGGAAATGCGGGACAAGCGCGTGATGCGCGCCGAGGAAGCGGCCAACAAATTGCCGACGAAGATGACCCTGGCCACTATGATGTTGACGGTGCCGCCGCTCCTGATCATCTTGATCGGACCATCGGTATTCGAAATTTCCCAGACGCTGGGGAATGCCAGCTTCTTCTAGGGGACCATGCGACATCACTGGCTGGGTTTAGCCCTAAGCGCCATCGCTCTCGCCGCTTGCGCCCCCGCTGGCGGCGTTGGCACGTCGGATGAGCTGTTTCCGCCGGTCGGCCGGTTTGACGTGGAAGATGCCGTGGACGGCCTTGTCGTCGGCCATCGCCTGATGGCGGCGGGCGAATATGAACTGGCGATCCGCGCCTATAACCGCGCCGCGTTGGAGCAGGGGCTGACCGTAGATGTTCTGTCGGCCCTCGGATCGGCCAATCTGCGGCTGGGCCGATTGGGTCAGGCCGAGGATATCCTGCGCCGCGCCATCGAACAGGACGACAGTTTCCCCCCCGCGTGGAACAATCTGGGTGTGGTTTTGATGGAACGCGGCGAATACGGCGAAGCCAGCCGCGTGTTCCAGACCGCCTTTGCGCTTGATAGTGGCGAAAGTGTCGAAATTCGGGACAATCTTCAGCTTGCCCTCGCCAAGCGCGAGGACCCTGCCTATGCTCCTCCCAATAAAGATGGACCTGTGCTGGTGCGGCGCGGAACGGGGGAATACCTGCTTCTGGCCACGCCAAGCGTGGGCTGATTGAGCAGGAAAAAGGACGCAGGCACCATGCGCCACATCGGTATTTCTGCGCTCTGCCTTGGCAGCGCGCTTGTTCTGTCGGCCTGCGGGCCAAGCCCAGAGGCCGAGGTCGAACGCACGCTGGAAAGCGTGAATGTCATCGACGAAACCAATCTCAACGACCTGATGCTGACCTCTGCCGATCCGCAGGAAGCGGTCGACTATTTCACCCGCGCCAGCAGCCAGCACCCCGAACGGATCGACCTGAAGCGTGGCCTGGGCATTTCGCTTGTCCGCGCAAATCGTCCGGTTCAGGCGTCGGGCATCTGGGCGGACATCGTCACCGCGGAAGAGTCGACCAACGAGGATCAGGTGCGCTATGCCGATGCGCTGATCCGGGCGGGCGAATGGGATCGGGCGGATACCGTCCTTGACGGGATCCCGCCGACCTATGAGACATTCCAACGCTACCGGCTTGAGGCGATGGTCGCCGACAGCAACCAGGAATGGGAAAAGGCCGACAGTTTCTATGAAACCGCGCTGGGTCTGACGACCAAGCCGGGCGGTGTTTTGAACAACTGGGGCTATTCCAAGCTGTCGCGCGGCGACTTTGACGATGCCGAGCGGCTGTTTTCCGAGGCGATCAGCTATGACCCCGAGCTGTTTACGGCCAAAAACAACCTGGTCCTAGCGCGGGGCGCCCAGCGGAAATACGATCTGCCCGTGGTCGAGATGGATCAGGTCGAACGGGCCCAGCTTTTGCACACGCTGGCGCTGTCGGCGG
>JBCCDU010000150.1:0-3811 GCA_039030715.1 Pseudomonadota bacterium
CTATTGACCAAATACTGATATCTAGGCTGAGTAAGTAGGTCGGTGTTGAAAATCGTAGTTAAGATCAGGAAGTAGCAAGTAGCAAGTAGCAAGTAGCAGATGATGGTCCTGCCGATGCCCTCGTGGGTTCTGGATCTGGGGCTGGCCGTATCCTTCGGGCTGGCGATCCTGATCTTCACCAACACGCTGTTTATCGAGCGGCCACTGGATTTCTCGGCCTTTCCAACCGTGTTGCTGGCCAGCCTGATGCTGCGGCTGTCGCTGAACGTCTCCTCGACCAAGCTGATTATCGGCGAGGGGCATAACGGCACCCATGCCGCCGGCGACGTGATCGAGGGCTTTGCGAACTTCGTCATGGGCGGCTCGGTCTATCTGGGTCTGGTGGTGTTCTGCGTCCTGCTGATCGTGAATTTCATCGTGATCACCAAAGGTGCCGGCCGCATGGCCGAGGTCGGGGCGCGCTTTGCCCTGGACGGGATGCCGGGCAAGCAGCTTGCCATCGACAGCGACATGGCCGCCGGGGCGATCAGCCATTCGGAAGCGCGCGACCGGCGCAAGCTGGAGCAGGAGGAGACGACGTTCTTCGGTTCGCTGGACGGCGCCTCGAAATTCGTCAAAGGCGACGCGGTGGCGGGGCTTCTGATCACCTTGCTCAATTTGGTCATGGGCCTGGCAATCGGCGTGCTGGCCCATGAGATGCCGATCGGCGAGGCGTTCGAGACCTATGCCATCCTGACCGTGGGCGATGGGCTGGTGAACCAGATCCCGGCGGTGATCATCTCGATCGCGGCGGCGCTGCTGCTGTCGAAGGGTGGGATCATGGGTTCGGCCGATCGGGCGCTGCTGGCGCAGCTTGGCAGCTTCCCCGGTGCGCTGCTGACCGTGGCGGGGCTGATGGCACTGTTCGGCCTTGTGCCTGGCCTGCCCTTCGTGCCCTTCATGCTAGGGGCGATCATTCTGGCCGGTGCCGCCTGGTACACGGCGCGCCAGCAGGCGGTGCCGAATCTGCCCGCCATCGAGGCTGCGGAAAAACCCGCGGAGAAGACCGTGGGCGACATGCTGGACCTGGACGAAATCCACCTGGAATTCGCCGCCGACATGGTGCAGTCGGTGATGGACGATGCCTCGGGCCTCGGCAATCGCATCACCAACATGCGCAACCACATCGCCTCGATCTATGGCATTGTGATCCCAGAGATCCGGCTGACCGACGACATGGCGCTGCCGCCCGGCACCTATGTCATCAAGATCCAGGGGGCAGAGGCCGCGCGCGCCAAGCTGGAGATGTCGAAGGTGCTGGTCTTGCTGGGCGAGGACAGCATGCCGGCCCCCCAGGGCGACGACACCAAGGAGCCGGTTTACAACGCCCCCGCCCGCTGGATCTCGGCGGAGGACGAGGAGGAAGCGGCCCTCATGGGCCTGTCGGTCATCACGCCGACCGAGGTGGTGGCGACGCATCTGCTGGAGACGATCAAGGAGAATTTCGGCAAGCTCTTCTCGCGCCGGGCCCTGCGCAAATTGCTGGATGAGTTCGTTGCCGTCACCGATCAGACCCGCGCCAATGCCAACCGCCGTCTGCTGGACGAATTCGTGCCCGACAAGGTGCCGGTGGACCTGATGCAATCGGTCATGCGGTTGCTGCTGGACGAGCGCGTCTCGGTGCGCAACCTGCCCCTGATCCTAGAGGCGATTGCGGAGGCGAAGCTGGTGGCCTCCGCCCCCGAAGTGATTGCGGAACATGTGCGCCATCGCCTCGGCTTCCAGCTGGTGGCCGAGCTGACCGAGAAAGACGGCGCTCTGCCGATGATCCAGCTCGCCCCGGAATGGGAGCAGCTTTTCACCGAACACCAGGTCGAGACGGAGGGCGGCATCGCCGATGTCGCCCTGCCGCCGTCGGAGTTCAATCGCCTGGCCACATCGGTGGCCGACAAGGTCTCGCTCGCCTCGGCCCAGGGGCGCTATCCCGCGATTGCCACCTCCACCCGCAGGCGGCGTTTTCTGCGCACCGTGCTGATGGCCAAGGGCGTGCGCAACCCGGTCCTGTCCTTCGAGGAGATCGGGGCCGGGGTCAAACCGGCACTGATCGGGGTCGCCTAAGCGATGGAAGCCCCCGCCTTCATCGGCCTGCTGGGCCAACTCCTGAATTTCGGAACGGCCGAGATCCACGCGCTGGTGGCCGTCTTTACCCGTGTCGGCGCCGTGATCGCCCTGTTGCCGGGCTTCGGCGAGCAGACTCTGCCCGCCCGTGTGCGCCTGGGTGCCGCCATCGCCTTCACCCTGGTCGTCTGGCCCCCGGTTGCGGAAACCGCCGCCAGCACCCCCGGCATCGGCGACGACTCCGCCATAACGCTCACCCGGTTCCTGCTGGCCGAGGCTGCGGTGGGCCTGATGCTGGGTATCGCCATCCGCCTGATGGTGATGGCTTTGCAATTGGCGGGTTCGATCGCGGCTCAGGCCACATCAGTGGCTCAGATCGCGGGCGCGGGCGTCACGCCCGATCCCATGCCTGCCATCGGCAATATGCTGACCGTTTCGGGAATCGCGATGGCGCTGGCCATGGGGCTGCACATCAAGGCGGCGATCGTGATGATCGGCTCCTACAACATCGTCCCGCTGGGGGTGTTTCCGCTCTCCGGCGATGTTGCGAAATGGGGCGTCGCGCGGGCATCGGATGCGTTCGCACTTGCCTTCTCGCTGGCCGCGCCCTTCGTCATCGCCTCCTTCGCCTATAACATCGCGCTGGGGGCCATCAACCGGGCGATGCCGCAGCTGATGGTGGCCCTGGTCGGGGCGCCCGCGATCACCGCCGGCGCGCTTTTCATCCTCTGGCTCTCCGGTCCCATCGCCATCGCCCATTGGTCCGACATGCTGGACCTGGTGCTGATGAACCCGTTCGGGATGCCCGAATGAGCGAGACCGAAAACGACGCCGCGGAGAAGAGCCACGACCCAACCCCGCAAAAGCTGGAGGATGCGCGCAAGAAGGGCGACATCGCCAAATCGACCGACCTCAACGCGGCGGCGGGCTATATCGGCCTGCTGGTCTCGGTCAGCATCGCGGGCGCCTGGGCGGCCCAGCAATCGGGCACGGTGCTCAGCGCCTTCCTCGCGCGCGCCGACACCCTGGCGCCGCGCCTGCTCGACAGCGGCGGCCCGGGCCTCAGCCTGCACATGCTGGGCGAGGCGCTCTGGGGCCTCTTCCCCCTCTTCGCCCTGCCGTTCCTGGCGGTGCTGCTCAGCATCCTCGGCCAGCAATCCTTCGTGGTGGCGCCGGACAAACTGATCCCAAAGCTCAGCCGGATCTCGCCCATCGAGGGCGCGAAGAACAAATTCGGCATGAACGGCATCGCGGAATTCGTGAAGGCGACCGTGAAGCTCTGCATCATCGCCGTCATGCTCGGCATCTTCCTGGCCAGCGAGACCGACCACCTGATCGGCCTGGTCCGCGCCACGCCCATGGCGGTGCCTGCCGAGATGATGCGCATCGCCATCGCGCTGCTCGCACAGATCACCGTGGTCGCCCTGGCTATCGCCGCCATCGACTTCCTCTGGCAGCGCTACAGCCACAACCGCAAACTGATGATGAGCTTTCAGGAGGTGAAGGAGGAGGCCAAGCGCTCCGAAGGCGACCCCCATATGAAGGCCCAGCGCCGCCAGCGCGGGCAGGAGATCGCCAATAACCGCATGATGCACGAGGTGCCGAACGCCGATGTGGTGATGGTCAACCCGACCCATTACGCCGTCGCGCTGAAATGGGACCGCCAGGCGGGCACGGCGCCGGTGGTGATCGCCAAGGGGGTGGACGAAATCGC
>JBCCDU010000151.1:0-3693 GCA_039030715.1 Pseudomonadota bacterium
GGTGACCGCCCCGTTGGCAGACGCTGGAAAGCGCAGGGAGCCGCCGATATCATTGCCATGGGCCAAGGCGCCGATCCCCGCCATGACGGCCGACCCCGCGCCACCGGAAGAGCCCCCTGCCGAGACATGGCGCTTGCCCTGGTGCCGGGTTCGGCCCGCCTTGCCGAAGTTCTGGTTCGAGTTGTCCGGGTTCGACACGGCGCCAACGGTCGCCAGGCACTCCTGACGCACCAGGCGCATCTCGCCAGAGCCAAGCCGGAGCTGCGCATAGCCGCCATCACGGCCCACAAACTGGGCATAAGTACCAGCCGCCCGTGCGATCTGACCGCCCTTGCCGGGCTTCATCTCGATATTGTGGATAATCGTCCCGATCGGCATGCCCGAAAACGGCATGCAATTGCCTGGTTTGACATCCGCCTTCTTCGAGGAGATCACGGTGTCGCCCACGCCCAGACGCTGCGGAGCCAGGATATAGGATTGCTCGCCATCCTCGTACTTGATGAGAGCGATGAAGGCGGTGCGGTTGGGGTCGTATTCGATCCGCTCCACCACCGCAGGCACATCCATCTTGCGCCGCTTGAAATCGACGATGCGATAGAGCCGCTTGGCGCCACCACCGATCCGCCGCGCCGTGATCCGCCCGGTATTGTTCCGACCGCCCTTCTTGGTCAGCCCCTCGGTAAGGCGCTTGACCGGACGGCCTTTCCACAGATCCGAACGGTCGATCAGAACCAGCCCGCGCTGGCCCGGCGTAGTTGGTTTATACGTTTTCAACGCCATGGTTTCTGTCTTCCGCTTTCTGTTAGCCCGGGCCTCAAAGGCCCGTCGTCACGTCGATGAAGTTGCCCTGCTCAAGCGTCACATAGGCCTTCTTCACGTCCTTGCGGGTGCCGGGACGACCCCGGAACCGTTTGGTTTTGCCCTTGGTGACCGCCGTGTTTACGGACTTGACCTTGACATTGAACAGGGCCTCGACCGCCTCCTTGATGAGGGGCTTGTTGGCATCGATCGCCACCTCGAAGACAACAGCGTTGTCCTGAGCGACCGAGGTCGACTTCTCCGTCATCAGCGGACGACGGATCACGTCGTAAAGAGCTGCTTTATCGGTCATTTGAGCCGCGCCTCCAGCGCTTCCAGCCCCGCTTTGGTCACGACCAGCGTGTCCTTGCGCAGGATGTCATAGACATTGGCGCCCTGGCTGGGCAGCACATCCAGACCGTCGAGGTTCTGCGCGGCACGGGCAAAATTCGCATCCAGCTCGGACCCGTCGATGACCAGCGCCTTGGCCCAGCCCAGTTTTTCGGCGGCCTGCGCCAACAGCTTGGTCTTGGCCTCGGCCAGTTTCGCATCCTCGACAATCACCAGATCGCCGGATTTCGCCTTGGCGCTGAGTGCCAGCTTCAATCCCAGCTTGCGCACGTTCTTCGGCAGATCATGAGCATGACTGCGCGGCGTCGGACCCTTGTAGACACCGCCACCCCGGAAGATCGGCGCATTGCGGCTGCCGTGGCGTGCGCCGCCGGTGCCCTTCTGGCGATAGATCTTCTTGGTCGAGTAGCTGGTCTCGGACCGGGTCTTGACCTTGTGCGTCCCGGCCTGGCGTTTTGCCAACTGCCAGCGCACGACACGGTGCAAAATGTCGGCGCGCGGCTCCAGCCCGAAGATATCTTCGGGCAGATCCACCGATCCGGCCTTCTTGGTGTCGAGTTTGATCACGTCGGTCTTCATTTGTCTTCGCCTCCCTCGGGGGCAGCGTCGCCGGCGTCATCCGCAGCAGCAGGTGCTTCTTCAGCCTCCGCGGCTTTGATGGCGGCTTCCTCGGCCTCGGCGGCGGCTTTCGCGGCGGCTTCCTCCTCGGCAGCGGCCTGGGCGGCGGCTTCCTCGGCCATGCGCTTCGCTTCGGCAGCGGCCGAGCGCAAAGCTGCGGGCAGAATCACATTCTCGGGCGTGGCCTTCTTGGCCGCATCCTTGATGGTCACCCAACCGCCTTTCGAGCCCGGAACCGACCCCTTGATCATGATGAGACCACGATCCGCATCTGTCTTTACGACCTGCAGGTTCTGGGTGGTCACGCGGGCAGCGCCCATATGACCGGCCATCTTCTTGCCTTTGAACACGCGGCCCGGATCCTGACACTGACCGGTCGAACCATGGCTGCGGTGGCTGATCGAGACACCGTGGCTGGCGCGAAGGCCGCCAAAGTTGTGCCGCTTCATCGCACCGGCAAAACCTTTACCGATCGAGGTGCCCGAGACATCGACGAACTGACCCTCGAAGTAGTGGTCAGCGGTGATTTCCTCACCAACGTCGATCAGGTTCTCGGGCGCCACGCGGAATTCGACCAGCTTGCGCTTGGGCGCCACGTTCGCTTTCGCGAAATGGCCGCGCATCGGCTGGCTGGTATTCTTGGCCTTGGCTTCGCCTGCGCCCAGCTGCACGGCGGAATATCCGTCGCGGTCGCCGGTACGCTGGGCCACGACCTGCAGGTTCTCCATCTGCAGGACGGTGACGGGGACTTGCCGTCCATCGTCCATGAAGACCCGGGTCATCCCCAGTTTCTTTGCAATGACGCCAGAGCGCATCACGCCCTCCTCAGATCTTGATTTCGACGTCGACACCAGCCGCGAGGTCGAGCTTCATCAGCGCGTCCACGGTCTGGGGCGTCGGATCAACGATATCCAGCAGACGCTTGTGCGTCCGGATTTCGAACTGCTCACGGCTTTTCTTGTCGACGTGAGGACCACGCAGAACCGTGAATTTTTCAATCTTGTTCGGCAGCGGGATCGGCCCGCGCACGTCGGCACCGGTCCGTTTGGCCGTATTGACGATCTCCTGAGTGCTGGCGTCCAGCACGCGGTGATCAAAGGCCTTGAGCCGAATTCTGATGTTCTGACTTTGCATCTTCTTGTTGCCTCTCAGGCCATTGGATCGGGGCTGGTTGCCCAGCAAAAGGTCGTCAAAAGGAAAGGGGCCGGAGGGTTTCCCCCGGCCCCGGGATCACAAGATTACTCGAGGATTTTCGAAACGACGCCGGCACCCACGGTGCGACCGCCTTCGCGGATCGCGAAGCGCAGTTTCTCTTCCATCGCGATCGGTGCGATAAGCTGCACGGTCATCTTCACGTTATCGCCCGGCATCACCATTTCGGTGCCCGAGGGCAGCTCGCAGGTTCCGGTCACGTCGGTGGTCCGGAAGTAGAACTGCGGGCGGTAGTTGGTGAAGAACGGGGTGTGGCGGCCACCTTCCTCTTTAGTGAGGATGTAGGCTTCAGCCTCGAACTTCGTGTGCGGCTTCACCGAACCCGGCTTGCAGAGGACCTGGCCACGCTCAACACCTTCGCGGTCGACACCGCGCAGCAGGGCACCGATATTGTCGCCGGCTTCACCACGATCCAACAGTTTGCGGAACATTTCCACGCCCGTGCAGGTGGTTTTCTGCGTGTCCTTGATGCCGACGATCTCGATTTCCTCGCCAACAGTCACGACACCACGCTCGACGCGCCCGGTCACGACCGTACCACGACCGGAGATCGAAAAAACGTCCTCGATCGGCATCAGGAAGGGCTGGTCGATCGGACGGTCGGGCTGCGGGATATACTCGTCCACAGCGGCCATCACCTACTCAATAAGAAAGAACTGAATACGATCTATGTAGACTATTCTACCGAAACCATTGTCCAGAAGCGAAATAAAA
>JBCCDU010000152.1:0-3576 GCA_039030715.1 Pseudomonadota bacterium
CGAACGTCTTTCAGAGACCGGCAGTTTCGGCGAGACCGAACGCCTGATCCTGCAGATCGGCATGGGCGAATACCTCTGGCAGCTCTACGGCGGCATTCCGATGAGCCAGGGAGAGATCGTCCGTCCCCAGGATATCGGCATCAGCCAGGAGGCACAGCGCAGCCTCATGCATACCTCTGTCATGCGCCTGACGCGGGAGGGGAACACCAATGCCGCCCGGATGCGCCTCGCCGCCCTGCTGGCGGAGCAGGAGGGCGCGACCACCTTCGGCGCCACCGGGCTGGACGAAGAGTACGAGATGGTCCGCGAACAGTTCCGCCGCTTCGCCGTCGACCGCGTGCTGCCGGATGCCCATGAATGGCACCTGAAGGACGACTTGATCCCGATAGAGATCATCGAGGAGATGGCAGAGATGGGCGTCTTTGGCCTGACGATCCCCGAGGAGCATGGCGGTATCGGCATGGGCAAAACCGCGATGTGCGTGGTCTCGGAAGAACTCAGCCGCGGCTATATCGGCATCGGCTCGCTCGGCACCCGTTCCGAGATTGCCGCCGAACTGATCCTCTGCGGCGGCACCGACGCTCAAAAAGCTGAATGGCTGCCGAAGCTGGCCAGCGGAGAGATCTTGCCGACGGCCGTCTTCACCGAACCCAATACCGGATCCGATCTCGGCGCCCTAAAAACCCGCGCGATGCAGGACGGTGAGGATTGGGTCATCACCGGGAACAAGACCTGGATCACCCATGCCGCCCGCACTGACGTCATGACCGTGCTGGCGCGCACTAAGCCAGAGACGACGGACTATTCCGGCCTCTCGATGTTTCTCGCTCCGAAGACACGTGGGACAGATGCAGAACCCTTCCCGGATGCAACCATCGCCGGCGGTGAGATCGAGGTCCTCGGCTATCGCGGGATGAAGGAATATACCTTGGCGCTCGACGGCCACCGGGTGCCGGGCGACGCACTTCTCGGCGGCGAGGAGGGTTTTGGCTTCAAACAACTGATGCAGACTTTCGAGAGCGCCCGGATCCAGACCGCAGCCCGAGCCATCGGCGTTGCCCAATCCGCCCTGGATATCAGCCTGCGCTACGCCCAAGAGCGCGAGGCTTTCGGCAAACCGTTGATCGCCTTCCCGCGCGTGGCCTCGAAACTCGCAATGATGGCTGTCGAGGTCATGATCGCGCGTCAGCTCACCTATTTCTCTGCACGCGAAAAAGACGCCGAGCGTCGCTGCGACCTCGAAGCGGGCATGGCCAAGCTGCTGGGCGCCCGCGTCGCCTGGGCAGCGGCCGACAACGGCTTGCAAATCCATGGCGGCAACGGTTTCGCGTTGGAATACCCGATCAGCCGGGTGCTCTGCGATGCAAGGATCCTCAACATCTTCGAGGGCGCGGCCGAAATCCAGGCCCAGGTCATCGCCCGCCGCCTGCTCGATCAAGCCTGATCCCGGGCGCCACGCCTTTGGACGGGCGGGTGGGCGGATGCTGGCCCGCAGGGCCAGCGACGGAACCCGTCCGGCCTAGCCCTCTGAAACCAGAAGCATCATCAGTGCACCAATCGTTGCAGCCACGCCCAGCCAGACTGCCCCGGCGACCCAGCCATGGCCCAGCAATCCTTCCCACAGAATGACAAAGCTCGGAACCAGATACCCATAGGCCATGGCCTTCGAGGCCGGCAGCCGCATCGCCGCGAACTGCAGCAAAAAGAACGTACAGGCTGTCGCCATCACGCCCAGATAGATCAAAGCCACCCAGACGATCCCGGGAAGCGCCAACCAGTCTGTCTGCAAGATCGCCCTGCCCCCCCAACTGCCAGCGACAAGACATCCCCCAAGAATTGTCCCGAAGGTCAAAACGACCACGGGCTCACCCCGACTCAATCGGCGCACCAGGGGCGTGTAGAAAGCATGCATCGCGCAGCCGAGCAGAAACAACCGCTCGCCCGGCCCGAATGCCAATCCCAGTATCGCCTGCAGGTCACCCCGAAACGTCACCCAGATCGCCCCCAGCGCCGCCAATGCCAGCGAGGTCGCCATAACCCCGGTCGTCACCTGACGCAGCAGGATCCAGCCAAATACAGCGCTCATCACCGGCGTCAGCGTGAAGATCGCCCCTGTCGAGATCGGATCGGCGATGCGCAGCGATGTGAACATCAGGATAAAATATCCCGCCAGCAATCCGCCCAGCAGACCGTAACGCCAGATCGCCGCCAGATGCGCCCGCCGTAGCAGCGGCACAGCTAAGACCCCGATCACAACAGCCGCCAGCAAGAACCGCCCCGCGGTCAGCGCCGCCGGATCGATCCGATCCGCCATCAGCCCACCAAGGGTGAAGGACACCGATATGATCACGGCAAAGGCAAGCCCCGCCGCATGACCCCAAAGCGCCCCGCGATCCGGGATCAAAGCACCACCCGCCGACCGCTTTCAGCCGAACGATAGATCGCCTCCTCCATTTCGATCACGGCAAGATAGTCCCGCGCGGTGTTCTCAAGACCATCAGACTCACCGCTGCGCAAAGCGGCCACCACATGGGATTGCAGCGCATGCACACAGTCGCCGCCAAAGCCAGTCTCCGGCGCATCAAAGTCCACCGCCTGCCAGTCATTCGCCCCAAAAGGTCGGACAAATATCCGGCCCGCGCCATCCAGCATCGCCGTCGCCGCAGTGCCCTCGACCAGGCACTCACCCATCGTCCGGCGTCGATTCTCCGCCACATGATCCGCCAGCCGGTTGCCGTCGAAAAGCGCTCGCCGCCCATCGTCATAGCCAAAGACGACGAGGCCCGCATCCTCGCCCGAGATCGCCGGGTTCAATTGGCGCAGATCCGCCCAAACGGTCTGCGGCGAACCCAGCAGATAGCGAAACGTATCGACCCAATGCACGCCGGTTTCATGGATCAAGAATCGCGGCATCTTCTGGAAATAGGGTTGACGGTCCAGATAGGCTCGAGGCCCCTGCCCGTCCCCGGGGCGCAGGCGAAAGGTGATCTGCATCACATCGCCCAGGGCACCCGCGAGGATCATCTCCCGCAGCTTGCGGTACCAGGGCTGAAAGCGGAAATTTTCATGCACCACCACCGGCACACCGGCAGTCTCTGCCTGTTCCGCCAGCGCTCGCGCCTCCGCCAATCCAGTGCAAAACGGCTTCTGGCAGATGATCGCCCGGGGCCTTGCTTTCAACGCCAGACCCAGCAGTGCGCGATGGGTCGGCGGGGGCGTGATGATATCCACGATGTCGGGCTGAATTTCCGCCAGCATCGCCTCTGCATCCCTGAAGCCCGCAACCCCCGGCGCATGGGCTTCACGGGCGGCGGCATCCGGGTCGCAGGCGCCAACGAGCACGCAGCCCGAAATCCGCGCCCAGGCGTCATAGTGGAATTGGCTGAAATACCCCGCACCGATGCAGGCAACACGCAGATCCGGCAGCCCCGTCACCCAGGCCACCGGTCAAAGTCGCGCCCCCCTGCGGGCCAAGCCCCCCCCCGCCGGGGGGGGGGGGGGGGGGGGGGGTGGGTTTTGCCGCAACGGGGGGCGCGCACAGCGCCCCCCCGCCCGCCGCCGCCAAACCCGCGGGCG
>JBCCDU010000153.1:0-3434 GCA_039030715.1 Pseudomonadota bacterium
CGGCGCCGCGCTTTATCATCCTTATATCTCCGTCGCGGGGGAGCGTGGGCCCTTTGTGGAGTCGCGGACCGAGATGGGCCTGCAGATCGGTGACGAGATGACCGTGAACATCCTCGGGCGCGACATCACAGGCACCATCGCCAGCTTCCGCGAGGTGGATTTCTCCACCGCGGGCATCGGCTTCATCCTCGCCATGAACCCGGGCGCGCGGTCAGGCGCCCCGCACAGCTTCATCTCGACAGTCTACGCCGAGGAAGACGCCGAAGCGCAAATCCTGCGCGACCTCGCAGGCCAATTCCCCAACATCACCGCCGTGCGCGTGCGCGACGCCATCGACCGCGTGGCCGATGTGCTTGCCGGCCTGGCCGCTGCCACATCCTACGGGGCCGCGGCCACCCTGCTCACCGGGTTCCTCGTCCTGATCGGCGCCGCCGCCGCTGGCACCAACGCGCGGGTCTACGAGGCCGCCGTGCTGAAGACCCTCGGCGCCAGTCGCCGCAGCATCCTGATGAGCTTTGCCCTGCGCTCGGCGCTGCTGGGCCTTTGCGCGGGCGTGGTGGCGCTGGCCGCTGGTATCGCGGGCGGCTGGGCAGTCAGTCATTTCATCATGGACACCGACTTCTCGGTCATGTGGTCCTCGGCATTTGGGATCATCGTCGGGGGTGCGCTGGCAACGCTCTTGGCGGGCCTCGCCTTTGCCTGGGCCCCGATCAACGCCAAACCCGCCCAGGTGCTGCGCGCCCGGGAATAGACCTCACCGCGCTGAAAACCGGATGTTAACTCCACCTATGCAAAAGAGATTTTGCGGCGAAGGTGGGGGCACCGGTCACCGCGCCAGGAGGAGCAAAACGCTTCTTAAGCGGGGAGGGGTTGGAAGAGCCGCTCCCCGTTTCTCTGTCTCAGATGCCCTACTCCGCCGCCTCGGCATACTCCTCCATCGGCGGGCAGGTGCAGACCAGATGCCGGTCGCCATAGACATTGTCGACCCGGTTCACCGGCGGCCAGTATTTGTCCACCCGGAAGGCGCCAGGCGGGAAACATCCCTCGTCGCGCGTATAAGGCCGCTCCCAGTCGCCGACGAGGTCCTCAACCGTGTGCGGCGCATGTTTCAGCGGGTTGTTCTCCGCGTCCATCTCGCCCGCTTCCACCGCCGCGATCTCCGCCCGGATCGCGAGCATCGCATCGCAGAACCGGTCGAGCTCCGCCTTGGTCTCGCTCTCGGTCGGCTCTACCATCAGCGTGCCCGCCACCGGCCAGCTCATCGTCGGCGCATGGAAGCCGCAATCGATCAGCCGCTTGGCGATGTCCTCCACCGTAATCCCCGCACTCTCGGCAAAGGGCCGCACGTCGAGGATGCACTCATGCGCGACCCGCCCCGTCGGCCCTTTGTAGAGCACGTCAAAGGCGCCCTCCAACCGCTGCGCGATGTAGTTCGCGTTCAGGATTGCCACACGCGTCGCCTGTGTCAGGCCCTCGCCGCCCATCATCAGGCAGTAGGCCCAGGAAATCGGCAACAGCGACGGCGAACCGAAGGGCGCCGCCGACACGGCTCCGTCCCCGCCATTCGGCTCCCCGGGCAGATGCGGGACCAGATGCGCCTTCACGCCAATCGGCCCCATGCCCGGGCCACCGCCACCATGGGGTATGCAGAAGGTCTTATGCAGGTTCAGGTGACTCACATCCCCACCCAGATCGCCAGGCCGCGACAGCCCCACCATCGCATTCATATTCGCCCCGTCGATATAGACCTGCCCGCCATGCGCATGGGTGATCCGCGTCACCTCCGTTACCGTCTCTTCAAACACCCCATGGGTCGACGGATAGGTGATCATGCAGCCCGCCAGGTGCTCCGAATGCTGCTCTGCCTTGGCACGGAAATCATCGAGATCAATATCCCCGTTCTCCGCCGATTTCACCACGACGACCTTCCAGCCTACCATCTGCGCCGACGCCGGGTTCGTCCCATGGGCGCTCATCGGAATGAGGCAGATGTTGCGATGCTCCTGCCCCTGCGCCGCGTGATAGCCTGCAATGGTTAATAGCCCCGCATACTCCCCCTGCGCGCCCGAGTTGGGCTGCATCGAGATCGCATCATAGCCGGTGATCTCACAAAGCTTCGCACTGAGGTCGGCGATCATCTCCGCATAGCCCTGCGCCTGATCGCTGGGCGCATAAGGGTGGATCAGCGAGAACTCACGCCAACTCACCGGCATCATCTCCGCCGCCGAGTTCAGCTTCATCGTGCAGGACCCCAGTGGGATCATCGCCCGATCCAGCGCCAGATCCCGGTCCGCCAGCCGCCGCATGTACCGCATCATCTCGGTCTCGGCTCGGTTCATGTGGAAGATCGGATGCGTCAGATACTCCGACGTCCGCAGCATCTCCTCTGGAAAGCGATAATCGGGCCTGAAATCCTCATCCTTGCGATCAATCCCAAAGGCGCGCCAGACCGCCTCCAACGTCGCGGGCTTGCAGCGCTCATCCAGCGTGATTCCAACCCGGCGCTCGCCCACCGCCCGCAGGTTGATCCCCTCGTCAACGGCGGATTTCAGCACCGCCGCCTGCAACGGCCCCACATCCACCGTGATCGTGTCGAAACAGGCCTTCGGGTCCACCTTGAACCCCGCCGCCTCCAGCCCCTTGGCCAGACGCACCGTCTTGCGGTGAATGCGCTGCGCAATCGCGCGCAATCCCTCCGGTCCGTGAAACACCGCGTACATCGAGGCCATCACCGCGAGCAGCGCCTGCGCCGTACAGACATTCGAGGTCGCTTTCTCGCGCCGGATATGCTGCTCCCGCGTCTGCAGGCTCAGCCGATAGGCGCGGTTGCCGTTGGCATCGACCGACACACCCACAATCCGCCCCGGCATCGCGCGCTTGTACGCATCGCGGCACGCCATATACGCCGCATGCGGTCCGCCATAGCCCTCCGGCACCCCAAACCGTTGGGTCGAACCCACGGCGATATCCGCCCCCATCGCGCCGGGCTCCTTCAGAAGCGTCAGCGCCAGCGGATCGGCCGACACCACGCCAATCGCCCCGTGCTCATGCAGCGCCGCCATATGATCCGTGAAATCATGCACATGCCCGTAGGTCCCGGGATACTGAAAGATCGCCCCGAAGACCTTGGACGCATCCATCTTCGCCGGATTGCCCACGATCACCTCAATCCCCAAAGGTGCTGCCCGCGTCCGCATCACCGCAATGTTCTGCGGATGGCAATCCCGGTCCACGAAAAACGCCTTGGCCTTCGACTTCGCCACCCGCTGGGCCATGGTCATCGCCTCGGCACAGGCGGTCGCCTCATCCAGCAGCGAGGCATTGGCAATCTCCAGCCCGGTCAGATCGCTCACCATGGTCTGGAAATTCAACAACGCTTCCAACCGACCCTGGCTGATCTCCGGCTGATAGGGCGTATAGGCGGTATACCAGGC
>JBCCDU010000154.1:0-3416 GCA_039030715.1 Pseudomonadota bacterium
GATCCTGACGCGGCTTCTGACCCCGGAGATTTTCGGCTTGATCGCCCTGGCGCAGGTGTTCTTGACCGGCGTGACCATGCTTAGCGATGTCGGCGTGCGGGCCTCCGTCATCCGCAGCACGCGCGGCGATGAGGATGCCTTTCTCAGGACCGCGTGGAGCGTGCAGATCGCCCGGGGCACGATTATTGCCCTGCTCTGCTGCCTTCTGGCCTGGCCCGCCGCGCAGCTCTATGACGAGCCGGTCCTTTTTCCGCTGATCTGCGTCTTGTCGATCTCGTCGCTGATCACCGGGTTCAGGTCCATCTCGGCGGCGCATGCCAACCGCAAGCTGATGCTGAAAACCCTGACGCTGCTCGATCTGGCCAGCAAGACGATCACGCTGTTCGTCACGGTTTTCCTGGCCTGGCAGATGCAATCGGTCTGGGCCCTGGCGATCGGGATCACCATCGGCGCGACCGTAAAGGTGATCCTGTCGCATGTCATGCTGCCGCCCTTCGCGCACCGGGTTTTCTTCGAACGCGAGGCCTTGCGGGAAATCATGGGGTTCGGCAGCTGGATTCTGCTGGCGACCCTCTTCTCATTTCTCGCCGCACGGGGGCAGCAGGCCATCTACGGCCTGTTAGTGCCTGTCGAGGTGATCGGCCTGATGGCCATCGCGCTTCTGATCGCCTCGGTGCCGCGCGATCTGTTTCAAAAGCTTCTGAACACGGTCGTTCTGCCGTCGTTCTCCGAACTGGTGCGCAACAGGCCCCACGATCTGCCCGCCGCGCTCAGGAAGGTGCGGTTCGTGACCATCGGCATCGCCTTCCCGATCCTTTTCGTGGTGTCCTGGTTCGCGCAGCCGATCATCGACCTGCTCTATGATGATCGCTATGCCGCCGCCGGGGTCATCCTGACATTCGCAGCCCTGAACAGCGCGGTTCCGATCCTGTCGACGACCTATCAGAACGTCCTGCTCGCCGAAGGCCGGAGCGATCTTTACGCGCTCTTGATGTTCGTATGGGCCACGGCAGTGACATTGGGGATCTTCGTGGGGTTCAACATCGCCGGTCTGGTCGGAAGCCTTGCGGGCGCTGGCCTAGGGGCCGGCTTCATGTTCCTGATCAATGCCGCCATTGCCTTGCGGCGGGGCTATTCCACGGGCCTGCTCGACATGATCGCCCTGTCTGTGGTGGCGGCCTTCTATATCTTCATGCTGTCGACGGCGGACATTCTGCCCGCCTTCCTGTCGCCCGAGCTGATCGAGGAAGCCTTCGACTGATCCCCACCCTCGAAGGCGCTTATTTGTAGTCGATCCGCCGCCGTTCCGTATCGAGAACGCGCTTGATCCAAAACTCCAGAATGCCCAGGGCCTCAGGCAGTTTGCCAAGCACCAGGAACACGGCCCGCAAGGGGATTTCCCCCTTCAGGATCAGGCGCACCATCTGCAGGGGCAGAGCCAGAAACAGAAGCAGCATCCAAGGTGAGACGATCAGCGCCCCAAGTAGGGTCACCACCGGCAGCGCGATCCCCCAGATGAGCGCGCGGCGACTTTCGGCGACCTTGTGACGCTCGGGCGGCGCCCCGTAAAGCGCGACCGCCTCGCCATAGCCGTAACCCACGCGGCGGGTCCGGCGCCACCATTGCGACGTCTTCGTCATCGCCACATCGTGCAACGTCATCTCGGCATCGAGCCGCCAGATCCGCCAGCCCGCACGGCGCAGGCGCACGCATAGTTCAGCCTCCTCGCCGACGATGGTGTCGGGGTCGTATCCGCCCACCTCCTCAAGTGCTGTGCGCCGCATCATCACGTCGCCACCGCAGGTCTTCGACTCGCCCACCGGGCTGTCCCATTCAAAATCGATCACGCGGTTCCACATGGTCGCTTCGGGGTGACGTTCCCGGCGGCGTCCACTGACGGCCGCCAGATCCGGATGCGCTTCGAGAAATTCGGCCGCCGTTTCCAGCCAGTCCGGCTGCACTTCGCAATCCCCATCGACGAACTGGATCAGATCGGGCGTCTCGCCGGTTTGCAGAAGCTGCGTGAAGCCTGCATTGCGCGCGCGCGACACGGTAAAGAGGGTCGAGGGATCCAGTTCGACGATCTCGGCACCTGCGGCGCGCGCAGCCTCCAGGCTGCCATCGGTCGATCCGGAATCGACATAGACAAGGCGCGAGACCCGCCCCCGAAACGAGGCCAGACTGCGCACCAGGCGCTCCCCTTCGTTGCGGCCGATGGCGACAGCCGCCAGCTTGCGTTCGGTCATTGGGCGATCTCTTTCACGATGTCTTCTGCGCCAT
Organism: Pseudomonadota bacterium; assembly: GCA_039030715.1. GTDB lineage: Bacteria > Pseudomonadota > Alphaproteobacteria > Rhodobacterales > Rhodobacteraceae > Thermohalobaculum. The sequence goes on from JBCCDU010000154.1 coordinate 2,281, forward strand.
CCAGCACGCCAGGGAACAGGCGGGTCAGCGCGATATGGTCGGGGGCAAAGCGGGCCTGCAGTTCTGAGCGGAGCGCTGCGGGCAGTTCGGGACGCGCGCCGAAACTGCGCCCCTGGCGGATCCGGGTCCGCACGGATTTCGGCACCAGTCTGCGGCGGAGAGACCTTGAGACCTGATTGTTCACGAGAACCCGATGGAACGGGAGCTTTCGGATCCTGGCCTGGGATACGTTCTGTGCGCCAAGCTCCGCACGCCAGACCGGATGCCCGGAAAACCCGATATGTGCCGCGACGCGCTCAAGCTCGGCCTGTGGGTTCATCTTGATCCGTTCAAGGCTGGTCAGGCAGACCGCATCGACCCCGTAGGCGTCGATGAAGGGCGTGATCTGCTTTGCATAAAGACCATAGTCCACCAGCTCGGTATGGGTGGCGAAGGCCGTGACGGGATCGTCGGACATACGGCCTTCGGTCCATTCATGGATGAAATGCGACACCGCCCGTTCGACCGGATCGCGCACCACATAGATCAGCTTCGGGGCGGGCAGCAGCGCACGCATACGCCCGACCGTATCGGGATAGGTGGGCAGCTTGGTGTAATGGGTGCTGGCCTCCCCTTTCAGATCACCTGGCGCCGCGTCCTCGAACAGGGTCTCATACCATGCCAAACCCGCAGCATAGACCCTATCATCGGAGAAGAAATTCGGCTCCTTGGGGGATGTCATGAAGATCCCGGGCTGCGCGGCCAGTTGTGCCGCGAGCGTGGTGGTGCCGCATTTCATTGCACCAATGATCAGGAAATCGGGGAGAGCCATGGGTCTACCTTCCTCATCCCTCAGTCGGACGGCGCATAGCGGGGACCGAGCGGCTTGAGACTATTGATCCAGATATCCCGGATTTCCGCCTCTTTCACATTGGTGCGCCTGCGCCCGATAAGCCGCTGTGAGACGGCCACCCAACGACCGAGGGTCCAAAGGATATTCGCCGCCCAAAGGCCCGGATAGCCATAGGCCTGATAGAAGAAACGTGTCCGCGAACTGTAGTAATAGGCCGGCAGACGGGCGCGCGCGCGCGCCAACGCCTTGACCGGGGCGCTGCCACCGCGGAAATGCACCATCCGCGCCTCGGGGCATCGCCGGA
>JBCCDU010000155.1:0-3408 GCA_039030715.1 Pseudomonadota bacterium
CTTCAACCTGCCGAAGCTTCGATACGATCTCTTCCGGCTTCTCTCGTTTTCCAGCCATCGCTGATCCTCCAATTGCGGGATAAATCTATCCCAGTTGGTGGACCAATCTCAGGGGGATAATCCACGACCATCGTGATCGCCTCCGCCGCTGTCGAGGCGTTTTTGCCCGATCAATCCGCCCATTGGCGCCAAAGCTGAGGACATCATGGCCGACTATACCCTGCACTGCTTTAAGGACTCCGGAAACGCCTACAAGGTCGCGCTGATGATGACCTTGGCGGGCGTGAAATGGCGCTCGGTCTGGGTCGATTTCTTCAAGGGCGAGACGCGCAGCGATGCTTATCGCGAAGAACTCAACGAAATGGGCGAGGTGCCGGTGTTGGAGCATAACGGCCGGAAGCTGAGCCAGACCGGCGTGATCCTGGATTACCTGGTCGAACAGACCGGCAAGTTCGCCCCCGCCGACCGCCGCGAGGGGCTGCGCTGGGTCTTTTGGGACAACCACAAACTGACATCCTATACCGCTACGTATCGCTTCCTGCGAAACTTCATGAAGGACACCGATCCTGCTGTGCTGGATTTTCTGGAAGGGCGGATGCGCGCGGCTTTCAAGGTGTTGGACACTCATCTGGCGGGGCGCGATTTCATGGTAGGCGATACGCTTAGCACCGCGGATCTGTCGATCTGCGGCTATCTGTTCTTCGAGGATGAATTCGGCGTGGTGTGGAGCGATTATCCCAATATCGCCCAATGGCTTGGCCGGATCAGGGCGGTGCCGGGCTGGCAGCACCCTTACGAGATGCTGCCAGACGGGCCGGTCTGAACGCTACCGGTTCATCCGGTTTTCGATCAGGTCATCGACCACGGCGGGTTCGGCCAGGGTCGAGGTGTCGCCCAGCGCGCCATAGTCGTTCTCGGCGATCTTGCGCAGGATGCGCCGCATGATCTTGCCGGAGCGGGTCTTGGGCAGGCCCGGTGCCCACTGGATCAGGTCGGGCGACGCGATCGGCCCGATCTCGGTGCGGACCCAGTTGCGCAGTTCGATGCGAAGCTCCTCCGTCGGCTCCTCGCCGGACATCAGGGTGACATAGCAATAGATGCCCTGCCCCTTGATATCATGGGGGTATCCGACGACCGCCGCCTCGGCCACCTTGGCATGGGCGACCAGGGCGCTTTCGACCTCCGCCGTGCCCATGCGGTGGCCCGAGACGTTGATCACGTCGTCGACCCGCCCGGTGATCCAGTAATCGCCATCCTCATCGCGCCGGCAGCCGTCCCCTGTGAAGTAATAGCCTTTGTAGTCGGAGAAATAGGTCTTCATGAACCGGTCGTGATCGCCCCAGACGGTGCGCATCTGGCCGGGCCAACTGTCCGCGATGCAAAGTACACCCTCGATCCCGTTGCCTTGGATCTCGACCCCGCTGGTCGGATCGAGCACCACGGGCTTGATGCCGAAGAACGGTTTCTGCGCCGAGCCGGGCTTGGTCGCATGGGCACCTGGCAGCGGGGTCATCAGGTGGCCACCGGTTTCGGTCTGCCACCAGGTGTCTACAATCGGGCAATTTTCCTTGCCGACAATCTCGTTATACCAGTTCCAGGCTTCCGGATTAATCGGCTCGCCAACCGTACCCAGGATCTTGAGCGAGGAGAGGTCGCAGTTTTCGACAAACCCGTTGCCCCGGCCCATCAGCGCGCGAATGGCGGTGGGCGCAGTGTAGAACTGGTTCACCTTGTGCTTCTCGCAAACCTGCCAGAAGCGGCTCGCGTCCGGATAGGTCGGCACACCCTCGAACATCACCGTCGTGGCGCCGTTCGCCAGCGGGCCATAGACGATATAGCTGTGGCCCGTGACCCACCCCACATCCGCCGTGCACCAGAAGACATCGCCAGGGTGATAGTCGAAAACGATCTCGTGCGTCAGGGCGGCATAGACCAGGTATCCGCCGGTGGTGTGTACGACCCCCTTCGGCTGACCAGTGGAGCCTGAAGTGTAGAGGATGAAGAGTGGATCTTCCGCACCCATCTCCTCGACCGGGCAATCCTCGCCGACCTTCTCGGCCTCCTCATGCAGCCAGACATCCAGGCCGTCGCGCCAGGCGATTTGCTGGCCGGTGCGCTGGACGACGAGGCATTTGACGTCATCGGTGTCGTGCAGCAGAGCGGTGTTCACATTGTCCTTGAGGTTGGTCACCCGCCCGCCCCGCGGTGCGCCGTCGGCGGTGATCACCAGCTTCGCATCGCAGCCATTGACGCGGGCGCCCAGCGCATCGGGCGAGAACCCCGCAAAGACGATGGAATGGATCGCCCCGATCCGCGCGCAGGCGAGCATGGCATAGGCCGCCTCCGGGATCATCGGCAGGTAAATTACCACCCGGTCGCCCTTGCCGATGCCGAGCACTTTGAGCACGTTCGCCATCTTGCTGACGTTGCGGTGCAGCTCGCGATACGAGATATGCAGCGCCGGGTCCTTCGGGTCGTCCGGCTCCCATATGATCGCGGTTTGGTCGCCGCGCGCGTCTAGATGCCGGTCGATGCAATTGGCCGCGACGTTCAGGGTGCCGTCCTCGTACCATTTGATCGAAACATCGCCAAACGCATAGGAGACATCTTTCACCTTGCCGAACGGCTTGATCCAGTCGAGCCTGCGGCCATGCTCGGCCCAGAACGCCTCCGGGTCGGCAATCGAAGCCTCGTACATTGCAGCGTATTTCGCGGCATCCACATGGGCGCGCGACGCAAGCTGGGCGGCAGGCGCATAGATTTCGGATCCGGTGTCAGGCATATCCATATCCTCCATTTGGCGACGTACTTTTTTGAGCTTGGGCGAGCAATCAGCTCGCTGCCGGGCTTTGCAGTCTTGGAAAGCGAACTTACATGAATCTGCAAAAATATCGATAACTTGATGTTTTATAACATTTTTATTGTAAATAAATTTACAGAAACAGTACTGTAATTGTCAATTTTCTCGCAGAGCGCGAAAACATCCATGATCTTAAAGCCTTGGTGGAAGCGCGAAAGCCGCAAGCATCTTACCCTAGGTAATCGCAGCACCCGATCGGCCTCCAACCGAGGCGTTTGCTGCGGTGCGGCATATTGTTTCGGCTGCGAAACAAGGTCGACAATCGAGGCGCATTCAAAGACCGATCACGGACGAACGCCCGCCGCTCGATTCGAGAACCGCGCTGGTCGCCAAGCAGGCACAGCTTTTGCGGCACTGCTGTATCGACCCAATCAAGGGCGTACCTGGCGCCCGGGTCAAGGACCGCATGAACCGCTCCGGGTTTGCCGGAGGCTGATTGATCTTAGTTACGCGGCTATGTCTGATCTATCCAGCGCTGCGTAGAAGTTTGCCTCGGCCTCTGCCGGCGGGATATTCCCGATTGGCTCCAGGAAACGGCGGTTTTTGAA
>JBCCDU010000156.1:0-2897 GCA_039030715.1 Pseudomonadota bacterium
GTCCGCCTTCCGAGTTCCCACCAGATCCGGTATTTGGGGTGGGCTGCCCTGAAGACCAGCCAGCAGCGGAGCCGCCATCCTTTATGATCCTTCCAGGGACCGGTGTAGTGCCGGAGTTCTCAGTCATATCTTACTCCCAGTCGTGGTCTATTTCACGGTGAGTACAAAATATAGTGATCGCAGATGCTCGGCAAGCTTTTTGCGATTGACCAAGGCTTCATTGTCCAATGCTGGCGATATCATACGGAGTCGTCTGATAAATCTGGTTGACCCAGTTCCCGAACAAGAGGTGCGCATGGCTGCGCCAGCGGTTTTCGGGGGATTTGGTGGGGTCGTCCTTTGGATAGTAATTCACCGGCACCGCGATGGGGTCGCCTTTCGCGATGTCGCGGTCGTATTCCTCTTTGAGTGTCGTGTCGTCATATTCGAGATGATTGAAGATGCAGAGCGCGCGGTGGGTGGCGTCCTGGACCAGACATGGCCCCGTCTCGCGGCCTTGAACCAGCACCTCGACGCCTTCCGGCAGGTCCTCGGCGCGCGTCTCGGTCCAGCGGCTTACCGGCACCACGAAATGGTCCGAGAAGCCGCGCAGGTAGGGCGAGGCAGGCGCCAGCACCCGGTGGCGGAAGCAGCCGAAGGCCTTCGCGGGCAGCTCATGCTTGGGCACGTCGTGGAAGTGGTTCAACAGCGCCTGCGCCCCCCAGCAGATCGCGAACGTGCCATGGACATGGGTCTGGGTCCAGTTGAACACCTCTGTCAGTTCGTTCCAGTAATCGACTGAGGTAAAATCCAAAAGCTCGATCGGCGCGCCCGTGATGATCAGCCCGTCGAACTTGCGCGCGCGGGCTTCCGAGAAGGGGATATAGAACGCCTCCATATGCTCGGGTGCGGTGTTCTTCGAATGATGATTGCTCATCCGGATCAGCGTCAACTCGATCTGCAAGGGTGTGGCCCCGATCAGCCGCGCGATCTGCGTCTCGGTCTGCACCTTCTTGGGCATCAGGTTCAGGAGGCCGATCTGCAGAGGCCGGATGTCCTGGCGGGCCGCGTCTTCCTCGGCCATCACCATCACGCCCTCGCGCGTCAGCACGTCATGGGCGGGCAGGTCGGCGGGGATCTTGATCGGCATCTTCGGGCCCTTTCCTCGGGGACCGCCTAGATAAGCCGGGGTGGAGAGGGGCGCAAGCCGGACCCGCGCCTCTCGCCGTTTCGTGAGTTAGGCCGCCAGCGGTTCGGCGAAGATCTCGCTCATCGCCGCGATGTGGCGGTGATCGGTGCCGCAACAACCCGACACGATGCGCAGATTGGGCAGCAACCCGCGCAGCCGGTGATAGTCGCAGCCCAGCTCCGCCGGATTTCCGTCGTCCAGCTCCTCGGCGCAATCCAGCTCCGCATGGCTCATGCGCGAGGCATTGGCCTTGATGCCGCCGATCCGCTCGAGCCATTTGGCCCCGGTCGCGAAGGCGTGCTCGAAATGGCTGGGATGCGCGCAGTTGACCATGTAATAGGCCGCCGCGTTGTCGGTGGCCCGATCGGTCAGTTCGATCGCATGGCCCAGATCGGTGCCATCTGGCAGGCAGCCATTGGTCTCGACCGTGAAGGAGAGCACGACCGGCAGGCCCATGTCTTGGGCGGCATGGGCAATGCCCGCCGCCTCGCCGACATGGGTCATGGTGATGGCCGAGATCACCTCGGCCCCGCCGGCCTTCAGTGCCTCGATCTGCGGGCGGTGATAGCGGGCGGCCTCGCTGGGGCGCATCGTTTCGGTAGGGGCATACCCGTCGCCGCGGGGGCCGACGCAGCCGCTGAGGATCGTCGGCAGACCCTGGAACTCGGCCCGCAGCCCCGCCAGCAACCGCATCGCCCGGCGGTTGGCATCGGCCAGGCGTTCCGGGCTATAGCCGAGACGCTCGCCCCAGTCGGCGCTGGCGCGCCAGGTCGCGCTTTCGAACAGAAAACCCTGGCCCGCCTTCCGGGCAATACGGGCATAGCGGCGGTAATAGGTCTTCAGCGTCTCGCGCCCCGGCTCATTCAGCACCATCTCGAAGGCCGCGAAATCGCGCAGCTCGATTTCTTCGTGGAACAGCATCCAGGTTTCGAGCCCGCCATCGCTGATGAATGGGGTTGTTATCATTTGCGACAAGGGTGTCATTTCGGTGTCCTCACATCCGTCGTTGGGGGGTCTGCGGGTTTTGACGGCCCGGGCTGACGTTGACGTCAAGTCCGGTGAGAGGTTTGTATCGAATCGGGACGATTGCGGGCTGTGAGCAAAATCGCAGGAATGCGCATTCAAACGGGTTGCCGTGGCGGCAGATTACCCTAGCCTTCAACCGGGACATGAAACTGTTGGAGAGCGCCATGCCGTTGAGATGCAAATTCCGTTCGATTGCCGCCGGGGTGATTCTGTCACTGGCCTCGACCCCGGCCTTGGCGGCGCCCGAACGGTTCGAGATCGACCCCGACCACACGACACTGGGCTTCTGGGTGATGCATATCGGCTATGCCCGCACCTGGGGACAGTTCACCGAGGTCAGCGGCAGCTTCGTCTATGATGCCGACGCGCAGGCGCTGAGCGATCTGAGCGTGACCGTGCCGACGGCCAGCGTCTCGACCCATCACGAGGCCCGCGACGGCCATGTGCGAAACCAGGACTTCCTGGATGCGACAGAGCACCCGCAGATGACCTTCACCGCGAACGGCGGCGAGGTGACGGGCGAAGGCACCGGCACGGTGACCGGCGACCTGACCCTTCTGGGATAGGCTTGCCGCGGGAAAGGGATGCGTTGACGCTTCAGCGATGAAAAATTCATTTGATTGACGGGCGTGCTGGCCATTAACTTGGCAGCGGGTGACAAAATGCGTCAACAACACCCACCATAACAGGGAGAAAACAAACA
>JBCCDU010000157.1:0-2852 GCA_039030715.1 Pseudomonadota bacterium
ACTGTGCCACGAATTCATTCTCGGGTTTCTCGTAAAGCTCCAGCGGCGTGCCCACCTGCGCGATGCCCTTGTTCGCAAGTACGACGATGCGGCTGGCCAGTGTCATCGCCTCCACCTGATCGTGGGTCACATAGATCATCGTGGAATTCGGCATGCTTTCCTTCAGTTGCGCAATCTCGATCCGCGTGGCCACGCGCAGAGAGGCATCGAGGTTGGAGAGCGGTTCATCGAAGAGGTAAACCTTCGGATCCCGCACGATGGAGCGTCCGATCGCGACCCGCTGCCGCTGCCCACCCGAGAGCGCCTTGGGCAGACGGTCGAGGTACTGATCCAATTGCAGTACCTTGGCGGCACGGCTCACGGCCTCGTCGATCTCCTGAGGTGACTTCTTGGCCAGCTTCAGCGCGAAGGCCATGTTGTCGCGCACGGTCATGTGGGGATAGAGCGCGTAGGACTGGAACACCATCGCGATGCCGCGCTGCGCGGGCGGCACGTCATTCATCCGGTCGCCGTCGATGGTCAACTCGCCGGAAGTGATCTTCTCCAGCCCCGCGATCATCCGCAGCAAGGTGGATTTGCCGCACCCCGACGGCCCCACGAAAACGATCAGCTCGCCGGTGGCAATGTCCAGATCGATGTGCTTGAGCACCTCGACGTTGCCGCCATAGGCCTTGCCCACATCCGTCAGTTTCAGATTGGCCATATCAGTGTCCCTCCCAAGACGCGGCTTAGTCCTGTTTGACGGCCAGGCAAACCTGCCATGGCCCCAGGTGCAGTTTGAAATCCGGTGACGGGGTGGCCCCGCCCAATTCGTGCCCGATGGTCACCCAATCGCCCGGCGGCATGCCGTGCAGCGACGGCGTATCCGACAGGTTGAAGGCGCAGAACAGCGTTTCATTCTCATGTTCGCGGGTGAACTGCAGCACATCCCCATAGGCGAAGACACCCCCATGCTCCCCCTTGATCAGCGAGGGGTGATCCTTGCGGAATGCAATCGCCCGGCGATAGTGGTGCAGGATCGCGCTGGGGTCTTCTTCCTGTATCCCGACCGACCGGTTGAGATGGTCATGGCTGACAGGCAACCAAGGGAACCCTTCGGAGAAGCCACCGTTCTGGTTCGAGGCCTCCCAGACCATGGGTGTGCGGCAGCCGTCACGGCCTTTGAACTCCGGCCAGAACTGTTTGCCGTAGGGATCCTGCAGATCCTCAAAGGCCACATCCGCCTCCGGTAGCCCCAGTTCTTCGCCCTGATAGAGGCAGACCGATCCGCGTAGACACATGATCAGGGTGGCGAACATGCGCTGCGCTGCGGGCGGCAGATCCCAGCGGGACGTATGACGTTCCACATCGTGGTTCGAAAAGGCCCAGCATGGCCATCCATGTTTGGCGACCCGGCCCAGCTCGTCGAAAACCTGCGCGACGCGTGTCGCATCCAGCTTGGTCTTGGCCAGGAACTCGAAGGCGTAGCACATGTGCACCATCTCGGGCCCGCTGGTGTATTCCCCGAGCAGCTCCAACCCGCGCTGCGCATCGCCCACCTCGCCCACACAGGCCGCGGCGGGGTATTCATCGAGCAACGCGCGGAACCGTTTCAGAAATTCGAGGTTTTCCGGCTGGTTCTTCGAATAGATATGTTCCTGATGATTGTAGGGATTCACCGATGGGGCAATGTTCGCATTGCGCCGTTCTGGTGGAAGTGCGGGATTGTCGCGCAGCTCTTTGTCCGCGTAGTAGAAATTGATGGTGTCGAGCCGGAACCCATCCACCCCTCGATCGAGCCAGAACCGCGTCGTGGCGAGGATGGCATTCTGCACGTCCTCATTGTGAAAGTTCAGGTCAGGCTGCTCCACGAGGAAGTTGTGCAGATAGTACTGCTCGCGGCCCGGGTCCCACTGCCAAGCGGGCCCGCCAAAGATCGACAGCCAGTTGTTGGGCGGCGTGCCATCGGGCTTCGGGTCGGACCACACATACCAATCGGCCTTGGAGTTGGTGCGGTTCAGCTGGCTTTCCTGAAACCAGGGATGCTGATCAGACGTGTGGCTCAAGACCAGATCAATCATGACCTTCAGCCCATGCTGATGTGCCGCTTCGACCACCACGTCGAAATCCGCCAGCGTCCCGAACATCGGATCGACATCACAGTAGTCGCTCACATCATAGCCGAAATCCTTCATCGGCGAGGTGAAGAAGGGCGAGATCCAGATCGCATCAACGCCCAGCGAAGCAATATAGCTCATGCGTTGCGAGATGCCGATCAGATCGCCGATCCCGTCGCCGTTGCTGTCCTGAAAGCTGCGCGGATAGATCTGGTAGATCACCGCGCCGCGCCACCAATCCTTGTCGATGACGGGGAGGTGCAGATGGTGTTCCATCTTTGTCATTCTTGTTGAACTTTCTATTTCACCGAGCCGGCCAGCAGACCGCGCACCAGATAGCGTTGCATTGTAAAGAAGACGACCAGCGGCACCGCGATGGAGATGAACGCGGCCGAGGCCAGAATGCCCCAGTCGCCGCCGCGTGAGCCGAGAAGGTCATCGGCGATCTTGACGGTCATCACCCAGCTTTCCGAATTGGATGGCAGGAAGACCTTGGCCACCAGCAGGTCGTTCCAGGTCCAAAGGAACTGGAAGATCGCAAAGCTGGCCAGCGCCGGGAAGCTCAGCGGCAGCACGATCTTGGTGAAGACCTGAAAATCTGTCGCCCCGTCGACCTTGGCGCTCTCGATGATGTCACGCGGGAGCCCCACCATGTAGTTACGCAAGAGATAGATCGCCAGCGGTAAGCCGAAGCCAGTATGGGCCATCCAGATGCCGAGGAAACTCTGACCGATCCCGATGGAATTGTGGAATTGC
>JBCCDU010000158.1:0-2653 GCA_039030715.1 Pseudomonadota bacterium
GACGGCGCGCGCTTGCTGACCACATTCAGATCCCCGGGCGCGAGGACCCCCGCATCGTGATCCTGCACCAGGATCCCGCCCGAGACCTGGCGAAACGCCAGTCGCGCCGCCGACGGGTCCGGCAGACCATCGGTCAGCAAAAGCCGCAGATTGGGTTTCTTCGCAAATGCCTCGCGCGCCGCGTCATCGGCGCCGGGGGCGATCACCACTTCGGTGAAAATCTCGGTGATCGCCTCCGCCGTCGCGCCATCGAGCGCCCGGTTGAGCGCGATGATCCCGCCAAAGGCGGAAACCCGGTCGCAATCCAAGGCCCGCCGATACGCCTCGCCGAGGCTCGCGCCCTCGGCCACGCCGCAGGGATTGGCATGTTTCACGATCACCGCCGTCGGCCTGTCCCGGAACGCGGCCAGGCATTCATAGGCCGCATCGGTGTCGTTGATGTTGTTGTAGCTCAGCGCCTTGCCCTGCACCTGCTCGGCGGTCGCCACCCCGGGCCGGGCCGAACCGTCCGAGTAGAACGCCGCTCCCTGATGCGGGTTCTCGCCATAGCGCAGTTCCTCGACCAGATGCCCGGCAAAGACCCTGCGGCGCGGCACCGGGTCGCCGGTCGCCGTCGCCATCCAGGTGGAGACCGCCGCGTCATAGGCCGCCGTGCGGGCATAGGCGACCCCCGCCAGCCGCTTGCGGGTCGCCATCAGCGTGCCGCCTTCCGCTTCGATCTCGTTCGCCACGCTTGCGTAATCCTGGGTGTCCACCACCACGGTCACGCTGGCATGGTTTTTGGCCGCCGCGCGGATCATTGCAGGGCCGCCGATATCGATATTCTCGACGCCGTCGTCATAGGAGGCGCCGCGCTCCACCGTCGCCTCAAAGGGGTAGAGATTGACCACCAAAAGATCGATCGACTCGATCCCGTGGGTGTCCATGGCGCTCTCATGCTCCGCATTGCCGCGCACGGCCAAAAGGCCGCCATGGACCATCGGGTGCAGCGTCTTCACCCGGCCGTCCATCATCTCGGGAAAGTCGGTGATCTCGGCCACGTCGCGCACGCCCAGCCCCGCCTCGCGCAGCGCCCGCGCGGTGCCGCCGGTCGAGATCAGGGACACGCCCGCCTCGGCCAGCCGGGTCGCGAAGGGCACCAGCCCGGTCTTGTCGGATACGGAGATCAGGGCCGTGCGCACAGGTACCAGATCGGATCGGTCGGTCATCGAGGGGCCTCCAAGAGCGGCCGCTGCGATGGGCGGCTTCAGCCGGGCTCGGGCCCTGCGAGACGCTCCAGCGACCAGGTGATGCGCCCCCAATACTCCAGGATATCGCCCATGACCACGACCTGTTTTGTCGCGCGTGGATGGGTGCGGGCGGCCTCGAAATACTGGCTCGGATGGATCTCGACTGTCTGACCGTCAGTGCGCAGCATCCACTTGGTGCCGTCCGCCAGAACGATCAGCGCGGCGCGCCCGTTCAGCGCGGGCGCGACCCTGGCATCCGGGTGGATGACGAAATTGGCCGAGAAGCGCCGGTTGCTCAGATCCGCGGGCATCGCCTTGGCCAGGCGGGCGCGGTCCTGCTGGGTGCTGGCGACCACCGTGTCCTCGCCCGACAGCACCAGCCCGTCGCGGCCAAGATGCAGGCGACGCTCGTGGAACAGGCCGAAGGGCGCCAGCCAGGCGCGGCTTTCGCCCAGCGCCCAGACGCCATCCTCGGCCTGGGTTCTGGTGGCCGAGACCGGGCCTCCGGGATCCGGCAGCGTCTTTGCCAGCGTGCCATCGGGGCCAGGACCGGTCAGGACACCGATCAGCAGGCCGGAATGCGCGGTGCTGGTACGGCCCGCAGCCTCCGCTTCCCGCCCGAAGCCGCGGCCCGAGCCTGCATTGACCACGATCGGATGCGCCCCGCTGGTGAATTCCATGGCCAGCGCGCTGGCATGGGCCTCGGCAGTGCCAGGCGGCGGGGCCGCGTCCAGCAGCACCGTCGCTTCGCCACCGGTCATCCGCAGATAACCGAGCGCGAGGTCCCGGCGTTCGGCCACCTGACGCAGGGCGATGCCGTCCAGGGCGCGTGCGACCGCGCCCGGGGCGTCGGCGCGCCCGCCATGGAAGCGCGCCAGCCTGCCATCGGCATGGGCCAGGGCCTGAAGGCTGGGAACCAGGCGGTTGAGCGCGCCCAGATGGCTGGGATCGGGCTGTTTGCCCGCAGCGTCGATGATCCCGGCGCTCCATCCCAGGATTTCGACCATCCGCAGCACTTCCTGGGGATTGCGGCTGGGGATGGCGCCCTCGGCATCGACCATTGCGCCTGCGGTCTGGCCCAGCAGGCGGATCGCGTCATCGGCGGCCATGCCGCTTTCGAGGCTGAGACGGGCATAGACCATTCCGGCCAGCGCCTCGATCCGCTCGATCCCCGGGCGGGTGCTCTTCCAGCGCCGGTCGAGGAACCGCGCATGGGCGCTGAGCGTGCGGAAGAAGGCGTGAGACTGCTCGGTCGGGCGCCCGCGCAGCAGGTCGATGGAATGGGCAATCCAGCGGATCAGGCGCCGGGCGGCAAGTTCGGGTTTCCAGCCGGGGCCGGTGCCCTGGCCGAAGGCGGCGATCCACTCATGCACCCAGTCGATCAGGATCTGGCGGCTGGGCTCGTGGCTGGAGGCGGCGAAATC
>JBCCDU010000159.1:0-2548 GCA_039030715.1 Pseudomonadota bacterium
ACCCCTGACCTCGCACGCGCCTATGCACCGGTCGCAGGCGCATTCTGGGTTCCCCAGATCACCGACTGCGCAGCACCGGTCGACCTGTTCCACACGCATGGCTGGATGGACCGTACCGTCCCCCTTGAAGGCCGCCCGATCCCCGGCGGCGAGATCACACAGGGCGATGTCTTCGGGGCGCTGTTCACCCTTCGCGAAGCCAATGGATGCGTCAACCGCCAGCCTGAAACCGGCAGCACCGAGGGAAATCGCTGGTGGCGCAACTGGTCGGACTGCGAGACCGGACGGATCGACCTGATGCTTCATCCAGGCGGCCATGGGGTTCCCAAAGGCTGGGCAGACGCCGCGCTCGACTGGTTCGAAGCCCGGCTGGCGGACGAGATCAGCCAATGATGCGCCTGCTACTTGCCGCTTTGCTTCTGATCCCGGCTCTTGCCCCGGCGCAAACCTGTGGCGGACCCGATTTGCCCTGCGAAATGGAGGGCGGGACCTATCACTTTGCCCGGCCTGCGGGTGAGATACGCGGTGTCCTGCTCCATCTCCACGGCGGCGGTGGAACGGGAAACGCAGTGATCAAGGGCGCGATCACGCAACGCGCGCTCGAGCGGGGATACGCAGTGATCGCGCCGCAGGGCTGGCACCCGGCCAACCGCTGGAAGAAGGACTGGAGTGTCCGGGCCAAGGGCACCGGCCACGACCGTGATGACATCACCTTCCTGCGCACGGTTCTTGGCCACGTCGAGCTGGTGCATGGCCTGTCTCCCGCACCGCTCCTGATCTCGGGCTTTTCACGCGGCGGTTCGATGGCCTGGGACATCGCCTGCCGCGCCCCGGATCTGGCGCGCGCTTTCGCGCCGGTCGCGGGCGCGTTCTGGGACACCCTGCCCGAGGAGTGCGCCGCACCGGTCGACCTGTTCCATACTCACGGCTGGACGGATCGGGTGGTTCCGCTCGAGGGCAGATCATTCGGCGGCGGTGCAATCGTGCAGGGCGATGTCTGGGCATCGCTTTTCATCCTGCGCGCCACCAATGTCTGCGCCTTCCGCCAGCCCGAAACCGCAAGCACCGAGGGTGGGCGATGGTGGCGCCACTGGTCGGATTGCGAGAGCGGACGGATCGACCTGATGCTCCACCCCGGCGGTCACGCGGTGCCAAAGGGCTGGACTGACATCGCGCTGGACTGGTTTGAAGCAAGGGTGGCAAAGGACCTCCCGTGACCCGGCAACGAGCCACGCTGGACCGCGCAAGATCCGGAGCGAGTGTAGACCGGGCGCGAACGGATCGCGATCTCTCGTGATGCACGATGTGGCCCGCGTGAGACACTGGGCACCGTCAGATCCAGCGGCGAACCTGTTCCTTATAGGCCAGATAAGGCGCGCCAAGATCATCGGCCAGAACGCGCTCCTCGGGCTTGACGAAGCGGGTGTCGAGCACCCACCAGAACGTGCCCACGAAAACCAGCGAGATCAGGAAGCCGAGGCTGATGCACCAGCCCGCCAGGATCAGAAGGTCCGCAAGATATATCGGATTCCGCGAGATCTTATAGGGCCCGTCCGTTACCAGGGCATCAGGACGCTCCCTGGGTACAATTGTTGTCTTTGCCCGGCGAAACGAGAGTGCCGCCCAGACAGCAAGCGCAACGCCAAGCGCGATCAACACCCTGCCAGGCCAGAGCATGATTGCAGCCGCATCTATCTGCGTCGCCAGAAGGCTCGCGAGGGCCATGAAACCGACCAGCCAAACCGGAGGCAGATCGACAAATCCCAACAGCGTCCTGGGCATCAGGCGAAGGGGTTATGCTCGAACACCGCCCGGGCGATCCCGTGATCCGTGGGCCAGGCGTATTTCGGATCGCTTGTCGCCAGCAGCTTCTCAACCTCGCGGCGTTTGTGCGGCAACGTCAGATAGTCGTTGAACACCTCGGCATAGCGAAAGCTCCACTCCCGCCGCGCGGAGTGATCATAGAACTCCTCCGAGACGAGAATATGGTCCAGCACTTCCAGTCTGTTTTCGTAGATATGCGTATAGTTGGTATGCCCCTGCGTGCGATGGTGCATGAGGGTTTCCACCGAATACATGCCCTTGTCAGCTCGCTTGCCTTTGACCGCACGGCCCGACTCGATCAGCTTGTAACGGGGATCGCCAGTCAGGATTCCGGTCGAGACGCTGAGAGAGCCGTTGTTGAGATCACCCATCAGCACATGTGGCGTGTCGTTGCCCGACATTGACTGGCACCGCATGGCCGCCGACGACTCGGCAAGTTGCAGAGGGGGCTGCGCAGCGCGCTGACGGACCTCGCGACTCAGCGGCAGAGCTGCTGCGCGGCGCCGATCATCGATCCTCTGCTGCGCGACGTCGACTGCAACGAGTCGCAGCCGCCTGGTCCTCGTCGGTCGTTCTCGCCGCGCCGCACGGCCGCCGTTGTCCCGGGAGTCGCACGGCGGCCCTGTGCTGCACGCTGACAGACGGCGCGACTCAGCGGCAGAGCTGCTGCGCGGCGCCGATCATCGATCCTCTGCTGCGCGACGTCGACTGAAACGAGTCGCGG
>JBCCDU010000160.1:0-2404 GCA_039030715.1 Pseudomonadota bacterium
GAGCGGGCACCACTTTTCCTGGCGCTGATTCCGTGGCCCGGTACCACGCCCGGGACAGCGAGGAGACAGGGGATGACTGAGACTATGAAGGCAATGGTACTGACCGGCCATGGCGGTCTGGACAAGCTCGTCTGGCACGAAGACTGGCCGAAACCGGTGCCCGGGCCGAACCAGGTTCTGATTGAGGTTGGTGCCTGCGGGTTGAACAACACGGACGTGAACACCCGCTCGGGCTGGTACTCGAAAGCGGTTAGCGAGGGCACCACGGGCGGCGCCTATACCGAGGTCAACGAGGACGACCCCACCTGGGGCGGCGCACCGATCACTTTCCCCCGCATCCAAGGCGCCGATGTCTGCGGCAAGGTCGTGGGGTTGGGCGATGGCGCCAATCCCGATCTGCTGGGCAAACGGGTGATCACCGACAACTGGATCCGCGACTGGGGCGATCCGCTGAACATGGATGCGGCGCGCTACTATGGTTCCGAAGCGGATGGAGGCTATGCCGAATACACCGTTATCGATTACCGCAATGTCGGCGTCGTGGACAGCGACCTGAGCGATGCAGAGCTTGCCACCTTCTCCTGCTCCTACACGACGGCGGAGGGGATGTTGTCCCGCGCCCAGGTGAAGGAAGGCGATGCGGTGCTGGTGACCGGGGCATCCGGCGGTGTCGGCTCGGCCTTGATCCAGCTGGCCAAGCGCCGCGGTGCGGTGGTCGTGGGCATGGCATCCGAGGCGAAGCATGCAGATCTGAAGGCCCTGAACCCGGATGCCCTGCTGCCCCGCGCGCCGGAAGATCTGAAGGCCGCCTTGAAAGCCGCCATCGGGCGCGAGACGGTAAATGTGGTCGCTGACATCGTTGGTGGCCCGGCTTTCGGCGGCCTGATCGACACGCTCGCACGCGGGGGGGTTTACACCTGCTCCGGCGCCATTGCGGGGCCGATGGTCGAGCTGGATCTGCGCACATTCTATCTGAACGATCTGACTTTTACCGGATCGACCGTTGTGCCCCCGCATATCTTCGCCGATCTGGTCGGCTATATCGAACGGGGCGAAGTCAAACCGTTGCTCGCGGCCACTTATCCCCTGCGCGAGTTCCACGCCGCCCAAACCGCCTTTATTGAAAAGGCGCATATCGGCAATATCGCCGTGGTGCCCGGGGAATGAAGATCACGCGCCTGACAGTCTGGCAAAAGGACCTGCCGCTGGCGGAACCCTATTGGCTTTCGGGCGGGCGCCTGAAGTTCGAGGTGCTGGACGCGACGTTCATCAGGATCGACACCGATGAGGGGGTGACGGGCTGGGGCGAGGGGACGCCCTGGGGCCATACCTATCTGCCCGCCCACGGGCCCGGCATACGGGCGGGGGTCGAGACCATGGCTGGTGCCGTGTTGAGCCTCGACCCGCGTCAGCCGGCGTTGGTGGAGCGGGCGATGGATATCTGCCTGCCCGGCCATCTCTACGCCAAGGCGCCTATCGACATGGCGGTCATGGACATTGCCGGACAAGCGGCCGGGGTGCCGATCAGCCACCTCCTGGGGGGCGCGTTTCCGGGCGGCTCGCCGCTCGCATCCTCGATCTCGACCGGCACGCCTGAGGAGATGCAGGCATTGATCGAGCGCTACCGCGCCAAGGGTTACACCCACCACTCGGCCAAGATCGGCGCCGATGTGGAGCAGGATATCGCCCGCGTGAGACACCTGGAGGCGCATCGCGCCCCGGGGGATGTGATCTTTTTCGACGTCAACCGGGCCTGGACGCGCGCCCAGGCGATCACCGCCATGAATGCGCTGCGCGATTGCCAAGTGGCCTTCGAGCAGCCTTGCGAGACACTGGAGGACTGCGCCGCGGTGCGCCGCGCGACCTCGAATCCGATCATCATCGATGAACGGCTGGAGACGTTGGGCGACATGACGCGCATCGTGGCCGAAGGCATCGCTGAGGGTGTGAACATCAAGCTCAACCGGGTTGGCGGGCTGACCAAGGCCGCGCGCCTGCGCGACCTGGCCGTCGCGCATGGCATCGAGATCGCGATCATGCCGACCGGCGGCAGCGTTTTGGCAGATACCGAGGCTGCCCATCTGGCGCAGTCCATCCCGCCGGAACTGCGCCTGAGAACCTGGTCCTGTCAGGATTTGCTGACCCTGGATCCGGCCCCTGGACGCGGCGCACGCAATACGGATGGACTGTTGACCGCGCCCGGTGCGCCTGGCCTTGGGGTCGCACCTGATCTTGATTGGTTGGGCGAACCTGTCGCGAGCTATGGAGGTTGAGATGGAAACCCGCCTGCGCACCCCCAGGCCGCCGCCCGCCCCCACAATACACGGCTGCACACCATTGAACCACGCGGCCGGTAGGCCAACAGTGAAACTCAACAGCAACCCACCAGTCGCGACAATGGTCA
>JBCCDU010000161.1:0-2381 GCA_039030715.1 Pseudomonadota bacterium
CCTATGACGGCGCGATCCAGTTGATCGGCACGCCGGAGAACCGCCACTGGGTGCTCTATTACCAGCGCGGCATCACCTATGAACGCTCGAAGCAATGGCCAAAGGCCGAGAGCGACTTCCGCCAGGCCCTGGCTCTGGAGCCGGATCACCCGCTGGTGCTGAATTATCTCGGCTACAGCTTTGTCGAGATGAAAATCAATCTGGATGAAGCCCGCGACATGATCGAAAAAGCGGTCGAGCAACGGCCCGATGACGGATATATCGTCGACAGTCTGGGTTGGATCCTCTACCGGCTCGGCGAATTCGACGAAGCGCTGCGTCACATGTCCCGCGCGGTTGAGTTGCGCCCGGTCGATCCAGTGATCAACGACCATTACGGCGATGTCCTATGGATGAACGGTCGCAAGATCGAGGCGGAGTTCCAGTGGCGCCGCGCGCTCTCGTTCGACCCCGAGGAAGCCGAACAGGAGCGGATCCGCCGCAAGCTGGAAGTGGGCCTGGACCTGGTGCTGGAGGAGGAAGCCGCGGCCGGCAACCCCGCCATCATCGGCACCGCCGATCAGAGCAAGGACGACGATGGCGGCTGAGGCGCGTTCCGAAGCCGCGCCCGCCAAGGTCAATCTCTACCTCCATATCTGCGGACAGCGGGCGGACGGCTATCACCTGCTGGACAGTCTGGCCGTTTTCCCCCCAATCGGCGATCGGGTCTGGGCCGAACCGGGGCCGGGATTGAGCCTGTCGATGGCGGGCCCCTTCGGCGACACCCTGCCCATCGATGCGGACAACCTAGTCCTGCGCGCCGCCAGCGAGCTTGCCCGCGCCAATGGGTTTCGTGCAGGCGCGGCGCTGCGTCTGGACAAAAACCTGCCCGTCGCCTCGGGCATCGGCGGCGGGTCCAGCGATGCAGCGGCGACGCTGCGGGTCCTTTCGAAGATCTGGGAGATCGAGATCCCATCGGATATCGCCCCGGCCCTTGGAGCTGACGTTCCGGTTTGCATGCGTCCCGGCGCGCAATTCATGGGCGGGATCGGGGACGTGCTGCGCCCTGCCCCACCTCTGCCGCCCGCCTGGATCGTGTTGGTCAACCCAATCCGGACGGTTCCGACGGGCCAGGTCTTTGCCGGGCTCATCAACAAGGACAATCCCTCGGCCACGCCCGCACCGCAACTGCGCGAGTTCAATGACCTGATTGGGTGGCTCAAAACGCAGCGAAACGATCTGCAACCACCGGCGATCGCGCTTTGCCCGGAAATCCAGACGGTGCTGGATGCTTTGGCAACGGCCCCGCTGGCCCGGATGTCAGGTTCAGGGGCTACGTGTTTCGCCCTGCATCGAAGTCAGGCCGAGGCGGACGAAATGGCCGAGGCCATCCGCGCAGATCAGCCCGATTGGTGGGTCGCATCGGCCCCCTTGCAGGCGCCGAACTGACACCGGATCAAACGGTGCGCGCGATCACGAACTCGGCGATGTCGGTCAGGGCTGTCTTCATCTCGCCTTCGGGGAACCCCTCCAGCGCCGCGATCGCCCTGTTGCCATGGGCCTGCGCCGCCGCGCGGGTGTCGGCGAGCGCATCAGTAGCACTCAGGTAAGACATCGCGGCCTCGAAATCGCCGTCGCGCAGTTCGCCCTTGCCGATCGTCCGCTGCCAAAAAGCCCGGCTTTCCGCATCGCCCCGGCTGATCGCCATGATGATCGGCAGCGTGACTTTGCCCTCGCGGAAGTCGTCGCCGGTATTCTTGCCGAGATTGCTAGAGGAGCCGCCGTAGTCCAGCAGATCGTCGGCAAGCTGGAAGGCCATGCCCAACCCGTCGCCAAAGGTGTTCAGCGCACCCACCTGATCCTCCGGCGCCTTGGCGATCACGCCGCCCACCTCGGTCGCGGCCGAGAACAGCGCCGCAGTCTTGCCCCGGATCACCTGTTCGTACCGTTCGACATTGGTGGTCAGGTCATGGGCAGTTGTCAGTTGCAGCACCTCGCCCTCGGCAATCACGGCAGCGGCGTTGGACAGAATGCCCAGCACCCTCAGACTGCCGGTCTCGACCATCAACTGGAACGCCCGTGCGAACAGGTAGTCGCCGACCAGCACGCTGGAAATGTTGTCGAACAGGATGTTTGCGGTCGCCTTGCCGCGGCGCTTCTCGCTCTCATCAACCACATCGTCATGCAGCAGGGTGGCTGTGTGGATGAACTCTACCACCGCCGCCAGCTTCACGTGGTCATGTCCCGTATAGCCACACATCCGGGCCGCCGCCAGGGTCAGGATCGGGCGCAGGCGCTTGCCTCCCGCCTCGATCAGATGGGCTGAAATCTCGGGGATGCGCGGCGCGTGGGCCGAGTTCATCCGATCGCGGATCGTATCGTTCACCGCTGCCATATCTTCG
>JBCCDU010000162.1:0-2110 GCA_039030715.1 Pseudomonadota bacterium
GAAGAACCCATCGGGCGACAGCCCGCCCGAGCCATCCACGATAAACTCGACGGTCCCTGCGCCCGCATAGCCGATGGCCTCCGCCGCGCGCACCGCTGCCGCCCCCATCGCCGCGCGCATCTCCTCGGTCATGCCGGGTGCCGGCGCCTCTTCGATCACCTTCTGATGCCGCCGCTGCAGCGAGCAATCCCGCTCGAAGAGATGCACCGCCTTCTGACCATCCCCAAAGACCTGCACTTCAATATGCCTTGGCTGGCTGACGAATTTCTCCACCAGCACATCCGCGTTGCCGAAGGCCGTCTTGGCCTCGCTGCGCGCCGAGGCCAGTGCCGCCGCAAAGTCATCCGCGCCCTCGACCAGCCGCATCCCCTTGCCACCGCCGCCCGCCACGGCCTTGATCAGCACCGGATAGCCGATCTTCTCCGCCTCCTCCGCCAGCAGGGCATCACCCTGATCCGCCCCGTGATAGCCCGGCACCACCGGCACCCCGGCCTCGACCATCAGCGCCTTGGCCGCATCCTTCAGGCCCATCGCGCGGATCGCCTTTGCCGATGGCCCAATAAACGTGAGCCCCGCCGCCTCGACCGCCTCCACAAATGCCGGGTTCTCGCTCAGAAACCCGTAGCCCGGGTGGATCGCCTGGGCACCGGTCTCCAAGGCGGCCTGAATGATCGCATCGCCGCGCAGATAGCTTTCAGCCGGGGCCGATCCGCCGATGTGCACCGACCGGTCGGCCATCGCCACATGCTTGGCCTCGGCATCCGCATCGGAATAGACGGCCACGGTGCGCACGCCCATAGCCCGCGCCGTCTCCATCACGCGGCAGGCAATCTCGCCCCGGTTCGCAATCAGGATCGTCTCAAACATATCTCACCACCATGATCCCGAAGTTCCATCCATCAAGTGTTGCCGCACATAGTTGGGCAGCGGCCAGGCGTCGTAATCGACGCCGGTCAAGCGTCCCGGCGGCACCCCGCGCCAGGCGTGTCGATAGAGCTCCATATGCAGCGTGATCTCGATCTGGCTGAGCGCCGCGTCCACCTTGCCCCGGGTCTCCGTAATGCCCTCTTCCAGCTTCTGCGCATCCGTCTTCTGCCGCGTCCAGCTGGTCGGCAGGATCTGCCCCAGCACCTTCGTCCCCGCCGAGACCGCGACCAGCAGCACCAGGTTTGCCAGCATGCCGGGCAGCGACGGGGCCGCAATGTCGCGAAAGAACCCCGGCAAGCCGCCGAACCAGCCGCGCTTGGCCTCCGGGCGTGCTGCCAGTTCCACCCGCGCCAGCTCGAACTCCTGCGCAAAGCTCTCGCGGAACTGGCGGGCAAAGGCGCGCCGGTTGAAATCCGACCGCCCGGCCCAGAGCCGCAGTTTCGGCCGCACGAACCAGCCCTGCCGCGACTGCTCCACGAACTCCTCGAAATCAAAGATGAAGAAGTAATCCTCCGCATCCGTGGAATTGTGGATGAGATAGACCGGCAGCTCGACCTCGCGCCCCAGCTTGGGCAGGGTCAGCCCGCTGACCGCATCCGTGATCCGGTCGCCCAGCCCCTTGATGCTCTTCATGCCTCCGCTCCGAAATCTTCGATCACCTCGAAGCGCTCCCAGAGCAGCTTCATGTCGGGCGCAAAGATGCCGTGGCGCTCAAAGTACCGCTTGTGATCCGCGCGCCAGCCCTCCAGCGTCTCGTTCTCGCCCTCGGCCAGCGCCATCTCCTCGGTAATGGTCTCCCAGGTTGTCTCGCGCAGCTCCAGGGTTTCGATGACAAACGCAGGCGCCCCATCGGCATCGAGCACGATGTCCCGCCGCCCGATCTGCGGGACCTCCTGCTTTCCCGCGTCGATGTCGGCCACGGCCGAACAGGTCGCCCGCTTGACGCCCGAGCGCACAAGATCGGTCAGCACCGCGATCAACTCTGGCGTGTCACCAAAGCTGAACACCTCCGCGCCCGGATAGCGTTTTTTGAGCTCCTCAAGCGTTACCATATCCTTATCCTCCCGCGCGCTGCGCACCGACGTAATACCGACGCGATACCGACGTGAAACAGACAGCCCACCGACACGGCCCCACTCACATCCGGAAGACGCCGAACCGCGTCTCCTCGATGGGGGCATTC
>JBCCDU010000163.1:0-1952 GCA_039030715.1 Pseudomonadota bacterium
CTCAGCCGCGTCGTCGAAGCGGACCGCGCAAATGTCTGGCATCACCTGATCCAGCACCAGCCTTTCTTCACGGGCGCCGATCCCAAGATCATCATCGAAGGCAAGGGCCTGCGGGTCTGGGACCAGAAGGGCATCGAGCACATCGACGCCGTCT
The DNA here is from genome assembly GCA_039030715.1 of Pseudomonadota bacterium. Classification (GTDB taxonomy): domain Bacteria; phylum Pseudomonadota; class Alphaproteobacteria; order Rhodobacterales; family Rhodobacteraceae; genus Thermohalobaculum. Next base: position 155 of record JBCCDU010000163.1, read on the forward strand.
CCGGCGGGGTCTGGACGGTAAACGTGGGCTACGGCCGCGAGAGCATGGGCGATGCCGTGCGCGATGCCATTGTGAAGATGAACTTCTTCGGCGGCACCGTAGGATCCGTGCCGGGCGCGCTCTTTGCCGAAAAGCTGCTGACCAAGATGCCCGGCCTTGACCGCGTCTACTACGCCAACTCCGGATCCGAGGCGAATGAGAAGGCCTTCAAGATGGTCCGCCAGATCGCGCACAAGCGCTACGGCGGCAAGAAGCACAAGATCCTCTACCGCGACCGCGACTATCACGGCACAACCATCGCCTGCCTCTCGGCGGGTGGCCAGGACGAGCGCAACGCGCAATACGGCCCCTACACGCCGGGCTTCGTGCGCGTGCCGCACTGCCTGGAATACCGCAAGCACGAGCAGGAGGGCGCGCCGGATACAAACTACGGCGAATGGGCCGCCAACCAGATCGAAGAGGTCATCCTGCGCGAAGGTCCCGACACCGTGGGCGCGCTCTGCCTCGAGCCGGTGACCGCTGGCGGCGGCGTGATCGTTCCGCCTGAGGGCTACTGGGAGCGCGTGCAGGAGATCTGCAAAAAGTATGACATCCTGCTGCACATCGACGAGGTCGTCTGCGGCGTGGGCCGGACCGGCGAGTGGTTCGGCTACCAGCACTACGGCATCAAGCCGGATATGGTGACGATGGCGAAAGGCGTGGCCTCGGGCTATGCCGCGATCTCCTGCCTCGCCACCACCAATGAAGTCTTCGACATGTTCAAGGACGACACCTCGGACCACCTCAACTACTTCCGCGATATCTCCACCTTCGGCGGCTGCACCGCGGGCCCGGCAGCAGCGCTGGAGAACATGCGGATCATCGAAGATGAGAACCTGCTCGAAAACACCACCGCCATGGGCAACTACATGTTGGACAAGCTCGAAGAGCTGAAAGATAAGCACGCCGTCATCGGCGACGTGCGCGGCAAGGGCCTCTTCCTCGGCGCGGAGCTCGTCAAGGACCGCGACAGCCGTGACCCGGCGGATGAGAAGATGGTGCAAGCCGTCGTCGGCGACTGCATGAAGCAAGCCGTGGTCATCGGCGCCACCAACCGCTCGCTGCCCGGCAAGAACAACACGCTCTGTTTCTCGCCCGCACTGATTGCGACCAAAGACGACATCGACCAGATTGTCGGTGCCGTCGACGGCGCGCTCACCCGCGTCTTTGGCTAAACCGTCACTCCTCCGCGCCCCGCGCGGAGGAGCCACCCGGCGCAACAGCCCTCAACAGCGGGTTGATCCGGGCCATGACTTCGAATTCCTCGCAGATCGAGCGCGACCAATCCTGGGTCAGCCAAGAACGGTAGCTTGGGCCGATATAGGGACCCGTCCTCAGCTCCTGGCCCGACCAGTCTTCTGGCAAATCCGACAATCGGTTGACCGCAGTGATGCCGTTCGGCGGCTTTGTCACGGACTGCGAAACCACCAAATTGCCGTACCCCGAAAACCTGTGCGGTGCCTGCTGAAACATGACCGACACACCAAGGTGAACATTGCAGTTTGGGCAGTGCAGACTGGTGACATAGGACCTCGAAAATACAATCTCGTAGTCCGGACTTCCGAGGAACACGGGCTCTGCAACCATGACATCCCGCAGGACAATCTCGCCTTCGAGATAGGGCTGGCCGATTTCCTCCAGAACCAGGGTCGCACCCAGAGCGACACCGCCATTGCGATCCTGTGTCAGCAACTTGAGCGCAGTAGTGACCCGGGCCCCCAAAGCCGTGTTTCGGGTCAGATCAGCAATTGCACCCAAG
>JBCCDU010000164.1:0-1725 GCA_039030715.1 Pseudomonadota bacterium
AGGTCATCCTGCGCGAAGGTCCCGACACCGTCGGCGCGCTCTGCCTCGAGCCGGTCACAGCCGGCGGCGGCGTGATTGTCCCGCCCAAAGGCTATTGGGAGCGCGTGCAGGAGATCTGCAAGAAATACGACATCCTGCTGCACATCGACGAGGTCGTCTGCGGCGTGGGCCGGACCGGCGAATGGTTCGGCTACCAGCACTACGGCATCAAGCCGGACATGGTCACCATGGCGAAAGGCGTGGCCTCGGGCTACGCGGCAATTTCCTGCCTCGCCACCACCAACGACGTCTTCGACATGTTCAAGGACGACACCTCGGACCACCTCAACTACTTCCGCGATATCTCCACCTTCGGCGGCTGCACCGCAGGCCCGGCGGCGGCACTCGAAAACATGCGGATCATCGAGGATGAGAACCTGCTCGAAAACACTGTGCAGATGGGCGACTACATGCTGGGCAAGCTCGAAGAGCTGAAAGACAAGCACGCCGTGATCGGCGACGTGCGCGGCAAGGGTCTCTTCCTCGGTGCAGAGCTGGTCAAGGACCGCGACAGCCGCGACCCGGCGGATGAGAAGATGGTGCAAGCCGTGGTCGGCGACTGCATGAAGCAAGCCGTGGTCATCGGTGCCACCAACCGCTCGCTGCCCGGCAAGAACAACACGCTGTGTTTCTCACCCGCGCTGATTGCAACCAAAGACGACATCGACCAGATCTGCGCCGCAGTCGATGGCGCATTGGGCCGCGTCTTTGGGTAAACCGTCACTCCTCCGCGCCCCGCGCGGAGGAGCCACCCGGCGCAACAGCCCTCAACAACGGGTTGATCCGGGCCATCACTTCGAATTCCTCGCAGATCGAGCGCGACCAATCCTGGGTCAGCCAGGAACGGTAGCTTGGGCCGATATAGGGACCCGTCCTCAGCTCCTGGCCCGACCAGTCTTCTGGCAGATCCGACAATCGGTTGACCGCAGTGATGCCGTTCGGCGGCTTTGTCAAGGACTGCGAAACCACCAAATTGCCGTGCCCCGAAAACCTGTGCGGTGCCTGCTGAAACATGACCGACACACCAAGGTGAACATTGCAGTTTGGACAGTGCAGACTGGTGACATAGGATCTCGAAAATACAATCTCGTAGTCCGGACTTCCGAGGAACACGGGCTCTGCAACCATGACATCCCGCAAGACAATCTCGCCTTCGAGATAGGGCTGGTTGATCTCCTCCAGAACCAGGGTCGCACCCAGAGCGACACCGCCATTGCGATCATGTGTCAGCAACTTGAGCGCAGTAGTGACCCGGGCCCCCAAAGCCGTGTTTCGGGTCAGATCAGCAATTGCACCCAAGATCGCATCGTTCGGAGCTGAGTGCAGCATGGGTTCATCCGTGAACCCCAGTGCGCATGCATCCGCCTCGGTAGCATAGCTGACAACCGGTTGGTCCAGACCCTCACGTCCGAAGGACAGCAGCCATTCCCTGAAAGGACGGGTCTCGATGGAGGCCAGCATCTGATCGCGCAGCTGGTTCACCAGGTTCAGCGTCATGATCTCATTCTGCATCGCCGCCGCTTCGGTCTGTTCCTGCAGCCGCTGCGTCTGGCTCTCCATGAAGCGAGTCTGCGCGTCCATCAGCTCCTGCTGGGCCTGCATCACGCGGGTCTGATCCTCAAGCTTGGCAATCTGCTCAAAGAGCAGCACGGTCCCCGTGAAAGACGCAAAGGCCAGCAAAAGCGC
>JBCCDU010000165.1:0-1709 GCA_039030715.1 Pseudomonadota bacterium
CGTGTGCGCGACGCCATCGACCGCGTGGCCGATGTGCTTGCCGGGCTGGCCGCTGCCACGTCGTACGGGGCTGCTGCCACCCTGCTCACCGGGTTCCTCGTCCTGATCGGCGCCGCCGCCGCTGGCACCAACGCGCGAGTCTATGAGGCCGCCGTGCTGAAAACCCTCGGCGCCTCTCGCCGCAGCATCCTGATGAGCTTTGCCCTGCGCTCGGCGCTGCTGGGCCTCTGCGCGGGCGTGGTGGCGCTGGCCGCGGGCATCGCGGGCGGCTGGGCGGTCAGCCATTTCATCATGGACACCGACTTCTCGGTCATGTGGTCCTCGGCACTCGGGATCATCCTCGGCGGTGCGCTCGCCACCCTGCTGGCCGGTCTCGCCTTCGCCTGGGCCCCGATCAACGCCAAACCCGCCCAGGTGCTGCGCGCCCGCGAATAGACGTCACCGCGCTGAAAACCGGATGTTAACTCCACCTATGCAAAAGAGAATTTGCGGCGAAGGTGGGGGCACCGGTCACCGCGCCAGGAGGAGCAAAACGCTTCTTAAACGGGGAGGGGTTGGAAGAGCCGCTCCCCGTTTCTCTGTCTCAGATGCCCTACTCCGCCGCCTCGGCATACTCCTCCATCGGCGGGCAGGTGCAGACCAGATGCCGGTCGCCATAAACATTGTCGACCCGGTTCACCGGCGGCCAATATTTGTCCACCCGGAAGGCGCCCGGCGGGAAGCATCCTTCGTCGCGCGTGTAAGGCCGCTCCCAGTCGCCCACGAGGTCTTCAACCGTATGCGGCGCATGTTTCAGCGGGTTGTTCTCCGCGTCCATCTCGCCGGCCTCCACCGCCGCGATCTCCGCGCAGATCGCCAGCATCGCGTCGCAGAACCGGTCCAGCTCCGCCTTGGTCTCGCTCTCCGTCGGCTCCACCATCAGCGTGCCCGCCACCGGCCAGCTCATCGTCGGCGCGTGAAACCCGCAATCGATCAACCGCTTGGCGATGTCCTCCACCGTGATCCCGGCGCTTTCCGCGAAGGGCCGCACATCAAGAATGCACTCATGCGCCACGCGCCCCGTCGGCCCTTTGTAGAGCACGTCATAGGCCCCCTCCAACCGCTGCGCGATGTAGTTCGCGTTCAGGATCGCCACCCGCGTCGCCTGCGTCAGACCCTCGCCGCCCATCATCAGGCAATAGGCCCAGGAAATCGGCAAAAGCGAGGGCGAGCCAAAGGGCGCCGCCGACACGGCCCCCTCCCCGCCGTTCGGCTCCCCGGGCAAATGCGGCACCAGATGCGCCTTCACCCCAATCGGTCCCATACCCGGGCCACCCCCGCCATGCGGGATACAGAAGGTCTTGTGCAAGTTGAGATGGCTCACATCGCCGCCCAGATCACCGGGGCGGCTGAGTCCCACCATCGCGTTCATATTCGCCCCGTCGATATAGACCTGCCCACCGTGGGCGTGGGTGATGCGAGTCACCTCTGTCACCGTCTCCTCGAACACCCCATGGGTCGACGGATAGGTGATCATGCAGCCCGCGAGGTTCTCCGAATGCTGTTCCGCCTTGGCACGGAAATCATCAAGATCGATGTCCCCGTTCTCCGCCGACTTCACCACCACAACCTTCCAGCCCACCATCTGCGCCGAGGCCGGGTTCGTCCCATGGGCACTCATCGGAATGAGGCAGATGTTGCGATGCCCCTGCCCCTGCGCCGCGTGATAC